>MEOG01000017.1 GCA_001769125.1 Bacteroidetes bacterium GWF2_35_48 | reverse complement strand
TATCAAAAAAAAAGTTTCAAGAAAAATAAAATATTAATAAACGTAATTAAGACTATATTTTTCAGCTTAATTACCAAGTGAGAAATGTTAGTCATTTAATACCAAGCCCCATGAAAGGAAAGAAAACATCTGGCATTTTTATCGCGATAATAATTTTGTTAATTGGTCTTGCCGCTTGTAAAAAAGAAAACAAAGTACCTACCAAATTGGAAATTATAACAGGAAATTCATGGAAAATGTCTGCTATGAATTGCAACCCTGCTATTACTGTCAGCTCTATGCCTTTTGGTGTATCAGACATTTATCCTTTTTTACCGGAATGTATAAAAGATAATTATACCGACTTTTACACAAATAGTACTTTTATTTCTTATGAAGGTGCGTTGAAATGTGACTCCGCTTCCGCTGATTCTTATTCAGGAACTTGGAGTTTTTCTTCAGACGAAACAAGCATAACATTTAGCAATTTTAATGGGGTAGAAGGTACTTTTACTTTTGTAATAGATGAAATTACTAAAGATAAAATTTCATTAAGGCAAACACTGAATTCTATTGGCGATCTGGCAATTTATACAGATACAACAGGTCTTAGCTCTATGATAACGATGCAGCCCAATACAAAACTAACCCTTGTTTTTGTTCCGAAATAAGAGGATTGAAATTTGATTCCGCTCCGAAAAGTATTTATTTATAGCATTTATTCTAAATACAACACATTCAGAATAAAAATCTGTACAAATCTGTAACAGAAATTTGTAATGGCAGACTTATTTTCTCAAACTGAAATTCTTCTCTCTTTGATTTATAGCCTGTTGCAATTATTAAAAACTTGTTAATATTTTTTATGCCTGATTTGTGTATTTTAGTGAGATGTTTTTATATTTTTGCGACCTTTAATTTATGAACTAAACGGAAAGTTATGTATTGGACACTTGAACTTGCGTCGAAACTTGAAGATGCGCCCTGGCCAGCAACTAAAGACGAACTTATTGATTTTGCCATTCGTTCGGGAGCTCCCCTTGAAGTGATTGAAAATCTTCAGGAGATTGAGGATGAAGGTGAGATATACGAAAGTATCGAGGATATTTGGCCTGACTATCCGAGCAAAGAAGATTTCTTTTTTAACGAAGAAGAGTATTAATGATTTAAAATGTAAAAATAAAAAAGGCTGTTGAAACAGCCTTTTTTATTTAGTGCCTGTCGCCGCAACGACTATAAAGTCTGTGTTTAGTTCAGAATGTTCGAGAGCAAGCCTGCCTTGCCGGTAGGCAGGGCTTTCGAAGAATTGAAAACCAAGGAGCCTGTCTACCGACAGGTAGATTTACTTTGGTAAATGCGATGTGCTGAGCATAGTCGAAGCAACTGTTTTCAATTCGAGAGTAACAGGGCAAACAACCGGTGGTTGTTTGAGCCAGCTGGTGCAATGCTCGGACATTATGGACAAACACTATTTTGTGGGAATGCAACTCAGCACCGGAATATCCGAGCTATTTATAATTTCACTGGCTAATGTGCCAATAAAAAAATCTTTTACCTCAAACTCCTGCTGCGTCATTATCATTATCAGGTCTGCTAATGTTTCCTGACCGTAGCTTAACAGTGCTTTGCAGAAATTTTCATTTCCCCCGTGATTTAATGCCAGAACCCTTATAGTACACTTAACTCCCTGTGTCTCGATTTTTTCTTTAACTTTTTTTAACTGAGATTCGATATCATTTAGTACAAAAAAATCGTTGGAAGCTGTTATAGTTACTGCATGTATGGTTGATTTAAAATGTTTCCCCAGCCAGATAGCAAGATTAATTTTTTGTTTTGTTTGCTTCGATAGGTCAAGCGGTAGTAGAATCGTTTCACATCCGTTTCTGTGATGTTTCCCTTTTATCGTAATAACAGGGCAGGTCGCTTCTTTAAGAATTCGGGAAGCTATAGTTCCTACAACCTTTTTTTTGATATCATTGGATGGAGTTGTTCCCATTATGATAAAACGAGAATTAATTTCTCTGGCAGTTTCTAAAATCGTATCAACAACTTTTCCTTTTTTTATTATAATATTAACTTTAATACCCGATTGATTTGTTATCTCTTCCCCTAAATTATTTAACCTCGATGACAACCGCTGTTCTATATCATCTTTTTCATTTTCAGAAAAAAGACTCCACATGGGGCCATGAACCGTTAAAACATTTAATAATGTAATTTCAGATTCAGAAATTTTTGCAATATTATACGATTGATCTAATGCAATCAGCGATTGTTCACTAAAATCAATCGGTACTAAAATATTATTTGTCCGGTTATTCATTTATTTATATATTTGACCTTGTTTTGCCCGAGAAATAGGGCATATTTATATCGCAAAATTAACAAAAAAATATGAAAATGAAACAAATAGCGCCTTCAGAATTAATCATCAACAACGATGGGTCTATTTTCCATCTCCATCTGAAACCTGAAAATATTGCCGATACTATTTTATTAGTGGGCGATCCGGGGCGTGTAAAAACTGTATCAGATAATTTTGATAAAGTTGAATTTTCGATTCAGAACCGCGAGTTTTTAACCCATACCGGAACATTCAACGGAAAACGCATTTCGGTTATTTCAACAGGCATTGGAACTGATAATATTGATATTGTAGTGAACGAATTGGATGCTCTCGTGAATATTGATATGGAATCCCGCACCATTAAAGATAATCACACAGCGCTTACACTTGTGCGTCTTGGTACTTCCGGCGGTCTGCAAGAGGAAATTCCGGTGGATTCTTTTCTGATTTCAAAGACTGCATGCGGTTTTGACGGCTTGTTAAATTTTTACAGAGACAGAAACAATGTTTGCCTTACGGAGATTGAGGAGGCTTTCAAAAAACATGTATCATGGAGTCCGCTTTTAACTTCGCCCTATTTTGTAAATGGGTGCAATGATATTTTTGAAAAACTTGGCGAAGGAATGTTTAGTGGGATTACAATATCTGCTCCCGGCTTTTATGGCCCACAGGGTAGGGTTTTGAGGCTTCCGATTGTTGATATGGATATCAATGATAAAATTACAGATTTTAATTTTCAGGGGCAGAAAATAACAAACTACGAAATGGAGTGTTCAGCGATTTATGGCTTGTCTAAACTTTTAGGCCATCATGCAGCAACCTGTTGTGTTATTATTGCAAACAGAAAGAAAAAAGAATTCAGCAAAGACTATAAGCCACACATGAAAAATCTCATCAGGCTTACACTCGAACGCTTAACATCATAGTATAGATAAATTTAATGACATTTTGTGTTTTGGAGATAATTTTTTAATGAAGAACGTATTAAATCTTAATTTTCAAACCTGTCTGCCGATTTACCAACTGAGGTTGGCAAGGCAGGTTGAATCATTTTCAAATTTTCAAATTGAATCATTTTCAAATTTTCAAATTGAATCATTTTCAAATTTTCAAATTTATAATTCGTAATTCGTAATTCGTAATTCGTAATAAAAAAACCAGTGGAGCCAGAAAAAATAAAAGCTCTTATAAATCTTCTTGACGACCCGAATGAAGAAATATTCACCACCGTCAAGCAAACGCTTCTCGATGAGGGAGTAGAGGCTATTCCTGAACTTGAAAAGGCCTGGGATCTTTCTCAGGAATTGGTTTTGCAATCAAGAATCGAAGATATTATCCGCAATATTCAGCTTAAAATTATAAAAAATAATTTTTCAGTTTGGGCGCATTCAGAGAAAAATGATTTGCTCGAAGGCGTCTATCTGATTGCAAAGTACCAGTACCCGGATTTAAGATTTGAAGACGTCAGGGAGAAAATTGAAATTGTTAAGAAAGATGTTTGGCTTGAGTTAAATGAAAACCTTACAGCCTTAGAAAAGGTGAAAATATTGAACCACATAATTTTTGACATTCACAAATTCTCACTTAATAATGCAAATTTTTATTCTCCGCAAAATTCATATATTAATATTGTATTAGAAACAAAAAAAGGGAATCCTTTATCCTTATCTATTATTTATGCTTTGATAGCGCAGAGTCTGGGGCTTCCTATATATGGTGTGAATCTTCCGAAAAATTTCATTCTTGCCTATAAAGAAGAAATAAGTGCTTTATTTGCCTTTGAAGAAGAAAGCGAAGCAGTGTTGTTTTACATTAATCCCTCAAATAAAGGAGCCGTATTTGGAAGAAAAGAAATTGATTATTTTTTGAAACAACAGAAATTATCACCCGAAAAAAGTTTTTACGTTCCCTGTTCAAATGCAGAAATAATAATCCGATTGATTAATAATTTAATTGCTTCCTACGAGAAGCTTTCATACAATGATAAAGTAAGTGATTTAGAAGAAATATTAACCGTTTTAAAATCTATATAATGGCAAACATATCAACAAGCTATCTCGGGCTGAATGTTCCAAGCCCAATAATTGCCGGTAGTTCCGGACTTACAAAAAACATTGACACGCTTTTAAAGCTTGAAAAAAATGGTGTCGGAGCAGTGGTGCTTAAATCGCTTTTTGAAGAACAAATCGCGATAGAAACGCATAAACTTGAACATGCAGCAGGAGATAATTATTATCCCGGCGTTGAAGATTATTTTCTCAATTATATTAAACATAACAGCATTTACGAGTATCTGATTCTGATTCAGAAAGCAAAAGCTGCATTGAAAATTCCGGTTATTGCAAGTATTAATTGTACTTCATCCTCAGAATGGACTGCATTTGCTGCCGAAATAGAAAAAGCTGGAGCCGATGCTCTGGAGCTGAATATTTTTATGCTCCCTTCTGATTTTTCAAAGCAGGGTGGAGAATACGAAAACGTGTACTTTGATATTATTTCTGCAATAAAAAAACAAGTAAAAATTCCTGTTGCAGTAAAAATCGGATCTCATTTTTCAGGCTTGGCAAATTTTATTCAGAAACTTTCATTTACAGGAATTGAAGGAATCGTTTTGTTTAACAGGTTTCTTTCTTTCGACATTGATATTGAAAAATTTGATGCAGCTCCTTCTAAAAATGCGTTAAGTTCGCCTGAAGAAATTGCTGCAACATTACGCTGGATTGCGCTTTTGTCTGATAAAGATAAAATGCGTTGCGGGCTTATTGCTTCTACCGGAGTGCATGATGCCGCAGCTGCAATAAAACTTCTACTCGCGGGCGCAGAAGGCGTTCAGGTTTGCTCTGCTTTGTATAAGCACGGATCAGAATTAATCAGTCGCATCAATCAGGATATCGCTGTATGGATGGACAAACACAAATTTGCATCCATCGCAGATTTCAGAGGAAAAATGAATTACAAAAACATAGAAGACGCTACTCTTTTCTATCGTACACAATATTTAAAATTTGCTTCGAGCCTGGAGTAGGTGATGGAATTTTAGAAAAAAATAGCCCGATTTGGATAACAGATCGGGTTTTTTTATGGTTTTTATTAGTTGGATAGCTATTATATAATAGTTTGTTTTATCATTTGTTTTATTTAATTTTGTATGAGGATATCAATTTGCCAAATTAATTACCAATTTTCTTATGAAAACCATTTTTCTTTTTATCATTCTTGTTGCTATTTGTATAATTTCGGATTCCTGTAAAAAAAAACCAATTGCCTCTTTTGATGCTCCTGAAACAGTAAATGTCGGTGATTCTGTTTTGTTTAAAAATACATCACAGGATGCATCAAGATGTGTGTGGGATTTTGGTGATGGCTTTGTATCTTTTTCTTCAACGATTAGTCATACTTACACCCAAGAGGGTTCTTTTCTGGTCGTTTTAGAAGTATATTCAAAGGAAGATAAATCTAAAAGTGTTGCATCAAAAACGATTACTGTAAGAGCCTTAGCTCCAATAGCTGAATTTTCTTCTAATGCAACTTTTGTTAATGTTGGGCAGGCAGTTTCTTTTTTTGACCTGAGTCAAAACAAACCCACCTCGTGGTACTGGGATTTTGGGGATAGTACTTCGTCTACTCTGCAGCACCCTGCTCATAGTTATAATTCACTGGGTTCTTATACAGTTACACTTAAAGCCACAAATAAAATAGGAAACGATACTATTATCAAAATAAATTATATTTCAGTTGTGGGTATGGCGCCAATGGGTAATTTTAGTGTTTATCCTACGAATACTTATGTAGATGAACATATTACTTTTACTGACTTATCGCAAAATATTCCTACAACTTGGTTATGGAATTTCGGGGATGGCGGAAACTCTTTTTCGCAAAACCCTGTTCATATTTATGCTACAACAGGTCTTTATTATGTTACACTCACTGCAACAAATTCTTTTGGTAGTAATTCGAAAATTCAAGTCATTTCAATTACCAATGCTGCGAATTATCTTGGAGGCTATTATAATTATATAGAAGTGTATAATGGAGAAACTGCAAACGGTGGTTCATTAATTTATATTTCAACAACTACAAATAATAAAATAGTTTTTGAAAATATTGGAGTTCCGGGTATTGTTAACGGATCTACTATTATTGTCCCGAATACAACACTGCAGAATGATACCTGTTCACATTTAATTTCCGGAAATGGCACAATAACCGGTTCTGGTGGTGTTGGTACTATTGTGGTCTTGCATATTACAGATGTAGAAAATTGTTCCGGTGTAATCACTAATAAAATTAAAAATTATACATATACAAAACAGTATTAACTAAATCTTTGTATTAATGAAACGTCTATACTCTTTCTTGCTTTTTTTTTTATTTTATTTAACTGTAAATGCTCAGCAAATTCAGTGCGATTTACTTGTTGGCGATACATTAAATATAAATGTTGAAGGTGTAAATGGTACAATCCAGTGGCAGGAAAGTACTGATAGTTTAACCTGGTTAAATATTCTGAATGAAACACTATCTTCTATTGAAATAATTGTTCCTTCAAGTGTTACGGGTTATAAATTTTACAGAGCAGAAATAATAGATTCATTGTGTCCGAATGCTTCTCCTTATTATAGTAATTGTGTTAAATATAAAATTATTTCAAATACAAGTCAGGTGCAAATAGGAGAATGGTTTCATGGAGGAATTGTTTTTAATACTTACAGTAATGGTTCCGGATTGATCGCACCTCAGGTAAATCAAGAACATGCTGCAGAATGGGGATGTTATTCTAATAACCTGTTGCTTGGGGCGGTAAGTTTATCTGATGGGGCTTCTAATACCGATACCATTGTGTTGAAATGCAATCAAAGACCTATTGCTGCTAGTGTCTGTGATACTTTAAATTTAAATGGTTTTGATGATTGGTTTTTACCTGCAATAAATCAATTAGACACTCTTTGGGATTTGAAAGATATTGTTGGTGGTTTTTATTCGGGTTCTATGTGGAGTTCGTCTGAATCTGATGCAAATAGTGCTTTGACTATATCTTATTTAGTAGGCTATCCTCCTTATCCTGTTACTGGCGCAAAAAATAATATTCTTTCAGTTCGTTGTATTAGAAATTATACTAATTCTGAAAGTATCGGGCATTATAATTATTTTGATACAATAATAAATCAACCTGTAACAATTACAATCAATCAAAATCCTTTGAGCCAATTAAAATGTAAAGGTAGTAGCACTGATTTTACAGTCGATGCTGATGGAAGTGAGCCATTTTCTTATCAGTGGATAAAAGACGGTATTATGTTATCAGATGCAAATGAAAGTGTTTTACAGCTTGAAAATATTAGTGTCTCAGATGAAGGTTTTTATTCATGTGAAGTTTCAAATCTTTGCAGGTCTGTTTTAACAAATAGCGCTGAATTAAAAGTTATTGATATTTCAATAGTATCTTCACCTGATACCGTGATTTGTAAAGGAGATACGAGTGCTTTACTTGTTACAGCTGTTTCTAATCATCCGGCTGAATCGGGCACTTTAGTGTATAACTGGTCTCCTTCAATGGGAATAAGTAATGTTAATTCTGAAAATCCGAATGCATATCCAATTGCATCTACAAATTATGTTGTTAGTGCAACAGAACAAACCGGATGTTCAGGTATTGACTCAACATTAATTACGGTTCGTATACCATTCGCTAATCAACAATTATGCTATGTTACAGTTGATACAATAACATGGAGAAACAAAATTATTTGGGAAAAAACACCCGGAGTTGGTATCGCTTCATATTGTATTTGGGTTGAAACAACAACAGAACACTATGAGAGATTGGCTTGTGTAAATCATGATAACCCTGCCAATTATGTTGATGTAACAAGTAGCCCTGAAGTAAAAGCTTATAAATATAAAATATCTGTAATTGACACTTGCGGTAACGAGTCTGATTATTCTTTTTTTCACAAAACAATGAAGCTCATTGTTAATACAAATTCCACGAATGCTAATTTACAGTGGTCTAGCTACATTGATGAAAGTGGTACTTATGTTCCTGAGATTTATATTATTTATAGAAGTACATCAACAACCACTTTTGACTCTATAAATTACACTCCAGGAAGTGAAGGTTTTATTAATTTTACTGATCCTAATGGTTCTAGTCTTTATTATTATATGGTTGGTGTTAAAAAAACAGACGGATGTAATAGTTCTAAAGAAAATGAAAGTGTTATTTCTTTTTCAAACTATAAAAAGGGTGCAAATGGTGTCAGTGAAATACTTTTTTATAATAAAATCAATATTTACCCAAACCCTTTTCATGATGAAACAACTGTAGATTTAAATGATAAAATGATAAAATCAATTTTGATAAAAGATATTACAGGAAAAATTGTAAAAGATTATTCAAATATTAACCAGAGAGAAGTAAAACTTTATAATGAAAATTTGACATCTGGTATTTATTTAATAGAAGTCTACTCTGATAATTTGTATAGAAATATTTTAATCGTTGAATAACATTAACATTTAAACCAATTATTATGAAAACCAAAATTATTTTTTTAGTAGGAATGTTGATTTATTTTGCTCAAATATCTTTTGGACAGAATTATCAATATACAGTTCTATCTGGCGACACAGTGATTTTAAATGCATCTGTTACTCATGGTGAATTACAATGGCAAGTTAGTTCGGATAGCACTATCTGGTCAAATATCGTTGGCGCAACTCAAAATAATTATGCCTTTCAGATAACAATATCACCAACAAATAAATGGTATTACAGGTTGGAAATTGTGGATACATTATGTGCAAATCTTTCTCCTTCTTTTAGTAGTGTGGTTTGTTGTAAACTTATATCAAGTACGAATGAAGTACAGGTTGGTGATTGGTTTCATGGTGGTATTGTGTTTTTTATAGATAGTTCTGGCGGTGGCTTAATAGCACCTCCTTTCAATCAGGTTGCTGGTGATTCTACAACTTTTGAGTGGGGTTGTTGCACTGCTTCTATTCCTTCTGCCTGGAGTAAAGATGATGGTGCTGCAAACACAGCAGCGATTGTCGCTTATCACGATAATTTAGTTAATTATTATGGTAATCCGGGGCAATGCAGTCTTGCTATTTTTCCAAATGATGGATCGCTCGCTGCAAAGCTTTGCGATACATTGACCCTTTTTGGCTATAATGATTGGTTTTTGCCTGCTATTAACCAATTAATAAAATTGGGAGAACAAAAAGATATTGTCGGTGGCTTTAATGGTGATTTACATTACTGGAGCTCAACAGAAGATAGTATTCCTCATACATATTATGTTATATATACAATTTATGAAGCATGGTTTATACATATTAATAATGTTCCAGGTACTAGCCCTAAAGTAAGATTTAAATATTATGTCCGAGCAATAAGGCAATTTAATCTCAGTGAAAGTAATGGTAAAACAATTTGCACAGCTATTGTAGAGAATCAACCCACAGCTATTAATATTTCTTCAGAGCCATCATCGCAAAATGTTTGTTTTGGCGAATCATCTACGATGGAAATTGTTTGCACAGGCTCAACACCATTAACATATCAATGGTACAAAAATGCTCAGGCTATTTCAGGTGAAACATTTAATACTATAACTATAACTGATTTGTCAAATTCTGATGAAGGGAATTATTATTGTGAAATTTCCAATGCTTGTGGGAGCATTAATAGTAATGAAGCCAGCTTGAAAGTGATTTCAATTGTAGCTGATGCAGGTTTAAATACTACAATTTGTAGTGGTCAATCATCAAATTTACAAGCAACAGCAAGTAGTAATTATCCTGCTATTTCAGGTACATTAAATTATATTTGGTCGCCATCTTATTCTCTTTCAAATGCCTTTATTTCAAATCCAATTGCAAATCCAGATTCAACAACAAATTATACGATTATTATATCTGATAGTAATGGATGTAATAAAAAAGATTCTGTATTAATTTTAGTGAAACATCCTTTCCAAGATCAGGAATTGTGTTTTATTACTATAGATCCAATATCTAAAAAAAATAAAATTTTATGGGAAAAAGTGCCTGATGTTGGCACTGCTGCTTATCTTATTTGTAAAGAAAGTTCTACTTCTCAATTTGATAGTATAGGAATTGTTTCTTACGATTCTATTTCAGCTTTCATTGATTATTATAGTCAACCAGAAGTAAAAGCAGAGAAATATAAAATTATTGTTGTTGACTCATGCGGTAATGAATCTCAACAAAGTTTTTACCACAAAACAATGAAGCTTAATATACTGGTTGATGGTAATGTGTCTGATTTATCTTTAACACCATATAAGGATGAGAGCGGAAGTTTTATTCCTCCTTATTATATAATTTATAAAGGCACTACTCCTGAACAAATGGATTCTATTGAGTATTTACCCGGTGGAGCTAACGAGAATGTTTTGTATTATACTGACCCTAATGCAGCTGGAAATTACTACTACAAGGTTGGGATTAAAAGAGATTTTATTTGCAATGTGGAAGGACAGGATTCTTTGATAGAACCCAGTTCTAATCTGGTTCAAAATTTTCCTGAAAGTGTAGAGGGTATTAATTTTAATAAAGGCATTTCTGTCTATCCAAATCCTACATCAGATATAATTACAGTTAAACTAATTGAAAAAGAAAATTTAGAGAAAATTAAGAATATTGAAATTAAAGATTTGACAGGAAAAACAGTAAAGACTTATAACAATATTTATCAAAATGAATACACCTTTTATATTGATCATCTTAACTCTGGTTTTTATATAATAGAAGCAATAGCCAATGTGAAATATAGAACAATATTAATTAAAAAATAACTTGGTATCCATTAATAATAATACAAAATTTATGAAGGGATTATTACCATATAAAGTATTTATTAGTGTTTTTTTACTTTTTTTAATTTACTCAACGTCATTAGTCATAGCACAAACTTCAATAGGATATACATATAATGGAGGTTCGCAAACTTTTCAGGTTCCTCCATGTGTAAGTTCTGTTACTATCAGTGCATGGGGTGCAGGTGGTGGTGGTGGTGGATATGATGTGTACAATGGAGGAAGTGGTGGCGGTGGTGCTTTTGTTCAAAGAGTAATTTCGGTTGCTGCTGGGGATGTATTTACAATAAGGGCAGGAGAGGGAGGAAAGGGAGGACAGTGTTGTCATTCTGAAGCATTGGGAGGAGCAGGTGGTTGGGGCAATAACAACTATAATGGTGGTCAGGGTGGCCAGGCTGGAAGTCATGGCTATTCGGGTGGTGGCGGTGGAGGTGGTGGCGCTACTGCTGTATTATTTAATTCTTCACTGATTATTGTTGCAGGTGGAGGGGGTGGAGCAGGAGGTGGAGGAGCCAGCGGGAATGGATCCACAGGTGGAGGTGGTGGTCAAAATGGTTTTTCTTATACGACTTGTTTTTCTTCTGGTATAGCAGGTGCTAGCTCTAACGGCTGTGGTACACAAGGCGGAAATATGACATATCCATTTGGTGATGATGGTGGTGGTGGCGGCGGCGGTGGTGGTGGTTCTTCTGGTGGTACAGGTGGTGGTGTTTCCCATGATTATGATTTTGGAGGTTGTGGTGGTGGTGGTGGAACATCTTGGCCTAATGGAATAAACGGTAATGGTCAAATTCCTGGAAATAGTACTTATCCTGGATTTTCAACGAATTATGCCTTTGGTGGTGCTGCATCAAGCGGAGGTTCTGGTTTTGATGGAAAAAATGGTTATGTCCTGATTACATACAATGTTGTTCAGCCAACAGCATCTTTCACTAATACCACAGTTTGTTTAGGAAATAATACTGACTTTTCAAATCTGTCTTCATGTATAAATGGTACAATCCTTTCGTATTATTGGAATTTCGGAGATGGCACAACAAGTACAGCTCTAAATCCATCTCATCAATTTTCTGCACCCGGAACTTATAACGTAACTTTAACTATAAATACAACAGGTCCTTGTTCTGATGATATAACACAAGAAGTTGTAGTTTATCCATTACCTGTAATAACCACTACGCAATTCAATTCTTTATGCTGGCATAGCAACGATGGATGGGTTCATGCAGCAGTAACGGGAGGTACTCCGGGTTATACTTATCAGTGGAATACATCTGCCAATAACACTTCTGATTCTCTGTTGAATTTATTTTCAAGTGCTGTTTTTGGTGGCCCATATATTTTAATCGTATCCGATGCGCATTATTGCACGAAAACAGCATCCGTAACAATAACAGAGCCACCATTGTTAACAGGCACACCTTCACAAACGAATGTTTCCTGTTTTAACGGGAGTAATGGAACAGCGGGTGTTATAGCCGGGGGAGGCACTCCACCTTATTTCTACTATTGGAATACTATTCCCACAAGTACAAATCCAAGTGTTGAAAATTTACCGGCAGGTAATTTATCAATAACAGTAACCGATTCTCATAATTGCGATACCATAAACGATTTAATAATAACAGAACCCTTACCTGTGCTGATAACTGGTGATACAAGCTACATAATATGCAGCGGAGAAAGTGTGCAGTTCAGCTCATCTGCAACAGGAGGAACTCCCCCTTACAGTTATTATGTGAATACTTTTGAGCAAAATATTCCATATACAGTTCAACCATTAGTATCCTCAAATTATAATATATCCGCAACAGATTCGCGTGGTTGTACAAGTGGGAAGATATTTATTAGTGTAGAAGTAAACTCACATCCAACAGCAGAAGCCGGAGAAAACCAAAGGATTTGTGTTGGAGAAGGAGTAATACTTGAAGCAACAGGAGGTGAAAATTATCTATGGAATAATAATATATCTCAGGGATTAGTTTTTTATCCGCAGGAAACAGAAATATATACAGTTACAGTAACCAATAGTAATGGTTGTTCTTCTACAGATAGTGTATGGGTATTTGTAGATGAATTGCCTGTAGTGAATGCGGGTTTTGATACAATTATTTTAGTTGGAGAGCAGGCGCAACTACAAGCTGTAGGCGGACAACAATATTTATGGTATCCAGCAGAAGGGTTGTCTTCAACCACTATTGCTAATCCTATCGCATCGCCAAAAGAAACCATCGAATATATTGTCGAATCAATTAACAATAATGGCTGTAAGAATAGTGATACTGTAATTGTATATGTAGAAGATAAAGATATTGTATTTGTGCCCAATGGATTTTCTCCGAACAATGATGGTAGGAATGATGTATTAAAAGTACAGGGTTTTGGAATAAAGGATGTAAGATTAACCATTTATGATCGTTGGGGGGTAAGGGTTTTTGAAACAGAATCCTTGGACGATGGATGGGATGGTACCTATCAGGGAAAGCAATTAAACACCGCGGTATTTGTGTACAATTTGTGGATACATTTTTACAGAAACGAAAGGCAATATTATGAAAAAGGAAATATTACTTTAGTGAGATGATGTTATGAGAATTTTATGTTTTATTTTATTTGTTTTTAGCTTTGTATTCTTTGGGTTTGCTCAGGATATTCATTTTTCTCAAATGAATTCATCTCCATTGTTATTGAATCCATCATTTACAGGCAATTTTTATGGAAATCATAGGATAATGTTAAATTATCGTGATCAATGGAGCAGCATTACTACTCCTTTCAGAACAATTAGTGCTGCGTATGATTTTAAAAAATCAGCGAAAAGTTATAGTGGGATTGGAGTAAATTTATTTGGAGACAGAGCCGGTGATGCATCTTTGGGGATTACTCAATTGAATTTTACTGCTGCAATTAACAAACCTGTTTCAGACAAGAATAGGCTTGCGGCGGGTTTTCTTGCAGGATTAGTTCAGCGAAGTATAGATTTTTCTAAGATAAAATGGGGCAACCAGTTTGACCAATCTGGTTATAATCCTGATATTGTTTCGGATGAACTTTTAGGTTCTGAAACTTTTTACAATCTGGATTTAGGGATTGGGTTATTGTGGCATTGTAAGTATAGCGAAAATACAAGTTTTAATTTTGGTATTTCTGCATCTCACTTCAATTTTCCCGGTATAGGATTTTACAAAGCATCAAATGATATTTTAAATCCCAAATATATAGCCCATACTGATTTTAAGATTAATCTGAATAAAAATGAAACAGCTCTTTGCCCTTCTTTAATATATGTTCAGCAAGGTGTAAGTAAAGAGATAATAGCTGGAATGTTATTGAAGTATCCTATAAATACAAAAAATATTGTATCTTTTGGTTGTGGTTTTAGATGGGGAGATGCTTTAATCCCATGTTTAAGGTATGAACTTACAGATACATATATCATTGAAATGAGTTATGATATTCAGCTATCAGATTTAATTGTAGCCAGCAATGGGAGGGGAGCTTTTGAAATATCATTTCATTATTTAATGGTTAATAAATTAAAAGCGGTTGGATGTGAGTTTAAATAAAATATTATGAAATGAGTATAAGCTTTTTTCCATACCATTTCTGATATTTATTTTAATTATGTTTGTGCTAATCCTTGAGTGATAATAAATCTTTTGCATGCAAAGCATATAAAAATCTATGAATATGAAAAAAATTATTTTTTTAGTAGCAGTATTATTTTTTTGTAAGAATGTTTTTACACAAAATAATTGGGTTGAAATTCAAACAGGTTTTACAACTATAGACTTTAATGATGTTTGCTTTGTTAATTCCCATGATGGATGGCTTGTCGGGAGCAGTGGCACTATTCTACGAACATATAATGCGGGTCATACATGGATAAATCAAAGTTCTCCCCTTGCTACATCAAGCTTGAACGGAGTTTGTTTTACGGATACACTTCATGGATGGGTGGTAGGGACTGGTGGTAAAATATTAGCAACAAGTAATGGTGGACAAAATTGGGTCGCGCAAAATTCAGGAACGAATAATGAATTGAAATCTGTTTTTTTTATTAACGATACAACAGGATGGGCTGTAGGTTTGGGGGCTGTAGGCACTATAATTAAAACTACTAATGGTGGCGCAACATGGGTCACTCAAAGCGCAATTCCGATAACACAGGCTTTATACAAAGTATTTTTTATCAACAATCAGATAGGCTGGGCAGTTGGGAATTATGCTCAGCTTATAAAAACAACAAATGGCGGAAATACATGGAATCAAATCGGTAGTACAACCCCTTCAATAACTAATCATAGCATTTATTTTACAGATTCATTAAGGGGATGGATTTGCAGAAGTGATGGTTTAATAAAAAGAACTTTAGATGGAGGAAATAATTGGTCAGATCAATTTTCACAAACAAAACCACTCTACTCTGTTTTCTTTATAGATTCATTAAAAGGCTGGTGTTGTGGTCAGGATGGAGTTCTGTTTCATACTACAAATGGGGGCAATAATTGGCTATCTGTCAATTCCGGAGTCAATACCTATTTGAAAAGCATAAATTTTCCCAATGAAAAAGCGGGTTGGATTGCAGGTTCGAATAGTACTTTATTGAAAAATTATGAGTTGCAAAAAATATGTTTTGTTACAGTTGATACACTTTTTCATAAAAATAAAATTGTATGGGAACGACTATGGGATATGGGTACAGCATTTTATAAAATTTATAAATTTATCCCCGGCTCAAATTTTCAGGCTTTAGATACGGTCTATTTTCATGAATTAAGTGAATATGTTGATATTACTTCAACCCCTCATAATAATTCTGATTATTATGCATTAACTTCTGTGGATTCTTTTGGTATTGAAAGTCCCCGTTGCCCGCATCACAGGACAATGTTTCTGCAGGTTTCACAGGGGGTACCTGCAACCACAATTAATTTGAATTGGAATGCTTATGTTGATTCGACAGGTGAGTTTATTCCCGAATATTATAAGGTCATGTATGGTTTAGATCCTCAAAATATGGATTCGTTAACGTCAGTATTGGCTCCGGGGTATTCCCATACGGGAGTTTCAAGTAATTATTATTACGAAGTAAGAGTAAAATTATTAAATTCATGTATTTCCATGGGAGAAAGCAAGGAAATGGGAGGTCCTTATGCCGAATCACAATCAAATATTGAAGAAAAAATGGACGATGCGGTTAATGAAATTGAAAATAGCAGCATATTTAAAATTTATCCAAATCCAGCATTTGATTTAATCAATATTGAATACCAAATAGAAAAAAAATCGAATGTTCAAATAGTCATATTAAACGCACTTGGCGAGAAAATAGCGAATTTTGAAAATGAAAAAATAGTACCTGGGAAACACCATTTGAAGATTGATTTAAAAACTTTACAGCTTTCAAATGGAGTATATTATTTTATGTTTGGTACAAATGACGTCACACAGTACCGAAGTGTTTTTATTTATAACAGATAATTTTAAAAATAGCGTTGTATTCAATGCTAATTAGCCCCTTTTATTATGGTTAAAAATAGTATTCTTATTTCACTTCTATTTGTTGTTTGTTTTTTCTTTTCTATTACTGGAGCTGTTGCGCAGAAAAAAAATAAAATTGACAGTATTATTGAAATTTTAATTAAAGTAAAAAAAGATACTTCAACAATCAGCACTTTTATTGCAGCCGGGGATTATTATTTAAATGAAAAAAAAGACACGGCTGTTTTTTACTATTATAAAGCATTATCACTTGCAAAAGAATTGAATGAAAAAATGTATTCAGTCATTTCTTATCGCTGTATTGGAAAATATTATTCAAGAAAAAATAATTATGATTCTTCATTATTTTTCTACAATAAATCATTAGTAATTTCAGAACAAATATCAGATTCCTCTCTAATTGCAAAAAATTTTTCGAATATTGGTTTGATATATTATTACAAAGAAGATTATATAAATGCAATGTTGTCGTATCAAAAATCTATTGATATACGAATCGTAATAAAGGATAAAAAAGGGGTATCAGATGTGTATAATAATATAAGTAATGTATATGATAAAATTGGTGAATTACCCAAAGCTTTAGATTTTCTCCACATGTCATTAAAAATAAAAAACGAAATCGGAGATAAAGATAACAGCGCTGCCTGTATGAATAATATTGCGGGTATTCAAATGAATCTTAAGTCTTATGATTTGGCTTATGAATACGCCTTTAATGCTTTGAAAATTTCTAAAGAAGTAGATAATAAAAAAAGAATGTTAGAATGCTTTTTGAAATTGTATTCTGTTTTTTATGAGAAATATATTAACTCTACTAATGTTGATGCAAGAATGCAGTTTTTAGATTCTGCTATTTTTTATAATGAAGAAACAATAAAAATTTCTCATGAAATTGGTAATGATTCAGGATTGTCATCTGGAAAATTGAATGCAGGTATAATTTTTACAGAGAAAAAAGAATATGATAAAGCTTTGGATTTGTTAAAAGAGGGAATGGATGTAGCTGTGAAACTAAATCAGAAAGCGACATTAATCCTTTTTTATAATCAGATTGCTCAAGTTTATATATATCAGAAAAGGTATGACAATGCTTTACAGTATTTAGATAAAAGTTTAACCCTTGCTGAAGATTTAAAGTCGGATTATTATAAGCAGAGCATTTTTTATTTATTGTCTGTTTCTTATGAAGGAAAGGGAGATTTAACTAACTCTTTGTCTTTTTATAAAAAATTTAAAGAAGCGCAAGACAGGTTAAATGATATAAATAATTTTAAAAAGCTTTCGACCCATGCAGCGAAAATGCAGTTCGACTTCAAAATTGATCTCCTCGAAAAAGAAAAAGCATTACAGGTTCTTGAGAATAAAAGACAGCAAATTATTATTTTTTCAATAATTGCCGGTTTGGCACTTCTGGCTATATTTACAATTTTTATCATTCAAAGGCTTCGTATTACTCGAAGACAAAAGAGAATTATAGAAAATCAAAAAAAATTAGTTGATCAGAAAAATGAAATTCTGAATCAACAGAAAGAGGAAATTGAAGCGCAACGCGATGAAATAGCAGGGCAACACGAAATTGTAATAACTCAAAAAAAACATATTGAAGAAATTCATACAGAATTAAAAGATAGTATATTATATGCAAGAAGAATTCAAAAAGCAGTACTGCCTGCTGATGATTTAACAGAAATGTTTCTTGCCAATTATTTTATTTTATTCGAGCCTAAAGATATTGTTAGCGGAGATTTTTATTGGACTATCATTCGAAAAAATTGGTTGTTGGTTACTGTTGCAGATTGCACTGGTCATGGTGTTCCTGGTGCATTTATGAGTATGTTGGGGATATCTTTTCTGAATGAAATTGTAGCCAGAGAAGATATTACAACAGCAGGAAGCGTTTTAAATGAGTTAAGAGAATATGTTATAAAATCTCTACAGCAAAAGGGCATGACCGGTGAACAAAAAGATGGAATGGATATTGTTTTTATTGCTGTTGATCTAGAAACTTACACAATGCATTTTGCTGGCGCAAATAACCCTTTATGGTTAATTCGGAAAAATGATAAATGCTCAACTGAAGTGAATGGCTTATCTAACGTTAATATTATTAATAATGATGAGTCATGCCTGATTGAATTTAAACCGTCAAAAATGCCGATAGGAATACATGAAACAATGAACTCTTTTGCAGATTATGTTTTTCAATTGCAAAGAGGAGATATTCTTTACCTTTCAAGTGATGGTTTTGAGGATCAGTTTGGAGGTCCTAAAAATAAAAAGTTTTTATCTAAAAATTTAAAAAAATTGTTATTAGCAAATTCAGATTTAAGTTTGTCAGAGCAAAAACAGTTATTGATTGATGCTTTAAATGAATGGAAAGGTAATAATGAGCAGGTTGATGATATTACAATTGTGGGAATTAAAATATAATAAAAAGTATTATCACAATTTTAGTTTATATAATCTTATCTCAATGTATTATAAAAAAGAGCGTAATTATTTCCGCCCTTTTTGGTATACAAACAAAATTTATTTTGGACTTTTAAGTTTTTATGTTCACTAAAGAAGAAAGCAGGAAATATCCTGCTAACATCAATATTATGCGTAGGTAAAAGGTTTATTTTAACCCCAAAAAGTTTTAAATAAACTTTTACTCAGCTATTTCAATCATTTTGAAAGGGATTTTGATGATAGATTGATAATCTTCACCAGCCTCCAGCATATCTTCATCATCTTCTTCGTAATACCAGTTGATAACAACTTCATTTCCTCCTTTGTAAATAGCTTCTAATTTTTTGAAAACATCAAGAATACATTTTGAGGAACTGGTATTGAAATATTCAAGCTGAACATTTACTTCAGTTAATTTCTGTGGCGCAGCACCATATTGCTCCAGCCAATCAACCAAAGGTTTGTAGAATTCAATAGAATTTTCAGGAATTGATCTTCCTTTAATTTCAATTTTTCCGGTTTCATGATTAAAATTTACAGTTGGAGTTTTTTGGGTTCCTTCAATTGAAATTGGTTCCATACAATTTAATTTATTTATTAATTACTATACTTTAATACACGTTTATATTTGTGCTACAAAAAGAATATTCCTGATTAAAAGGGAATACTTCTATCTCCAGCTTTGATTCTGTTCTTTTTACTATATCTATTATTCCAAGCCCTCCGCCTCCTTTGTTCGAAAATTCGTGATTATTCAGCACTAGTTTATACAGCGCTTTTATTTCTTCCGAATCTAACGCGTTGAGCTGATCAACTCTGTCTTTCAACATCTGAAGTTTGTGCTTTTTAATAAAATTCGCAAGTATTACTTTATACCCCACATTGCTGGGATTAAGAAT
This sequence comes from Bacteroidetes bacterium GWF2_35_48, assembly GCA_001769125.1. Classification (GTDB taxonomy): domain Bacteria; phylum Bacteroidota; class Bacteroidia; order Bacteroidales; family GWF2-35-48; genus GWF2-35-48. The sequence goes on along the minus strand of MEOG01000017.1, from coordinate 21,767 downwards.
GAGCATTCCGAATTTTTTGCTTTCCTTCATTTCCTTATCATCGCTGAATTCAATAGTTTGTGAATCTATTGGCTCTGCGTGATGATAGATATTTTGCAAACTTTCTACAAGAACGTTATAAAATTTTCTTTTTAATTTATTGCTTTCATTCTTTTCTGACAGTTTTTTATCAACTGTTTCAAGAATAGTTCCGATTTTTTCGGAAGAAATAGCACCTTTATAAGCAAACAACGTGTTTTCCTTCTTTACCGAATTGTACCAATCGTTTGGATTAAAGCCCATTAATTTAACAATAAAATACAAAAATACGTAATAATCTTGAAAAAATGATATTGTTACATATTTTTTTTACAATTATAAGAATTATTTTAAATATTAAAAATTTTTTTGATTGAAAGAAAAAAAAATCTCACTTTTACTTTTGTAATTCAAATAATGGATGTCTTGTTTTATACTATTATTACAAAATGAAAAAGAAAAAACGATTTAATATACTTGGCTTAATGTCTGGAACTTCCTTAGACGGATTGGATATAGCTCATTGTTCTTTTTATCTTGATTCTGAAAACTCAATTTCTGACTGGAAAATTAATCAGGCTGAGACTTTTTCTTATTCATCAGAAATGAAAGAACAATTGAAAATTGCTTCAAGCTTCAATGCTCTTCAATTGATTGATTTTTCTAATTATTTTGGAAAACACACCGGGTCTTTAGCAAAAGAATTTTTAAATAAGAATAAGCTGGAAGCGCATTTCATAGCTTCACACGGACATACAATTTTTCATCAGCCTAAAAAAAAAATAACCTGCCAGATTGGAAGCGGTGCTAGTATTGCAGCTGCAAGTGGCATTACAACAATTTGCGATTTCAGATCACTGGATGTTGCACTTGGTGGGCAGGGAGCTCCTTTAGTTCCTATTGGCGACCGGATTTTATTTTCCGAATACGATTATTGCCTCAATCTTGGTGGCTTTGCCAATATTTCTTTTGAGGACAAAAAGAAACGTATCGCGTTTGATATTTGCCCTGTAAATATAATTATTAATCTGCTTGCAAATAATCTGGGATTAGATTTTGACAAGGATGGTCATTTTGCAGAAAAAGGAAAATTAAATAAAAAATTATTATCTCAATTAAATTCACTTGATTTTTATTCAGCGAAATTTCCAAAATCATTAGGCAGAGAGTGGTTAGAAGATATTTTTTTACCTCATGTTTTACAATCTGATATTTCTGTAGAAGATAAATTGAGAACAATATACGAGCATATTGCCTGCCAGATTTCAAAAACCATGCGATCTGATACTGCTAAAAAGGTCTTGATTACAGGCGGTGGAGCGCATAATAAATATTTAATACAACTGTTAAAAAAGAAAACAAAAGTGAAAATTATTATTCCGGATTCTCAGATTGTTGATTTCAAAGAAGCTTTGATTTTTGCGCTGCTAGGGCTTTTACGTTATCTCGGAATTAATAATTGCCTTTCTTCAGTTACCGGAGCAGAAAAGGATAACTGCGGTGGGATTGTATATTTTGTTTGATTGTTTTTATAGAATAGAAAATAAATAGATGTTCAATAGTGCTACAATAGATGTTCAGTAGATGTTCAATAGTGCTACAATAGATGTTCAGTAGATGTTCAGTAGATGTACAATTGTATTTCTATTGTATTTCTATTGTATTTCTAATTCGTAATTCGTAATTCGTAATTTAAATAGTAATCATTATATTTGCATAAAGTAAAAAACTAAAATTATGAGAAAAAAAATTGTTGCCGGAAACTGGAAAATGAATACCACGATTCAGGAAGGTATTGCTTTGGTAAATGAGTTACAGAAATTAATTCATGATGGAAATATTGGTTCAGCAAATGTTATTATTGCTCCTCCCTTTACTCATTTATCTGAAATTATTAATGTAACAAAAAATAGTGTTATAAAAGTATCGGCTCAGAATTGTGCGAACGAACTGAAAGGCGCTTTTACCGGAGAGGTTTCTGTTGCTATGCTTCAATCTATTGGAGTTTCGCATTGCTTAATCGGCCATTCCGAAAGGAGGTCGTATTATCACGAAGACAATGCAATGCTTAATAAAAAAGTAAAACTTGCATTGCAGGCAGGAATCACACCCATTTTTTGCTGCGGAGAAGTTTTGAAAGAACGCGAGGAAGGCAAATTGTTTGAAGTGATAAAATCACAAATCAGCGAAGCACTATTTGATTTGAGTGCAGATGACTATTCAAAAATAATAATAGCTTATGAACCTGTTTGGGCTATTGGTACTGGCGTAACTGCAAGTCCGGCGCAGGCACAGGAAATGCATGCGTTTATACGGAATCTGATTACCGAAAAATACGGAAAACAGATTGCAGATGAAACCAGTCTTTTATATGGTGGTAGTTGCAATGCTGCAAATGCAAACGAATTATTTGCACAAGCAGATATTGACGGAGGTCTTATTGGTGGCGCATCTCTTAAAGCAGCTGATTTTTATACAATCATTACTTCGTTTTAAAAAATGAAGAATCAATTAATTTTACTTGCAACTTGCAACCTTGACTTCGACTCCCTGCCTACCGGACAGGCAGGCGCTCAGTCTACGGCTGCAACCTGCAACCTGCAACGTGCAACAACAAATTACTAAAAAATGGATTACATAGAACTTATTTGCTCACTAGAATTACCCACAGAAGAAAAACAGGAAATACTAACTGCGCTTCTTGGCGATATAGGCTACGATAGTTTTGAATACTCTGAAAATGGCATTGCAGCATATATTCTTGAATCTTTTTTTTCAGCAGAAGCTGTTATCGAAATTCAGAAATCAATAGATTTTCAGTTTACATATTCTTTTTCAGGAGTAGAAAAAAAGAACTGGAACGAGGAGTGGGAAAAGAATTTTCTACCTGTTTACATAAAAAATTTTTATCAAATACGTGCGCCATTTCATGAAAAAAAGATTGGATACAAACTTGACTTGCTGATAACACCTAAAATGTCTTTTGGAACAGGTCATCATCCTACTACCCGCCTGATGTTGGAGCAAATGGTTGAAATGAATTTTGAGAACAAGAATGTACTTGATATGGGCTCTGGTACTGGGATTCTGTCAATTGCCGCATCAATGCTGGGCGCTGCTTCTGTTACTGCAATCGAAATTGATGATTGGTGCTACGAGAATATTGTTGAAAACGTATCATTAAATAAAGTTCAGAATATAAATATTTTTACGGGTGGAATAGAACTCGTGAACCATTCAGAAGCATTTGATGTGATTATTGCCAATATTAACAGAAATGTATTGCTTGAGCAAATTCCTGTTTATTCAAATGCCATGCGTAAAAATGCGGTATTGCTTTTAAGCGGCTTTTATTCTGAAGACAGAAATGCAATAGAGAAGCTGTGTTCCGAACATTTTCTGACTTTTGAAACTATCAGTGGAAATTCAAACTGGATTGTTTTATCTTTCCGTAAATATTAAATTGAAATGATTCGAATTATTTTTATCATACCATTTCTTTTTTTCTTTTTTCTTTTTTCTGATTCTGACGCCCAGAATATAAAAACGTTTACGACTGACTCTGTTAAGTTTATTAAAGAATTTAGTCGTTTCATGAGTAAAGGCGGGCATAAAAAAGAAACACAAAAATTGATTCCCGATTTAAAAAAATTCTGGATCGAATTAAGCATGGAAGACAGAAAAAAAATCGTCAATGATTTGAGCAATCTTCAGTCAAAAAGAGCTGTTCCGTTTCCTCATATTAAAGATTACATTTTATGTATTCAGCTATTGAAAGGTACTACAATAGGACAGGAAAACTATTCAGATTGGAAAAAAATATTAAACAATCTTCTTAAAGATGACAAATATAAAATAAAACAAATTGAATATTTTCTTGCTTTCAGCTCGAATCTTTTAGCCGAAAATATTATTTATAAGTTTCCGATTTTTGAAAGCCCCAACCCTGTTATTGTATGGAAGAGCGATAAGCCAAATTATAAAATAAAGGCTGACAGTAAAAATATAATGAGAGTAGTTTTTGACGAAATAACTTTGATTTGTTTTGCAAAAAACAGCAGTTCCATTATTTACAATACAAGTGGCATCTATTATCCATTTGATAGGCACTATCGTTGGGAAGGTGTAAACGGAAAAATTACTTGGGAGCGTGCAGGATTTGAAAAGGATGAAATGTTTGCAAACCTTACAAAGTATACAATTAATGCTGCAAAAGCTGAATTTGAAGCCGATTCTGTTTTTTATTTTTATAACAAATATTTTAAAGAACCCTTACCTGGGAAATTAAGAGAAAAAGTTATGGCTGATGTAACAAAGCCTGAAAAAGCAACGTATCCGAAATTTAACACCTATACCAAGCGATTTAAAATTCCGAAAATTTATGAAGGAGTTGATTTTGATGGAGGATTTTCAATGGAGGGCTCTAAATTTATTGGTTTCGGAACAAGGGAAGAGCCTGCAATTTTATCTATTTATAAAAAAGATTCCGTTTTTCTGATTGCCCGCTCAAAAAGTTTTGTAATCAAGCCGACTTTATGTGTAGGGAATAATACTGCTATTGCTTTTCAAATGGTTGAGGATTCTTTATACCATCCCAGCCTGATGTTTAAATATTTTGCAGATAAAAAATTAGTACAGCTTGTCAGAGCCGATGAAGGAATGTCAAAAAGTCCTTTCATAAACACCTATCATAAAATTGAAATGGGCGTTGAAGTTATTGAGTGGAAAACTGATGAGCCGCGAATGGAGCTGAAAATGACGCGTACTTTATCCGGCGATTATAAAACTTTTTTTCAGTCTTTAAATCTTTTTGACCTTCTTACCTGGGATTTGCTTGCCTATAATGACGAAGTGCATCCCTGTCATGCTGTGCAGAAATTTTCTGAAAAAATGATGTCCCGGGAATTTTATGCTGATGATTTTGCCGCAGATTATGGTTATTCTTTAGCTCAGGTTTTACAAATGTTGCTGAGTCTTTCTTATATCAATCTTATTCATTACGATTCTGATACTCGTCTTGTAACTTGCAATGATCGCTTATTTGAGTATATAGAATCAAGAGGAAAAAAACGTGATTACGATGTTATTAAAATTAATTCTTACGTGAATAAAATGGAGAATGCTAAGATGAATCTTTTAAATTTTGATTTAAAAATTTATGGTATCAAACAGATTCAGTTGAGCGACTCTCAAAATGTTACTGTTTTCCCCTATCCGAATGAAATTCTCATGAAGAAAAATCGATACATTGAGTTTGATGGAAGGATACGAGCCGGGAGGTTTCAGTATTACGGGAAAAACCATTCTTTCGATTATGATGCGTTTAAGATAAATCTTACCAACTGCGACTCTTTGCATATTCTTGCGCAGGCAGATAAGGTTGATGCGATGGGCAGACCCCTCTACGTTATTGTAAGAAGCACTGTTGAAAACATTCGTGGAAATCTTATGATTGACGGACCTTTTAATAAATCTGGAGCAAAAGTTCTTCCCCAATACCCAACTTTTAACTGCGAGAAGGAATCTTATGTGTATTACGATCGTAAAAGTATTCAGGGCGGAGTATACGCAAGGGATAAATTTTATTTTCAGATTTTTCCTTACTCCATTGACAGTCTTGATAATTTTGAAAATAAAAATCTTAAATTTAAAGGTCATTTCTCCTCTGCCGGAATTTTGCCTGAGTTTGATGAAACACTGGTACTCCAGCCAGATTATTCATTAGGTTTTACTAGAAAATCTCCTGCCGAGGGTTATCCCATGTATGGAGGAAAAGGGGTTTTTAAAAACGATATAAATCTTAGTAATAAAGGACTCAGAGGCTCTGGTACGTTCCATTATATTACATCAACAACTACTTCTGATGATTTTATATATTACCCCGATTCTATGAATACCATTGCGCAACATTTTATTAATACCAAGCAGGGTGGTGCGCCTGAATATCCCCATGTGGAATCGGATAATGCTTTTATTCACTGGATGCCCTACCAAGATCAGCTTTTTATAACAGACAGGGGAAAGCCTCTTACTATATATGAAAAACAGGCGTATCATCATGGAACTCTAAAGCTTGAGCCTACAGGCTTGACTGGCTGGGGTAGAATAGATATTGAGTCTTCAAAATTATCTTCAAAATTATTTTATTTTAAAGAAAATATAATTGATTCTGATACGGCTGCTTTCGAGTTAAAATCTTTGGATTTGGGCGATCTTGCGTTCAAAACAGATAATGTTAATGCGCATGTCGATTTTTCTGAACGCGTAGGAAGATTCAAATCCAATGGCGATGCTTCTTTTGTTGAATTCCCAAAGAACCAATACATCTGCTTCATGGATCAGATAAATTGGTATATGGACAAGTCTGAAATTGAAATGAGCGTTGATTCTAAAAAAGGAAAAGAGCAGATTCAGGATCCAAATGCTGACCCAACACAAGCGCAGGATGTGCAAATTGAAGGACCGAAATTTATTTCTGTACATCCCGACCAGGATTCGCTATGGTTTGTTTCGCCAAAAGCACGATTTAATTTGATAAAAAGTATTATAACAGCTTATGATGTGAAATATATCAAGGTTGCCGATGCCACAGTTTATCCGAGTGAAAAACCTGTTATTATCGAAAAAAGAGCAGTGATAAAACCACTTGAGGAAGCAAAAATCATAGCTAACAATGCTACACGATTTCATACAATTTATAATTCTACTGTTAATATTTTTGGTGCCAAGAAGTATTCTGCACTCGGAGATTACGATTATATCGACGAAACAGAGAAAAAATTTAAAATTCACTTCTCTGAAATTAAAGTGGATACTTCCATGCAAACGTTTGCAAAAGGTCGTATTATTGAACCTGATAATTTTTTCCTGAGTCCAAATTACCAATATCAGGGTCTTGTAGACTTATTCGCGAGTAAAGAGTATTTAACATTTACAGGGTCTGTAAAAATCAAACATGATTGCGAAAAAATTGGAGCTGACTGGTTCCGTTTCTCCGCTGAAATTAATCCTAATGAAATTTATATTCCTGTTTCCGAAGATTTATTCAGCATAAATAATAATAAAATGATTGCTGCGCTTATGCTCCCTGTTAAAGCTGATTCCATGAACATTTACAATGCATTTTTAACAAGACCAAAAAGTGTAAGTGATATTCCTATACTAAGCGCGAATGGATTTTTGTTTTTCGATAAATCAGATAGTAAATACAAAATTTCAAATAAAGAGAAGCTTACTGAAATGAATATGCCCGGTAATTATCTGCATATACACAGGTCAATTTGTAATACCTATGGAGAAGGTAAAATGAATTTCGGTTGTGAATTCGGGCAATTAAAATTAAGTCCGATTGGAACTATCACGAAAGACTATGAAATAGGAGAAGCTGATCTCGAAATTGTACTCGCGATGCAATTTTATTTTAATGAAACTTCTTTGAAAAAACTTACTGATATTATTACCGAGGCAGAAGGTTTGAAAGGAGTAGATTTAAGTAGTAGGCTTTACAGCAAAGCTATTAGTGAGATGATTGGGGTTGAAAAATCTGAAAAATGGATTGCTCAGGTTGCACTCGGAAATTTAAAAAAATACCCGGATGAACTAGAAGAATATATTATATTTCCTGATGTAAAATTAAAATGGAATCCTTCAACACGATCTTACAGAACTACTGATTTAATTGGTATCGGAACAATATATAAAAAGCAGGTTAATAAATTCGTTGACGGATATATTGAAATCGAAAAGAAAAGAGGAGGAGATATTTTTACAATGTATCTTAAAGTTAATGATTATATCTGGTTTTTCTTTACATACCGTTCCGGGCAAATGCTTGCATTGTCGAGTGATGGGGAATTTAATCGTGCCATAACTGAAACAAAGAAAGACAAACTCTCTCTTGATGTGAAAAAAGGTGAAGCGCCTTATAGATATTATATTGCTACAGAAGGACAGGTCAAGAAGTTTTTAAAACGAATGGAAACAGATACTAAAGATGTTAAAGAGGAGGAGGATGAGGAAGAAGAAGGAGGCAAGAAGAAAAAGAAGAAATCTGAAGAAGACGAATAGTTAATTTATTTTATAGTTAAAGCTTGAAAACGCAAGAACTCCTATTTTACAAGGGTACTTGCGTTTTTTGTTGTTAATAAAGCCGTTGATTTCTTTCTTACAAACTGTCTTTTTTTTGATAAAACGGATACGTATTTTTACTGTAAATTTATTGATTATGAAAATAATTTTAATTTTTATACTTGTTTTTTTTATTCATTTTTCTTTGAGCGCACAGGTTGTATTCACTTACAATATTACTTCTCCTGTTTGTTATGGCGGTCTAAATGGAGAAATAACGGTTAATGTTACAGGTGCTATGCCTCCGTTGCATTATGAATGGTCAGTTCCGGGTGCTGCCGATACAAATGTTTTGCAAGGTTTGTCTGTAGGCTATTATTATCTTACTTTAACGCATTCCGGGGGTCAGGAAATTGATTCAGTTTTTTTACCCGATAATACTCCTGTTATTTTAAATTTATTTCCCCACAATACATCATGCAGCGGGAAGGCAGATGGACAAATTCAAACAACGGTCAGTGGAGGTGTGCCACCTTATAGCTATTCGTGGGCTTCCGGGGCAGTTAGCACTTCAATGTTGAATATTGAAGAAGGAATGTATGCCGTTACAGTTACAGACAGTTTGGGCTGCCCTGCTTACGCTGAAGCAATTGTTGAAACTGATCAGGAATTAACAACTATAGATACAATAAGAAACATTTCGTGCTGGGCGGGTGGCGATGGGATTATCAATATAACAGCAACAGGCGGAACTTTCCCCTATGTCTTTGTTTGGGACATGACAGATTCTGTTTTTACAGATACTGCAAGCGTTTGGTCTATAGTAGATTCTTTAAATGTAAAAACGTTTTATGTTACAATTACCGACAGTATTGGTTGTTCCATATCAAAACAATATAAACTGATTTCTCCTTCTGCAATTTCTGCCGGTGAAACGCATGTAAATAATATTTGTAAAAAAGGAAGTTCCGGTTCTATTACTGCATGGGCACAGGGTGGTTCCGGCGGATTTTCTTATAGCTGGTCAAATGGTCTAACAGGGTCTACTGTTACTGGACTGTCCGCGGGAACTTATACGGTTGTAATTCGTGATGCGCATGGTTGTTCTGTAAGACAAAGTATAGATATTCTTGAGCCATTCAAAGGAATTCTTGCAGATGTAGAGGTTACAGATGTTTCTTGCCGCGATCAGCATGATGGAATGATAAATGTTTCTTATATTGATAATGCAACACAGCCTTGTCAGCTTCTCTGGTCAAATTCCAAAACAGAAAATTTTATTGATAATCTGGACGGAGGTTCTTATATGTTTACTATAACAGATGCTAATAATTGCCAATTAATAGATACTTTTATTGTAAACGTACCGGATATTGATTGTATTGAAATTTATACCTGCTTCTCTCCAAATAACGACGGTTTCAATGATGTCTGGAATATTAAAAATATTCATTTGTATCCTGCATGCGAAGTTTTAATATACAATCAATGGAGTCAGGAACTTTTTAAATCAAAAGGATATTCGGTTCCCTGGGATGGTGTTTTTAGTGGCGAGTCTCTTCCGGCTGCAACATATTATTATGTTGTAACTCTTGGCGATAGTCGCTATAAACCGTACAAAGGTGCCGTTACTATTGTCAAGTAAAGATGTATATGCTACGTCTCACGTTATCGTTAAGTAAAGACGTACACGTATGTCTCACATAATCTCAAGTAAAGACGTAGCACGCACGTCTCACATTAATATAAAAGTAATGAAACCACTTCTGCTAATCTTTCTAATCGCAAGCACTGTAGCATCTGCGCAGCAACTTACACAATTCAGCTTGCACTCTCATAATCGCTTTGCTGTAAATCCTGCAACTGCCGGTAGTGAGTCGTATATTCCGGTATTATTTTCATATAAACAATACTGGACAGGATTTAATGATGCACCGCGTTTCCAGAACCTGAGTGCGCATGGAATTATTTCACGCAGAGTGGGAGTTGGAGTGAAGCTTTTCAGCTATTATACCGGTCCATTAGATAAATCGGGTGCTGAAATTGCCTATGCGTATCATATTCCTGTAAGCGCATCTGGTGCAAAATTATCTTTCGGATTATCCGGTTCTATTTACCAGTATGCCATTGATAAGAATAAGGTAAGTTTTGAAAATCCTAAAGAGCCGCTGCTCGTGCGCCTTTCAGACAAAATGATTATTCCTGATTTTAATTTTGGAACTTGTTTTTATACAGAAAAAGCTTATATCGGAATTTCTTTTTTACAACTTTTGAATAGAAAAATTGACATGATGGTTTCTACTCTTGACCAAAAACAGATTACGCATTTATTAGTTCATGGAGGATATAATTTTATCATAAACGATAAGTTTTCTGTTGAACCAAATGTATTGGTAAAATATATGCCACAAAGCTTTTTTCAGGTAGATATTGGCGCAAAGTTTAAATATGACTATGTCTGGATAGGAGCCTCTTTCAGAACAGACGATGCAATCAGCGCATCTTTCGGTTTCAGCAAGGATAATATTATTGTTGGATATGCTTATGATTATATGATTTCAGGATTGACAAATTATGCCAATGGTACGCACGAAATTATTCTGGGTTACAAAATTAATCCACAGAAACCTAAAGTTGCTCAATTGTAATAAAAAGTCCGAAGGCCTTTAATATAAAATAACCATCGGTTTTACCGATGGTTATAATAAAACGGATACCACAACCCTGAAAGGGTTGAATATTATTTAAAAAAAGAGTTGTATAAATGCTTCTATACCCTTACATAATATTTTTCTTCACTTTATTCCTTCACGGAGAACCGGTAAAGAATATTGATTTTTCTAAAAAGAATTTCCCCGACAAAAAAAAAGAATTTAAAATAGCAGTCCGGCAATACGAGAAGGGAAATTATTTTTTCGACACAAGACGTTACAACGAAGCTATTCCTTTTTTTCTTCAGGCTAATGAATTCAATCCCGATAATGCGGAATTGAATTTTAAAATCGGGTTTTCTTATCTGAATACAGAGAATAAACCTGCATCTGTTACATTTTTTAAAAAAGTTTTTGCTTTATCAACAGATGCGAAAAAAGAATTTCCTGAATTGAATTATTATCTTGGACTTGCCTCTCATTATAATGCAGCGTGGAGTGAGGCTCTTTTTTTTTATGAAAAATATCTATCTGAAATTTCTTCAAACGAATCTGATGAATTGAAAAATGTTGTAAGGAAAAAAATAGAAGAGTGCAGAAATGCTGAAAATATTACGCTAAATTTGTTTTCAGTTGAACCTGTAAAAAACATAAATTCTGAATACGATGACCATTCCTGTGTTTTTATAGCAGATTCATCCATGCTGTTTACTTCACGTCGGCATGTTAAAGCAACAACTACAGATTTAAAAGATCAGAAATATTTTGAAAGTGTTTTTAAATCCTCTTTAGTTAATAATGAATGGAAGAAACCAGAAGTATCAAGATTTTCAGATTTCGATCAGCATTTTGCAGTAGCAGGAGGCTCAACGGACGGGAAAAGCATTCTTTTATTTCAAAATCTTAATATTCTTGAAACAAATTATGAGAATGGAAAATGGTCTATCCCAAGATACCTGAATTTAAATGCAGATTTTTCAAAAACATCAGGCTGGTTATGCCCGAAATGTAAAATGATAATTATCGTTGCCGATATTCCGGGTGGGGTTGGCGGGAAAGATATTTATATCACTCATAAAAATGAAAAAGGCAAATGGGAGTCACTTACAAACCTTGGAAAGCCTGTAAATACAGAGTATGACGAAGAAGGCGTTTTTATTATGGGCGACACACTTTATTTTTCATCCAAAGGTCATAATTCTTGCGGTGGATATGATGTTTTCAAATCTTATTTTAGAAATATGCAATGGACAAAGCCAGAAAATTTAGGCTTTCCGATTAATTCGCCTTACGATGATCTTTTTTATGTAAAAGATATGAATAACAAATATTATTTTTCGTCAAACAGACCGGGTAATGGGGGTTTTGATATCTACACCGAATCAATTCCTGAAGAAATAAAAGAAGAAATTGCAGAGAAAAATGATTCATTAATATCGGATACTGTGCAGAAAGAAATTGCTGCTGATACAATTCCTGCTAAAGAGGTTGAAACAGTTGCTGATGTAGTAAAAGAAGAGAAAAAAGAGGTTTTATCAGATACGAAAAACGAAGTAGAAGTAAAAAATTCTTCAGATAAAATTGAATCTATTACCCGTGAAATTAAATCTGAAATTGCGTATTGTGTGGTTCAGGTAGGAGCCTTTACAAAGATTTCAACTAAAAAGCAATTCCGCAATAAATATAATTTTGATGAATATCCTGTTTACATTGAAAAAGAGGGCGAATTGAACAAATTTATTATCAAAAAGAAATTTTATAATAAAGGAGGCAGTAATTTATTCGACAGTAATAACAAAGTCCTTAAAGATGCTGCCAAAGTTCAAATGAAGTGTAAGGAAAAATATAAAATTGATGATGCATTTATTGCGGTTTACGATAAAAACAATAAACGTATTGCATTAATCATGGATGTTCCCGGAATGCGGTACACTATCTTTAAATAAAAAAAAGAGGCTGTCAGTGCCAGCCTCTTTTAAATCTTCTTCTCAAATTATTTATTTCTTCGAGATTTTTATAGTCTTCGCTATTTTTCCGTTTTCTTTAACAGAAATAAAGTATATACCATTGTTCAAACCTGATAGGTCAAGAGCTAATTCAGTAGATTTAACATTTGAATAAGCTGATATTTTCTGACCAAGGATATTTGAAATTTCAACAATTGAATTATTTTTCAGGTTGGTAACAGTAATTACATCGCTGGCAGGGTTAGGATATGCTGTAATACCTGCATTTTGAGATGCACTTTCTATACCCGTGTTAACAAAAATATCATTCAGTTCACGTGGTTCAATCCTGTATTTTGAAAAACTGTAATAAATTACACCAGTAACATCATAATAATTATTTACAATAGGAGTAGCGTAAGTGTATAATAATTTATCAACTGTTAAAGTATCTGTTCCCTGAAGAACTTCCCACCAGCCGGTTGCATTATAATAATTGCAACGTGCGCTTTGAACTTTAATAAGAACACCTTCGTACTGTTCGCTTTTTGCAGCTCCTGTAGTTACAATTTCTGAAGTAGGTTGAGGGTTTCCTTGTGAAGTAACAACATAGGTAGTAACGTTCTTTATTTCTGTAAGATTATAATATTCATCAACAAGACCAGAAACAGTAACATTGTCTCCTAAAACCGGGTGATGTACATTATCATAAACATAAACACCATTCCATGCTCCGTTTCCATCTTGAAGGAAATAACCTCCTGAATATGTACCAGTGCAAATACCGCTAGTGGTAATTGTTGAATCTTTATATGGAGAATCTCCTAAAACATTTGTTGTGTACTGAATGTTGTAAATAGAAACTTGTGCAGGTCCCTGATTTGATAATGTAAGAATTGTTTCACCATATACATTAGAACCATCATTAGCAGTTGCCCTAACAGTTAAACTGCCGTTAGCAAGAGCAGTTACAAGACCTGATGTACTTACAGTTGCCATTCCTGTTGTTGGAGTCATAGACCATGTAATAGTTTGAATCGTTGCATTTGCGGGAGTAATCGCTGCGCTCATTTGCAATGTACCACCTGAAGTTGTAATAGTAGAAGCTCCACCCTGACCCGTAACTGTAATAGCGGTAACAGGTACAAATGCAGGTTGATTTGAAATAGTAATGTCTACTGTGCCAAAAACAGAAGAACCATCATTAGCTGTAGCTCTAACAGATACTACTCCGTCTGCTATAGCTGTTAGTAAACCAGATGTACTGATAGAAGCAACACCAGTAGTTGGGGTAATAGACCATGTTACAGTTTGATTTGTAGCATTAGCTGGTAATATGGCAGCATTCATCTGCAATGTTCCGGCAGCTGTTGTAATAGTGGTAGCATTTCCTGCACCAGTAACAGTAATTGAAGTTACTGGAATAACTGCTATGCCAGCTGGTGTAACGCTTGCCCAATTTGTAGCTACACGCATTTCGTCAAAATCAATATTGGGCGTTTCATTATTCGAATCCTGTCTTACAAATACTCTTGAAAGAGAAATAAGATCTGTACCTGTATTCGTATAAGTAATATCAGGTGTAGGCGCAGTTGTTCCGAATGAACCAGAAGCCGGGTTTACCCATAATTTAACAATATCATTTGCCGCTCCTGAAACGATTTCATAAGCACCAACGATTAAAACCGGAGTGTTTATGTCATAAACGGTAGTTCCCCACTGTGCGTTAGCAAGCGTGGTTCTGGAATTGATGCCGATATTATAACCTGTACCATTCAGTTTTGCCCAGATGGTTGCTCCAAAATTAGTTGCTGAATCACAAACACCGAAGAAATATCCACCGGTAGCATCAAGAGTACCTAATGCAGTTACATCCATTATAAATGAAAAATAAACTGTACCGGAATATTGTGTTGTAAACCCATAAAAATAATCGCGACCTCCTCCTGCAAAAGATATTTTATTGCCGGCGGGTGTAGCAAATCCTGGATAAGACAAATTACCACTTGCAATTAAAATCTGGTCGCCTGAATTAAGTCCTGACCAGGTCGCGGGAGGTAAAGAATCACCAACTGTGTAATTGAATGCTTCATAAGCAGGTAAAGTTACCTGTGCTTTGGCAGATGTTAATAACATAATTGCCATGCATAATCCTGAAAAAGATAGTAAAAATTTTCTCATAAAAATAGAATTTAATTAATATTTATTTTTCTTAATATATTTCAAAAATGGGTTTCAAAAATAATACTTTTTATTTAATAATAAATGTAAAAATAAGAATATTATTTATAAAGTTTATTAAGAAAGGATGAAATTGTCTTTATTTTTACATTATTTTTGTCTCAAAAAAAGAATGCTATCACAAAACCCAATCGGTATTTTTGACTCTGGTGCAGGAGGTCTTTCTGTTTTTAAGGAAATTGTCATTTCTTTACCTTTAGAAAATTGTGTTTACTATGCTGATACGCGAAACTGTCCTTATGGAGTAAAAAAGCAGGAAGAAGTTATAGCGTTTTCTGAAAATATTGTGGAGTTTTTATTGGAGAAAAATGTCAAGCTGATTGTTGTTGCCTGTAATACCGCTACGGGAGCTGCAATTGATCATTTACGGAAAAAATATAAGATAAATTTTGTTGGTATGGAGCCTGCCGTGAAACCAGCCGCGATAAATACAAAAACAGGAAACATTGGCATACTTGCTACTCAGGGAACTTTTCAGAGTCGCTTGTTTCGCGAAACTTCAAAAAAATGGGCAGAGAATCGCAATATAATGATTCAGGTAGGCGAAGGTCTTGTTGAACTGGTGGAGCAGGGAAAGCATAATTCTACAGAAGCCGAAATAATCCTCAGAAAATATATTATACCCATGCTTGCAAATAATGTTGACCAGTTGGTGTTGGGTTGCACACATTATTCATTTTTTCTTCCATTGATTGAAAAAATTGTTGAAGGAAAAGCTGAAATTATTGACCCGGCACCTGCGATTGCACGCAGGGTTTCCGATTTGCTGCATTCAGGGGATTTATTGAACCCTTCATCAAAAAAAGGGAAACATACATTTTATGTCAACGGCGACCCCTCTGTTTTTTCAGCGCTTCTTCCGCTTATTCATGCGGAAGCATCAGAAATAATTCCAATAAAATAATTTCTGTTAAAAAAATATTATTTTTGCAAAACAAAAAGCCACTTTAGCTCAGTTGGTAGAGCAGCGCATTCGTAATGCGCGGGTCGGGAGTTCGAGTCTCCTGAGTGGCTCTTTTTAGAAACACTGCTTATTAACTGATGCATTATTTCTTATAACCTACCGGTGTCATTGGTTCTTGTTTCTTTTGTATAAGTTCGTCTAATGTTTCAAAAATAATATCAATATGCCTGTCGTGTTCCCCTAATTTGGCTTTCAGCTTTTCGAGTTCCAAAAGTATTTCTTTGTTATCAGCTAGATATTGCTTTAATTTTGTAAATATCCGCATGATTTGAATATTTACCTGAATAGCATGTTTGCTATTTAGTGCCAGCAAGAAAACTCATGTTTTTTGCTCACAATGTATGTGCCTGATAAGAAAACATCAAGTTCAAGGCTTGCGAAGACCTGAAAATTAGGAGTGTACTAATGTACATGACTACTTTTCAGGTCAAGCGTAACGATGAAATTGATGTTTTCTTGCAGGCACTATTTAATACGCTTGAAAGCATGGCTACACCCTGCTCTGTAAAGGCAAAAGAAGCATATTTTAAATTTCCTCCTCTATTCAAGGTGCCAGTTTGACTCCTTGAACTATTCTCCAATACTTTAACTTCGTTTTTATTCAGTTCAAACATAAAATCGTCAGGGAAACGTTCAATGTTTCTTTTTACTGCAAGATTCAATTCCTAATTCTTAATTTTATTTATATTTACATTTTATAAAAAATTAATTTTCCATGAGCGAATCATTACTTAGTGCGCTTATCCAATTATTTGCTATTGTTGCAAATGTCAATAAGGAGCAGGTTTCTGATGATTCCCGTTTTTCGGTAAGCGATTACCTGAAAGGTTTTTTACCCCAAAATCTTGTTGATTATTATCTGAAAGTTTTTGATAGTTTTATTTTCGAATATCATGGGGATATTAAAAATCAATCTTCACGCCAGTCGTTTCACGGTATAAGGCTTCTGAAAATTTGCAGTAAAATAAATGATCAGTTGTTGCAATCGCAGAAGTACATTGTGTTGATTGAATTATTGCAATTCATAAAAAGAGGCGAATCGGTTACAGATAAAGAAATTGATTTTGTTAAGACTGTTGCGGAGGTTTTTAAAATCGAGGAGCACGAATTTGATATTTGTTTTCAGTTTGTTTTTCATTCAGATTTCAAGAAAAGTAAGGATGTTCTTACACTAGGCTGTAATACGGAGGAACAAGATACAACAGATAAGTTTCTTTTAACAGAAAATCTTTCAGGAAATATATTTTGTTTATACTTGAGCCAGCCTTCGGTATTTTTCATGAAATACATGGGGAGTGACATTATTTACCTCAATAATCATAATGTACTGCCTGAAAGAGTTTACCTTTTTGATACCGGTTCTTCCATCAGAAGCCCAAAAATAAATACTATATATTATAATGATATTTCTAAAAAGTTTATTCATTCGGCTTCTTTTCTGAATCTTACTTTTTGCGCAGAGAATGTCAGCTACTTGTATAAAGGAAATGCAAACGGTATCAGGGATTTTTCATTAACGGAACGTTCCGGAAATCTGATTGGAATTATGGGAGTGAGCGGTGTCGGGAAATCTACGCTTCTGAATTTATTAAGCGGAAAACTTATTCCTGCTAAAGGTCTTGTCAAAATAAATGATGTAAATGTTTACCGTGAAACTGATAAGATGAAAGGTATTATTGGTTTTGTAGCGCAGGAAGATATTTTGATTGAAGAGCTGACGGTTTTCCAGAATCTTTATTATAATGCAAAATTATGTTTTAATAATTTGTCGGAAGATGAAATAATTCAGAAAGCTGAAAAAACATTAAAAGCATTTGATCTGCATGAAATAAGAAACCTTCCTGTAGGCTCTCCTCTGAATAAATTTATAAGCGGTGGAGAACGCAAACGTTTAAATCTGGCAATAGAGTTAATTCATGAACCTTATGTTCTTTTTGCTGATGAGCCCACTTCTGGCTTGTCGTCTATGGATTCGGTAAAAATAATGGATAAGCTGAAAGAGCTAGCGATTAATGGTCGTCTGGTGTTTGCGACTATTCATCAGCCTTCGTCGGATATTTATAAAATGTTCGACAAGATTCTCATTTTAGACAGGGGAGGGGAGACTGTTTTTTACGGTAATCCGGTGGAAGCGCTGACTTTTATACGACAGGTAAGTCAGTATGCAGATACAGCATCCGTACAGTGCGAATCGTGTGGAAATCTGAATCCCGAAAGTATACTTCATGTTATTGATGCAAAAGTTGTGGATGAGTACGGACGATCCACATCATACCGTAAAATAAGTCCTCATGAGTGGAAAGAAGCTTTTAAAGAAAAAATTATTCCTGAAAAAATTGAATCCAATACAGGATGGCTGCCTTTAAGTAATTTGCAAGTTGCAACAAAATGGAAACAGGCAAAGATTTTTTTTATTCGCGATGCAAAACGCAAAATTACCAACCTTCAATACCTGCTGATAAATATTCTTGAAGCTCCATTGCTGGCTTTCATTATTGCTTATTTTGCGCGCTATTACATCTGGTCTGAAGAGCAGGGGCACGTGTATTATTTTGCAAGTAATGAAAATATTCCGGTTTACATTTTTGTAAGTGTTATCGTTGCCCTTTTCATGGGAATGACATTAAGTGTGAATGAAATTATCAATGAGAAAAGAATTTTGCAAAGAGAAGAATTTTTAAAGCTTAGCTGGTCTGCTTATCTTTTTTCTAAGTTGTTTTTATTGTTAATTATTTCTGCATTTCAGACCTTGCTGTATGTTTTAATCGGTAATTCAATTCTTGAGATAAAAGGAATGTATACCGATTATTGGCTCGTTCTTTTTTCTGCTGCTGCTTTTTCCAATTTACTGGGTCTTCTCATTTCGTCTTTAATTAAAAACAATGTTGTAGCTTATATTTTAATCCCGATTATATTAATCCCCCAGATTTTATTTTGCGGTGTTGTGGTAGATTACGATAAGCTTCATAAGAATATTGGTTCTGATGAATACGTTCCACTGCTTGGAGATATGATGATTTCGCGATGGGCTTATGAGGCTCTGATAGTAAAGCAGTTTAAAGACAATAATTATGAAAAACATTTTTTCGAAATAGAAAAAAATATGAGCCGATACTCATATCTGTTAAATTTTGTTATTCCCGAACTCACAGACAGGTTGGCTGTTTTTGATACGACAAAAAGCGCATTGACAGATTCTCAGATTAGCAAAAATTATCATCTTTTATTTCAGGAAGTAAATAAATTAAAGACCAAATATAAAATTGATTCTCCTGAAAAGGAAAGAAAAAATTACATGCAGATAAGCGAATGGCAGCACTACCTTGATAAATTGCATACATATTGCAAAAATAAATATTCTCATTACAGAAAGAAAAAAGAAAAAATAGCTGCAAAATTAAGAAGTAAAGAGGATTTGAATTTATTGATGTTGCAGCATCACAATGAAAAAGTGGCGCAGCTTTGTATTAATTCCTACAATATAACAAAAATGCTTATTAAAAATGAAGAAACTCTTATCCAAAAAGCAGATCCTGTATTTAAAGATTCAGATGCTTCTTTTATAAGAGCGCATTTTTACGCTTCGGGAAAACCTTTTGCAGGCATTTACATGGATACATTTTTGTTCAACATACTTCTTATATGGTTTTTGAATTTATTGCTGTTTGTCATTCTTCTTTTGAAACTGAATAATAAATTTTATAAATTGTTTTGGAAGTATAGAAGAAGAAATTCAATTTCCTGATGTTTGCCCGTCGCATTTTTTATCATAATTTGGTTATTTTTATAATATAATATATATTTACGCTCTGAAAATATGAGATTGTTATATATATATATCTTTTCCTTTATTGTGTTACTGCACATTTTGTTTCATGCAGGTAATTTTACTATTCTGAAAAATGAAGCTATTATTAAAAATACTTTTTTTGGTTCTTTCTTAAATGAAACTAATCAGGGTGGTGCTCCAACTGAAAAAGTTAAAGATTTAGGTTCTTCTCAGGAATTTCAGTTAAAATATTTTAAAGGAGAAAAAATAGATAGTAAGGTTATTCTTTCATGGGAGGCAGAAAAAGAATGTAATTCCGTTTCTTTTTTAATTGAGAAAAGTTTTAATGGTATAGCATTTAAAGAGCTTGCTCTTGTTGCAGGAAAATCAAAAAATGAAAAGAATGTATACAATTTTATTGATACTTGTTCTGTTACCGGGCAGTTTTTTTACCGGTTAAAGCAAAAGAAATCAGATGGAACTTATAATAATCTTGATTTACTTCTTGTAAATAATACAAAAGTTGATATTTCCGGGTTGCTGATAACAGGAGAGCCATGCATTGGAAAGTGTAATATTTCAAAAGCCTCACTTGATGAAATTGCTAAAGGAAATAAAAAGATTTTAATGCTTGATTTTATGGGAAATGTTGTCCCTGTTGACCTTCCCGGATTAAATAAGACAAGAATTAATGTAAAATATAATCCTACAGATTATTTTCAATCGGGCGTTTTAATAGCAAGATCTTTAACCAAAACACAAACTAAAATAGTTAAATAATTTATGATTCAATCTGTAAGAAATAAATATAAGCATACAGAAAAAAAGGTTCTGAAGCCTTTCATTTCTGCTTTGGTTATTCTCGTTTCTTTTTGTTTGATTTCATCTTGTCAGAATGATACTACAGAGCGAATTTCTGATTCTTCGGATGCATACAATGAAATGCTTTTAGACAGCAATCAGGCTGTTGTTTATACCGTTCCCACGCCGGTTCAGATTACTTCTGCCCTGAAATTATTAGATATTAAGTATTCCGATGAATTCATTCAGGAAACTAAAAATAATAAAACTTCTTATGTTTCAACTTTTTCAAAAGCAATTAATCTGGGCATTCATTTAGTTGATCTTACTTATGTCGTGATATATGACAATAGTCAGGCATCGCTTATTTACTTTGATAAGATTGAAAAATTAACCCGCGAGCTTGATCTTCAGAACAACAGAACCATTCCTGTTCTCACAAAATGTAAAAAATTCATAACAAATAAAGATTCTCTTTTTTATACCTTGCTAACCCTGCAAAATGAAATGGACAGGAAATTATTTGAATCCCAGAAAGAAGAAGTTTCGCTTATTATTATTGCTGGTTTTTATATAGAAGGTTTGTATATGCTCACTAATCATTACGAAAAATTAATGAAAAATAAAACGTTTACAAGTTTTTATTCAAACAATCTGAACAATATAATTTTCCAGCAGAAATTGTATCTTGAAAGTCTTTTGGATTTGCTTAAAATGTATCCTGATGAAGACATTCAAAAGTTAAATGCAAGTCTTGTTAAACTGCAAAAACAATTCGAGGAGCTTAATATCCGGTATGAGTTCAGCGATAAAGAACAACGACTGAAGAATGTTACTTTCGATAAAGATAAGCTTGTGGAAATTAAAAATTTTGTAAGTTCTTTCCGTTCTTCAATTGTTAATGATACCTATTAATCAGGTTTTATTAATTTTTCAATTAGTGACTAATCGCACACTTGCCTATATAAAGTTGTCCTCACTTGTTTGTATGTATTGTAAAGGTATGTTTCAGAAAAAAACAATTTTATAATTTATTTATAAAATTTGTATCTTTCAAGCATAAATTAATAAATTTGCAGCGTTTTATAAAACGAAAATTATTCGGGGTGTAGCGTAGTCCGGTTAGCGCGCCACGTTCGGGACGTGGAGGTCGGCAGTTCGAATCTGCCCACCCCGACTTTTTTAATGACAAAAGCCTTGCTATTCAAGGCTTTTTTGTTTTATACTACGCTCGGTTATAAATTGCGTTTTTATATAATTGAAAATTTAAAGTTAACAAACTATTTAATTCCGTTTTTCCTGTTTCAGTT
>MEOG01000016.1 GCA_001769125.1 Bacteroidetes bacterium GWF2_35_48 | reverse complement strand
CGTGCAAATCTCTCAAAAGCCTTACCACAGCTTGTTGGTAACGTTCCCTGCGCTGGCACAGTTTTATTTACCTTAGACCTACCGCCATGCCCGTAGGGCTTGCGGATTTAAATAAAAATAAAATTGTGCTATGCGCAGTGTTACCAACTGGGCAAATTATCATATCAAGTTTGATTATTGATTCTATTTTTGTTATATTATCAAGCGAGGAAAAAAAATGAAAAAATTAGGGAGGAAAAGGCAAGCTCTAACAGCAGCTTTGGATTGTGTGTGGTATCGTGTGGCTGCTGTTTGTGCTTGACTGTGTAAAATGAAAATCATTTATGAATAAAATAAAATACAAAACAATAATAAAAAAAGTCGCAACCTAAATATTTTAGATTACGACTTTTTACGAATAGATTTTATTTGATACGAACTGCTTTTTTAACCCAAAGCATATTATCAACTTTCAGGCTATAAAAGTAGATACCGGGTGCTATGTTGGCTGTATTCCAGTCTATACTGTAATTCCCGACTGCCTGTTGTTCGCTCACGAGTTTTGCAATAAACTGACCCACTTCGCTATGGATTTCAAGTTCTACAAATCCGGCTTTTCCCAAAGTATAAGTGAAGGTAGTTTTTACGGTAAAAGGGTTTGGATTATTCTGATACAATTCTGTGATTTTTCCATTTACCGAATTATCGGGTGTTATATGAATAACAGAGCTGATTTCTGTATTTTCATAATCTTTACTTGTATTTCCCTGAAACGTTTTTGCTTCAGGGTTCTGGCAGCAATTTGCAAGAATAGTTTCAATATTAGCAAAACGAGTTTCGTAAGCAACGATAATTGATTTTAAACTATCATTGACAGTATTTACTTCTTTTAACCCTTGAATCAATACAGGTACAAGTGCAGTATAATTCAACGCTTTATAATTTAATGAATCTGCTATTATATTACCGAGCGAATCGAGTTCTTGTGGTAAATGTATATTTTTAACTAAACTAGGTAATATGGCTTCAACATCCTGTGCAACAAGACCAAAAAGATTACCATCAGGCAGATTCAATCTTGGATATTCATCTGTCCGATAATTAAAAGATTTAGGTTGCAACTGGTTAATAATATTTATTGCATTGGAAATTGGCTGAATATTTTTTTTGATAGCAGCGTCAGAACCGGGAAGAAATTCATTTGCATAAAGTTTGCCATTTACTTGTACATCCCCTTCAAAAAGGGCAGCAATATCTCTTTTTTTATCACCAACAGAGCATTTCAACCCGATTGCCTGAACATTTACACTATTTGCAAAAATTTCCAAACCATACGCCATACCATTAAAGCAAGAGCTAGAAAAATAACCACCCAAAGAAAAAGGGCTATGTGTACCTGAATTATTGTTTATTACTTCAGCACGTATTCCTTCGCATAAAGAACTGTTTCCTGAAATATTAAAAATTCCACCTCTTGCTCTGCCATTACCATTTACATTTACATTAATACCTGTTCCAGTTGATGAAAAGTTCAATACCTGAATATCACCTCCTATACTTTGATTTGAGCCATTTGTGGTTAGTTGTAAACCGTTACTAATAGATGCATTATAAGAATTAATTTGCAGACCAATATTAGACAAGTTATTATTACCTTGTAATAATATTTTATTACCTATTACACTACCATTAAAATCGTTTGGAATATTGGAAATTTCATTATTTATACCAACTGCATAAGCGGGGTATGGCACTGTTAAGATACTTTTAAAATTAACACAATTAATAGAATTACCTGTTTTAATAACAGAAAATTTGGAATCGTTTAGTATTTCAGACGAACCAATATTAACTTTGTCTGTCGGATTTGTCAAGAATATATTTCCAGTGCCTGCTCCACTCCAACCACTTTCACCACCAACTGGTAAATTATTGATTTTTTCATCAAGTTCTTGAATCCCTTTTAATGCTATAGGGATAAGACCAGTATAGTTTAATCCTTTATATGTAAATTCAGGATTAACTAAATTACCAAGAGTATCTTTATGTTCAGGGTAAACAAATTCTTTGACCAATGAAGGGGATATCGCTTCTAATTCTTGTGCAATTATTCCATATTGAGAACCATCCGGAAATTTAATGAATGGAAATTGTAAAGTATTAAAATCAAAATTCACTGGATTAATTTGATTAATTATAGATAATGCATCTGATATTGGCGCAATATTATTTTTAAATTTAATATCTGAAATTGGAAAAGTTGAAACATTAGTAATTATACCATTTACATTGATGTTATTATTAAACCAACCCGCCCAAGAATTAGAAGAGCTACTAAATGCATCAGCATAGATACCAACAGCATATTTACTATTTGGATTATCTGTAACTTGAGCTGTAGTATATACACCGTAATTTACTCTGCCATTTAAAGCATAGCCACGTACACCTATATTATATCTATTTTCTTTCCCCCATGCTTCTCCTCTAACTCCACAAAATTCTTTAGTGCTTTCGACTGTATTTGGACGATAAATAATCCCATTTACACTATTTGTATTATTATTGAAAGTAGATGCATCCTTAAATATAAAAGCAGCATTTAATACATTATTATCAACAACGCTTTCTGCATTATAAACAACCAATTTTGCATTTGAGCCACCATTTAAATTAACACCAACACCAACATTTCGAATAGGGTACAAATTCCCAGCATTAGGGTGACCAGTGAATACATCTAAACCATTAGTACTTTTTTCCCAATCATAATCATTGCCTCCTATCCCAGGTAAATTATTAACATCTCTCCATTTCAGAGTTCCATTGTTATCAACAGCTACAATTTTTAATAATGTTTCATCTTGATTTGATACATCTGGCAAATCTCGAAATGTTCCATTCCCATTTACATCAAGTATCGAAAAAGGTGTAATATTACCACCAACGCCGTGATTAATTAAGACAGAATTAGCAGATGGTTGAATATATAAATGGCCTGTAAATGAACTTAGAAAATCTGTTGTTCCACCATTTGAAAATGTTAAACGTAATTGAGGATTTCTGTCTTGAACCTCTAGCATTCTTGCCGGAGCAATGTTTGCTATCGTGAAACCCAAACCGGTTGCGCCTGTTCTATAAACATCATTAGTAATTGAAGAGGGAAAATTAATTGTACCTGTTTCGTAAAAATCGTGGTCGTTACCACCACCTGTGGGAAGTGAATTTGCATCTCGCCACATAATACGACCTTCATTATTAGGGTCAACTACCAGCAATCGTGTAAGAGACTCATTATTATTCACAGTTCTGATATTTTGCTGCCCGTTAACATCAAGTGCAAGAGCAAGATTATCAGGTGTGTTTGCATCTTCCATATTAATAGCAACAACACGCATTTCATCTTTATTCCGGGGGTTTATTAAGAGATGTCCTCCTGTACCTAAATTATCAGGACTATATGAATTATTCAAACCAGTAGTTTGAAAATCTGTAAATATTCTAAATGTTTGGTTTTCTGATATTGTCTGTGATAATCTTAACTGCGGATCATCAGTATGATGAATATCTAACCTGCGTAAGGGACCGTTTGCAGTATTAAAGCTATTGCCAATCCCAACAAAACCAAAAGGTGTCATACGCATTATTTCAAGACCATCGTCGCTTTCTGCTATAGTACCACCACCTAAATCATGTTGAGTGAAAACGAAACAAAGGTTATCAGGCGCTCCACCTGTTGTAATGTTATCGCCCCAGTTAATAATAGCGTTACCAATATCGCTCCAATAGAAATCGCCTTCACCAGGGTCGCCGCCTGGATGCCATGATACATCTTTTTTAAACCCGATATAAATATTATCTGAACCGGCACAGGTAAATGTGCCAACATCCATCCATGGTCGCCATCCACCATTGTTTGTTATTGAGCCGCCACCAGGGGATTCAAAACCAAGATGAAGTAATGATCTGGGGTTTAATATTGGTTTGTGACCTGATTCATGAATAGATACTCTTGTAATATTTTCAACAGTTTGATTTGTAACAGAATTAATTGTTTGTGACGAAATTTGCATTCTGTTGCATTGGTTGATAGGAATATTTTGCGCCCCCGACCTTATAAGCAAATCTGCATCTTCCTGCTGGTTAATAACAGCATCACCATTACTGCCTAGTATTCCTATTCGTAAGCCATCATTAGCAGATGCGCCGGTAAAACTATTTGTTACCTGCATGTAAGTATCAAAAGTACCATCGTGAAGGTGCAATTGCGAAGTTGGTGCATAAAAATTATTTCCGATACCAACAAAACCTGTTTGCAAATTTGCATTGGGTCCATCTAGAATTATCATTCTGTTAACATGAGCTGTGCCAAAAAGCATAGCGCCACGTTGGCGGTTTTCAATCATTATATCAAGGTTGCCACCTGTTGGGCTTGTAACAAGGCTTGATAGCCTAATGAATTCAAGATTTGGTCCGCGAAACATTTTCCACGTAGAGGTGTTTGCTTCAGGACAATCGGTGCGGAAAACTTCGCCGGGAAAAAACGTTGCTGCCTGATTAGTGGGCGGTGTTAGCAAGTTGGTGTTTACATGCAAGGCTGCCTTAGGAAAGGTTGTGAAGTTTCCTATGCCGATGGCTTTTATGTTATTACCAGGCACAGCATCTGTTCTGCCCCATTTATTCCAGTTTGGTCCCGTGGAATTAAACTGTGCAACATTTATCAAGGGAATGCACAAAAGCCCCAGTAAAACAAATTTCTTTTTCATAGCTGTAAGAATTTTAAGGTTAAACAATCATTCGTTTTGAATTACAATTTTTTTTGTTACAGTTTTGGTTTCTGTGGTTAGCTGTAACAAATAAATACCACAAGGTATGCTTGATATATCAAGCAAAACCTCATTTTGTAAATTTTTGTTTATTAATAGCACCTCCTTTCCTGTTATAGTGAATAATTTTATACTTTTCATTAATTTATAATTTGTTTGTACGATAATTTTATTTGTACCATCAGCCGGATTTGGATAAATAAAAACATCTGATGCTTCTGTAAAATTTTCATTGACCAATGTTGGAAAACAACTTGTTGAATCTGTATCAAAATAGGAAGAAATAAAATTGGGAAATGACGCCATACATTGCTTTCCATTTAATGAGAAAGCGCAATCCTGATAAATAGCAGTTGTACCCAATGAATTTGGATTATCAAGAACAGCTAGTGTATTGGTATTTGCTCTTGTAAAAAAAATTTTATTACCCTCTGATGATATTTGTGAATCATATGTAAACACAACAATTGAATAATTATATATATTTACTTTTGAGGATTGAATATTAGCGCTAGTTAAATCATACTGATACAAACGTCCTAAGTTAAACCCCCCCATAACATATAGCATTAAACTATTGGGTGCAAATGAAAAGGTTAAATCTGTTGTATCAGTTGATAATGAAATTTTATTGGTAAGAATTCCTGAGTTTTTATTGAAATCATATAACTCAATAGTGTCTGTTTTACCTGTATTATCCCAATCCCAATAATTACTTGAAGCAATTTTTGTTCCGTCAGGTGAAATCTTTAAACTACTGCAACCCCATAACAATTCCACTGCATTTCCAATTTCAGTAATAACAGGAGTATTGGAAACACCATTTTCAGTAACCAGATAAGCATAAAATTTTTCTTCATCGCGTTTGTGCGTTACTACCCATATGTCTTCGCAGTTGGCATGATGTGTTGCAGCCAGTTGCTCGTGTGTTGAAGCAACTAAAAGTATGTTTTTGTTTGTTATAGCACCCAAACCATTATCTAAACTCATATCTACAACCGAATAACGCAAGCCGTTTTGAAAATTGTTTTCCCATGCATCGGTTGTGAAAATGTAATAGATTCTATAATCTTTTGGTTTTGGTACAATAAGGCTGTTTTGGTGGCTGCTCCAGTGCCCCATTAAGCCTGTCCCGTTTTGCATTATCTGGTGGTTTTTGTTCCATACGGTTGAGCCATCGGAGTAAAATAAAAGGTTGCCATCTGTATCAGAAATTGTTGTACAGCCCTCCCATGTATTCACTTGCCCGTTTGTATCTGCCACCGCCTGCCCGCTGCTAAAATCAATTCCTGCCCCGCCCCCAAAGTACCAATGGTATGTTCGTTGTATTTGCGCTTGCAAAATTACACCTTGTGCAAGGGCAAGCAAAAAGAAAAGTAATTTCAGGGATTTTTTCATAAGCAATTTTATTAGGTTTGACAATATAAAATTAAAGAAAAATATTCAGATTTCGGTTATTTTTTTTATCATTTTAAACTTTTTTTACGAGTTGAAAGAACAGCTCTTTGATTGGGTTGGCATTTTGCGTTGTGGGTTGCCAACCCAATCAATGTGCTGTCGTGTGAAAGCTGCTGTTTCTGGCTTTTTCATTTTTTGTGCGTTGGCTGTATTTCCATAATTATAAATGTTTTTATCAGTCAAGGTCTTTAAATCAAAATTGTCAATATAATATCATTATCCGATGCTTTTTGTACAAACGTGTATCGTCCTGAAAATGGTTGACAGTTTTTTGTGGTTAATAATTAATAAAAACTGACATTAAAATTTACAATTTATTTTTGTGTGAAGAAAAATTT
>MEOG01000015.1 GCA_001769125.1 Bacteroidetes bacterium GWF2_35_48 | reverse complement strand
ACGAAAACTGAAACAGGAAAAACGGAATTAAATAGTTTGTTAACTTTAAATTTTCAATTATATAAAAACGCAATTTATAACCGAGCGTAGTATAGAATTCCATATTACTGCTTTTTCTTTGTATATTTTTGTAGTACTATATCCGATGGTTGGTTTTATGAGTGTTATCTTCATGGCTTCATAAAAAAGTTAGATATTATTCTTAAGAGGTTTAAACACCTTATATTGCTGAGGGTTGACTTTTGGAAATATTAGTTTATTAAAAACTTTTAGCATAATATTAATAAATTTATTAGAAGAGTAATTATAAGTAACCATAGGAGTTAATTGCCCGCCCATTCTTGTCTTTACGTAATAGGAGGTTTGTCCCATTCCGATTTTAGTGAATTTGTTGTGAATACCGTATGCAATTACCGCATTTAAAATATTAAAATACGTTGCATAAATGTTTCTGTATTCTTCACGAATTCCTATTAGCATAAAAGTTAGTTTATTCCCTTCTTCAACCAATATTGCATTGCCTATAATAGTTGAGTTCTTGCGCAAAATAAGTATTTTCGATTGATTGGTGTTCTTGAGATAATTTACAAAAAAATCTACGTTTAAGAATTCTAATACAGAACTAGCTTTTGACATGATATTTATGTACTGCTCATAAATTGTATTTGCATCGGCATTGCACGGATTTATTATTTCAATAACAGCATGATCGAAATCTAATTTTTCTTGAACAACTCCTACCGCATCGAAATTTACTTTAGACATATTGCTTTTTATTTGCCTCCTGAATGTATGACGAAGTGCTTGCAGATACGCAGAAAAATTTTCGTACGTGTTGTGAAAATCAATATATGGGATACTCCATGATTGTATAAAACCAAGTGACAACAGTTTATTTAATCCGATTTTATCATTAAGATAAAATTCTTTGAAATTTATAATTTTTATTTTGTTCGTTTTAGCAATAAGTTTAGACTCTTTTACGATGGCTTCGAGTATGACATCTTTGTATCTTGTGTCTTTAATCAGGATTGTATCTTTGCCTAATGAAATTGGTAAGCCACAAAACAAGAACCGTATCCGCAAGAAGTTAGGGAAAAACTTTCTTATTAGTTTTACTGCTTTCTTGCCCTGTTTGTCAAGAAATAAGTCAAGTGAAACAATAAATGAACTGAAAACTGCGGCACCAATTATTTCGTTGTTCTCAAAAACCATTATGTACCAAAACGTACTATTTTCAATATTTGATTCTTCAATGATTTTTAAGAATTCATGTGATTTGAAATAATCATTGTTAGTGATTGCAGCATTCCAATCAGAAGAGTTTATTTCATTTATTGATTTATAGGTTTTGATTGAAAGCATTGGTTTTGTCTATTAAATTCTTATGCTTGCTTGCTTTTCTCAAATCAAAATATATCTTCATCACACCGGCAATTAGTCTGAAATATTTTAAAGAAAATACCGACGGGACGGTGTTGAGCTTCAATGATGATGTGCGAAACGGATTAAAAATGGTTTTAATATATATCTTTCTGATTTCTTTGTAAAACCTTTTTTCACCTAACAGCGGTTTTAATACAGAGTGCTGCATGTCCCATAATTCATAATACTTTCGTGGTATTATATAATCATCATCTTCGTTAAAAACAGAAGTGCCGGGGATAGGTGTTAATGGTTGAATAACTATGTAAAACAATTTATTTTCCCTTATGAATCTGTCTAGTGTTTTGTAATCTTGCAATGTCCATGCAGGGTCAACAATAAATGATGCATATATATCAATTTTATTCTGCTGAAGTATTTTAATTGCTTCTCTGTTTTTATCTACAGTTGAAACTTTATTGAAACTTTTAAGTTCTGTGTCTTTTGGAGATTCAAGCCCTATTATACAGGCTTTCAACCCTATTTCAGCCCATACTTTTATAACATCGGGGTTATTTATGATGAAATCGGAATGACCATAAACCAGATATTCTTTTTTAATGTTATTCTTAACAATAAGCGCATGGATATCCATTACATGTTTCTTACTCACAAAAAAAGTGTCATCAATAATGTAAACGTCTTTGTTTTTAATTTCCTGCAACTCTTTTAATACATTCTCAGGACTTCGTGAATAAACCTTATCATCGGTAAGTGCACGGCAATAACAAAAATTGCATTTGAAGGGGCAGCCGAATGTTGTTTTGATAATTGTAACAGGCTGATGAAACAGATAATAGTATTTCTTCTGATATTTGGCTACAAGCTCTCTTCTTGGCAATGGAAGGTTTTCGATATCAATCGCTAAAAAATCTTTAGTGTTGGAATAAATGCTGGGTGTAAATGTTTTATTTTGTTCTAAGGCATCAATAAGGGCGTTGAATTGTTTCAAGCCTTCACCCCGTATAATATGGTCTATAGATTTGTTTTCGTAATCATCAGGATTCAAGCTTGCATGCACACCGCCTACAACAGTAATAATTTTGCTGTTGATATTTTTAGTTCTTTTACATATTGCTTTAACTTCGTTTACCCCGGTTATGTAAGAGCTTGTGCCTAAAATATCGGGTTTAAATTGTTTGATTTTTTTCTCTAAAATATCTTCAAGTATCAAATCGAGTATTTCTACTTCGTGCTTTTTATCAATAGCTCCGGCAAGATATTCCAGTTCTAATGGCTCACATACCATAATATTTTTCAAACCGATTGTGTATTTCGGGGCTCGCGGTCGTACAAGTAATATTCTCATAATGTATGTGCTTTCAGATTCTCAACAGTATTACAATAAACTCTGAATGTTTTTGTCGGCTTGAAGTCCAAACTTTTCATTAAACGAATCATTTCTATGTTTGACTCAAGAATGACTGACAATTCAGCTTTTTGATATCCTTTTTTATTTACTATTTTTTCCATCTGGTCTATAAACAGTGCAAACACTCCAAGATTTCTGTATTCTGGCAATATCCCTAAGACATTCAATCGCAGGTTTTTTATTTTGTTTTTTTGAGTAAGTAAAGTAAATATTCCAAAAGGATATAGTTTACCGTTTATTTTTTTTATCAAGATGTTAATATCCGGAAGCATCAAACAAAATCCAATTACCTTACTGTTCAGTTCAGCGATTAAAATTATATCAAAATCGGCAAATAATTTAAAGCTATTACACAATTCAGTAAATTCGACTTTTGTTAAGGGCGTGAACCCCCAAACATCTTTAAAACTTTCGTTATATATTGGCCATAAAGTATCAAGTTCATTTTGAAAATTGTTTTTGTCGAAACATCGAATTTTAACCGTGCTCCTGTTTTTCACGACTTCAACAATCCTATAAAATTTATCGGAGAAAACACATTTGGATTGCCATTCATAAGCATATAAGTCTACCAATTTTTGAAAACCTACACCTGTTAGTAGATCCTTGTAATAAGGTTTAGAATAGTTGGTCATGAAGGTAGGGTTTATATCAAATCCATCAATGAGCAGTCCCACTTCTTCGTTTGTAGAAAAGTTTATTGGTCCAATAATATCCGTAATATTGTTTTTGCGAAATTCTTCTGTTATTGCGCTGAAAAGGACTTTGACAACTTCCGGATTATCAATTGCATCAAAAAACCCAAAAAATCCTTCGTGTTTTTTAGTTTTGTCAATGTATTTTGAATTTATAAAACAAGCTATCCTACCACCCCATTTACCCTTTTCGTCTATTGCAGCAAAAAGTTTTGATTTACCATACGCATAATAATCATATTTTGTAATATCAAATCTTTTAATTTCTTCAGTGATCAAAGGCGGTATCCAATGGTCAGATTTTTTAAAAATATGACTACCGGGGAATCTTACAAATTTTTTAATTCCAGCTGCATTTGTTATTTTTAATACTTTATACATACTTTATACGATACCTGGTGGAATTCTTTGTTTAATATGTTTTTTATAGTGAAAATTGGCAGCAAGAGTAAAAATATTGGATAATAAACTGCGCTTTGGTCGCGACAATAAATAGCGCTTTAGAATATTTTTTGTTGAATAAACCTTATCATACATTGCCCAGTATTTATCTTCCAGATTTTTGTAATTAAGATGTTTCGGATAGAATACCAATTGTGAGCCGGTATAATTAAAATAATCAAAATTAAAAATTCTATTCTGCTTGAGTAAATCTGCATAGAACTTTGTGCCAGGCACCGGCGTTGCGATGTAAAATCGAGGCAGTGTTATATTATTTTTAATAGCAAACTGTGTAAATTCATTGTAAATATCTTCGGTATCACCATCGAGCCCAATCATCATTTCGGTGCTAATGTCGATGCCATACGAACGGATAATTTTAAAATATTTTTGGTAATTTAATGTATTGTTAAATGTTTTATTTATTGATGCAATACTTTCAGAATTGGTTGATTCTATTCCGATACTGAGAACAGTACAGCCGCTTTGAGCCATCAGATTGAGTATTTCTGGATGTTCAGCAATAGTTATAGTACATTGCGTCATCCAATATATTTTTAAGGGTATTATTGCCTCGCAGAGAGTCTTCAAGTGATTGATATCCGAAGCAATACTGTCGTCAATAAATGTAAAATTTGAGTAACCTAATTCTTTACCTCTCTTTATACATGCAACTACATAATCAATCGGCATTTGTCGGAACTTAAAATGATTAAATGCAGCAACCGAACAAAAAGGACATTTATGTATGCACCCTCTAGATGTTTGCACAGGTAGCCAGAATCCTATTTTTTTTTTATTAAAAAGTTCATATTTAGGTATTGGTAAAGAAGACAAATTAGCCATTTCACCTTTGTAGTTTTTTTTCAAATTGCCATTTTCAAAATCTAAAATAATAGTATTAATTATTGTTTCAACTTCGCCTTCAACAAATGAATTAAAATCGTCATCAAACCCGTTTGTTCCGGTCAATGTAGCAGCCATGCCTCCCACAATTACAGGAATATTCTTTACTTTAAACAATCGTGCTATTTCCGCGGCTCTAATATAACTTGCCCCAATAGAGGAGATGCAGACTAAATCCCAATGTTCATGAAATGGTATTTCTTCTGAGGTTTCATCAACAATTGTTATTAAATAATTTTCGGGTAGTAATGCCGCAATATATGGAAGCGTAAGTCCCGGTAACCAAACTCGTTTTTGTTTTATCAATTTTCTGCGCCAATCATAAATGGCAGGAGATATCAGAAGGATCTTCATATTTTTTTTGGTTATGGAACACAAATATAGTTATTTGCTTTTATATAATATTCAATGGCGAGATTTGTATCTTTAAGGTGTTTGTAGCATGCATCCATATTGTTTGCTATAATTGCAATCCATTTCCGATCATTTTTTTTATTGGCGATTTCAAGCACTTTTTTGAAATGTTCAAGTGTTTTTACATCATTTTGTAATGCAACATAAATATTTCTGATATTAATATTCGACTTGGAAACGGCTTTTTTATAGCCTTCTCCGGGTCTGAATACGACATTTCTCAGCTAAATTCTGATTATAAAGAAATATCATGTGTGTCAGAGTTTTCTATGAAAATAAGATGTAATAAAGAGTCGTTTTTTTGTTTATTCTGTGCTGATAAAGGCAGAAAAAAGAGAAAAGTGAAAAGGCAGAAAAAAATATTATTGCCTTTAGTTCGGTTTTCATCAAAACAGGATTAATTTTGTAAAAGTATAAAAATATCAAAAAGCGTACTCGTCCTTTCCCCGCAAAGCATTACCCGGAGATGAGCGCAAGCGGAGGAGTATTAATAATTTGAAGATGATTATTGATTAATTCAAAACGTTTGATATAGTATTTTTAATTTTATTCGCATCTGGTGTGGCAGAGAAAAAACGACTCCGGAGGAGTCGAATATTTGTAACCCCAAGTGAAGCTCGGGGTTAAACAAATGATAATTAAAAGATTTTGGCGGAAAATTTGCTTAGGGTTATAATTCAATTTTTTTTAAACCCCAAATTAACCGCAAATTTTGTAACAAAATCTCGCTTTTTTGTCTGCCGAGGAAGATGCAACAGTTTAGGCGTTCTGAATTTGTAACGCATAACATTCAACTTCGATTCGATAAACAACATTCAACATTCAATATTCAATATTCAATATTCAATATTCAATATTCAATATTCAATATTCAACATTCAACATTCAACATTCAATATTCAACGCTCAACCTGCAACAACTTTTCAATCTTAGTGAATTTTTGTGCCCTTAGTGTCTTAGTGGTAAAATATAACATTCAATATTCAACGCTCAACGCTCAACGCTCAACGCTCAACGTGAAACATTAAACCTTAAACCTGAAACGAAAAAATTCTTATGAAACAGAAACTCATTTTTTTTATAGCCATAGCAATTTGTTTTTCCTCCTGTGAAAATAAGGAAAAAAATCAATCCGTTATCTTAAAAGGAAGCATACAAAACAGTAATGATTCGGTTTTGATTTTTTATTATTCCGATAAATCAGATACTGTTTTTCTTTCAGGGAAAAACGATTTTCGATTTGTGCTTGACTTAAAAATGCCTGTTTACGGCTATTTTCGTATTAATAAAAAAACAATCAATGTTTTTCTGAGCCCAGGCGATAGTTTAGAACTCAAAGCTGATGCAAATCGTTTGGAGGAAATTACTTTCTCCGGTATTGGAGCAGATGAAAATAAATGTTTATCACAACTTTCTGAAGAGCGGACGAAGCAAGAAATAAATTATGAAGAATGGTTTTCTCTTGACGAGAAACAGTTTGTTTTTAAATCCGATTCAGCATACAAAGCTCAATTGATTTTTCTTGAAAATTTACAACATAAATTTAATAATCTTAATCCTTTTTTTACAAAAACAGAAAAAGCGCGTATTTTCTATACTTATGCAGAAAGCAGAATTGCTTATGAGCGTTCACAGGTATTCAGCGCAAACAGCAAACAAAAGCTGAGTCCTGCATTTTACAGTTTTCAAAAAGAAATAAATCTGAACGACAGCACAATGGTTTTCATTCCGGAATACCAGATTTTTTTGAAAACATATCTTGATAAAAAAGTGTATGAGCAAGAGAAAAATTACGAAACAATGAACGATTTAATAGGTGCTGAATTCGATATTATTCTTTCAGAAATAAAACAGCAGCAAATCAAAAATTATTTATTGCATTCTGTTTTCAGAGATCATTTGCAATTCAACGGGCTAGAGGGAGCGAAGGACTTGCTTGCGCTTTATGAAAAGCATACTACGAATAAAAAAAATAAAGATGAGATTTCTTCTCTTGTAAAAAAATGGCAGCAGCTTCTTCCTGGAAATAGTGCTCCGGAAATAGCATTGCAAGATGAATTGGGGAAAATACATTCTTTAAAGGATTTTAAAGGGAAATATGTGTTTATTGATTTTTGGGCTACCTGGTGTTATCCGTGCAGAAGGGAAATTCCTCATCTTGCAAAATTACACAAAGAGTATTCAGGCAAGAATATTGTTTTCATAAGTATTTCAATAGACAAGCAAAAAGAAGCTTGGGAGCAAATGCTGAAAATCGAAAAAATGCCCTGGCTGCAATTGCATACAACACCCGATGCAAAACTGCTGCAAGATTATCAGATATATTCAATTCCCCGCTTTGTGTTGATTGACAAAGAAGGAAAAATTGTGAACGCGCAAGCGCCAGCACCATCAGAAAAAAAATTGAGAGATATGTTGGATATGGCATTGTAAAATAGAATTCATGAAAATTTTTCAACAGTTAGTTAAACTCATCAAAGTTTGATTATTTTTACATTTTTAATATTTTAATCTTGGGGATATAAACATGGGAATGTTTTCTTTTTTTACGCAGGAAATCGCGATTGACCTTGGAACGGCCAATACTATTATAATTCATAACGATAAGGTTGTAGTTGACGAACCTTCTATTGTTGCTATTGACAACAGAACCAATAAACTTGTCGCTATAGGGCACAAAGCCCGACAGATGCATGGAAAAACACACGAAAACATTCGAACAATACGTCCGCTTCGTGATGGTGTAATCGCTGACTTTAATGCTGCAGAGCTGATGTTACGCGGTATGATCAAGCTGACACAAAGAGGCACAAGATTATTTAACCCTTCTTTAAAAATGGTTGTCGCGATTCCTTCAGGAAGTACGGAAGTTGAAATCCGTGCGGTTCGTGACTCTTCTGAACATGCCGGAGGCAGAGAGGTTTTTCTTATTTATGAACCTATGGCTGCCGCAATCGGTATTGGCTTTGATGTTGAAGCGCCTGAAGGAAATATGGTAATTGACATTGGTGGAGGGACAACTGAAATTGCAGTTATTTCCCTTGGAGGTATTGTGTGCAATAAATCTATACGTATTGCCGGCGATGATTTTACCGAAGATATTATGGAGTACATGAGAAATCAACATAATATTAAAGTTGGCGATAAAACAGCTGAAGATATCAAAATTAATGTGGGAGCTGCTTTACCGGATCTTCAAAGTCCTCCTGCTGATTATATCGTGAGAGGTCCGCACCAGATGACGGCTCTTCCGCTTGAAATTCCGGTTTCTTATTCTGAAATTGCTCATTGCTTAGATAAATCCATAAATAAAATTGAAATCGCCATAATGGGTGTCCTCGAACAAACACCTCCTGAATTATATGCTGATATTTACAATAAGGGTATTTATCTGGCGGGTGGTGGCGCCTTATTAAGAGGTCTTGACAAAAGAATAAGGGACAAAACAAATATTCCTGTTTATGTTTCAGAAGACCCACTGCATGCTGTTGCCCGCGGAACAGGAATCGCGTTAAGAAATGTTGATAAATTCTCATTCCTCATGCGGTAAGGGATACTGTTGCCTCTTATACAAATCTGAATAAGAACATAAGGCTACTTTAAGCCCATTTGCATTATGAATAATCTGATCCGCTTCATATTTAAACACTACGTAACAATTTTATTTATTTTACTGGAAGCACTTTCTTTTTTTCTTCTTGTTCAAAATAACAAATATCAGAGAACAAGTATATTAAATACAGGATATGAAATTTCCGGATTTGTTTATTCGAAGTACAACGAGGTGGCTGAATATTTTTCTTTAAGGCAGGAAAATCAAAAACTTGCAGAAGAAAACGCTTCTCTCAGAAACCAGCTCTTTAACTCCTATAAAACAGATACTTTTTTTGTTCAGAAAATATATGATACCTTACACAAACAACAATATATCTACAAAACTGCGAAGGTTGTACATAATTCAACGGATCAGCAAAATAATTACATAATTATTGACAAGGGCTTAAAACATGGGATAACGCCAGACATGGCAGTTATTTCTTCAAATGGCGTTGTGGGAATCGTGAAAGATGTTACAGAAAATTTTGCCTCTGTTATTTCATTGCTGAACAGTAACGTTAAAATCAGTGCTAAAATCAAACGTAACAGCTATTTTGGTTCGGTATCATGGGAAGGCTCTAACTACAAAAAAGCAGCTTTTAATGAAATTCCCGTTCATATTAAAATACAAAAAAAAGATACGGTCATTACCAGCGGATATTCAACCATTTTTCCTGAGGGTATCATGATCGGAAGAATTGAAGATTTTTCATTCAAAGGGGGTGATAATTTTTATCAGATACAACTGGATCTTTCAACGGATTTTAAAGGATTAAATTACGTATATGTTGTTTATAACCTTATGAAAGAAGAAAAAATACCTATTCTGAAAAATATTCAAAAGGAATCTAAAACCGGAAAAAACAAATAGAATGCAAGGCTTTATTAAATATATTCTTGGTTTTGTTTTTTTTGTCGCGTTACAGGTGCTGATTTTAAATAACCTGCAATTCAGCGGTTTTATAAACCCTTTTGTATATATCATTATGGTAATGCTGTTGCCATTTGAAACACCTCGCTGGCTTTTATTGGTCGCTTCATTTTTCTTAGGTCTGACCATTGATTTTTTTTCAAACACACCCGGTATGCATGCCTCTGCAACGGTTTTAATAGGATATCTGAGACCTTTTGTCTTAAAATCAATTTCCCCGCGCGATGGATACGATACGGGAACTTTACCAAGAATAAAATATTACGGCTTAAACTGGTTTATTAAATATGTAATAATAATTACTCTTATTCACCATTCTTTTCTCCTTTTTGTAGAGGTTTTCCGTTTCAGCAGTTTCTTTTTTACTTTAGGAAGAATTTTTCTCAGCAGCATTTTTTCTATCTTCCTTATTATCGGAAGTCAATATTTTATTTATAAAAGATAATTGCTATTTATTCATGAAAAACACGCACAATGTCAATTTATTAATAGGATGTACAATTGGAATTCAATAGATGGACTATAGAGCAACGGTAGATGTTCGATAGATGTACTATTGTATTTCAATCGAATTCCTATTGTATTTCTATTGTATTCCTATTGAACATCAATTCGTAATTCGTAATTTTTTATTATATTTCAGCTCTTAAACAAAGTAAATAAATGATAACCATTGATAAAAATTTCTTATCGGAAAGATCGTTAAAAGGAAAAGAGTCGCCCCGCCTACGCTCTATGTATAATTTCCACACATTTCCTGAAGACCCAGTGCAACGAATGATAAATGCCTTAGAGCCCTATTCATACGTTCAGCCGCATAAGCACAAAGACCCCGACAAACGCGAGGTTTTTATTGCACTTACAGGTTCCTTGCTTGTAGTTGAATTTGATAACGAAGGCAAAATACTTTCTCATATAGTTCTTAATGCGCGAAACGGAAATTACGGCGTGGAAATTGCTCCCCGGGTCTGGCACACGATAGTTGCTCTTGAAAGTGGCACAACTGCTTATGAGTTAAAAGATGGTCCTTATATTCCGGTTACAGATAAAAATTTTGCTCCATGGGCACCCAAAGAAGGAAGCGAAAACGCATGGTTTTACATGGAAAATATTCTTCAACAACTCTCATTAAAAATTATTTTCTGATGGCATATATACGCGCAAAAAAAGGACTAGGTCAACATTTTCTTATTGATAATAATATTGCAGAAAAAATCGTAAACAGTCTTCACGCAAATGAAGCAGATACTGTTGTTGAAATTGGTCCGGGTACGGGCGTATTGACAAAATTTTTACTAAAAAAAAACTTTTCTGGTTTTTGCGCTGTTGAAATTGACGAAGAATCGGTAGCTTTTCTTAAAAAAAATTTTCCAGAGGTATCTGATAAATTGATTTTGGCAGATTTTATGAAATTGAATTTTTCGGAAACATTTAAGGGAACAACAGCAATTATTGGAAATCTTCCTTATTTTATTTCCAGCCAGATTTTTTTTAAAATTCTTGAAAATCGCTTTCAGGTAAATGAGGCGATATGTATGATACAGAAAGAAGTTGCGGAACGTATCAGCGCTCCTCCGGGAAGCCGAACTTATGGTATTCTTAGCGTTTTACTTCAGGCATGGTACAAAATAGAATATCTTTTTACCGTTCATGAGCATGTTTTTTCTCCGCCACCCAAGGTAAAATCAGGCGTTATCCGGTTAGTAAGAAATAATGTGATGAAGCTTGAGTGTGATGAAAAACTATTTTTTCAGGTTGTAAAAACAGCATTCAACCAGCGTAGAAAAACATTGCGGAATTCACTGAAATCAATGATATCAGGGGAAGCTGTTGCTGTCCCTCTGTTTGATTTAAGACCCGAACGTTTGAGTGTTGACGATTTTGTTATTCTCACAAATCTTATTGAAAAATTTAATAATTCAAATCACGCAAATTGTATATAATATTGTTGAAGTCAGAAGTCAGAAGTTGGAAGTAGGAAGCCAGAAGTTAGAAGTAGAAACAGCTTCGTGCTTCGTGCTTCCGACTTCGTGCTTCCAACTTCGTGCTTCCAACTGATTAATAAAAAACATTTTGCGGAGCATAAAAGAATAAACATTTAACAAATAATTTTAAATAATGTATTTAAGAATAAAATTTTTTACTTCGGCATTGCTGATTATTTTAATCTGCAACTCCCTGTCAGCGCAGGATATGAAATACACCAAAACCATTCTCGACACCCTTTGTTCCAAATATATGTTTGGAAGAGGTTATGTTAAAGAGGGCGATAAAAAAGCAGCAGAATATATTAGAAATGAATTCAAAAAAACAGGTCTTTCTTTTTTCAACAATGACGGTTTTCAAAAACTGTCTTACCCCGTGAATACTTTTCCCGGAAAAATGGAAGCTGCCATTAATGGGAAAAAAATAATTCCGGGAATTGATTTTTTTGTGCAGGCAAAATCGAATTCCTGCAAAGGTACATTCCCTGTTGTTTATTATAATGCAAATACGTTACGATATGCAGATAGTCTCAACTGGTTCAAAAAGCAGAATTTTTCAGATAAATTTATTCTTGTTGACAGATCCGGAACAAGCAACAAAGACACGCTTGAAAAATTAAATCTAATGCGTGCAAACCCAATGAAGGCACGGGGTTTGATATTCATAGATGAAAAGGTATCTTGGAATGTTTCAACGAAAAAAGCAGACTTTGTTGCAATAACAATTGCAAAAAAATGCGTGAATGAAAAAATTCAAAATTTCAGTATTGATGTAGAAACAGAGTTTAATGAAAAACATGAAACTCAAAATGTAATTGCATACATTCAGGGCAAGTCAAAGCCCGATTCGTTTATTGTGTTCACTGCGCACTACGATCATCTGGGAGGAATAGGCGATACTCTTTTTATTCCTGGCGCAAACGATAATGCCAGTGGGGTTTCTATGCTCTTAAATCTTGCCGCTTATTATAAAAAAAATCAACCGGAGTACAGCATTGCATTTATTGCCTTTACAGGAGAAGAAGCCGGTTTGTTGGGCTCTTTTCACTATGTGGAAAATCCAATGTTCTCTTTAAATAAAATTAAAATTTTATTTAACCTCGACCTTGTGGGCACCGGAGATGATGGAATAATGCTTGTGAATGGTGCTGTATTTAAAAAAGAATTTGAGCAAATAAAAAATCTTAATGAACAAAAAAAATATTTTCCTAAAGTAAACGCGCGGGGAGAAGCAGCAAATTCAGATCATTACCCATTTTATGCAAAAGGAGTGATTGGTTTTTTCATTTATACACAAGGAGGAGTTTCAGAATACCACAATCCTTTCGACAAGGCAGAAACATTGCCACTCACAAAATACAAAGAACTTTTTTCTCTGCTGACAGATTATATTGGAATGATATCGGGGAAATGAATTTCGGTAAAGCATGGGCGATGCATGCATCGCCCATACATACCGATCATTCATGTAGTTGAAGTATAAAACAAAAGTGAACCAATTATTTTTATCTTTGTCATCTGATAAAATATAAAATAAATTATGATCACACACGACGTGGTAAAAGACCTCGTAAAGCGTACTGATGCGCTTAGGAGGTATCTTTGACATTGATAAAAAAATTGAAGACGTTTCTGTAGAACAGTTAAAAACACAAGATCCCGATTTTTGGAACAACTCTTTCGAGGCAGAGAAACACCTCAAAAAAATATCTCTCTTAAAAAGCTGGGTTGATGTTTATAACCGTGCGCAAAGCAGTCTCGACGATTTGCAGGTTATTTTCGATTTTGCAAAAGAAGGAGAAGCAACAGAAGAAGAAGTAGACAAACTGTATAAGCATACTCTTTCTGCCATAGAAGAAGCTGAATTGCGAAATATGCTTAGCAAAGAAGAAGATAAGCTGGGAGCTATATTGAAAATAAATGCAGGCGCTGGTGGAACAGAAAGCCACGACTGGGCGCAGATGCTCATGCGTATGTATCTCCGTTGGGGAGAAAAAAATAATTTCAATGTCCGCGAAATAGATTTTCTTGAAGGAGACGAAGCGGGGATTAAAACCGTTACGCTTGAGTTTACTGGTAATTTTGCGTATGGCTATCTTAAAAGCGAATCAGGTGTTCACCGCTTAGTTCGTATTTCTCCTTTCAATGCGCAGGGTAAAAGACAAACGTCCTTTGCTTCTGTTTTTGTTTCTCCTGTTGTAGATGATAATATAGACATTCATGTAAATCCAGCAGATCTTGATTGGGATACTTTTCGCTCCAGCGGACCGGGTGGACAGAATGTGAACAAACTCGAAACTGCAGTACGGTTGCGACATTTGCCAACTGGAATTGTAATAGAAAATCAAGAGACCCGCTCACAGCTTCAGAACCGAGAAAATGCTATTCGCCTTTTAAAATCCCAGCTCTATGAAATGGAATTGCAAAAACGGCGCGAAAAAGTTATGGCTCTCGAAAGTCAGAAGAAAAAAATAGAATGGGGATCGCAAATTCGCAATTATGTTTTACAGCCCTATAAATTAGTTAAAGATGTACGTACCAATTACGAAGTAGGTAATGCAAATGCCGTACTCGATGGCGAAATCAACGATTTTATTAAGGCTTTTTTGATGGAATTTGGCTCTGCAATTTAATAAAATCACTATCAGTAAACCATAAAACAAATATTCCACCTATTGATATTCAACGCTATAGGAGGTCTTGCTTGTTGTTCACACATAATTCCTACAATAACGAATAAGACTGTTCATTAAGGAACGTGTATGTAAAAGATATTTCAAAACCGCCTCTGCCTCTTGTTGCAACATTGAGTTTAGAGATATTAATATCATAGCCCAATTTCAATGCATACTGTTTATATAATCCCCCCATGCTTAAAACTAACGCATCTTTCATTCTGTAATGAATACCGGTCATAGCAAATACCTGATAAGACCCGATGTAATAATATCCATAAGATCCAAATTTAAAATCATTAACTTTTGCCTGATTTTCCCACTGAATATTAGGGTCTACACACAAATTTGTATTAATTTTATATTTTACGCCTCCATAAAATAACCAACGTCTGGATAGTTTATTTTTAAATTCAGAAAAAGTAAGTTTTGGTTGCGTAAGATGAAATCCCGTAATTCCACCATAGGGAGTCCATGTACTGGTCTTGTAAACAAAGCTGCTGAAATAGTTCATTTTCTTCAAAGCTATATATGAAATCCCGAAATTCACATCAGGCGCAATAGCACTGGTTTTTGTAAAATTTTCACCCGTTGGTTGTGTTATATCAAAACCTCCGCCACCGCTCATGGTATACTGGTTGTCAAATGTCAGACTTGCTATATTGATACTGTTCTGAACAAAGCCAAGCTGCACGCCACAAAACAAGTGATGATATTTATTCGGGTCAATGGTTACCTCATACGAACCAGAAGCATACATACCGAACTGATTAAAATTACCAACTCCTGCATGGTTGTTTAACACCAAAAGTCCTGCGCCAAAAGGTCGCAAATTCATTTCTGCAGAAAACACTTCTGTTAAAAATGATTTTGACAACATGGATTTCCATTGGCTTCTGTGCTGCAGATGGAAACGGAATGAACCATCATACGTCCCTGTATGAGACGGATTCATAAGCACTGGGGCATCGTCGGTCATAGACAAATGTGAATCTTGAGAAAAACCTGTTTTTGCCATCATCAGGATTGCTGCTATGAAAATTATTTTTAGTGCTTTCATATATTTTTAATTTTATCTCGTTTACTAATTATGTAACATTCTCTGTTATCTGATTATTGTTATATCTCCAAATTTATCATGTACTTTTCCATCAGGAGTTACAGCATGAATCACATAGACATAAACACCAATTGGCTGATCTTTCCCTTTGTATTTTCCATCCCATCCTACTGTTGAATTTTCAGTTGCAAACACCTGTTTTCCCCATTCGTTATAAACCTTAAACGAGAATTCCGTGAATGGACCACCTCTTACAATTAACCAGTCATTCATACCATCGCCGTTTGGTGTAAATGCCCCCGGAAGTTTTGGTCCCAGAATACCATCTGCTACAAGTTCACGTACAAGAGTATCCACACAACTGAAATTATTCATTGCAATCAGCATTACATTGTACACTCCCAAATCATTATACATGTGTATCGGATTCTGCTCTGTTACAACATCCGAACCGTCATCAAAATCCCATGTCCAGTAATAAGATCCAGAAGAAGAATCTGTAAACTGAACATTCTCCCATGATGAGATATTTTCCTTATCCCAGACAAAATTTGCTACAGGACTCGGGTTGATGGTAACATCAAAAGTAACCGTGTC
Organism: Bacteroidetes bacterium GWF2_35_48; assembly: GCA_001769125.1. Classification (GTDB taxonomy): domain Bacteria; phylum Bacteroidota; class Bacteroidia; order Bacteroidales; family GWF2-35-48; genus GWF2-35-48. The sequence continues at coordinate 21,981 of MEOG01000015.1, read as the reverse complement.
TGAACATTCTCTTGCCGTTGATACAATAAGATAAGAAACATATACTTGGCTTTGGCTATAAAGATGATTTACATCTTGTGATGTTGCAGTAGCATTATCGCCAAAATTCCACTGCCACGAAACAATACTGTCGTTAATAACGGTTGAATAATCAGTGAATGTAACAGAATCATAAACGCAGTTTGCCGCATGCGCAAAATCTGCTGTTACACGAAATAAAACAACTGTATCTGATGCTGAAGAAGCGCATTCATAGTTTGTAGTTACAGTTTGAGTTACAACGAATGTATCTGTTTCTGCAAATGTATAAGATGGATTTTGACCGCTCGCTGTTCCACCGTCGCTGAATGACCAGTTGACAATAGTTATCGTATCTGCTGAAACAGTTGATGAATCATTAAAATCAACGGTAAGAGAATTACAAGCTGTGATAAATCCGAAATCTGCTTGCGGAAGCGGATGTATATTTAACACCACAGAGTCCATTGCAACAGAGCAACCGCCCGTAGATGTTAATGTCAGTACAACATTACCTGCTGAGACATCTTCTTCGCTTGGAAGATAAACAGCATTTTGAGTTGTATCATCCGGGGTAAAGATTCCTGTTCCGGAACTTGTCCATATTCCTGTTGGCGAAGGACCTATTACAGAACCCGTAAGTTGTACTTCTTCTATTCCGGTACAAATATCAATAATGCTATCTGCTATGGTAACAAACGGACGCTCTGTCCATACGACAAACATTGTATCGCTAACCGCCAAACAACTTCCATTATTGGTAGATGTAAGAACAAATTGCATGACTCCCCCTACTGTGTCTTCCGGAGCAGGCTGATAAACAGAATTGAATGTTGTATTGTTTGGAACAAAAGTTCCGTTACCTGTCGTAGTCCATATTCCTGTAGAAGCACCTTCAGCAACAAATCCATCAAGTGCTATTAAAACATTTTCAAAACATAGAAGCTGATTGGAACCTGCCGTTACATCAGGAGCAGAAATAATATTCAGCAACAATGTGCTTGATTCAGAGTTACAATCTCCGTTTCCTGTTGTTGTAATACTTAAAGCAACAGAGCCATTTTCAATATCTTCCTGCGATAAAGAATATACCGGATTTTGATCTGTAATGCCCGGAGTAAAAATTCCACCACCGGAAGAAGACCATTGAAGACCTGTTGCAACCATTAGCTGACTGTGAAGCTGTACCTCCGGATTATTAGCGCAAACCTGCTGATCTGTCCATGCTGTAACAAAAGGAGCAGGAGTTATCGTAACATAAACCGTATCTGTTGAAGCGACACAAGCGTTTGTTGCCGTAAATTGAATAGAAATATGTCCGGCTGTTGTATCTGCGAAACTAAAGATATAACTTGCGTTTAACGATGTGTCACTTGGCACAAATGTTCCATTACCCGAAGAAATCCATACTCCGGTGTTGTTCCCTCCGGTTACTGTACCTGATAGCACAAGGTCTGTATTAGCACAGGCAACTATGTCGGGATTGGCTGTTACTACTGGTATTGTAGAGAAGGTTATTTTTACAGAATCAGCCTCTGCAAAACAAGTTCCATTATCTGTAGAGGTAAGAATCAAATATACAAGTCCTGATGCGCTATCCTGTTCTGTAACATTATAAGTAACATTTAATGAAGCCGGATCAGGAGTAAAGTTGCCATTACCGGTAGAAGTCCAGATACCGGAAGACGAACCGCCTGTTATCGTGGCTGTGAGAAGTACAGAATAATTTCCGTAACAAACAATCCTGTCGGGACCTGCGTTAATTTCAGGAGCAGGTGTAATGGAAACAACCAAGCTGTCCTCAATTAAACAAGCATTTGTAGATTGAAGCGTAAGCGTAACACTACCGTTTGTCTTATCTTGAGCACTAGGCACATACACAGCGTCAAGAGCTGTAGCTTCAGGATGGAATGTTCCCGAACCATTTGTGGTCCACATTCCGCTTGTGGTGCTTCCCGAAATAATACCGTTTAGTTGTACTTCTGCATTATTCGCACAAACGGTTAAATCATCTCCAGCTTCAACATAGGGTTCAGCAGTGAAAGACATGCTCATTGTGTCAATTTCAACGAGACAGTCTCCAAAATCTGTTGCTGTAAGAATAAATTGAATAGTACCAACAACCGTATCATTTGCGCTGGGGACATAGGTCGCATCGAACGTTGTATTATTTGGAATGAATGTACCTGTACCGGTTGTTGTCCAGTAACCGGTAGTTGCTCCTCCTGTTATTGAACCTTCCAGAGGCGCATTATATCCATTACAAACATATTGATCGTCTCCCGCATTTACATTTGGCGCAGGTGTAATGGTTATGGTTACTGTATCCTGCGCGTAATAACAAAGTCCGTTATTGGTAGAACGCAGATATATTGTAACTGAACCTTCCATGTTGTCTTCAAAACTTGGAATATATGTTACATTCATAGTCGTATCATCAGGCAGAAAAGTTCCTGAGCCCATACTTACCCATTGCCCGGAAGTTGTAGTACCTCCAACAACACCACTCAATGTTACGATATTATTATTTGCGCAAACTGTAATATTACCGCTTGCCTGCGCCCATGGAGAAGGCAAAATAGTTACGGTTAATGAATCTGTAACAGCAGGACAGCCATTGAAATCAGGAGATGCTAAAACAAAATCAATCGTAGAAGAAGCTGTATCTGCGGGACTAAAATTATACGTTGTATAAATTAAATTTGGAGAAGGATCAAAAATTCCGGTTCCTTCGGTACTCCATGCTCCCTGATCTACACCACCTGTAATCGTTCCTTCAAGAACTACATACGTGTTCCCACAATAGGTAGCATCTTGACCTGCATCCACGATTGGATATTCAATAAAGAATACATTTAACACATCACTTGCAGGCAGACAATCTCCGTTATCTGTTGTAACAAATGAAATTTCAATTTCACCAAGTAAAGTGTCTGCAGGGCTTGGTAGATACGTTGCTACCAATGATGTTGTGGAAGGAGTAAATACACCCGTTCCAGTACTTGACCATTCGCCCTGCGCAGCGCCTAGTAATTGCGCATTCAGATTAATTACCGGATTTGTAATACAGAAATATTGATCATTACCCACGTCAACACTTGGCGCATTGGTTATTGTAACAACAAGAGAATCCTGAACCTGACAAGCATTGGTAGAATTCAGGTACAGCGTAACATAGCCGACGCTGATATCTGCAAATTCTGGATTATACGTTGCGGTTAAGGTATTTGCATTTGGCGAGAATGTTCCACCTCCGCTACTTGTCCATAAACCAGAAGTTGTACTTCCGGTTACAGAACCATTCAGAGATACCGAAGCATTGTTTGCGCAAATCGTAACATCATCCCCTGCAAGTACACTCGGAGGCGTTGTAAATGTAATAACCATATTATCATTTACCGACAAGCAGGTTCCATTATCTGTTGTTGTAAGGAAAAATGATATAGTGCCGATTGTTGTATCTGAAGCAGTAGGAATATAGGTAGCATTAAGCGTAGTATTGTTTGGTGTAAAAGTACCAGAGCCTGTTGTTGCCCACTCTCCTGTTGATGCACCACCTGTTACGCTTCCTGTCAACAAAACATTACTTCCCTTACATACATATTTATCGGGACCTGCATTTGGAACAGGAGCGGGTGTAATTGTGATTAGCATTGTATCGGTAGCGGGATAGCACATACCATTATTTGTGGATGCAAGAAGAAGCTCTGCATATCCGGCAGTTATATCTGTCGATCCGGGAGTATACGTTGCATTCAGCGATGTTGCGCTTGGTGTAAAAATACCATTTCCGCTGGAATACCATTGACCTGTTGTTGTAGTACCGGATATTACGCCTGATATAGATGTTTGTCCGTTGTTTGCGCAAACAGCCTGATCTTCTCCTGCTACAGCAACTGGTGCCGGGGTAAATGTATATTTCACAGAATCTTTAATCATTACACACGCTTCTGTCGAAGTAAGTGTCAAAGTAACCTGTCCGTTTGCAAAATCATTTGTTCCCGGAATATAACTTGCAAGCAATGTAGAAGCATCTGGAACAAAAATTCCGTCTCCATTGCTTGTCCAGATTCCGGTGCTTGCACCCCCTGTTACAGAGCCATGTAAAGCTACATCCGCATTGTTAGAGCAGAAAGTAAAATCTTGCCCTGCATCAACAATAGGAACGGAAGTATATGTAATTACAATATTATCTGACACAGAAAGACAGTTTCCATAATTTGTTGAAGTCAATGTAAACAAAATTTGTCCGGTAATACTGTCTTGCGAGCTTCTATGATAAACTACCGTTAAATCAGTATCAAAAGGAGTGAAATAACCTGTGCCATTAGTAGTCCAGATGCCTGTCGTTGCGCCACCTGTTACAGATCCGTTAAGCAAAACAAGACTCTGATCAATGCATAAAATCTGATCGAGACCTGCATTTACATTGGGTTTTGGTGTAATGATTACATGAACCGTATCTGTAACAAGACAAGTATTTGTTGTTGATAATACAAGGTTTACAAAGCCTGCTGTTTTGTCAGCAGCGCTCGGCGTATACGTAACATTCATCATTGTATTTGTTGGGGCAAAAGATCCTGTTCCGGAACTTGTCCATTCTCCTGTGTTTCCATCTGAAATAAATCCGCTTAATGTTACGAGTGAATTATTCGCGCAAACAGATAAATCAGTCCCTGCTGTCACAATAGGCTTGGGCGTGAAAATAATTGCAAGCGTATCAATAGCAGGCAAACAATTTCCATTATTCGTAGATGTAAAATATAGCGCTAACGTTGTATTAAGGGTATCTTCAGCACTTGGAATATACGTTGCATTTAAAAGTGTATCTGAAAGAGAGAAAGAGCCGTTGCCGGAACTTGTCCAGATTACAGAAGTCGCAGAGCCTCCCATTGAGCCATTCAGATATGCGTTATTTCCTTTGCAAACAATTTGATCCTGACCTGCTGAAACAACAGGAGGAGTTGAGAATGTAATAACTATGCTATCGGAAATAGTAACGCAGCCCGCATTATTCGTAGATTCAAGGTATAATGTTACCTGCCCGCTCGCTGTATCACTAGCAGAAGGATAATAACCTGCGTTAAAATCGCTTACAGATGGAAGGAAAATTCCTGTGCCGGATGTTGACCAATCTCCTGTTGTAGTCGGTCCGCTGACCGAGCCAGCAAGCTGAACAGTATTATTGTTTCCACAGACTGTAACGTCACTTCCTGCATCAACAATAGGTCCGGGGAATATAGAAACAAGCATTGTGTCTGCTTCGAGATTACACCCAGTAAGATTACTTGCCGTTAAAACAAGTTCCACAAAGCCCGCGCTGAGATTATCCGGGCTGAATGTATATATGGCGTTTAAAGTATTCGCATTCGGAGAGAAAGAGCCGGGAGTTCCAATAACAGACCAGATTCCGGTTCCTGCTCCAAACTGAACAGAGCCATTCAACTGCAAAGGATTGCTTGCGCAGATATTTGTATCATTACCAGCAAATGCAATAGGAGCCGGTGTAAAATAAACCTCAATTGTATCATATCCGGCAACACAGTCTCCATTGTTTGTAGAAACAAGATAGAATGTAATATGCGCATCATCAATATCTGCTTGAGAAGGATTATAAGTTGTATTAAGAGTTATATTATCCGGGTCGAATAAACCACTTCCTGTTGTGCTCCACAAGCCTGTTGTAGAACCTGCAGATATTGTTGCAGATAAATGTACTGTTGGATTGTTATTGCAAGTGTACAAATCTGGTCCTGCATTCACACTCGGAGAAGGAGTAACGATTATTTTCATAGAATCTGTTACAGCCTCACAATCTCCGTTGCTTGTAGATGTTAGATACAGTGTTACACCTCCACTGGCAATATCCGCAGACGATGGTGTATAAACCGAATTCAGACTAGTGTTATCAGGAGTAAACTCTCCTGTTCCGGAACTTGTCCAGACGCCTGCTCCGGCAGCCGTGATGTTTCCAATCAATTGTATCTGCGCGTTGTTTCCGCATACCGTTTGGTCGGGTCCGGCTTCTACATAAATTCCGGGATTAATCGTTACAAAAACAGTATCATCTGCAGATGCGCAAAATCCATTTTCTGCCGAAGTGAGAACAAGATAAATGCTTCCGGCAGTTGTATCTTCCGGAGTAACATTATACACTGCATTCAACGTACTTGCATCCGGCGAAAATGTTCCGTTTCCGGAGCTTGTCCATGCTCCCGAAGTTGTTGCTCCGATTACATTTCCACTCAAAGATACGGTAGGAATATGTGCACAAATAGTTTGATCTAAACCTACATTAACCGCAGTGCTGTTCGATATCGAAACCACAAGCGTATCTGAAACAGCATAACACAAACCGTTATTTGTCGAAGTAAGAATAAGTGAAAGAGTATGCGCTGCAGTATCTTCTGATGTTACGTTATAAAAAGTATTTAATACGTTGCTATCATCAAACAGTCCTGTTCCTGTTGAAGTCCATATTCCGGTTGTACTGCCACCATAAATGATGCCACTTACTGTTACTGTCGGTGTTTCAGGACAAATAGAAACGGATTCGCCTGCTTCTACAAAAGGAGCGTTGGTTATTGTTATAGTCATCGTGTCTTTTACTGCAAAGCAGATTCCATTGCCTGTAGAAGTCAAAATAAGCTGAACGCTTCCTGTTGTCGTATCTGCTATGCTGGGTCTATACTTTCCGGATAATGTATTTGGCGAGAATGTTCCTGTGCCTAAAGTACTCCAGGTTCCGCCCGTAGCACCTCCTGAAACAATACCTGCAAGCTGAACCGTATCTTTATTCGCACAAACGGTTTGATCTGTACCTGCATTCACAATAGGAGCATTGGTAATTGTAAGCGTTAGCTGATCTGAAACAGGAATACAATCTCCGTTATTTGTTGACAAAAGAGTAAGAGTAATATTACCCGCTGAAGTATCTGCATCACTGGGAATATATTCTGCATTCAGAGTAAATTCATCGGGGTTAAAATTCCCGGTACCGCTACTGCTCCACACCCCTGTTGTTGAGCTTCCGCTAACATTACCATTTAATTCAGTTAATGGATTATTGGAACAAACAGAAATATTATCTCCTGCATTCACAACAATCGGAGGATTAATGGTAATAAGAATAGAATCTGCAACAACAGAACAATAAGGGTTATGTGTTGATATAAGGATTAAACGTACGCTTCCATTTAAACGATCGTCATCGCTAGGTAGGTATAGGGCATTTAATGTCGTATCATTCGGAACAAATGCTCCCGAACCATTGCTTGTCCAGAGACCATACGGATAGGATCCGGTAACAATTCCTGCAAGATGAATCGTATCATTTCCGGCACAAACGGTTAAATCTGTTCCAGCATTCACAACAGGAACAGGCACAAAATTTATAAATAAAGTATCATCTTCTGCAATGCAACCGCCATTATTTGTCGAAGTAAGAATAAACATAACACTTCCGGAAGCAGTGTCTTCAGTTGTTGGATAATATGTATTTATAAGCGTTGATGTGGTAAATTCAAATGAACCATTTCCATTAGTAGCCCATTCTCCTGTTATTGAACCCTCGCTAACACTTCCATGCAGACTTATCGTCTGGTCGGAACAAATAAAGACATCCTGTCCTGCATTAACAAGAGGAGGAGGCGTTATTGTTACAACAATAGTATCAGAAACGAGTTTACATGTTCCAATATTTGTAGCGGTCAAAGAAATTTTTACAGAGCCGGAAGCTATGTCATCAGTGCTGGGCGTATAGGTTGTATTAAGTTCTTGATCGTTTTCAAAATCTCCTGTTCCAGTGGAAGACCAGATTCCTGTTGATGTAGCGCCATAAATAGTTCCCGACAAGCTAACAAGCGCATTGTTCGCGCATACAACCTGATTGGTTCCTGCATCCACAAAAGGAGCATCGGTAAATGTAATATCTACCTGATCTGTAACAGCAGTACAGGTTCCATTATTTGTCGAGACTAAAGTAAGAATTACACTTCCATTAGCAGTATCAGCGGAAGCAGCAATGTATTGCGCATTTAAGTCTGTATTGCCGGGGTAAAAAGACCCTTCTCCCGAACTAGTCCATTGACCTGATGTTGAGCCGGCAGAAACAACTCCCGATAGCTGAACCGAATCAATATTCGCGCAGGCAGTAATATCAGTACCCGCAAATACGATAGGCGAATTTGTTATTGTTAGAACAATTGAGGCCTCTGCGGGCAAACAATTCCCAATATCTGTTGCTGTTAATGTTAATGTAACAAATCCGGCTGTTGTGTCTTCATTGCTGGGAAGATAGGTAGTAATAAATTCAGAGGGGCTATCAAAGCTCCCTGTTCCACTTGATGACCAGGTACCGGTTGTTGAACCACCTGAAACCAATCCGGAAATATTTGTCAGGGGATTGTTAGAGCAAACATTTTGATTATTTCCTGCGCTAACCTGTATGGCAGGCGTTATTGTTATGGTCATTGAAGCTCCAACAGAAATGCAACTTTCGTTCCCTGTAGAATTCAGGGTAAGCGTTACAGAACCCGCGTCTCTATCGGCTTCACTTGGGGTAAATGATGCATTGAGAGCTGTATTAGCAGGATCAAAAGAACCTGTTCCGGAGCTTATCCATTCGCCTGTATTTGTAATTCCATAAATAGAACCTGCAAGCGTAACAATATCATTATTACGGCAAACAGTCTGATTTTCTCCTGCATTAACAACAGGTAGCGGATCAAATGTAAGAGTCATCACATCCGATCCTTCTATACAGGTTCCATTATTTGTAGATACAAGTGTTATTGTTACACTTCCATTCGTAGTATCATCTTCGCTTGGGGTATAAGTGGTACTTAATGAAAATTCATCGTCGAATAAGCCTGTGCCAGAACTTGACCATTGTCCGGAAACAGAGCCTCCGCTGACAACACCCTGTAATGTAGCAATGCTATTGGAACAAATGCTTTGATCGCCTCCTGTACTAACATAAGGAGCATCTGTCATAATAATCCGCATGGTATCTGAAACAGGATTACAGGTAAGATGATCTGTAGTTGCGAGAGTAAGCAAAACGCTTCCGGCATCTATATCTGCCTGACTGGGAGTATAAATTGTATTCAACGCGGTTGCATCAGTAAAAGAACCAGAGCCCGCTGTACTCCATAAGCCCTCTGTAGCACCTCCATAAATAATTCCGAAAATTGTGGTTGCAGGATTGTTGATACAAACAGTCTGGTTGTTACCTGCATCAACAAAGGGCGCATTGGTAATAGTTATTGACATGTTATTTGTACCGGCAACACAACCGCCGTTTTCAGTAGAGGTAAGCGTTAAGACAACACTTCCATCGGCAGTATCTGCAACACTGGGAATATAAATAGCATTTAATGTAGTTGCATCCGGGTTAAATGAGCCGGTACCGCTTGTTGTCCATTCTCCGTAGATTGTCCCTCCGCTTACAAGTCCTGACAAATTAACATCTGCATTGTTAGCGCATACTGTTTGGTCTACTCCCGCAGAAACAGAAGGTCCATCGCTGATTGTTAAGACAAATACATCTTGAGCGGGTAAGCAGTTTCCAATACTGGTTGCCAAAAGTGTTATGGTAACACTTCCATTTGCAGTATCTTCATCGCTTGGGATATACATTGCATTTAACGTAAATTCATCAGGTGAAAAATTTCCTGTACCTGTACCCATCGTTGTCCATTGACCAGATGTTGATCCTCCGGATATAACTCCGTTGAGCAGTACATTTGAATTGTTCGCGCACACGGTACGATTGTCTCCGGCATTTACCAACACATCCGGGGTTATATTGATTGTCATCTGATCAGAAACTTGTTCACAGCTTGCGTGTGCAGACGAAATTAAAGTCAGAGTTATATTTCCATTGTCTCTGTCTGCCTCACTTGGCGTATATGTGGCATTCAGTGTATTTGCATCAGGTGTGAAAATTCCTGTTCCATTGCTCGTCCAGGAACCTGTATTTACGGAGCCATAAATATATCCGTTAAGCGTAACAACATCATTATTGCGGCAAACAGTCTGGTCTTCTCCTGCATTAACAACAGGCAGTGGAACTATCGTCAGTGTGAAATTATCGCTTACTTCAAGGCAATTTCCATAATTTGTTGCTGTTAATGTCAACACAACAGAATGCGCTGTCGTATCTGCATCACTAGGATTATAAACTGTATGTAAAAGCGCAGCATTATCAAAGTCTCCTGTTCCAGAGCTGGTCCACGCTCCAGACAACGAGCCTCCGGTTACAGAACCTTCAATCGTTACTGTAGAATTTGAGCAGATTGTCTGATTATCTCCTGCTTCGACAACAGGAGCGGGTGTAATTGTTAATTTCATGGTATCTCTTGTTGCATAACAATCTCCGTTTCCGGTACTTTCCAAAACAAGAGAAACTGTTCCGGAACTTATATCATTAGCACTGGGAGTATAATTTGTGGCGATATCGGTATTATCGTCAAAACCACCATTACCGGTACTTGTCCATGCGCCAAAACTTGTTGCTCCGTATATAATACCCGAAAGCGCAGTCAAATTATTGTTCGCGCAAAGGGTCTGATCAACCCCTGCATTAACATAAGGCGCATTGCTTATCGTAATCGTCATCATATCAGAAACAGCAATACAACCGCCGTTATTTGTTGAAGAAAGAGTAAGCGTAACAGTGCTATTAGCAGTATCAGCAGCACTGGGTCTGTATTGCGCGTTTAATGTTGTGTTATTAAGGAAAAAGCCACCTGATCCACTTGATGTCCAAGTGCCGGTTGTAGTACCTCCATATATAATTCCGTTCAGCGTTACCGTATCTTTGTTCGCACATACTGTCTGATTATCGCCAGCTTCAACAAAAGGAGCATTGGTTATTGTTAGTGTTAAATTATCAGAAGCGGCAAGGCAGGAGCCAACAAAAGATGCGTCTAAAGTTAGCACCACGGAACCTGCGGAAGTATCAGCATCACTGGGAATGTAGGTAGCATTAAGCGTTGATGCATCAGGATTAAAAGATCCGCTTCCGGTTGATGACCATGTTCCCGATATAGAACCACCGCTTACTATCCCATTCAACGTAGTATTTCTGTTATTGGAACACTTGCTTTGATCGGATCCGGCTAAAACAGTAATTGCAGGAGTAATCGTAACAGTCATCGTCTCGCTAACCGTTGGACAGGAGCTGATACCTGTGGATGAGAGCGTCAATATTACTGTTCCATTATTCCTATCGGCAATACTTGGGAAATAACTTGCATTCAAATCCGTAGTATTTGGCATGAAAGAACCCGTTCCATTGCTTGACCATTGACCCGTTGTTGTAACACCAGAAACTGTTCCGGCAAGATAAATTGTATCATTATTTCTACATTTTGTCTGATCAGGTCCTGCATCAACAACAGGAAGTAATTGTATGCTTACATTCATTGTATCTGTTACAGCAAGGCAATTACCATTACTAGTTGACGTAAGCACGAGTTTAATATTTCCGGTCGTAATATCATTTGCATGTAAGTTATATGAAGTATTTAAAACCAATTCATCATCGAATGAACCGACTCCTGTACTTGTCCAATTACCGCTTGACGAGCCATGCGTTACGCTTCCGTTTAAAGAAACCGGACTATTAGAGCAAACAGTTTGGTCTGCACCAGCATTAACAACAGGAGGTGGAGTTATTGTTAGCTTCAGCGTATCTTTAACTTCAGCACAAGTACCATTATTCGTTGATGTAAGAATCAGAAAAACTTCTCCTGTAGCGGTATCTGCATTGCTCGGTGTGTATGTTGTTGAGAGAAGATTACTATTATTAAAATCTCCAGACCCATTACGGCTCCAGATACTTGTTACAGATGCGCCGCCGACATAACCGTTTATTGTTGTAAGTGCATTATTTGCACAGACAGATTGATCTGTTCCTGCATTAACATAAATACCGGGAGTATAAGTAATAAGAATATCATCATGTTCTTCGAGGCAGGTACCGTTTCCGGTAGTTGTTAATGTTAGAGTTATTGTTCCGGCTGTAGTATCTTGAGGCGTTGACAGGTAGATAGCGTCTAACGTAAATTCATCCGGAGAAAATGTTCCGTTTCCAGAACTTGACCAAATCCCGCCTGTTGCAACAGAAATAACACCATTTAAAGAAATATCAGGAGCGTTAGAACAAGCGCTTTGAGCTCCGCCTGCATTCGCTACAGGAGGATTCGTAATTGTAATTACAACATTATCTGTTGCTGCTGGGCAAAATCCATTTCCGGTAGTTGTTATTGTAAGAGTAACCGAATGATTGCTTTTATCATTGACTCCCGGAGCGTATAAAGAAGTTAAAGACGTTAAATCTCCTATAGAACCATCTCCCGACGTTGACCATTCAACACCTGTTGCTCCGGTTTTAGTTCCGGCAAGAGTAACCTCTGCATTGTTTGCGCAAACGGTTTGGGGATTACCCGCATCTACTGTAGGTAGGGGCTGTAAGGTTATTATCATTTCATCAGTAACTTCTTCGCAATCGCCATTTCCGGTAGATGTAAACGTTAGGGTTACAGAACCCGCTGTTTTATCTGCTGCACTTGGAGTATAGGTTGTGCTTAAAATATTTGCGTTTCCGAATAAACCTGTTCCGCTTGATGTCCAGTGCCCGCTGGTTGCGCCGATTACATGACCGCTTATATTTGCTACAGCGTTTTCGCAAATCGTTTGGTTGTCGCCTGCCTGCACGTAAATACCAGAGTTAATCGTAATATGAATTGTTTCATGAGCAGCAGCGCATAACCCATTATTTGTTGATGTTAGTGTAATATCAACACCACCTGCAACTGTATCTGCCGGAGTAGGAGTATAAGTCGCTACCATTGCTGTCGAGTTTGGCAGAAAATCTCCCAAGCCAGAGCTTGTCCACTCACCAGAAGTGGGAACAGTCCCCGATAAAGATACGATGGGGTCATGTGCACAAACGGTCATTGCTTCTCCTGCATCAACAGTTAAAGCATCGGTTATAGTAATTACAATCGGATCGGATACTGCATTGCACAAACCATTGCCAGTAGTGGTAAGCGTTAAAGTAACAGTTTCCGCTGTAATTTCTCCGGGTGTAGGAGTATACGTGGTAATAAGTGTATTTTCGTCAGGATTGTAAGTTCCTGCACCACCCGTCCAGGTTCCTCCTGTTGCAACTGTTACAAGTCCGGTTAATAAAATATCTGCATTAGAAGCGCAAACAGTTTTATCATTACCTGGATTTACAGTCGGGGCTGGAGTTATAGTAATTACCATCGAATCTACATTTGCAAGACAGGTTCCATTTCCTGTTGTTGTGAGATAAAGTTTAACAGAGCCATTTGTTTTGTCGTTGAGTCCGGGTGTATATGTTGTATTAAGAGATGTGGCAGAACCAAAGATTCCATCACCATTATTTGCAGACCATTCTCCTCCGCTTGCCACTGTTACGTTTCCATTAAGAGAAATAACAGCATTGTTTGCGCACACCGTTTGATCCGGACCTGCATTTGCAGATGTACCTTCGGTAATTGTCATAAGAACCTGATCAGAAACAGCAGCACAATTAGCATTTCCCGTTGTTGTTAAAGTCAGCTGAACAGAGCCTGCCGTTTTTTCAGCAAGAGATGGTGTGTACACAGCATTTATTGCTGTGTTATTTGGATTATAGGTCCCGGCTCCGCCAGACCATTCTACGCCGATGGCTCCTGTAAATGTTCCATTTAAAGATATATTTGAATTATTAGCGCAAACTGTTTGTGGCGCTCCTGCATCAACTGTCGGAATAGCTTGAAAATCTAATGTAAGCAGGTCTGATACCTCGGTACAATTTCCGCTTCCAGTAGAAGTAAGCGTTAAGATGACACCATTTGTTTTATCAGCAGCAGAGGGACTATAAGTTGTTGTCAATAAGTTTTCATTGCCAAAAGTACCTGTTCCGTTCGTAGTCCAATTCCCACCTGTTCCAATAGTTACAATACCTGAAATATCAACAGAAGCTGCGCTTGCGCACAAATGCTGATCGTCTCCTGCGGTTATAGTTGGAGCCGTTGTGATTGTTATTGTTACTGGGTCTGAAACCGGCAAACAAGTACCATTTCCTGTAGATGTCAATGTGAGCGTTACTGTTCCTGTAGCAATTTCAGCGGCTGTTGGCGAATATGTTATATCTATTGTTGCATTATTCGGAGTATATAATCCATTCCCACCTGTCCATATTCCACCTGTTGCTACGGTTACGGTTCCGTTCAGATTTGCATTGGCATTGTTTGCGCAAATGGATATAGGAATCCCTGCATCAACAGTTGGCGCGGTTGTTATTGTAATCGTCATTGGATCTGACACTTCAACACAAAGCCCATTATTTGTTGAAGCTAATGTAAGTTGAATCGTCCCTGCGCTAATATCATCGACAGAAGGAGTATAAGTAGTATTCAATACATTTGCGTTTTCAAATAATCCGTTACCGCTTGAAGTCCAGTGTCCGGTTGTTGTATATCCTGAAACATCTCCATTAAGTGTTACTGTAGTATTGTTAGCGCAAACGGTCTGATCTGTATTTGCATCCACATAAATTCCAGTATTAATAGTTATCGTCATGGGGTCAGACACTGCAATACAATTACCATTTCCAGTTGTTGTCAGGGTAAGAGTTACTGTTCCGGCAGCTATTTCAGCAGCGGAAGGCGTATAGACAGCATTCAAGTCAATGTTATTTGTAGAAAAAGTGCCGGAATAACCGCTCCATATACCTCCTGTGGCAACTGTAACAGAACCATCAAGGCTTGCCTCCGGCGCATTGGCGCAAACCGTTTGATTTTCTCCTGCATTTGCAGTAGGTGCCGCACTTATAGTAAGAATAAACTGATCTGTAGCAGCAGGGCAGCTTCCATTACCTGTAGAAGAAAGAGTGATAATAATTGAGCCATCCGTAATATCATCCGGGCTTGGCGTGTATGTTGTGTTCATTTCAGTAAGGCTGCCAAAAAGACCTGAACCGTCACTGCTCCATTGGACTCCTGTTGAATTTGTAAACAATCCTATAAGACTTGTAACAGCATTGTTAGCGCATACTGTTTGAGGAGAGCCTGCATCTACTGTTGGCACAGGGTCAACAGTAGCTATAATTGCTGTCCGCGAAGCGGTAGTACAACCATTATTTGTTGCATCAACATAATACGTTGTTGTTGAGGAAATGGAAGGCGTTGTATAGCTGTTTCCCGTACCCAGAGAAACACCTCCGGAAGAGGCGGCATACCAATTTATTGTTCCTGCGCTTGCTGTTGCGCCTAAAATAACAGTACCTGTTCCGCAACGAGCTGCCGGTGTTGTTGCTGTAATTGTTGGTATTGGATTAACGGTTACAGGAACATTTAAAGCAGATCCATTACAACTACTTGCTGTCGGAGTTATAGTGTAAGTTGCTGTTCCTGCTGCTGCTCCCGTAAGTGTTATTGTTTGAGAAATTGTTGTTCCTGATCCAGCTGTTGCTCCTGATGTTCCAGTTTGCGAAACGGTCCAAGCAAATGTTGTTCCTGAAACAGGTGAAGACAATGTAATACCCGTTGTTCCTCCATTACAAATAGCCTGCGAAACAGGATTTGAAGATACAGATGGCGTAGGTTTAATTGTAATCGTAACCGTACCGGAAGAACCATTACATCCATTTGCAGTAGGGGTTACGGTATAAGTTGCGGTGCCATTAGATGATGTAGAATTAGAAAGAGATTGGGGAATGCTATTTCCGGAGCTTGCAGATGCGCCTGTAATTCCCGCTCCTTGTGCAACTGTCCATGCAAAGCTGCTTCCTGAAACATTTGATGTCAGCGCAACATTGGTGGTCGCTCCGCTACAGATTGATTGTGTTGAAGGAGTCGCTGTGAGTGAGGGTAAAGGCTTAACCGTTACTACAACATTTACAGAAGAACCGGAACAAGAGCTAGCAGAAGGAGTAATCGTATACGTAGCGGTTCCATTTGATGTTCCTGAATTGGTTAATGTCTGAGCAATATTTACCCCGCTGCTGGCACTGGCTCCTGATACTCCGGACTGAGAAACAGTCCAACAGAAGGTAGTTCCTGCAACATTTGATGTCAATGCTATGCCTGATGTTTCTCCACTACAGATAGACTGGGAAGCAGGTGTTGCTGTAATTGAGGGTAGAGGATTTACTGTGGCAATTACATTAATAGTGGATCCTGCACATGAATTTGCAGTTGGTGTAACCGTGTATGTTGCATTTGCGGCAGAGATTCCGGAATTGCTTAAGGTTTGCGCAATAGAACTTCCAGAGCTGGCTGAACCGCCGGTAATACCTCCTGCCTGAACAACAGTCCACGCAAAACTTGTTCCTGTAACATTGGAAGTTAGTGCAATACTTGTTGTTCCCCCGCTGCAAATTGTCTGAGGAGATGGATTGGCAGTAGCAACAGGTCGGGGTTTTACTGTTACTGTTACTGTTGCTGTTGATCCGTTACAACTATTGGCGCTTGGCGTTATTGTATATGTTGCAGTACCATTACTTGTACCCGAATTTGTAAGAGTTTGAGAAATCGTATTTCCGCTGCTTGCGCTTGCCCCGGTAACTCCACTTTGCGAAACTGTCCATGAAAAGCTTGTCCCTGCAACACCTGATGTAAGAGCAATACCTGTGCTTTCGTCGCTACAAATAGTTTGTGTATTTGGGGTTGCTGTAACGGAAGGCAAAGGGTTCACTGTTGCAACAACATTAATTGTTGAACCGTTGCATCCATTTGCTGTTGGAGTAACGGTGTATGTTGCTGTACCGGCAGAAGTTCCGGAGTTAGAAAGAGTTTGAGCAATTGTACTTCCCGAGCTGGTGGATGCGCCTGAAATACCTGCTCCCTGAACGACAGTCCAGGCAAAAGTTGTTCCTGTAACTGTAGAAGATAATTCAAAGCTGGTAGCAGCAACCGAACAAATAGTTTGTGAAGCAGGCGTAGCTGTGGCAACAGGAGTAGGATTCACTGTAATCACAACATTTGTGGCAGAACCCGGACAGCCGTTCGCTGTTGGAGTAACAGAAAAAGTTGCTGTACTGGCAGAAGTTCCTGAATTGGATATATTTTGAGTAATGCTTGCTCCTGAACCATTAGAAGCTCCCGATATATCAGCACCCTGCGCAACTGTCCATGTAAAAGTAGAACTGGGAACGCTTGATGTGAGGGATACATTTGTTGATCCCCCGCTGCAAATTGTTTGAGAAGCAGGTGTCGCTGTTGCGACAGGTACTGTAAATATTGTAGCTGTAACAGAAGTACGAGATGCTGTTGTACAGGAATTTTCTGTTGCATCCACATAATACGTTGTAGTCGCAGCTATAGAAGGTGTTGTAAAGCTGATTCCTGTACCCAGACTTACGCCACCAGAGGATGCTGCATACCAATTAATAGTTCCAGCACTTGCAGTTGCTCCTAAATTAACTGTTCCTGCTCCGCATCTGGAATCAGGAATTGTTGCTGTAATAGAAGGAACGGTATAAACGGTTGCAATAACAGCAGTTCTTGATGTCGTGGTACATCCGGTATTTGTTGCATCTACATAATAAGTCGTTGTTGAAGCAATAGAGGGAGTAGTATAACTATTTCCAGTTGCAATAGAACTACCTCCACTTGAAGCTGTGTACCAATTTACAGTTCCGGCACTTGCTGTTGCTCCCAATGTTACAGTCCCTGTACCACAAGTTGAGCCTGGAGTCGTTGACGCAATAGAAGGAATAGCATTGATGGTAGCAATAATTGCGGTTCTTGAAGCAGTGGTACAACCATCATTTGTCGCATCAACATAATACGTTGTTGTTGATGATATGGAAGGCGTTGTATAGCTATTTCCCGTACCCAGAGATGCGCCTCCGGAGGATGCGGCATACCAGTTAATAGTTCCCGCGCTGGCAGTTGCGCCAAGAGTAACGGTTCCTGTTCCGCAATTAGATTCGGGCGTTGTTGCTGTTATGGATGGAATAGGCTTAATTGTTGCTGTTACAGCTGTTCTTGAAGCAGAAGTACAGCTTCCTTGTGTTGCATCAACATAATAAATGGTTGTTGAAGATATGGAAGGCGTTGTAAAGCTGGTTCCTGTTCCAAGAGAAGACCCCCCGCTTGCAACTGCATACCAATTGATTGTTCCGGCAGATGCGGTTGCTTCAAGCACTACAGTTCCTGTGCCACAACGTGAGTTAGGCGTAGTTCCTGTGATAGTTGGAATGGCATTAATCGTTGCAACAACTTCTGTTCTGCTTGCGGTGGTACATCCGTTTAAAGTCGCATCAACATAATAGCTTGTTGTGGATGCAATAGAAGGAGTTGTATAGCTATTTCCTGCGCCAAGCGAAGCACCTCCGCTGGAAGCAGCATACCAATATACTGTACCGATATTTGCAGTTGCGCCCAAGGTTACTGTGCCTGTACCACAACGAGAACCGGGTGTTGTTCCGGTAATAGCAGGAATCGGATTAATGGTTATAACAACATCTGCTGATGCTCCATTGCAAGAACCTGCGGAAGGAGTAACGGTATAAGTTGCTGTTCCGGCAGATGTTGTAGAATTGGACAATGTTTGAGCAATTGTAGCCCCGGTACTTGCAGAGCCGCCTGTAATACCCGCTGTCTGGATTACAGTCCAAGAGAATGAAGTGCCTGCAACATTTGATGAAAGGGCAATATTAGAAGATGCGCCACTGCAAATTGTTTGTGAAGCCGGCGCAGTAGCAACATTTGGCGTTGGATTTACAGTAATCACAACATCTGTTGAGGATCCGCTACATCCGGAGGCTGTTCCGGTTACGGTATAAGTTGCATTTCCTGCACTAGTCCCAGAATTAGACAATGTTTGAGCAATTGTAGCTCCAGTACTTGCAGATGCTCCGGTAATACCTGCGTCCTGTGAAATCGTCCATGCAAAAGTAGTTCCTGCAACTCCTGAACTTAATGAAATATTTGTCGCACTACCACTACAGACTGTTTCAGAAGCGGGAGTTGCTGTTACTGAGGGCAAGGGGTTAACAGTAGCCGTAGCAGTAATAGAAGAACCGGCGCAACTGTTGGCTGTTGGGGTTATTGTGAAGGTTGCTGTTCCGGCTGTTGTTCCCGCGTTCGATAGCGTCTGCGCAATAGTAGCCCCTGAACTTGCAGAAGCTCCGGTTACACCTGTTTGTACAACCGTCCATGCAAAAGTAGTTGCAGCAACATCAGAAGTAAGATCAAAAGAAGTTGCTTCGCCGCTGCAAATAGTTTGAGTTGCAGGGGTAGAAGTTGCAGCTGGCAAGGGTTTTACAGTTACAACAACATCTAAAGGAGTTCCGTCACAACCATTTTTTGAAGGAGTTACAGTGTAGGTTGCTGTACCATTCGCTGTACCAGCATTACTCAATGTTTGTGCAATGCTAGCGCCTGAACCATCACTTGCACCGGTAATTTCTGCTGATTGTGCAATTGTCCATGCAAAAGAAGTCCCTACCAAGTTTGCTGTAAGCGAAATTCCAGAAGACTGTCCACTGCAAATACTTTCAGAAGCAGGAGTAGCGGTTACTGAAGGTGTAGGGTTTATTGTAATAACAGCAATATCTGAAGCAGAAGGGCAGGTTAAATTTCCTGTTGTTGTAAGTGTAAGCGATACCGTACCGGCAGAAATTTCAGCAGCAGATGGCGTATAGCTTGCATTTAAAGTATTTCGATTTGGAGTAAACACACCTGTCCCTCCTGTCCATGTTCCGGTTGAAACTCCAGTAACCACTCCATTTAATGAAACAGAGGGATTGCTGCTACATACAGTATAGGGACCATTTGCATTTGCAGAAATATCTGCAGTAAATTCAACGACCGTAACTACAGCATTTGCAGTCATACAATCAGTAGCATCAGCAATGGTAACAGAGTAATCTCCCGCAGCACCGGCAGAAATGGAACCTGTTGTAGCTCCTGTGCTCCACAAATACGTTACGGGAGGATCTCCCCCTGATTCTATCGCATTTAAAGTAACCGGTGCGCCACCGAAACAAATAGCGGGTTCAGCAGGATCTATCGTTACACCTAAAGTCGCTGGTAAAAAATTAACTCGAACCGTATCATAAGTCGTTCCGGAAGCACAACCTGTGGCAGTTCCCGACACCTGATAATCAATATAAGATATTCCGCCGGGTATAGGATCTGGAGCTGTAATTGCAATATCTGCAAGAGTTGTACTGCTCAAATAACTATTATATGCGCCATCCGGAGCTGGGAAAACAGAAACCCAATTAACATTAACGAAACCCATAGCATGAAGACTGCCCACGCAACTCGGGTGCAGGGTAATATCATCAGAAATACTTGTTTTACGACCTGCCTTAATCCAATATTTAGGTTTATCATTACCGTTTTTACAGAAAGTAATACAAAAAGATGTTTCTCCATTCACACATACTTTTTCACCCAAGGAATGATTCGGACCGCAATTTATTCTGTAAAATGCTCCACCGGAAGGACCGGGATTCGTAACATCAAAAGAAACTTCTTCAGATTGAGGACTAATCGAAATAACAAATTTAATACATTCATGCCCGGACGGAGAAGAGCAGCAATAGCCCGAACGGTTTATATCGGAATCCCAATACCAGATTGTATCAGAAGCCATTGATAAATCAACAGCAATTTCAACAGCATCGCAATCACCCGAAGCACAAGTACATTCATCACTGGTAACCTGTTTAGAGGCACTATAACCGGTAGAGCCACAAGTAAGCTGGCAACGAAAATATTTTGATGAAATAGCCGAGGGTGTGTATTCATACGTATAGGATGTTGCGCCCGCTATATCAGAAAATGTAATATTGTCATCAGATATCTGCCATTGATAGGAGCTTACGTCTGTACTTCCAGATAAAGACAGCATAGTGGTTGTATTGTTACAAACAGGATTCGCAATATCAGCAACAGTTATTCCGGTAGTTAATGTTCCGGTATTTGTTGACGTCAGCCCATTTGTAACAGTATTTCCATTAACAAGTCCGTTAATAACACCGGTACCTCCGGTTCGTGTAATATTTACAGCTCCTGTAACAGCAGTAGCTTTCATGTAAATTCCACTGATAGTCATTGCATCCACATTGCTGGTCGTTGCGACCGTATAAGTAATGGTTATAGTTGCAGCAGTAACTACAATAGACGCGGCGGTAATATCTTTTTCTGAAGTGTAAGAAACCGTACCCGCATCAGCCAGAAACTGAAAATTTGCCGGGGCGGATAATATCAGGGTAATATTACTTCCCATGGAAAAATTTGCTTTTGCCCCCCCATTGGGTTCGTAAATAACAATATCTCCGAGCGCATGGTAATTTGTAGGATACACACTACATGTGCTTATTGCAAGACTGGGCTTTGTAATAGAAACTGCCGCAAAAATGCGTTGGCTTGTAAAGAACAGCAGAAATAAAAAAATAAAAAAAAAGCTTCTGTGTATCATTGTTGTTTTGTTATTAAAGTAATTCATAGATTTGAATTTTGTTAAAAGGAATAACCAGTGAAATTTTGTTAAAAAGATTCAGTAATATTAAAAGAAATATAATAGCAATGAGGAAAAAGAGTGTTTCGTATGTTAAAAGTTTCGTCATAAAAAAAATAGGTTTAGATTGCAAAAAACAAGGGGTTAAATTTATAAATAATTTTAATATGCAATGATTTTCATTTTGGGTTTTTTTACCTATTGGAAAGATTTGTTTGTTTTTGTGAGGTTGGTGGTTGTTGGGGGTTGCAAGTTGCAGGTTGCAGGTTGTTGGAGGTTACAGGTTGTTGGAGGTTACAGGTTGTTGGAGGTTACAGGTTCGCTGACTTCTAATACAGCTGAAGCAGAACGAGTAAAATTAATCACTTAGTTACTAACGTTTCGGACTTCGTAATATTCTGATTATTAACAACATAATGTTAATAAATACTTAAAAAAAAGGTTGCATATTTCGATGTAATTTAT
>MEOG01000014.1 GCA_001769125.1 Bacteroidetes bacterium GWF2_35_48 | reverse complement strand
TTTTTTTAATTATGATGCGAGCCCTTCGGGCTTTTGGGTTTAGATACAAGTTTAAAAAAAACTGTGCCAGCGCAGGGAACGTTACCTGCAATGCGACAAAAAATCCGAAAATTAAAAAATAATGATGAACAAAAATTTTGCTTTTTGCCAACACACACAGCTCTGATGGGGCTGATGGGATTAATAAAACTCAACCCTGCTTGCAATACATCTCACAGCCACACAAGCCAACACAAACCCCAAGCTGTGAGAAAAATTGCAACCAGCATCACGCTAACTGAAAACTTAAATTGTGTTAAAAATTAACTGAATAGTGCAACCTTTAATGTAAATATAAGGTCTTATGAAAAAAAAGTGGTTAAATGTTGAAAAAATAATCAGAAAATTACGACCTCCCTAAATGTTATCGCTTATAAAAATAATCGTAATTATTAATATTTAATGAAAATTAAAATGAAAACAAAACAAATCTTTATTGTTTGCGTGCTTTTTTTCGTAAGCATTTCTTCTTTTTCACAAAATTATATCCCTTTTGTTAAGGAGGGTAAAATGTGGACTGAAAAAACATCGCCTTCAGCAGCTCCTATTTATTCAATAAAAACATATCAAATGAAAGGAGACACAATAATATTGAGCAATTTATATAAAAAAATTATCAATTCACAAAATACTATTTCTTGTTATATACGGGAGGACACAATTACACAGCAAGTTTATTGCAGACAAAACAATGGTTATGAATTTTTACTTTATGATTTTGCTTTACAAATAGGAGATACATTGCAGGGAGAGGATTGTATTACTGTTTCAAGCGTGTCTACTGAGCTTTTTGCTGGGAGCATTAGGAGGAAAATATGTATAAATTATGGTTTTATTACAGAGCCAATGATATGGTACGAAGGAATAGGAAGCAATGTGCAAGGTATTTTCGCACCCAAATGTATCGTTGGTGCTTATACTTGGTTACTTTGTTATCTCGAAAACGACAGCCTGCTTTATCATGATAATTTACAAAATAATGATTGTTTCATTCTTACTTCAACGTTTTCACTTGAACCTGAAACAAATTTGACTAATTATTCTTCAAATAATATTTTATATGTCAAAACAGATGATGACAGAAACTATTCTCTGACAATATACGATATTTATGGAAAGAAAGGATATAAGGGCAACTTTTCGGGTAACTTTGAAATGAACTTTTCTTACCTTCCAACCGGTATGTATGTTTATAAAATAACATGCCAGAGTACAAAACAAGCATTTGTAAATAAAATAATAATAAACTAATAAACTAAAAAAATACAGAATATGAAAACAAAATTATTAATAACAGTTTGCTTATTGTTTTATGTAAGCATTTTTTCTTTTTCACAACGTGTAATAAATATTAACAATACTTTCACAAGCGACACTGTACTTCCAATTTCAGATACGATTCCTGATTTTTATGCTTTCAGAATAAAGTGTACATCAACTTTAAATACAGACACGAGTTTGGTAAGGGTTGTGCTTAAAAATAACTATACGAACGAGTATTTAATTTACGAGAACATAAAAATAATAGATAATGAAGACTTCGCTGATGTTGATCATTATGGGGAAGAAACTTATTATTTACCGAGAACAAACGGGGATAGCGTAATAATTCAGATTATAAATGCAAGTATAAGTATAGATAAATTTGAGTATTATACAACACCTTTTAATGATTATGTAAACTTGTCAAAATTGCATTTAGACAGTATAAGCTCTTTTAAAGTTTCTGAAATAAAAAATAAAATAAAAGACTGGCAAATGCTGTGGTTTGCAGGAAAAACACCTTATTCATACTTAACCTACGAGCAGAAAAAAATCTTGTTTGGCGATAAATACAATAAAGAAGGATTCGATTTTTATTCAGGTGGTTTTTATATTCAAATGTCTCAAATAAACAATGCCAATAAGAGTACCTCCGCATTGGTTGACGAATTTGACTGGAGAAAAAAACATAATGCAAATCAGCCTTCTTCTTCGTATTATGACGGTGATCCAGATGCATCATGGTGTTACGATGGTTTCGGTCAAGGAAGCTGGGTCTATGAACAGGGAAATGGATGGTTGACTGGGTCGAAAAATCATTTACTTTTTGGAAACTGTCCTAGTGGATGTTATGCTTTTGCAACTATTGCAACTGTTGAAGCAGTTGCCAATTTATACTATAATCAACATTTAGATTATGACTTATCTGAGCAGGAAGCTATCTCTTGTGGAAAAGAATTGCAAAATTCTGGAGATTGTTTTGGGGGAGGTCAGCCAGACAGAATAGCTCAATATATAGTAAATTTTGGAATAAGTAATGAAAGTTGTTTTACTTGGGGGGACGACACAGTGGCTTGCTCAGAAAAATGCACTATTCCTGATTACACACTAAGAATTTCTGACTATGAATCATTTTCTCCATTTAGTATTACGAGTAATACTGATAAGTTAAGATTAAAAGAAGATTTAATAAATTTTGGACCACATGAATTAGCATTAAGTGGTCATTCAATGTGTTTAACTGGTTTTGGCCAAATTAGAGAAGGGCAAATAATACATTGTAAAAATGGGTGGGATTCTACAATTACTGTTAATAGCGGAAATCCATTGATAGGGGCAAATTATTGGATAATAAAAAATAGTTCTGGTCCTGCATTCGGTGATGGGGGTTATCTTTATTTAGTAGATAACAATGCAACCACAAATCAAACAGCAATTTATTGGGTTTTCAGGATAACCACACCATTTATCGGAATATCAGATACCATAAGATATGTTGATTTGGATGGCGATGGTTATTATAATTGGGGTATAAGCAGCACAAAGCCCGCCGGTTGTACTTCATGTCCGGATGATCCAGATTGCAACGATGATGATCCATTTATGGGAACTATGGATAGTAATTATTTTTGTACTTGTAACTGTAGCTTGTTTACTTATTCTGCAACGCCATTACAAATAACTCAAAGCGAAATATGGACTGACTACAAATACATAAATAGTAATATTGTTATCACAAGTGGAGACACGTTAACAATTGGGGCACGTATAGGTCTTCATAGAAATTCTCAAATTATAGTTCAAAATGGTGGAGTGCTAATTCTTAACGATGCCTGTGTATTATACAGTCCCTGTGATTCAACATGGTCAGGGATTGTGGTTAATGGAGGTGGAAAAATAATTACAAATAATGGGAGTGAGATAATTTTAGCAAGTAATGGTAAAATATTTGTTGACAAAGATGTAAATGGTAATGGTATTTTTTATTTTAACAAAGGATGTAGTATAGAATTAGAACATGTTTTAACTTGCCTTGAAATAAAGGGAAATTTAGTTTTAGGAGATAGTGCTATATTTACATTCACTGGTTCTGGATACATAAAATTCAGCAGTACCGATGCAACACCTGCAAATTTAACAGCAGGAACAAATGCTAAAATTGAGTTAACAGGATCAGGTCAAAGCGATATTGTTTTAGAAATAGCGCAGGAGCGTTTGGCATTACCAATCGAGCTTTATCATTTAAAAATTGAAAATGCGCAAGTAAAAATGACCCACAGCAGCACAAGGATTTTTCAAAATTTTGTTTCCGGTCAACCTGCTGCAAGATGTTCACTCACGAATGTAACGTTTACAAATAACCTCACTGTAAGAAGCAGCTATTGCGGGTTGAGTTTGTATGATGTTTCAGAAACCCATATTACAGGTTGTACTTTTGAAAAAGGGGCTTGTGGTATTTTTACCAATCTACTACAAAGTGACACTCTTATGTCCATTAGCAATTGTATTTTTGATAATTGTTATACAGGTGTGCAGGTGTATGGACTTGGGTTTAATATTACGGATTGTAATTTTCTGAATTGTAATAATGGTTTTTATGGCAGTGCCACAACAGTGGCAGGAAGCCTTACAGATTGTTATTTTTCAGGAAATACGTCAAAATCTGTTTACTACAATAGTGGCTCAGGTGCAGACTTAACTTTAGAAGGTTGCACTGTTAATAATTCCCGAGAAATATATGCGACAGGATCTTTTACAACAAATGTTCGTTGTTGCAGTGTGTATGCCTCAAGCATCGTTGGCTTGCAGATTGCATACGGAAATTCTTTGAACATGAGCGAGACGCGCCCGGTAAGTTCCGGTCACAATTATTTATACAACAATAAATATCCGATTCGTTTTACAAGCGCAGGGACTCCTCATCTTTATCAGGGATATAATAACCTTATAAAAAAGAATGTATCAGGGGCTTTTGATTTGTATGGTGATTTAAACGTTTTATGGCAAACTTATAATGCTTCTTACAATGAATGGAAAACACCAAATGGCGCGCCTGTATCAGGGGTAGATTATTCAGTTACTAAAACTGGCAGCAATCCCATTCAGTATTTTACATTCAGCGATTTGTACCCATCAACCTATACTTCCTGCGGAGGGCAACAGTCATCTCCAAGTGGAACTGAATTATTAAGCCAGTCAGCGCAAACAGGAGTATTAGATATTCTGGGAGGAAGTGTATCAACAAGCTTATCCCCTTCGCTTACAGATGCAGAAAACGATATGAAATCAGGTAATCCGATACAGGCTTTAAACAAGCTGTTAGATTTAATGGAAACAAAAATTAAAAAGCCTTCTGTTCACGACGAAACTGTATTTGATATTGCTTTCTCTGACCTGAACACTGCATTGTATAAAGTAATAGAGAATAAACAATTATCGCATGTACAGGGCATGGGAGTATTATCAAGAGTTTTGGCAATAAACGATAATGAGATAGAAAAATCTTCCCAAAACTACCACAGGCTTTTGCATCGAACACTTGACAAGGCGCACACCTATCGTTTATTTGGCAGACAGGATTTAGCTTTAAATATTATCGAAAATATTCTTACATGGATAAACCCCGAAGAGTTTGATTATATTAAAGGATGGTATTGCGTTAACAAAGCAGAAACAGATTATAAAGCCGGACTGATTACCCTTGAAGAAGTAGATTCACTCGCGCAGAATTGCCCCTGTACAATCGGCTCAAACATGAGGTACATAAATAGTACAAGTAATGTAGAAAATCTGGAAAATGTGGAAATGAATATTGTTTCACATAAGGAATCTGTTATAGAAGTAGCACCCAATCCTGTAACATCAACTTCAATCATCACAACTACTGTAGATGAAAAGGCAGGTAAGGCAGAACTGCATATTCTAAATGCACAGGGTATAACTGTAAAAACCTACAATGTAAATGCAGGAGTTTCCAAAATAGAAATCAGTAATAATGATTTCAGCAGCGGAGTTTACTGGCTACAGTTGTATGTAAACGGAGTACCTGAAAAAACAAAAAAGATTATTACGATTAAATAAACCATAAAAGCAGGGCTTCAAAAAAAACAAAAACGAAGCCCTGTTTTTTCTTTAAATCCCTTTTGATAATACGAAGTCTTTTATTAATTTTGTTTTATTAATAACAAATAAAAAAGATTATGACAACAATTAAAAGAAAGTACAAAGGGGGTGATGTAGATATGTTAACCGTATCTTCAGCCATCGTAGAACATGCAATAGCACATAAAATAAAGCTGGTTGCAAAACGTACCACTTGGGCTGATCCATATCTTCCAAATTTGAAAGCCCGGATTGAAACAGCTTTTTCAGATTTTCTAGGTATTGATAATGCGAAGTTAATGCGTGAGGCAACTATTGTCGTTACCGGAATTCAAAAAGAAACAATTAAACTTTTATCCGAAATAAAAATCCAAATAAGTGAAGATTTTAAAAAGTACAAAATCCGCCGTGATGAAATATTAAACCAATTAGGTTTTACAGCGCACCATAAACCAGCACAACGAGGAAGTCAGGAAGCATTGGTACAGCTTCTTTTTCAATTTAAGGCAAATATGTCCCTATCTCTTATAGATGAAATTACGGGAGCAGGTACAGCCCCTGCATTAATTACAAATATTATTGCACAGGCAAATTTGCTTAAAAATTCTGATATTACACAGGAAACGTTAAAAGGCAGTCGTAAGGATATTACACAAACCGCAGTAAAAGAATTTAATGCTATTTATGACGAAATAATTACAATAGCTAAAATTTCCGCTAATTTCTTTAAGGAAGATAAGGCTTTAAAAGAGCAGTTTTCATATTCTAAAGCTATTAAGGCACTTAAATCATCACGTGCTGCAAATGAATCGGAAGAGAAATAAAAATTCGTTATATCAAATGTTACAAGTTTATTTTAGGTCGCAGGAGCTTCTATTCCGGTCGCAAATGAATATTGATTGGTAGTAAGTCAATATTGACAGGTTGCAAATGATTTGTAATCGTCCGCAATGCAACCTTGACAGGTCGCAGGTCAATATTAGCACTCCGCAGATTATTTGTAAAAGGTAGCAACTCATTATTAACCGACAGTAACTTAACATTGAACGGTAGTTTGTCAAAATGATAAGTCCGTAGCTTAATATTGATAGTCCGCTGGTTGTTTTATAACGAGTAAATAAATAAAGCAAATACCTGAAAGTAAAATACATATAATAACGAAAGGGCTTACACAGACAGTGCTACACATTGGCAGGTCGCACAGACCATTTCACATGCAAAACCTACCAAAGAGTAGCACTGTCTTGCGGAAGAAAGATAAAAATAAATAAATACCCCCTCTAAAAAGCAAAATTT
>MEOG01000013.1 GCA_001769125.1 Bacteroidetes bacterium GWF2_35_48 | reverse complement strand
TGTTATATGGTAATAATGACTTCCCCAAAATATAAAATTTACTGATTTTTTTCGAGCTGGAGATTTGTAGATTTTCCATCAGGATCAAGCCAGATAATTTTATAGTCCTGAATATCGCTTATTCCAAGCTTCTGAATATCTATCTCAAAACGGTCTTTGTTTTCTTTTTTTGGTGCCTGCCAAGCACTAATATGAAGTTCTTTTTTAGATTTATCGGCTTTTGCAGTTACATCATATATCAGATATGCAGAATGATCTTTAGAGTTTCCTGTATAAAGCACGAGTTTATTCTTTTCATATTTTACAACAACCGTTTTATTCATTTCTGAGTAAAAAACTCCCTTTTTTGATGTGCAGGAAATTGCAAAAACAACAATTATGGTTATTACGTATTTCATAGTTTTTCTATTAATGGTTACTTGGTTTTTCGGCAAATGCAATGATATGTCCATCGGGATCAGCAACATAAGCTACAATATCGCCCCAGTCGCGGCGATCAGGTTCGCTAACAGGAGTTGCTCCCATAGTTACCGCTCTATTAAAACAATCTGCGACGTCTCCAATAAACAAATATAACTCACAACGGGGAATCCCCTTTCCATTCGTGGGATGCATCATTGACTTTCCAATAATTTTGGCAATCCCCGACGAAGGCATCAGCCCAAGCTTGCAATTTTCTGCTAACAAAAATTCGGTCATTCCGGGAACATCAAGAACAGGTTCTTTTTGTAAAAGCTTTGAATAAAAATCTCTGCTCAGACTTTGATTTTCAATGTAAAGAATGAATTCAACCATTACATATTATGTGTTTTCAACCTGATATTATTGCAAGATATATGTCTACAGGTTAACAAGTGTAGAAAAAAATTATTGCCCACCAAAAGTAGGTGGAGGGAGAAAATTTCCTTCTTCGTCCCAGCGGATTTGCTTCACATTTTGACCCATATCATAAACAATTTCAGAGCGTTTCTGTCCATTTTTATACCAAATAATGCTAAGACCGTGCATTTTACCCCAGCGGTAATTTGTTTCCCTTTTTCTCGACCCGTCATCATAATACCAATTCCAAATCCCATCTCTTTTTCCATCTTTAAAAGAACCTTCCATGCCCTTTTGCCCTGACGGATAATTTTGAAAACATTCTCCGGTAAAAGGTTGACCGTTATTAAAAAAAACTTCTTTCATTTCCTGAAGCTTCGTGAAATCAATAGGCGTTTGAGCAAAAATATTTATAGAAAATATCAGGCTGGCTATAATAAACAGGTATTTCATTTTATCTTTTTTTTGCAAAGTAAGTATCTTTTAACTAATTAGAAAAACTTTCGTTGTAATTTTTTTGGGTTGCAGGTTGCAAGGTAACTGGGTGTTGAGCGCCTGCCTGTCCGCCTGCCTGCCGGCGAGGCAGGGTAGGCAGGGAGTCGAAACCCAGGTTGCCAAGTTTAAAATATCCTAATCTGTAAATATCAAGAATCATTCCTTAGATTTTCCTGAACTTTTTTACTGCTTAATATTTTCACAACATCAGGAATTTCTTCATGAATACTATCAGATGCTATTTCTATATTCCCGATTTCCCGCGACAGTGCCAGTGCTTTTTTATTAAGATTTTCTGACCGCTGCCCTATCTGCAACAAAGCCTTATTCATAGCTTCTTTAACCTGATTAGCTTCCGAAGAAATTTTATTTTTTATTATTTCAAGAAATTTCTCGAAAAAAGCATCTTCAATTTTTTTATCATCACGGGCAATGTGGTACAACAACGCATATCCACATCTGCGCTGCACGTCATCGTCGCTGGATGTCCATTCTTCGGCTTTTTCCTTAGCAAAATTTGTTTTACAAACCATATTGGTAAATAAGGTACTCAATTGCCAAAAGTCAACATCTTTGATCTGCATATCCACTTGTTCGCGGGTAATTTCCTTCGGATTATCAATAATGGTTGAAAGCACTAAAGCATCATAAATTAAGGTATCCCAAAGTTCAGAAGCTAATTTGTGATTGCTTCCTATCTGCCGGCCGATATCTTTCAACTTTTGAATACTAATTCCCCAGCTCTGCAACTTTTTCTGTCCAGATTTTATAAGTCCTGGTTTTTCTTTATCGCTACGATGCGATTCCAGTAATTTTAATATATCGTTCAGGTTCATAATGTTTATTTTTCTCTGCTTGTTGTGTAGCATACCAGTTCTTTAAGAGAATTTCTGGCTGCATTATCGGGAAACTGCATTAAAAGATCAATAGCTTTATCGCGGTACGAATTCATCATTTTTTCAGCATATTCGATTCCCCCATTCTGCACCACCATGTCTATAACCTCCTTTACTTTTTTCTTGTTGCTGTTTTGCTTTTTCACAACATTTATTATAAAATTCCGATTCGTCTTATCAACTTTATTTAAAACATGAATTAAGGGCAGCGTAAGTTTTTTCTCTTTTATATCATTTCCCGAAGGTTTTCCGGTTAAATTATTTGGATTATAATCAAAAATATCATCTTTAATCTGAAATGCTATTCCGACGTATTCGCCGAACTGTTTCATTTTTGCTTTTGTTTCTGCATCCACGCCCACAGAATC
The DNA here is from genome assembly GCA_001769125.1 of Bacteroidetes bacterium GWF2_35_48. Lineage (GTDB taxonomy): Bacteria > Bacteroidota > Bacteroidia > Bacteroidales > GWF2-35-48 > GWF2-35-48. The sequence continues at coordinate 41,215 of MEOG01000013.1, read as the reverse complement.
AGCACCACATGCAGCGCAGGAAGCCATCAGCGAGGCAGTTTTTTTTCTGATAATTTCAAAGTAAATATCTTCTGAAATATTCAGTCGGCGCGCCTTTTCTATCTGCAATAATTCTCCTTCGCTCATATCGCGCACAGCTTCAGAAACAATTTCTAAAAGTGAAAATTCTTTTTTTTCAATTGCCAGCAACAAGCCTTTTGACAGAAAGAAATCGCCCACCAGAACTGCAATTTTATTTTTCCATAATGCGTTGATAGAAAAGAAACCACGGCGCTCATAAGCATCATCCACAATGTCGTCGTGTATCAAAGTTGCCGAATGAAGCAGCTCTATCAAGCCCGCAGCAAGATAACTTTTTTCTGTTATTTCGCCGTTTAATTTAGCAGATAAAAACACAAACATCGGACGCATTTGTTTTCCTTTTCTGCGAAGAATATAATGCGTAATAATGTTAAGCAGGGGAACAGGACTTTTCATCGAGGCTCTGAAAAAAGGTTCAAACTTTTTCATTTCCTCCTGAATCGGTGCTTTTATGATATCTATTGCTGACAATTTTATTCAATTTATTACCTTGTCAAAAGTAATATAAATGTAGAAATCCGCAAATTTGATTTGAGTATGTTTTGTTTGAAGGAATACGCCACTAAAACACAAAAACACAAAATTTCACGAAACAGGTAAAAATGCGAAAAAAAATACTGTTTGTGTATTGTATAGAAGGACTCGGATTACAAATCCGAGCCAGCGAGTGCCTTCGACTCCGCTCAGGCACCTAATAAAAATCAGCGTTTCGCAGCAACACTAGCTATTCAAGGCATCTGCAACAACAAAAGTACTGCCTCCGATAAAAATTAAATCTTCGGGCATTGCGTTCTTTTTTGCATTTAATACGGCATCCTGAACATTGTTGAAAATAATACCCGATAAACCAAAACATGCTGCTTTGGAAGCGAGAACTTTTTCATCGAGGGCGCGAGGAACCAAAGCGCGACAAAAATAATACTTCGCTCTTTTGGGTAAAATTTTTAAAATCGCATCTACATCTTTATCATTCACGCAGCCAAAAACAAAATGCAATTTTTTATGCGGGGTTTCTTTTATTTGTTTTAAAACCATTTTTATTCCTGCGATATTATGACCTGTATCACAAATCATACACGGTTTTCTTTCCAGTATCTGCCAGCGACCGAGTAAGCCTGTAGTCGTAACAACATCTTTGATTCCTTTATATATATTTTGTTTATTCAGCTCGTAACCAATATCAACAAGAACGTCTATACTCTTTAAAACAGTTTGAATATTTTGTTTCTGATAATGACCCAATAGACCCGCTTGCAGCTCTTTGTATAGTATCTTATTTTTTTCTTTACATGAAAAAATATCCAATACCTGTTTTTCCGAATTTTTTCCGGTCAGAAGTGCCTTGTATTCTTTGTCTGCAAAAAAAATTGTTGATTTTAATTTTTTTGATTTTTCAATAAAAACAGAGTTTGTTTCCGGCTGACTTTCTCCAACAACAACAGGAATTCCCGGTTTAATAATGCCTGCTTTTTCTTTTGCAATTTTTTTTAAAGTTTTTCCCAAAAGCGCTGTATGATCGAAACTTATATTTGTAATTACAGAAAGCTCCGGAGTTATAATGTTTGTGGAGTCAAGACGACCTCCCAAACCAACTTCTATAACTGCAATATCAACATTTTGCTGTGCAAAATAATCAAAGGCAAGCGCAACGGTCATTTCAAAAAACGAAGGTTTTATTTTCTCAAAAACAGGCTTGTGCTTGATGAAAAATTCAGTAACACTTTTTTCTGAAATCGTAACACCATTGATTTTAATACGTTCGCGGAAATCTTTCAGATGTGGTGAAGTGTAGAGTCCCGTTTTATAACCCGCGTGTTGCAGAACGGATGCCAGTATATGAGAAACAGAGCCTTTACCGTTTGTTCCGGCAACATGTATTGTTTTAAATTTTTTATGGGGATATCCGAAATAATTATCTAATGCAAGCGTGTTATCAAGATTTGCCTTGTATGCAGCCGCTCCAATCCTGTGAAACATGGGAAGCTGACTGAAAATATAATCGAGGGTTTGCTGGTAGGTCATGAATGAATTATTCTTTTTGATTATCAGTAAAAATACCTAAAAACCCCAATTGACATCATGCTTAAATTCTTTTTTTTAATATTTGCCACAGATTACACGGACCTGTCTGCCGATAAGCTACCGTGTGGACACATCTTTGAGAAGAGAGAAAGTTTATTAAAAACTCCTGTCTTCTCGTACAATACAATGTTGTGATTTTGTCACAAAATTTGCAAGCATTAATTTGTACAAAATAAACTCTGTGATGTAGCAAATTTTCCGCCAAAATCTTTAATTTACATTTGTTTTAGAACCCCCGAGCTAAAGCTCGGGGTTATTCACCTGCCAGCCGATTCACTTGCTCAATCAGGCAAGGCAATCAGGTAAATCCCCCAAGCGGGATAAGCTCTCAAGGGTCATCTTAAACGCATTTTTATCTGCTAAGGCGGATGCGAGCGTATTATAATAAAACGATTTGTGTCCACACGGTAGCTGCCGACAAGGCAGGTTATCACAGATTTAAATAATCTGTGGCATAATCATTTTATTCTTTGTGTAAATTTGCAATCGTATGTCAAAATTACAAAAACTACTTATAAATAGGATTATTCAAAAAACTTTTTTCCATTTATATTGAAAAAGCCACGCTGGAGCCAGGCGCGGGATTGCAGTTTATCGCCAACATACACATTTTTAATTTCTGTTCCTTTGCCATCGAGATTATAGAATTCAGCATAAATAAGGCCACTGCCACGATATTCAAGATAATCGTATTCGGCAGGAATAATAAATTTTCCTTTAGAATTGATAAGACCATATTTTATATTTTCAACCATCACAATTCCAATGTCTAATTGATAATCGTACCAGGTTACATCTTTGTATTTTGTTGGCAGTAATTCTTTACCATTATGCGAAATAACCCCGAAACGTTTGCTTTTATTTTCTGTCATATAAAAGTTACCTTTATTTACAAAGTAAATTGTCTCATAATCTTTAGAAATTTTCTTTCCTTTTTTATCTATCAGATATCTTTTTGCAAGGTGATTGATAATTGCGCTTCCATTACGGAAATCTGTACCTCTCTGAAATTGGCAGGTAATAACATTTTTGCCTGCTTCATCCACATATCCGAACTTATCGTTTTTCACGGCAATAGCCATACCTTCTTTAAAGGGCTGAATAAAATCGTATTGAAGCGGAACAATTTCTTTTCCGGTTTTATTAATAAATCCCCATTTCCATTTTTTGCTAACAGCAGCAAAGCCTTTATTAAATGGATATCCGCTGTCGTATTTATCATCAAATGGAATAACTTCTTTGCCTGTTGTGTCAATATATCCCCAGCTTCCTTTTTTACGAGCACCGCAGAGTCCTTCTGAGAACAGGGGCTTTGTTTCGCCTTCTTCAAGATTATTTATGGGTATTACGATTTTTCCGGTTCTGTCAATAAAGCCGCCTTTTTTGTTTTTTTCTACCCATAGGAGTCCTTCTGAAAAATAGCCGGTAGCTTCGTATTCTTTTAATTCCATTGTTTTTCCGGTTGTATCGAAAACCAATTTTCCGCAAACCGCAATGCCATTTTCTGAAAGCATTTTATTCATGTCTTCACATATTTGCGGGATAAGAGGAGGAACAAGTTCTCTGAGTTTTGCATCAATAAAACCATAATTATCACCCGATTTTACACGACAATAATTATGAACAAATCCCGCTACTTCTTCATATTTTGGAGGCAAAACCTCTTTACCTGCTTTGTTGATAAAACCCCAGTACGCAAATGAATCGAGAACAGCAGCATAATTTCCATTGAACGGCTGCACCTTTAAATATTTACAGGGAACAACCACTTTCATCGTAGTGTCGCAAAAACCCCAGAGTCCGTCTTTAAAAAAGGGGATACGGTCGGGAAGCGACTGAGAAAAAGAGTAAAAAATATTAAAAATAAACAGGGTAAATACTATTGAAATCTTCATGTTGAGTTAAATTTTGTTTTCAAATAAAAAATCTTTGATATTCATCCATTTTATTCCATTTTTATCTGTATCAAACCCCTGATCCAATGAAAGAACGTATTTAGGAAAAAAATCTTCTATGCCCTCATAAGCTTTATATTCTCGTTCATAGGCATTTCCTTCATACAATGATTTGCAAACCTGAAGATAAATTTTATCATTGCCTTTTTCGCATATAAAATCAACTTCGCGTTGTGTATTTTTCCCTACTTTTACCTGATATCCTCTGGTAAGCATTTCGTGTAACACAATGTTTTCTAATCTTGCTGAAATCATATCCGGTTCAAATCCTTTCATAGCATACAGTAATCCCAAATCGCCCATATAATATTTTTCGTGCAGTTCAAGCAATCGCTTTCCTTTAATATCATAACGCTTGCTTTGTATAAGCAAATACGCATCCAAGGCAAATTGAATATAATTTTGAACTGTTTCCGGCGAAATTTTCATCTTCTGCGATTTTAAGAAGTCGCTGATATTTTTTGCCGTAGTAATATTACCGCAATTGTCTGCCAGAAAAAATAAAATTCGCTGAAGCATTGCTGCATCACGAACTTTGTTCCGCGTGATAACATCTTTCAAAAGAATGGTATTAAAAACAGACTGTAAATATTGACGTAGTACAATTTCTTCCCATTCTATACTGAATAGTCCCGGAAAGCCTCCATACTTTTGGTATTCACTGAATAAAAAATCCCTATCTGTTTTACCCTCCGTATTTTTCTGGATATAAAGTTCGACAAATTCTGAAAAGCTGAATGTATAAATCTGAAATTCAACATAGCGACCAGATATTAAAGTTGCCAATTCGGACGACAGAAAACGAGCGCTCGAACCGCTTATATAGAGATCGTAATGATTTTCAGCCAACAAAGAATTGATGCATTTTTCCCATTGATCTATCTCCTGCACTTCATCTACAAAAACATAGTATGTTTTTTTACTGTTTAAATCACGTTTTGAAGAAACATACCGATGCAAATCTGTATAATTTTTTATAAAATCATATTCGTATAATTCCTTATTAATGCTGATGATTTGTCCGGTGCTAACACCTCTTTCAAGCAATTCGTCACAGATTTGTTGCAACAATACACTCTTACCACAGCGCCTGATACCAGTAATAGCTTTAATAAGGGGTTTATCTATAAACGGTTTAATTTTCTTAAGGTATTTTTCTCGTTTTATCATTCAAGGTATATTCTATTTTATGTGGCAATAATATAAAACTTTCAATTATAAATGAAATTTTTATTGAAAAATAAATCATATTCAAATATAAATATACTTTTTTTTGATTGCGGATGAACCGAGGAGGAGCATTTAAGGTTCTTATCCGATTATACCAGAGACAATATTCTCATTGCTAAAATAAAACGTTACAAATATCTTCATAGGTTTTTAAAGGCACAGAAGAAACGTTCATGATAAAGGTATATTCTCCATTTGTCTGATTAACTTTTTTGAAATCTTCTGCTTTAAAGTATGCCAATTTATTATCAATTGTAATTCCCCATAAAATATTTTCCTGTTGCGGATTAAATTTAATTTTTGTTTCATAGCGGAATATTGCGTTTCTCCCTTTTTCAATTAGGGCTATGTTCTTTAAATTTAACGGATTTCCTTTTGCATCCTTATACTTTGCAATTATTTCTGCGCCTTGAGGATAGGAAGAAGGAAAATCACAATTAATAAAGCCAAAACCGCTAATATCCAATGTTCTGATAATTTTTTCTTCTCCTTCAAGATTTGCAACTTCTTTTTTATTGAATAAATCTAAAAATCCTAATTGGTTATATTGTCTTTTTACTTCTAAATATTTTTCCCACTGCTCTTCAATTTCTTTCTTCATGGCATCTCTTTTATCTATAAGAAATTTATACTTATTTTGATAAACCTTCATTGCATTATCATAATCTGCTCCCTCTTTAAAAGCCAGATAACATCTGCAACTTTGTTCTTTATGAACGCCATAGGCATCAACAATAAAAATTACATCATAAATTCCATTGCCTGAATCTTTGATTTTGATTTCTGTAGAATTATACCCGCACCTTTTTTTATCAACTGGTTCAAATAAAACATTTTTATAAACATTTAATTCCGGATATTTTCCGGTATCATCCCCGATGCTGAACGAGTATTGCGTTGCTTTTTTAGGCATGGGAGGGATTTGCGGTAAAGATGCTTTGCTTTTTTCGTAATCGTTAATTTCAATATCATCTTTTCCTGCGTAAGCCCACTTTCCGGTATTTGTATCAAGATAATAAACATTATATTTACTTTCTTTCTGGAAACTACTCATTTTAACCTGTATTTTATTTTTCGGATTTGGAAAAACCGGACGCCCCTGTGAATAAGCATTAATTTCAAGCATTCCCGCAGTTTCAAAAACCTGTTCAATCCCTGCACTATCATAGAGCATTGGTATTCCTGCAAGGTAAATATCAAATGCATTAGTAAATTCACGAAAAGATAATTTTACCGGACTGTCAATAATCTTACCATCTTTATCAAGAAAAGCATTTTGGGGAATAATTATTTTGCTACCGTTTTTAGAGAACAAGACAGTATCCTGCGCATTGCTTATCTCGTAAATTGTTTTCTCAATTTGAATGTCAGAAAAAGGAGTAGAAAAAATATTTTTATTGTCTGCTAAATTTTCTTCATTTATTTTTGGCTGATTATCGCAATTTGAAGAAAAAATTGCGATTAACATAATCCAACCAAGAGATTTTAATTTATCAAATAAGTTACTTGATTTACTATCAAGTTTGTTTTCTTGTACTGATGTTAAGATATTTTTCATAAACTAAAACTAATAATTATTATTCCAAAATCTCTATACTCTGAACCATAACTTCAATATCTAAGCCCAATTTCCTTAAATATCCAAAACCATTTCTCTTATGATGTATAGTAAAATTGCAGGTTAAAATGAGTGAGAGAATTCTGCAAACAACTTTTTTATCTAAATTCGTATTCCAACAACAGTAATGTCATCGGTCTGTTCGTGCCTGAATCCGTGTCCGAACATCCATTGGTGCATTGTTGCATCAAGTGCCTGTTTCTGTAATTCCATTGAAAGAGAACATCTTTTTTCAAGAACCTGTATTAATTGCTTTGTCCTGAATTTTTTTCCTTTATCGGACAAGGAGCCTCCAAATTGATCTTGATAGCCATCACTTATTAAATAAATGATATCTCCTTTTTGCAATTGTAATACATTATTGGTAAATGGTTTCATGTTTTCGTAAATCCCTATTGGTTGTTTGTCGGGGCGAATTTCATTTAATAATTGTGGCATTGCGCCATGGCGCAATGGTACAATATAAATAGGATTATTCGCCCCGGCAAATTGCAATTCCAGTGTTTTGGTATTTAAAGCCACGAAAGAAATATCCATACCATCACGAATTTTCATTTCCCGAGAAAACGTATTTTCAATATTTGGTTCTTGTTGTAAAGAGGTTATAACTGATTTACGTAATTCATCAAGTACGTGTGCTGCAGAAAAAACCTCTTCGCGGGCAATAATTTCATGCAGAAAAGAAATGCCCAGCATACTCATAAAACCACCCGGAACCCCATGGCCTGTACAGTCTGCAACTGCTATCAAAAGCATTTCTTTCCTTCTTTCAATAAAATAAAAATCTCCAGAGACAATGTCTTTTGGTTTAAAAAGAATAAAAAAATCCTGCAAGCCAACTGCGGCAAACGTATTTTTTAAAAAATCATCTGAAGGAAGAACAGCTTGCTGTATCCGGTGCGCATATTCAATGCTGGATGTTATATCTCTGTTTTTTTCTTCTACTATATCTTTTTGCAGCTGAAGTTCGTCGCGCTGGGCTAATATCTCTTCCTTCTGAATGCTGATCTCCTCATTTTGCATAACAACTTCTTTGGTTCTTTCGATAACAAGATTTTCCAGTTTTAACTTTTCGGCTATCAGCTTTTTTTCTCTCATCTTAATATAGGCGTAAATACATGCTGCAATTAATAAAAGAACTATCGCCATAAACCATTTTGTTTTCCAAAAGGGAGGTAAAATTGTAATGTGAATTGTTAAAGGGTTCGGACTTTCCAGTCCTTCGTTATTTAATGCAATAAGCGTAAAAATATACTCTCCGTGAGGAAGAAATGGAAACATTACCTGAGATACAGATGTTCGTATCCATTCATCGCTAAGACCTTGCATCTTGTATTTGTATGTCAGATTGCCTGCATTTCTATAGCTTAAACCGACAAAATCAAATACAAGAAAATTCTGGTCGTAGGTAAGTTCATACGAATTTTTTAGTGCTGTTTTTTTCTGATTCACAGTGAAGCCCAATAAATATACAGGAGGGGCAGGAAAAACTCTGGAAACATTATAGCGATTGAAACGGGTTACCCCACTGTTGGAGGCAATCCAAACAATGGAATCCTGAATAACGATATCATTCACTTCATTTGTAGGTAATCCTGTTTCAATTGTATATTTTTCAATTCGATAAACTGTATCTGTAAACAAAGGGATAATCATTTTATTTAAACCCGATTCTGTACCAATCCACAATTCATTGCCCTCTCTGTATAAAGCAGTAATAGTATTTCCGGTAAGTCCATCCTTGCTCGAAATTTTCTTTAATAAAAGACGCTTTTCATCCAAAAGCAGAAGCCCTGCGCCTTTTGTACCAAATGCAAAAATTCCATTATCCAAGTTAATAATTTTACTAATGCGTTCATTAAATACAGGGTTCAGGGTGTTTCCTTCAATAAATTTACCATCCTTGTATATCATTAAACCATTTGGTGTGCCAATGTAAACAGCACCTTTATCATTTTTTTCAAGAGCAAGACAACGGATTGATCTATGAAAATACTCTGTTTTACATTTTGAGAAGGTTCTGCATGTTTTCCCAAAAACCCAGGAGCCACCTATCCAAATTTCATTACTATCTCCAGAAAGCAGACATAATGCAGATGTTTTATTCGTATCAATATATGAAAGAACAGCTTCTCGTTTATCGTCTTGTAAAATTTTATTGTCAATAGAACCAATAAATTTATTCGACCCATAATAAATAGTTTTGTCTATTTGTAAAAAACAATTTATGTAAAGATCCTTACTTTCTTTCATCAGGATTGTTTTAATATTTGAATTTTTCATAAATTGATGAATCACAGAAACAGCTGTTCCTGCTAATAAATTATTATTCTGATCAACAGATAGACATGTTATTTTTTTTGCAGCCAAACCATCATCCATAGTAAAAGTTTTAAACTCCAGTCCTGAGGTGTAAAAAAGCCCCTCTTCAAGTGTGCTAAGCCATACTCCTCCTTCTGTATCACAAATAATCCCAGTCACAGATAATGATTTAAAATAATGTTCTGGTTTGGAATTAAGATTTCCATTTTTATAATATTTCACACCATTTTTGCTCGTTCCAATCCAAACTCCTCCGTGTTTGTCAACATATAACCAAATAACTGTTGCAAAAATTGAGTGACGCTTTACGCTTTTGCCATCAATAATTTCCAGCACTTCGTTGTCTGCGGCAAACAACACATGACCATTTTTCATTAAAACAGTTAATGGGAATGCCCCTGTAGTTTTCCAGCATAGGCTATCAATAGGACAATATCGATCATTCAAATAATAACGTAAAGACATGTTTTTTGAAACAGTTGATACATATATAACTTTCCCCGATTTATTGAACAGATAATTTGATTCAAGGCTATCGGTAAAGCTAATTTTATATGTACCATTTGGAGAAATTTCAAAAAAACCAGACGACCGGATTCCAAAACTCACAACTCCCTTCTCACTCACGAAAAAACTATTTTTCACCATTGGTTTCGTACCCTTAATAATTTTTGTTAGCGTATCATTAAAGGGGTATTGAAAAATAGAGTCTTTAAAAAAATAAGATAATTTATTCGACAAGGGTAAAAACCAAATTTTTCCAGAATAATCTTCATAAATATTAAACACAACGTTATCCGGCAAGCCACTAGATCTGTCGAAATTTCGGAATTTATAGCCATCGAATTTGCTTACCCCGGAATTGGTGCAAGCCCAAATAAAACCCTTGGAGTCTTGATATACCTGAAAAACTTCATTGGAAGGAAGCCCGTTTCTGGTAGAATAATTTCTAAAAACAGGCGATTGCGCAAAAAAAATTGCAGGAAATAAAAAGAGTACTATAAATACAAAAACTTTTGTCATTTATTTGGGGATACTGAGCGGAGTAAATACTGATACTGCTCCGCTCCTTAATTTTAAAAAATTACTTTACAACTTTATCAATCAGCTTGTCGTCTGCAATATTAGGAACTGTTACTTTCAGGCTTGGTGTGCGTTTCATTTCGCGTTTTATGGCAAATACCGCACCTTCGTTTCTTGCCCAACTGCGGCGCGCAATACCATTGTTTACGTCCCAGTGAAGCATCATTTTTAGGCGGCGGTCGGCATCTTTACTGCCATCGAGTACCATTCCAAAGCCTCCGTTAATTACTTCGCCCCAGCCAACGCCACCGCCATTGTGAATGGAAACCCAGGTTGCGCCACGGAACGAATCACCAATTACATTCTGTATTGCCATGTCGGCTGTAAATGAAGAGCCATCATAAATGTTGGACGTTTCACGGTAGGGAGAGTCGGTTCCTGATACATCGTGATGGTCACGGCCTAAGACAACAGGTGCTGATATTTTCTTATCACGAATAGCCTTGTTAAATGCTTCTGCAATTTTAGTGCGGCCTTCGCAATCGGCATATAAAATACGCGCTTGTGAGCCCACTACTAATTTATTTTGTTTCGCTTCTTTTATCCATTTGATATTGTCTTTCATTTGTTGTTTTATTTCAGGCGGACAAGTTACAGCTATTTTCTCCAACACGTTCATGGCAATTTTATCTGTAATATCTAAATCTTTTGGATCAGAAGAAGTGCATACCCAACGGAAAGGACCAAAGCCATAATCAAAACACATAGGACCCATGATGTCCTGCACGTATGAAGGATATTTGAATTTGCCTTCTTTATTTAAAATATCGGCTCCTGCACGGCTTGATTCCAGTAAAAAAGCGTTTCCATAATCGAAGAAATACATTCCTTTTGTGGCAAGTTTATTAATGGCAGTAACGTGTCTGCGTAATGATTCCTGAACTTTTTCTTTAAATTTTGTAGGTTTTTCTACCATCATTTTTTTCGATTCCTCGAAGCTTAAACCAGCAGGATAATAGCCCCCTGCCCACGGATTGTGCAGAGAGGTCTGATCTGATCCCATGTCAACCTTACGCCCTGCTTTTAACAGCGCCTCCCACAAATCAACAATATTTCCCTGATATGCCAGCGACACAGCTTCTTTATTGTCAACAGCAACATCAATACGCTCCATTAACAACTCAAGATCTTCATAAACTTCGTCCACCCAGCCCTGAGTGTGTCTTGTTTGAACTGCTTTGGGATTGATTTCTGCAACCACACCTACGCAGCCTGCAATAACAGCAGCTTTCGGTTGTGCGCCTGACATTCCGCCAAGTCCGGAGGTTACAAATAATTTTCCGCCCAAATCTGTTTCTCCTTTTTTCTTTGATATTTTTCTCCCTGCATTCAAAACCGTAATTGTTGTTCCATGCACAATTCCCTGTGGTCCGATGTACATAAAAGAGCCAGCAGTCATTTGTCCGTATTGCGAAACACCAAGCGCATTGAAACGCTCCCAGTCATCGGGTTTTGAATAATTTGGGATAACCATGCCATTTGTTACAACAACACGTGGTGCGTCTTTATGCGAGGGAAACAAACCCATAGGATGACCCGAATACAACACGAGCGTCTGTTCCTCGGTCATTGTAGCCAGATATTTCATTGTAAGCAGGTATTGTACCCAGTTCTGAAAAACAGAGCCATTGCCACCGTAGGTAATGAGTTCATGCGGATGCTGCGCTATTGCATAATCAAGATTATTACTAAGCATAAGCATAATAGCAGCCGCTTGTGTTGATTTGTGAGGAAAATCATTGATTGTGCGCGCTGAAATAGGATAATCCGGACGGAATCGGTACATGTAGATACGACCATAGATTTCTAATTCTTTATAAAACTCAGGAGCAAGTACAGCATGATGCTTTTTATCGAAATAGCGTAATGCATTTTTCAGGGCTAATTTTTTTTCTTCTTTTGTAAGAATGTCCTTACGTTTTGGAGCATGATTTATGTTTGTTTCGTAGGATTTAACACTTGGTAAAACTTCAGGAATTCCCTGCAATACGGCTTTTTGAAATTCTTTTTTTGTCATGACTTTTTGATTTATTAATTTAAAATCCGGCAACGAATATAAAAAAAAGCCCCGAAAGGAGCTTTTTTTATTTATTAAAATTCAATAAACTTTTATTTTGTATAGACCAAACGTTTAACAACAGATTTTCCTTCTGATTCGAGTTTTATTAAGTAAATTCCCTGTTTTAATGAAGGAATCAAAGACTTAATACTGTTTTCATAATGTCCGGCAGGAGTATTTTTTTCTCTTACATAAATTTCCTGTCCTATCACATTTGAAATACTTAACCTTACTTTTCCGGAAACATTTATATCATAACTGATAACAGCATCCTCATTAAAAGGATTCGGATAAACATACACTTCTGAAGTAGGCTCAGAAAGATTATTCACATCTGAAACAATAGCATTGTAATTTAAAGCCCAACCTTGAGTACTTAAAGAGGTATTGGTAAAAAATCTCAGGGTAGATATACCAGCCGGAACTGTAATAGTACCAGAAGGAACATTCAGATATGTAAATTTCTGAATAAGGTTTGCCGTTGAAATTTCATTTTTATAAACAGATAAGAAATCAGCATCAGATGCAAGGGCAAATTCGGTAAAATTAATATTAATAGATGTAGCTCCCGGAACATTGATTGACCAGGTGCAGTTTGTTGATTTCTTATATTCACAAGGACCGCTTCCATCGCTGAAAGTACCACTTTGTGTAGTAAATGCCAATGAGGACTTGCAGTAGTCAATTGCATATCTGGCTACCCAACCTGGAGCCGTTCCGGAACCATTTGTAATAAATTTCAAAAATACATTTTTGCCTGATGCGTTATGCATTTCAGGAGTATCTCCGCCGTGGTAAACAGCAATCAGACTGTCGGTATCAGAATCACCATCATAAATATACAAAGCATCACTGGCTTCAACATCAAATGCATCAAAATATAATCTTACATAAGCACCACATGTTGGATTAATAAGATACGTACATGTTTGATTATTCTGATAATCATTATGACCGCTGCCATCTTCAAAATTTCCTTCAATGTTTGTAAACGTTCTACTTGTTGTACAATTAAGTGGGTAATTATTGGGGGCAGCAAGTGTTGTTGGAGGGAATATATTATGAATTACTTGCTGATCTTCCATTAAAGAAGAAGCGGGTTGACCTGGAGATGCAGGAGCATATAAGTTGGTAAGAAGATAAAAACCATCATTATAACCACCCCAACCCCAGTTCATGTGAAACATATCTTCACCAGAAGCATCATCGTATCCATCACAATTCCATGCGTGTCCGGCTCCTGAAACAGGTCTTCCAACATATATCAAAGGTCTTTTAGCATTTAAAGAATTTTTAAGTAAGGTTTTCCAGGAAGCGTCTGTATAACTCGTTTTATAAACCAAAGCAATAGAAGGATCGTATCTGTAATAATTTTTTAAACCGTTGTAAGCATTGGATGCATTAGAACTTGATCCGTCGGCACTCCAGCTCATTTTACATGCAACACCTAAATGATACATTAGTTTTGCCATTTCATCGAAATAAGAAGTACCGGCAGTTGTAAATGGCATTGCAGACCAATCATAAGTTTGATTGGCAAAATTTATTGTTATGTTTCCATAACCGCCATTTGCAAAACTGTAATGCGTATAAGAACCAGTACCTGTTGTGGGAAAATTATAATATTTTACAACCTGTGCCATAGCTACTGCAACACATCCAACATAAACATGACCACCATCTCCGGCAGCATCTACAGGGCAAGCAATATTAAAAGGAGAGCCCTGATCCCATTTTGTCAATAACAAAGGAGAAACAAGAGCTGTTGTTTCTTTAGTAGCTTTTTGGGGGCTGTTATAATCAAAACGACCCCAAACAGAACGAATTTCATCATCAGAAACAGCTTTTCCGGATTTTGCTTCCTGAATAACTCTGCCGTATCCTTCCAGCATCATGGTAACAGGAGCGGGAGTTTTTTCCAGATTAAAAGGCTGCTCAATGCTGTAAGCCAAAATCGGGCGAACAAGATCGTCTGCAGAAATAATAACATAACCCTGATTATCATTAACATTAAAAATATAAAAATCGGGGTCTGTTGTTTTATTCATGGTAAGAAGACTTAACGAAATATTGTTGTATACAACATATTTTGATAATTTAGCTCTTTCATAAAAAAAGTTTTTCCCGATTTTCTGCGCATATTCAACAGGAACATGCTTCGCAAAAGAAATACCAATTGTCAATAAAAAAGCAAAGGCAAGAAGTGTAATTTTTGTTTTCATATAAATAAAATTTGATTACTATTCAATTATTCAAAGTCCGAAACTAATATTTTTTTTTAAGCAGCGTGTTAAAAATATCATAAAATTGATGAAAATATGATAAACGAATATAAAAAGGCTATTTATCTTCGTATTTTTTATAATTTCGAGCTTTGAATAGCAGACGTTATTTTTATTAATTTGGTTGCATTAAAATAATTTCACGTGAATTTTCAGGAACTGATAAAAACAAGACAGAGTACCCGCAGGTATAGCGACATCAATGTTGAGAAAGAAAAAATTCAATTATGTATTGAGGCTGCCAGAATGGCTCCATCGGCTTCAAATTCTCAGCCATGGACATTTATCGTGGTAGATAACCCCGAGCTGAAAGAAAAAGTAGCTGTAGAAACCTATGGCTCTGTAGTTTCTTTCAATAAATTTGTTCATCAGGTACCTGTGATTATTGTAATTGTGATAGAAAAAACAAAGCTTATTACACAAGTCGGGGCTTTTATCAAAGACCGTGAATTTCCTTTAATAGATATTGGCATAGCAGCAGAACATCTTTGTTTACAAGCAGCAGAACTCGGTCTTGGAACTTGCATGCTCGGCTGGTTTAATGAAAAACCTATTCAGAAATTATTGAATATTCCTAAAAAGAAAAGAATCGGACTGCTTATAACATTAGGTTATCCGGCAACAGATGATCCGCTTAGAAATAAAATTCGCAAAACAACAGAAGAAATGAGTCGGCTTAATGGGTATTGATTAAATATGGAGAGACGTTGCATCGCAACGTCTGTACAAAAGAATTTAATATGGGTAAATTTATTTTTTCTTTGTTTCGTCGGGCCATTTCCATTTCATGCCATCCACGCGAATTTCTTTTCCTGCTTTATAGGTAAATTCTATTTCTATAACTCCCTGTTCGGAATAGCGTTTCCAGTTGCCTTCTTTTTTCCCCATAATATATTTTCCCGCTAACTTTAGCATACCGTTTTCATGATAAAATTTATGCATGCCGTCTGGCTCTCCTTCGATAAAACGACCTTCAAACTGTAAAGTACCAGTGTTATTATAATACCATTTCCAGATACCATCCTGAAGCCCATGTTTGTAATTGCCTTCTTCGCGGTAATCTCCCACATCATGAAACCAAGATCCCAGTTTTTCTCCCTCCGAATATTCACCTTTAGTTATTTCTTTTCCGTCCTCTGAATATTCAACAAACAAGCCCTCTTCCATGCCTCTTTCAAAATTTTCTTCCCTTAATAATTTTCCATTGTTATAAAACCATTTCCACACTCCATCAGGTTTTCCATGGATATATACTCCTCTTTGTTCCACATTTCCGCCTGGAAAAAAATACGACCATTCGCCGGTTTTCCGGTTATTCTTATATTCTCCTACAGCCTGAATTGTTCCTTCTTCAAAAAAATGCCTCCATTTGCCCTGTTTTAAACCTGTTTTATCAACAATGCCTTCGCCTGTTTTTTTTCCAAAATCATTATATTCATAGGCTTTTACAACTTCCCCACTTTCAGAATATTCGCGGTGTATACCAATGGGAACGCTATCTCTGTAAGCACCATTGTATTTTACAATCCCGTTTTCGTGATATAAATTTTTCTGCACAATTTTTTCCGTTGAGACAGTATCAATAATTTCCAGCCCTTTATCGTATTTAATTTCTTTGATTACTTTTCCGGCTATGTCATATTCTTTATAATATCCGGTTAGCAAACCATCCATATAATTTGCTTCGGTTTTAACTTTATCATTGGGATAAAAATCTTTCCAAACCCCCTGCTTGCGACCTTTTTTATCTGTGCGATTTATTTTTTCCCTGTCAATATAAAAATCACGGCGGTACTCGGTAAGCGTTATAATAACACTATCTCGTGAGAATTCTTTGACAATGCCGTCTTTTTTTCCATCTTTGTAGGGAATAATACGGTAAATTTTTCCATCGCTGTAATAAAAGTAAGAAAAACCCTGCCTCTGGTCGTCGAGATATAATTCTTTGGAAAGTAAAACTCCTGCTTTTGTGCTGTCGGTATTCTTTATGCTGAAAGTATAATAATGGCCGTTCTTTTTCCCGTATAAATAATTGATAATTTTTTCAGTAACTCCCGACTCATCGTAAAAAGTCCAGACACTGTCGAGCTGAAAATTTTTCCTATATCCTTCAGATTTCAGTTTACCATCCACATAATATGTTTTCCAGTATCCCTCGGGTTTGCCGTTTACCATAAGACCTTCACTCGACAATGCCCCGTTTCCATAGTAATATTTCACATAACCGTTGCTGGTATCTTTTGCAGACTGGCTAAATGAGAACCGACAGAGAAATAATAATATGATTAAAAGAAAAAATTTCACCTGAATAAAAAATTATGCAATTTTCAAAAATACAATAAACGTTAAAGATATAAAATTAATATTTTATTGGAGGGAAGATTTATTTGCGATGTAGTTTTGAAATTACGCCGAGCGGGGGGATTTGCAAAAAGTCCCGATTTTTTCGGGATAAACTATGACAAATATGGCAGGGGCACTGCATGTCGTATGGCGTGTATTTCGACCACCGCTAAAGCAGAGCCATGCAAGGCTTGGTAAACAGGCGAACTCAATAACCATGTAAATCTAATAAGAACCAGTATAAAAATAAAAAAGCTATAAAATCTGTTTGGAATAAAATCCACATTATTCTATCTTTGTATTTTATATTTATTCTTTTCGTTAAGAAAATAAAACAGCAGACTTATTAAATATTATATACAAAATGAAAGAAGTAACGCTTTATATTCAGGAAAATAAATTTCAGTTCTTTATGGACATTATACGCAACTTTGATTTTGTTAAAGTCAATAATATGGATGCAGGGGATTCAAAAAAAGAAATACTTGCTAATATCAAATCAGGACTCGAAGAATTAAAACAAATTGAAAAGGGCAAAAAAAAGGCCAGGTCTGCTAATGAGTTTTTAAATGAACTATAGTGTATTAACTACCGAAAACTTTGAAAAAGAAGCCCGGAGACTTATTAAAAAATACGGCTCTCTTAAAAATGAAATAGCCGATTTGATTCAAGACCTGCAAATAAACCCAACACAGGGAACACCACTGGGCAACAATATTTATAAAATCAGGGTTGCTGTTGCCAGCAAAGGTAAAGGTAAGCGTGGCGGTGTTAGGGTTATGACTTATTTGCAGCTTATCGCACGGATTGCAAATCCGCACTAGCGGGGTATTTTATTGGAGGGAAGATTAATTTGACTGTTGGGGGTGTTTTTGTTTTGTTATTTAACGTCATAGCTGCAAGCAACGCCGTACAGAGGAATATTCGAGTTCAATGAAGTTCGGAAAATTCGCCGAACAGGGGTCAGGTGCTCTTCCGGTATGCCTTCTAATATACAGCTTTGCTCATAAACTAACACACCTAAATGCTGCCACAGTAAAAATTTGAACAGCTCGCTTTCTGAAAGGCTTAGGTTTATGGGTTTCATTTGGTTTTGGTTTTGGTTTCTGTTGTGTTATACTGTGTTGTTATTGCTTGCCCTGCTTATCGCTCGGATTGCAAATCCGAGATAGCAGGTTTCGCAAATGAATCAATGATTTTGAAAAATGTATATGATGGTGTTATTTTTATTGATTCATCGTCAGTTTCAAACTAATTACTATAATTTAATAAAAAACTTGAGTTCAGTCATGATATGAAAGGTACTGCTGAAATCATTACTGAAGACGAACGTTTGATAATGCGTTTTATTAATCCCTTACGAACTTTACTTGCCGGAAATTAAGCAAATGTCTATTGCATAGGCAGGTCTCCAGCGTTAAAAACGCATCATTTGTGTATCTGAAAAAAATCATGTAGGTTTGCTTTTCTTTAAAAACAGCAATGAGTTCGACAAAAAAGAAAAGAAACATCTGGCAGCGCATGCGTCTGAAATACAGGATTACGGTATATAATTACAGTACTCTGGAAGAGGTGTGGTCGCAAAACATTACACGCGGTACTTTTTTTACTTTTGTTGGTTTCATTTCAACGCTTATTGCAATGATTGTTGTTTTGTTGATTTTTCTAACTCCTGTCAGAGAATTTATTCCGGGTTACATGGATACAGAAATGAAGCATAATATTATTACCAGTTCTTATAAAATAGATTCTATTGAAAATGCATTGCGACAAAATCATCAATATCTTACAACTCTGAAAATTATTCTTAACGGAGGAGTACCTTTGGAAAGAGACACTGCGCGGAAAAAAAATATTGACACGAAAAACATTGATTTTTCAAAGTCTATTGCAGATTCGCTTTTTGTGCACCAGATAGAGCAAGAAGAGCGTTATAATTTATCTGTTTCAGAAATAAAAAAAACCAATAAAGATATTAATAAGCTTAAATTTTTCCCTCCAATAAAAGGAATGGTAACAAACCGCTTTCAACCCTCGCAGGGTCATAATGGAACTGATATTGTTGCTTCTGGAGATAATGTGATTTGTGCCACTTTAAGCGGTACAGTAATTTTTGCAGAATGGACGCTTCAAACGGGTTACGTAATGCACATTCAGCACGAAAACAACCTTGTATCTGTCTATAAGCACAACAATAAATTACTAAAAGAAACCGGAGATTTTGTAAAAACAGGCGAAGCAATTGCTGTATTTGGTAATTCCGGTGAACAGACTACCGGTCCACATCTGCATTTTGAACTTTGGTATAACGGATTACCTGTTAACCCTGAAAATTTTATTGTATTCTGATGAAAAACATTGCTATTTTAGGATCAACAGGTTCTATCGGAACACAGGCATTAGATGTTATTTCTAAGAACCCTGATGAATTTGCGGTTGAAGTTTTGACTGCAAATCAAAATATATCGCTTTTGATAGAGCAGGCTATGAAATACAAGCCTAATGCAGTTGTTGTTGCCAACGAAGAAAAATATAAAGAAGTTAAAAATGCGCTTTTCAAACACGGAATAAAAGTTTTTGCGGGAGCGAAATCGTTGGAACAGGTAGTAGGAATGTCGGGTGTAGATATGGTTCTGACAGCAATGGTGGGCTTTTCCGGACTACTGCCCACGATAAAAGCGATTGAGGCCGGTAAACATATTGCGCTTGCAAATAAAGAAACATTGGTCGTTGCTGGAAAATATATTACCAAAATTGCCGCAGAAAATAAAGTGGGAATAATTCCTGTTGACTCTGAACATTCTGCCATATTTCAGTGCTTGGTAGGCGAATATTATAATCCGGTTGAGAAGATTATTCTTACTGCATCGGGAGGGCCGTTTCGCGACATGAATTTTGAGCAGCTTCAACAAGTAACAAGCACCGATGCGTTGCATCATCCGGTGTGGCAAATGGGTGCAAAGGTAACGATAGACTCTGCAACGCTTATGAATAAAGGCCTTGAGGCTATTGAAGCCCGCTGGCTTTTTAATCTTTCTCCTGAACAAATTGAAATTGTTATTCATCCGCAATCCATAATTCATTCAATGGTTCAGTTTGGCGATGGCTCTGTTAAAGCGCAGATGAGTATTCCCGATATGCGTCTGCCGATTCAATATGCGCTGAGTTTTCCAAAAAGATTGCATTCTGATTTGCCTCGTCCTGACTTTATAGAAATAGGACAACTTTCATTTTCAAAGCCGGATACAAGTCTTTTCAGAAATCTTGATTTGGCATTTGAAGCTTTGCGTGTTTGCGGAAATATGCCCTGTATCATGAATGCGGCCAATGAAGAAGCCGTTGAAGCTTTTCTCAATAATAAAATTAATTTCTTCGATATTTCGGAAGTAATAGAGAAGACAATGATTACAATATCGCATAGTTCAGACCCTACTTTACAGGATTACGTGGACTCTGACGCAGAAGCCAGAAAGCTGGCAAAAAATCTAATTAAAAAAATATCGTTGAAATGAGTGGTTTAATTATGGCTGCCCAGCTTATTCTGGGGTTATCTATTTTAGTTGTATTGCATGAGCTGGGACATTATCTTGCAGCGCGCGCATTTGGCATTCGTGTAGAAAAATTTTACCTGTTTTTTGATGCCTGGGGTTTTAAATTTTTTAATTTTAAAGTAGGACATACTGAATACGGAATGGGCTGGCTGCCTCTTGGCGGCTATGTTAAAATTGCAGGGATGATTGACGAGTCTATGGACAAAGAAGCGATGAAAAAACCGCCGCAACCTTATGAGTTCCGATCGAAACCTGCCTGGCAGCGACTGATTGTGATGGTTGGCGGTGTGCTTATGAATGTTATTCTGGGGATTATTATTTATACCTGCATTTTACTTTTTTACACGAAACAATATTTGCCTGTTGAATCCGTAAAAGATGGCATTTACGCTTATCCTGCGGCACGAATGATCGGCTTTCAATCCGGTGATAAAATTCTCGAAATTGATGGGAAAAAAGTTGTGCGCTTTGAAGATATTCTATCCACGAAAGTTCTTTTTGGCTCTACGGTTACTGTTGAAAGAAACAGCCTAAAAACAGGCATTGTAGTTCCCGACACTTTGTATAAAATGATTGCGCAGAAGAAAAAAGAATTATTTATCTCTTTTGAAAATCATTCTTTTGTTGTAGATAGTGTGCTAAAAGTGTTTGAGGATTATAGGGAGCGACTTGCGAAGAAACAGGAAATAGTAACCCCCGCATTCAAATCGGGCTTACTTAAAGGCGATGAGATTAAATATGTAGGACAAACACCTGTAGAAAGCTTCGGTCATTTCAGAGAGCTAATGCAGGAAAATATTGGAAAAACAGTTTTGTTTAAAGTATCCCGTAATAATGCTACTTTAGAATTAATGGTTTCCATTGACTCATTGGGAAAAATAGGAATTGCCTCCAATAAACCGGATTACAAGCTGGCAGATTATACCGTAATAAAAGCTATAAAATATGGAGCCTCTGATGCAATAGAAACATTGGTTGCCAATGCCAAAGGGCTTGCAATGATTTTCAAGGGAAAAGAAAAGGTTTCCGAATCGGTTCAGGGTCCTATTGGAATTGCAAAAATTTATGGAGGCACATGGGATTGGAGGAAGTTCTGGGCTATTACAGGGTTACTGTCAATGATTCTTGCGTTTATGAATATTCTGCCCATTCCTGCATTAGACGGAGGTCATGTGATATTTCTGACGATAGAGGCAATTACACGAAAAAAATTCTCTGACAAATTTATGGAACGCGTACAGATTGTCGGGATGGTTATTATACTTTCGCTGATGGTTCTTGTTATTGGAAATGATATTTTCAGGTTGTTTAAATAGTGGGGTATTAAGGCAAATGATGGATTGTAGAATCGTTCCATGGAACGATTCTACATTTAGTATCCATTTGCTTTAAAATAGTTGCATTTCAATGCATAAATTTATTTTACTGCTCAATGTTTTTTCTATCAAGACTGCTTGATTTTTTAACGACTCCCATTATATGGGTTTTTGTGCTGTTTTTATATGGTTTAATCACGCATATTCCCAGCAGAAAGAAAATATTTTTAATTACTACATTCGTACTTTTGTATCTTTTCTCAAACACATTTCTTTTGAATGAATGTATGAGAGCATGGGAAACTTCCGGTGTGAGAAAGGGAGCCATTAAAGAGCCTTATGATTACGGCATTGTTTTAGGGGGAATGATTACGTATGATTCGGAAACAGATAAAATACAATTTGTACGAAGCGTTAACCGTGTGATGCAGGCGCTGGAATTATACAAAGAAGGAAAAATTAAAAAAATTGTCATTTCAAGCGGAGCGGGAAGTCTGAAAAACAGAAATACTTCAGAGGCTGCGATTATAAAAAAATATATTGAAAAGCTTGGAATTCCCACGCAGGATATAATTGCAGAAAATGCATCGCGGAATACGTATGAAAATGCTGTGTTCACAAACAAATTACTTGGCAATAAAAAATCAAGAAATTTATTGATTACCTCATCGTATCACATGCGGCGCTCTCTTGCCTGCTTCAAAAAAACCGGACTTGTTGTGGACTCTTTTGTGGTAGACAGATATGCCGTATCACGAAAATTTTATCCCGATGTTCTATTTCTTCCCAGCGCAAAAGCATTAGAAGGCTGGAATGTTTTATTGCACGAGATAATGGGATTTGTTGTTTATAGGGTAATGGGATATTGTTAATTTAGCTTTTCATAAAAAACAACACAATACCGGCAACGCTGACAACGGCGCCTGCAACTTCGCGCCAGGTAACTTTGTGTTTGAAAAGAATTACCGAAGGAAGAATGATTAATATCGGAACCGTTGCCATAATGGTTGATGCAACAGCAGCAGAGGTATTCTGAACAGCAATAAGCGATGTTGAAACTCCGAGAAAGGGTCCGAAAACAGAACCAATTAAAATACCCCGCAAAGCAACTTTGTCTTTACGAACAGCATAAACTTCTTTCCAGCGTTGCGCTATTGCAGTTATAATTCCAAAGCCCACAAGACCAACAATGATGCGGATTTGCGTTGCAGCAAATGCATTGTAATCGCCCATGCCGTATTTACTGAAAACCAATCCTACTGCTTGCCCTACTGCTCCGGCAATGGCTAAAAGTATTCCGTATAAAGGAAGTTTGCCTGTAATTTTATTTCCATTTTTTCTGCCTGTAACAGCTACAATAATACCAACAATTGTAAGCCCCATGCCAATAAAATTAAAAAAACTCATGCCTTCGCCCATCATAATCCATCCTGTAACAGCAGCCAGTGGAGGAACTAATGTCATAAAAAGCTGGGATATGCGGGAACTCATTATTGCGAAAGCTTTGAACAAGCAGAAATCTCCAATAATAAATCCGATAACCGAAGAAAGCGAAAGCCAAAGCCATGCATGACTGCTGGCATCTGTAGGAAACCAAATTCCACGTTGATAATATGCAACCAAAGAAACAAGAATAAAAGCAAGAAATAAACGGGTAAGATTAACAACAAGGGATCCTACTTTTTTGCTTGCTACTTCAAAAGCAAGGGATGTTACCGTCCAGAAAATGGTGGTTGCAACCGCGGCTATTTCTCCATAATATTGCATGATGCAAGTTTATGCAAATATTTGACAGGAAGGAAATTTTTTGGATTAAGGATTGAGGATGAGGATTAAGGATTAAAGAACGAAACAGCGTTTTTCTTCTCCTAAATCCTACTTCTACTTCTTAACCTGCCAGACTGCATCAAGCAGGCAGGTCTTAAATCCATATTTTAATTTTTCCATATCCGCAAACCTGTGAGGAGCCAGCCCTCTTTGCCTTCACACAATACCTCACAGGATTGCTTCATTCCTCTTTTTTTAATATCTTTACGGTATTATTTTTGCTTGATATTATAATGTTTTTTTTCCTGAAAACGGTTCATATTATTACCCTTTGAAAAACAAAGTCAAAATATTTTTTCTTTTCTTTTTTGTCTGTTGCAGTGCGATTCCTGTTGCAGCACAAAAAGATACAACAAGGGAAGATATGTCATTCGACTTTGGAATTACACGGGGAAAAAATATTGATGCATGGCCTTTGTTTCGCAGAATAAAAAGCAGAGATAAAAAAGAAGTTGATGCTTTTTTTTCAATTTACAGGTCAAGAGAAATTTATAATGATTCTTTAAAATATTCGCATTTTATTCCTTTTTACATTCAGGAAAAATCGCCCCTGCTGAACGACTTTCGTTTTGCATCTTTGTACTATCCATCTTTGTTTCACAGAACCACGGACTACAAACAGCAAATACGCTCAACACGGTTTTTAGAAATTGCGCCTAAAATAAGTATGGTTGAGTTAACCCGCTCACAAGATGGTTTGTTTATTCAGAATAATATTTTATTTTTACTATGGCATAAAAACGATCAGAAACGTAAACATTCACATCTTGTGTTGTTCCCCTTTTACTGGTCGTTTCAAAATCCCGATCGTTCTTCTTACACTTTATTTCCCCTGTATTCCGGGGGTTCTTATCATAACAGGGAAAGCAAATATCTTGTTGTAACGCCTCTGTTTTGGCACTTCAAGGAGAAAGAATCGGTAAGCAATGTTTTATTTCCTTTCTGGTGGCAAAATAAATGGGAAAGCGGAGAAAATGAAAAGGTACAGAATATTGTAATGCCTTTATTCTGGAGCTACAGAGACAAGTTTCAAAACAACAAAATATTATTTCCGTTTGTCTGGAGTTTTAATAATTCACGGTATAAATCATTTACTTTTTTCCCCCTGATTTCTTCGGGTCATTCAAAAAAGAATGAGAAAAAACATCTTGCCGTAACGCCTCTGTTTTGGCACTTTTCAAATGAAAACGCTTACCGGAATATATTGTTTCCAATATGGTGGCAGAAAAAAATTAAACAGGGAAATTATGAAGTGTATTCTAATACTATTTTTCCGTTTTATTGGTCGTATCAGGATAATATAAAAAGTTATAAAGTTTTGTTTCCCTTGATCTGGAGCAGGAAGAACGAACATTACAGGTCTTTCACATTCTTGCCATTTATGTCTTATGGAAAATCGGAAGATGGCTCCAGGAGTCGCCTGATGCTTACTCCTTTTTTCTGGCATACCCGTAAAACAGATGAAACCCGAAATGTTTTGTTCCCTCTTTGGTGGCAGCATAAAAAAGGCTCCGGTGAGAATGAAAAATATTCAAATGTTGTTTTCCCTGTTTATTGGGCTTTCAAGGACAGGGATAAAAATAATAAAGTATTATTTCCGCTCATCTGGAGTTTTGATAATAATAAATACAAGTCCTTTACCCTTGCCCCCCTGTTGTCTTCAGGTCATTCAAAAGATGGAAATGAAAAACATTTAATGATTACGCCTCTGTTCTGGCATGTGAAAAATGGCGAAGAATTTACGAATGTTCTTTTCCCTCTGTGGTGGCAGAAAGCAAGAGGATATGGCGCAGCAAGGGAGTATTCAAATGTGATATTTCCTTTATGGTTTTCTTACAAAGATCAAAATAAAAACAATAAGGTTTTATTTCCCGTGCTATGGGATTTAAAAAACTCCAGATACCGCTCCTGGACTATCGCTCCGCTTTTCTCCACAGGTCATTCTATAGATGAAAAAGTAAAGCATA
Source organism: Bacteroidetes bacterium GWF2_35_48 (assembly GCA_001769125.1). Taxonomy (GTDB): domain Bacteria; phylum Bacteroidota; class Bacteroidia; order Bacteroidales; family GWF2-35-48; genus GWF2-35-48. Next base: position 15,499 of record MEOG01000013.1, on the reverse strand, counting down.
CGGTCATAACACCTTTGTTCTGGAACATTCAGCATGGAGAAGAATACACGAAACTACTTTTTCCCTTATGGTGGAACATAAAGCAGGGTACAGGAGAAAATGCAGAAACCACCAATGTTTTGTTTCCTTTCTGGTGGAAATATAAAGACAAGGAAAAGCACAACAGAGTTTTCTTTCCCCTGATATGGAGTTTGTCGAACAAAAAGTATGAGTCCTTCACTGTGTTTCCCGTTTTATCTTCCGGTTGTTCTCAGGACAGCAGCATGAAACACCGCATGATTACGCCACTTTTCTGGCATTTTAAAAATAAAGACAGTTACAGCAATACCCTTTTCCCGCTTTGGTGGCAAAGAAAATCGGGAGATGGCGATAATTTGAAATATACAAATGTGATTTTCCCTTTCTGGTGGTCGTATAAGAATAAGCAAAAAGATTACAGGGTGCTGTTTCCCGTGTTATGGACCATCAAAGATGAGCGCTATAAATCTGTAACATTTGCTCCGTTTTTTTCAAAAGGAACGTCTTCGGATAAAAGTGCGGGACATCTTGTAATTACGCCACTTTTCTGGCACTTTAAAGATCAATGCAATTATAAAAATTTATTGTTGCCTGTATGGTATCAGTTTCAGAAATGCAAGGGGAGCGATACACTTTATTCCAACACAGTATTTCCATTTTACTGGTCGAGAAAATATCAGGGAAAAGAGAATACAGTACTTTTTCCTTTAGTGTGGAAATTTAAAGATAAAGAGTATACTTCATATACTGTACCACCGCTTTTTTCATACGGAAAATCTCCGGACAAAACACAAAAACATTTAACCATCACACCCTTTTTCTGGCATTTGAGGAAAGGCGAAAATTATCAGAATATTTTATTCCCTGTATGGTGGCAAAAGAAAAATATCCATGCGGGAACAGAAAATTATCATAATGTTTTTTTCCCATTCTTCTGGCACACGAAAGGACCTGCGTATGAAAACAAAATACTGTTTCCATTTGTCTGGGATTTTAAAAATAAAAAATATAGTTCGTATACCTTTTTTCCTGTCTTTTCAAAAGGCAGTACAGCAGATGGAAGCACTACGCATAAAGTTATCACTCCCTTGTTCTGGAATGTTAAAAACGGCGACAGACATTCAGTCGTTTTGTTTCCTGTGTTGTGGAATTTTAAAGATGAAAAATACAGCTCGCAGACGATTTTTCCATTTTTCTCTGTTGGAAAATCTACAGACAACACCGCATCACATGCTGTTATAACACCTCTGTTTTGGCACATCCGGGAAAAAGAAAATTATAAAAATGTATTTTTTCCATTATGGTGGAAACAACGAAAATGCAAGGCAAATGACACCATAGATTTTCACACCATTTTTCCTTTGTACTGGTCGTATAAAGATAATCAATACAACAACAAAATTTTGTTTCCGCTCGTGTGGAAGCTGAAAGATTACGACTACAGCTCATTTACAGTGCCTCCTTTATTTTCATACGGTCGTTCGCTTACCGGAAATGATCATCATTTAATGATCTCATTGCTTTTCTGGCAACGAAAAAAACACGATGATTTTCACAGAGTATTATTTCCGCTGTGGTGGCAATTTTCACGCTGGAAGGGCTCTCCCGCAGAGGAATCTAGGCATGTAATTTTTCCTTTATACTGGGCGAAAAAAGACCGCGATCGTGATACAAAAGTTTTATTTCCTTTAGTATGGGGAATTAAAAACGAGGAGTATAAATCGTTCACAGTTTTTCCGTTTTATTCAAAGGGAATTTCTACAAACGGAAAGCAGAGCCATTTGGTTGTAAGCCCTTTATTCTGGCATGTAAAAGATGGTGAAACCCGCAGAAACATTCTGTTCCCTTTATGGTGGCAAAAGAAAAAAGGAGAAGGAGAAAATCAGGAATGCCGCAATGTCGTTTTTCCATTTTACTGGTCAAAGAAAAATTTACGCCACGACAATAAAGTGCTTTTTCCCTTTGTATGGAGCATGAACAATTACAGATATAAATCATTCACTTTTGCGCCCTTGTTTTCTTATGGAAGATCTAACGATAATTTGAAAAGCCATCTGATGATAACACCTCTTTTCTGGAAAACAAAATCAGGAGATCATCAAAGAACACTTTTGCTGCCCTTCTTCATGGCTTATTCAGATACAATGCAGCGTTCCAATATGAATTTTATGTTTTTTCTTTTCAGAAGATTGCATGATAAAACAAAAACCTCAACAAGTATTCTTTGGCCCATTGTAGAATATCGAAAAGATATTGATTATCGGTATTTTCGTTTTGCTCCCATCGTATGGTATGAAAAAACTGCCGCAAGCCGCTATTTTTCTATTCAGCCCTTGTTTTATGCAAGCTCTGATTCATTAAGCAGCGGTTATAATATTTTCTGGTTGCTTATGAACAGAAGAAATTATTTTAATGTTAAAACATCAACAAATTTTTTGTGGAAAGCTGTAAAATGGGATAATTATTATAACGGCGATTTTGAGCATCGTGTCTTGCATTTAGTATACGCGAATGTGAAAAAAGATGGAAATATTGAAAAAAGCCTATTCCCATTTTATCATAAAACAGAAGAAAAAAACGGAAACAAATCTTTGTCTGTGTTCTTTCACTTTTATAATTCATTCAAACGGCAGATTCCAGACACAGAAGAATTTTATCAGGAAGACCGTATATTGTGGTTTCTGCGGTTACGTTCCAACTATAAAAAGCTAAAAGGAAAAGGTATTGACGAAAAAAGAATTAAGGGGAGTTGAGGTGGGGAGAGTTGCAACCTGCAAAGAAAAATTATTAATATACAGATTTATTATCATTCTATGTCGGGCATTTACATTCATATTTCATTCTGTAAGAGCAAGTGTTTTTACTGCGATTTTTTTTCTGTTTCAAATCTGACACATGTAGAAAAATATATTTCTGCGCTAAAAAAAGAAGCAGTAGAGAGAAAAGAATACCTTCACAACAAGCCGGTTTCGAGTATTTATTTCGGAGGAGGAACTCCCAGCTTGTTAAACACAGAACAGATAAACGAAATTTTAGAAATAATTTATGCTCATTATAAAATTTCAGAATGCCCTGAAGTTACACTTGAAGCCAATCCTGACGATGTTTCAATAAATTATTACAAAGAAATTTTAAGCGCAGGCATTAATCGTTTGAGCATAGGATTGCAATCGCTGAATGATACAGATTTGAAATTGCTAAACAGGCGACATACTTCAGCTCAGGCGATGAAAGCTGTAGTCGAAGCTCAGGAAGCGGGATTCCGGAATATAAGCGTTGACCTGATGTATGGATTACCCGGAATGTCGCTGCAGGGATGGGAAGAAAATATAGAAAAAGTTTTAGCCCTGAATGTTCAGCATATTTCAGCATATCATCTTTCTATAGAGGCAGGGACAGTTCTTTCAGATTTACTGCACAAAGGGCAACTAATTTTACCCACAGATGATGATAGTCTTGCACAATATAAAATACTAGTAAAGCACACAAAGGAAAAGGGCTTTATTCATTATGAAATATCCAATTTTGCATTAGAAAATTATTTTTCCGAACACAATTCATCTTACTGGAAACAGACTTCGTATCTTGGGCTTGGCTGCGCAGCGCATTCGTACAATGGCATTTCAAGAAGATGGAATGTTGCTGATATTAACACGTATATTCAAAATACTGACGATAGAAAAAATTTTTATGAAGAAGAAATTTTATCTGAAAAAGATAAGCTGAATGATTATATATTAACCTCGCTGCGGACAATCTGGGGCACAGATATGAATTATATTAAGAAAACATTTCCGGAAAAATATTTTAAGACAATTTTAAAAAATATTCAACATCATTTAATGGCGGGCAATCTGATTCAATCCGAAGAAAAATTTATTTTAAGTGATTCAGGGAAATTTATTTCGGATGCAGTGATACGGGATTTGATTGTTGTTTGATGGATGTTTGGTAGTGCGACAATAGGTGTTCTGTAGGAATTCAGTAGTGCAACAATTGATGTTCGGTAGATGTTCAATTGTTTCTTCGATAGAGGTACAATTGTATTCCTACTGAATTTCTATTGTATTCCTATTGTATTGCTATTGAATTTCTATTGAACAAAATTGAATATTTCATTCCTAATTTATTTTATTTAATCTTTCCTATATTTGCAGCGATTTGAAAAATAAAGCTATGACAAATTTTATTGAAGAACTGAAATGGCGCGGCATGATTCACGATGTGATGCCCGGAACAGATAAATTGCTTGAAACAGAAATGACCTCGGGTTACATTGGTTTTGATCCGACTTCCGATTCGCTTCACGTGGGCAGTCTGGCTCAGATTATGACGCTCCTGCATTTTCAGCGCGCGGGACACAAACCCATGCCTTTGGTCGGAGGCGCAACCGGAATGGTCGGAGATCCCTCGGGAAAGTCTCAGGAGCGGAATTTACTCGATGAAGAAGAATTGCGACACAATGTAGATTGCATTGGAAAACAATTAGCAAAATTTCTTGATTTCAATTGCGGAGCAAACAGCGCTGAGTTAGTCAATAATTACGACTGGACGAAAGATGTTTCTTTTCTTCAGTTTATAAGAGATATCGGAAAGCACATTACCATTAATTATATGATGGCAAAAGATTCTGTTCAGAACCGTCTTGAAGGAGGAATGTCGTTTTGTGAATTTACGTACCAGCTATTGCAGGGCTTCGATTTTTATCATTTATATACGGCAAAAAACTGCAAGCTGCAAATGGGCGGATCGGATCAATGGGGAAACATCGTTACGGGAACCGAGTTAATACGGCGTAAAACAGGAGGTGAGGCCTTCGCGCTAACAACACAGCTTATTAAAAAAGCAGATGGCACAAAATTCGGAAAAACCGAAAGCGGAAATATCTGGCTCGACAGAAAAAAAACATCTCCCTATAAATTTTATCAGTTCTGGCTTAACAGCTCCGACGAAGATTCAAAAAAATACATACGCATTTTTACTTTATACACACAGGATGAAATTATTGCAATAGAAAAAGAGCATGAACAGGCACCACATTTGAGAATTTTACAGAAATCCCTTGCAAAAGATATTACGATTCGTGTTCATTCCGAAGAAGATTATAATGCCGCAGTAGAAGCCTCAGAAATTCTTTTCGGAAAAGGAACTTCTGAATCTTTATCAAAAATGGATGAGGAAACTTTTTTATCTGTTTTTGAAGGAGTGCCACAGTTTAAGGTTTCAAAAAGTGAATTGGAAAAAGGAATTCCTATCGCAGAATTATTTGTAGACAAAGCAAGCATTTTTCCTTCAAAAGGCGAATTGCGCAGAACACTTCAGGGTGGTGGCGTGTATATGAATAAAGAGCTTGTAAGTGCGCCCGAAATGAGTATTGGCGCATCAAACCTGATAAACGGAAAATATATTCTCGCTCAGAAAGGAAAGAAAAATTATTTTCTGATTATTGCCGAATAATAATTGATTGACTGACTACAAACAAAAAAAGCCTTTCTGAAAAGAAAGGCTCTTGTGTAAAATAAAGAATTTATTACTGCAATTTGCTTACGTGCAAAGCAAGGCTTGATTTCAGATTTGCAGCTTTGTTCTTGTGAATAATATTTTTCTTTGCCAACCTATCTAAAAAAGAAGACAATTGAGGCATTTGCTCAAGAGCCGCTTTTTTATCTTTAGAAAGACGGAATTCTTTCAATGCATTACGCATTGTTCTGGTATAATATTTATTATGTAACCTTCTTTTCTCTGTCTGACGTATCCTTTTTTCGGATTGTTTATGATTTGCCATTTCTGTAAATTTTATTTTTTAAAATAAGGACTGCAAATGTAAATAAAAATCTGTTACATACAAATTATTTTAAGATTTTTTTATTTTTTCGGGAAACCTTAAAATTCAGGCTATTCGCCATTTTTAGTGGATAATAAATAAAAATGATATTTTAGACAAGTGATATACGGCTATTTTCAAACGGAAAACACCCTCAAGGTTTAAGCGCACCGACAGTGTATAAACATTGAGGGTGTCTTTATTGCATAAGTAGCCGGATATTTAAACATTCACTAATTTTGTCGAATAACCAAAATTCATGATGAATAAAAAAGATTCAATATGCGTTTTTTTAACCAATAAACTCGCTAAAATCTTCTTTGTCTGTTATTTCATAGGGAGCAATAACTTTTTTAAAGATGCGTGCGCTTCTATTACCGACAAGGGACATTTTTTTGTTTTCAACAAGCAGCATGGTTCCTTCTCTCAGTCCTATTACTGTAACTGTTGGATTTGCAACTAAAAATTCGGCAATACGTTGCTCGCGTGTTTCTCCGGCGTGACCATCGGGGTTGGCGTCAATGTAGTGGGGATTAATCTGAAAAGGGACGAGATTCAGCGCTTTAAAACTTTCAGGTTCTACGATTGGCATATCGTTGGTAGTGCAAATTGTAGGGCAGGCAACATTGCTTCCTGCACTCCAGCCAACAAAAGGAGTTCCAGCCAATACTTTTTTTCTGATAGCTTCCATCAATTTATTTTCGTGCATCATTTTTATCAGTTGGAATGTATTTCCGCCACCAACAACAATAGCTTCAGCATTTTCAACTGCTGCAACCGGATTTTCATATTTATGAATTGAATCCACTGTGTAACCGATTTCATCAAAACGGGATTGAACTTTTTGTGCGTATTCGTCAAAACTAAAAGTTACTCCGGCATAAGGAATAAACAATGTTTTTTTAATATTTGAACCAAGAAAATCTTTAATATTCATCTTGGGATAGTCGAGATAAGCCTCGCCTGCATTGGTTGAATTGCTTATTAAGAGTAGTCTCATATTATTAAATTTTTTGGGTTTATTACATCGTAATTGTTATTCTCAATATTTGTTATCCGTTGCTAAAAACGTGATTTTGTCATGAAAATTGTAGGGTATAAACGTGTAACGAACATTTCACATTTGATTAATCTTAGCACCTGGCGATTGTTAATTATTTTCTTGTATCATAATTTCAATTGTGGAGATTAATTGTTTAACAGGTTCAAAGTTTATTGCAGAATTCCATTTACTTTTTTTTGAAAGAATCAATGCATCATCATAAGTATCTTTTGCTCTTTCAATCCGATATTTTATTAAATCATCTTTAGTTCCTTTCATATTCTTATACCATCTTTTTTAATATTTTCATATAAAGGAGTGATAAAATGATTTTCATTCCAATCATTTTTCGTATAAAATAATGGAGAAATGATTTCTCCTGTATCAATCTCTATTTCATACAAATCATCCATTAGCTTTGTCTCCAGATCAAAAGATATATTTGTCGAATTTAATAAAATCAATAAATCCCAATCAGACATTTTTTTAGACTTATTTCTTGCTCTTGAACCATAAAGTATAATCTCAGCATCTGGCACTGATTTGTAGATTATTTGTTTGATTTTAAATAATATGTCATTTTTATGTTTCATGTTTCAAATATACTCATTTATTTTGATTATCAAGGTCGGATGCCATATTCGCTTGGTGCTAACGGTACCGTTAATATGTGTTACAGTAATCACATTATACTTTATCATCATACGTCAGCAGCCATTTCCATAAGGGGACTGCCTTGATTTTACCTTCTTCGGTTTTCCATTCTTTTTCAATAACAGCATTTATCAAAAGAGCATTTTTTACACCTTCTGCATCCATTGATTCTTTCAGACCGTTTATTTCTCTTTTCAGCGTTGAAGCATCTGAAATATCATAAGCCACATTAATCAGATGTTTTTTCCCATCATGAAAATATACAAAGTCCGTTTCTTGTACGCCTTTGAAATAAAAAATCTGGTTGCTTATTCTTCTCAGGTGATTAAATACAACATTTTCGTACTGCTTGCTTTTTTCAGGTACCACAAGCTGAGAGCAATAATAACTGTTGTCTGCAACATACACTTTTTTGGGATTCCTGTTTTGTTCATTTATGGATTTCCTATGTATTGGAACAGTGAAACACGCAAAAACATCTTCAAAATACGAGATATAATCATACAGGGAATTTTTTGCAAGCACCAGTCCTATAGATTTCATATCGTTAAATACTTTATTGATACTAAGCAGTCCGGCAGAATTTCTGAACACATGACGCATAAAATGATTAATAGCTGCATGGTTTTTAATATCGTATCTGTCCACCACGTCCTTGTAAAGCATAAGCTGCATATAGTCGTGAATGGTTTTTCTTACCAAAGGTTCATCAAAAGAAACAATTTCGGGAAAGCCCCCGGTGTAGAGATATTTATTTAGAGCATTCTGAATTTCTCCTACTGAGTGGGGATTATATATGTCCGGGTTGATTTTTAAAAATGCCAGATATTCTCTGAACGATAAGGGAAACAATTCGTAGCAAAGAGTACGCCCCCTGAGTTCGGTGGCAAGTTCTCTGTTTAAGAGGCTTGATGAAGAACCTGTAATGAATATTCGCAGATTTTTTGTATCATAAATTCTTCGGATATACTTTTCCCAACCTTTCACTACCTGCACTTCATCAAAAAAAGCATACACTCTTTTCTTTGACATTTTAGGATACAATTCATAATATGCCTCTGTGATGTATTGAAGATCGTTCAACTCAAGGGGATGAAGCCGATCGTCTTCAAAATTGATGTAAAAGACTGCCTGACGCTCTGATTTTTTTGCAAGCTGCTGCATCCGATGATGCAAAAGACTGGTTTTACCACACCTGCGAGGACCAATTAATGAAATGATTTTATTAACATCAGGCAACTTCAATTGGCGCGGTTTTAAAGCCTTTGCCATTACCAATTCCTGATTTTCGCGTATAAGGGTTTTGAAAATTTCCTTTTTCACAGATACAATTTTTTATATTTTTATCTCTCTTGGAGATACAAATATACTCTTTTTTATCTTTCTATGAAAGAAATATTGATTTTAATTATTAAAGTATTTATTTTGACTACACTATATCTGAATTTAGCATTTTGCCCAAAATTGTAAATATTCATCCTCTTTTTTCCGCATAATTTTTTGTTGTTTATCATTGCTGTCTTTATAGCCAAGAAGATGCAGAACACCATGTATTACTACGCGCTGGAATTCTTTTTTAACCGGAACCGCAAATTTCAGGGCATTTTCTTTTACCCTGTCTGTGCTGATGAATAAATCGCCGCTGATGATTTTTCCGGAACAATAATCAAAGGTAATTATATCGGTATAATAATCGTGATTCAGGCTTTGTTTATTAATATTGAGCAAATAATCATCGCTACAAAAAATTATATTAATAGCGCCTGCTTGTTTTTTCTCGGCAGCTACAGTTTGCTCAATCCATTTTTTAACAGGAGTGGTTTGCTGGAAGGGTTTGTATTTATTCAGATAGAAAAAAGAAACAGACATTAGCAACGCTTGAATTTAAGCTCAACTTCGCGACCTTTGTCGTAAAAATTTACTTCATCTGCAAGATGACGCATTAGAAAAATTCCTCTGCCATGCGGATTTTCTATATTCTCGGCAGTGGTAGGATCTGGTATAGATGTAGAATCAAAGCCTGGCCCCTGATCAAACACTTTAAAAGAAAGCATTTGGATGTCGTTATAGAAAATTACTTTAACTGTTTTGCGCGGGTCGAATTTATTACCATGCAGAATAGCATTATTGACAGCCTCAATTATAGCGACAAGAATGTTTCCGTAAATTTCTGTTCCAAGTTTATATTCAACAGAAATGTCGTCAATAAATTTCTCTACCAGAGTAATATTTTCAATTTTGGATGGGAATGAAATTTCTGTGTTCATTAATTATCGTTTAGTTTAATTAGGTATTCTTTGTATTTGTTTTTATAATATTTATAAAGTTTAATATCGGTAAAATTAATCATCTCATTAAACTTCGAATTTATACCTTTATACTTAAAAATCTCCTCAGGGTTACTATATTTTTCATCTTTTGCTTCCTTCGATTCGCGCTTATTGTCTATTTCTCTCTGAAATTCAGCATTTTCAGCATCTAAAAGTCGCGTTTCAATTAAATTTTGACGCTTCATCATTTCTGGGGTAATGTTTTTATTAATCAGGTCGGTTTGGTTTTTCTCCATCAGCCCTTTAATATCGTTCAAAGCCTTTTGTGCCTGAGGACTTAGCTTAGAGTTGCTCATTAATTCATCCATCATTTGAGAAAAAATTTCCTGTTGCGCCAACATTTTAGATAATTGTTTGTTCGTAGCATTTGGGTCGAAATTTCCCTTTCCGTCTTTTCCTCCTTTTTTCATTTGGTCGAGCATTTGCTGGAGCTGTTGTTTTAAGGACTCCTGCTGCTCTTTCATGCCTTTCATATTAGGTTTTTTCCCTTTTTTCCCTCCTTTTTTGGGTTTAGAGCATTGACCTCCCGACATTCCCTCCATGTTGTTTTCCATTTGCTTTAAAGCCTCTGAAAGCAACAGCGCAAGATTATTTGCAGAAGTCATAACAAACTGCTGGCTTGTTCGCGATTGATGTATATTTCGGTCTCCCATGGACTCAAGCGTTTTCTCCATGCTTTTATCCAGAATGCCAATTTCTTTGTTTACAATAGATTTTAACTGAGGGGTTCTTTTTGCCAGAGCAGTTAAAGAATCTTTTATTACTTTGAAATTATCAGAAAGATTTTTTTGTGTACTGACAGCTTCGATGAATTTTGGATTTTTTGCCTGCATTTCTTTAAGTGCTTCCATTAAATTTTCCTGATTAAAACTGAATGTTACAATATTTTCGAGAATTTTCCGCAATGCATCCAGATCTTCCTCCTGTTGCTGCGCCTGTTGCTTCTGCATCATGTTTTTCATGTTCTCGGACATGTTCTTTATTTTGGAAGAATTTTCTTTTTGCTTTTTGGAAGCTTTTTTCATTTTATTTTCCTTCATTTCTTTGCTGCCTTCTTTGAAATCATTGCTGATGTCTTCTTTTTCTTTCTCGAATTTATCTAAATCCATCGGATTTTTAAGTTCTTTATTTTCGTCGAGAACTTTTTCATATTCCTGCGAAATTTTTTCAAATTCTTCGGCTTGTTTTTTCTGTTCTTCGCTTAATGCTTCTTTGTTTTCATCAGCTCCTTTTTCTGCTGTTTTTTCCGATAATTCATTTTGTTTTTCTGCCAGTTCATTGAGTCGCTCAATGGTGTTGTCAATTTTTTTCTCAATTTCATATTTTTTCAGCAACTCCATATTCCTGTCAAGCTGCTTGGAAAGGTCTTCGTAATTGAGCTTCATGTCTTTTGCAAGCTCGTTGACTTTTTTCTTATCCACATCCTGCATAAGTTTGTTCAGTTCTTCCAGCATTTTTTTCATCTCGTCAGTAAAAACATTTTCCAGCAGTTCCTGCATTTGTTTTTGTTTTTCAAGAATTTCTTTTTGCTGTTCAGAGAAAGAATTCAGCATTTCGTTTTTCTTTTCAAATTCTTTTGAAATCTGCTGTGTGAGATCTTCAAGTCGGTTCTGTTTTGAAGAAATCTGCTCCATAATTTTTGTTTTGTCCCAGGATGAAAGATTTTTATTAATGAGATTTTCCTGAAGATTATTAATGTCGCGTTTCAGTTCTTTTGCAAGCTTTAAGCTTTCATCCATTTTTGCTTCAAGATTTTTTGAAGATTCGTCTTCAAATTTTTGCAAATCATCTTTTGTTGGAATAATAACATCATATACTGTAGACTGCGCAGATTTGCTGCCATTCACAGCATCGTTGTCCCACACTTCAAAATAATATTCAATTTTTTTATTGTCAGGAACTTTGATGGAAGAAAAATCAAAAGCATAATAAAACTCCTGCGAAGATAATCCGGCATTTAAAGGAAGCAAGATAGAGACTATTGTATCACTATTATCGGGAGCATCTTTGCCTGTAATTTTATAATTAAATGTAAGTTTCTGAAACCCGTAGTCATCGTTTATTATTCCATTAAAATAGAAAGATGCAAATTTTGCAGAATCTTTTATGGTGTTTACTTTGATACCGGGACCAAGATCGGGTATTACATTAATATTATATTTTACCAAATCGGATTTTTTGAAATGTTTATTGGAAACCGCAATTTTATAATTACTGCCTATTAGAAATAATTTAGAAACAGAAAATCCTTCAACTCCTTTACTTGCCCTTAGTTTTATGCTATCATTAAAAACGATTGTAAGAGAGTCTATATCTTTTGTGTTGAAATTCCATTTGATTTTGGAACCGCACGGAACGGTTATATCGCCTATGTTTTCGTATAGTTTGTTTGTATCGCGGGTATATGCGGGCACATCAACAGCAATGCTGAAATCAAGAATTGTAGGCGCGGGCAGCACTTTTATAACATATTGTTGTGAGCGGTACTGATCAGCACTGAATGAAAATTCTACATTATTATTGATATTTTTAAATGTATATGAAAATTTTGATTTGGAAATTTTTGTCATTTGAAAATTGCTGTTTCCAAAAACAATATACACGATTTCAGGTACGAAATTTCCACGCATTTCAAGCTTTACCTGAAAATCGTTTCCTTTTTGAACAGATAATGTATCGTTGAGTAAAATAAAATCAAAGGGCGCTTTTGGTTCAAAATGGGAATCGTATTTTACAACTCTTTCCGTTCCTTCTGTAATAACAGATGGCCAAAAGATTAAAATAACAAGAATAATAAAACCAACAAAAGCGAGATACCGGGCGTATTTTAGATTCTCTTTCAGGTTGACAGCTTTGTTAAAAGGGATGGGTTTTAACGCAGAAATACGTTTGTTTATACTTGCAATAATAAGTTCCTGTGAGAAACCGGGAATATTTTTTATATCTGCAAGTTCAAGAGTATTGGTAAGTTTGTCCTGCAATTCGCCGAAATGTTTTGCAAGAATATTTGATGCTTGTTTGTAAGAAATTATTTTCCCTATTTTAAAAAATTGCAGCGTGGGAATTAAAATCAGTTTGATAAAAATTGCAAAAGAAATCGCTGAAACCCCATAAAATAGCACAGTTCTAAATCCCGAAGAAAAGTGCCCGAAATATTCTGTTATTGCTGCAAAAAGAAAAAATGCAAGAAACAGAGTTGTGGTCAGAATAAATCCTTTGATGATTTGATTCTTGTAGAATTTACGAATAAATCCATCCAGTTTAACAATTAATATATCGAGATTTTGGTTCAATTTTTTTTATTTACTTTTTTTATTGTGCAATCGCTCCATACTTCGACTTCGCTCAGCACAGGTGGAGCGATTTTACAATACTAATCCATCCTCAATAACCATATTAAAAAGTTCTGTCATATTGATACCAAGATATTCTGCCTGCTGAGGAATAATGCTTGCTTTTGTCATTCCCGGAACGGTGTTTATCTCGAGAAAGACAAGCCTGTTTTTTGTCAGAATATAATCAACGCGGCAGATTCCTTTGCAATTTAATGTGTCATAAATCAGGGAGGTTAATTCTTTGCAATTTTTTTCATCCCTCGCAGAAATTCTGGCAGGAGTTATTTCATTAGACGCTCCGTTGTACTTAGCATCCACATCAAAAAATTCATTTAAGGGGACGATTTCTGTTATAGGAAAAACAATATCTTTTTTCTTCGTTTTAAATACGCCACAAGTAAGTTCTGTGCCCTGAATATATTCTTCAATAATCACTTCGGTATCCTCAGCAAATGCTTTTTTAACAGCGGCAGTCAGAGCGTTTTTTGTTTTTACTTTTGTAATCCCATAGCTGGAGCCGCCGTTATTAGGCTTAACAAAGCATGGCAATCCGACTTTCGCAATTATTTTATCGGGTTCGATTTTATCTTTTTCACGAAGTAAAACAGCCTTTGCTGTGTCAATATTAATATCTTTTAAGTAAAGTTTACAAGCGTATTTGTTAAATGTAACAGCAGAGGTCAGCAAGCCCGATGTTGAATAAGGAATGCCTATAATATCAAAATATCCTTGTAAAACGCCATTTTCACCGGGAGTTCCGTGAATTGCAATTAGGGCAAAATCGAATTTTATTTTTTTATTATCTGCAGTGAAGGAAAAATCATCTTTATTGACCTTACAGTCTTTGAAAGGTTCAGATTTAACGAGCCATTTGGGACCTTTTACCAGTACAAGAAACGCATTGTATTTTTTGGTATCAATAATTTTTGCAACCTGTAATCCGCTTTTCAAAGAAACTTTAACTTCCGAAGAATCTCCTCCGTAAAGAATTGCAATATTTTTTTTCATATCGAAAATTTTAAGACAGCAAATATAATTAAATCAACAAATAAAGCCAATAGGTTTTTAATATATACATTAGCAAGATAAATAAGAAAAGTTCTAAGTGCAATCAGGAAACGAACAAAGTGAACTCACAGCTTGCCCCAAATTATAGGAGATACAATATATTTATAGTAAACGAGAAAAGTGGACTTTTCTTGCTTTTAGCAATTATTAATTAACTGATAATTATCAATAGCCAGTACAAGTTAACCTTTATTAGAAATATTTTAGTTAAGTTTTTCTTGCTAAAATTACATAGAATGAATATTACTGACGATAATGTTCTATCGATTCCGATGAATAAGCCCTCTGCACCAGAGTAAACCGAGCTCTGTATTTTCCACTAAAAACAGGGTAAATTTGTTAGATATCGAGAAAGTTGGATTTTTAGTTTTGTGAAATTTTGCCGGAAAAAAATCATAGTCATAAATCGAATACTCTTTAAGTTTTAGAGAGTACCCCTACACATTGTCTTTACTATAAAACAAAGATTATTTATTTACCCTCGAACGCTTTTTCAAATTAAACGTTAACAAATTTTCTTCACACGTAAAGTAAATTTGTGTTACTTATATACAAATTTACTTTAGAAATTCAGGTAGTAGATATTTTAATGCGTAATTTTGTATAAGAGGGTATCGAGATTGAAAGAATTTTTTTTGAATTTTTTCTCTAACTGGATATTTCGTAAAACTTATGTCTCGAAGTTATGATAAAATTTCTCCCCACCGCACAAATTAGAAATAAAGGTTTTTGAAACAGTTAAAGAAACAAATATGGCCTTATGTTATATAACATATTAAAAGCAGGGTTACATTTTCGACCTTATGCAATTAATATTATTGAAGGGGTATAATTTTTAGAATTAGAAAATGTTAATTTATTTGAAAAATAAAGAACCACCACCTATTCACAGCAGCACATTGCTTGTTGTGGTCTCCCCCACGCATGCCCCTTAACCACAACAATCAAAGAGCTGCTCTTGCCCATCCGGCATTTGCATAACTTATTGTTTTTTATAAAATTTTCACAAATCAAATATTAATCTTAAAATCTTAATAATTATGAGAACGAAATTACAACTTCTAAGTTCGGCAATATTCACTTGCCTTTTATTAATTTTTTATTCAGGGAATATGTATTCACAGACAGTAATTGTAAATTATGATTTCAATAGTGCATCATCATATCCTGTCTCACCAACAGCAACAGCGACAAATGTTTCATCTTCCTCAACATGTACAGAATCCTT
>MEOG01000012.1 GCA_001769125.1 Bacteroidetes bacterium GWF2_35_48 | reverse complement strand
ACTGGCGCATGTTTGGAATACCTTAGACCTACCGCCATGCCCGTAGGGCTTGCGGGTTTAAATGTATGGAAAATTGCGCTAGTTCGATGTTATAAGCTGGCTGTATTGTCCTATTTATCATACTTTCAGACAAATTTAATATTATTATTTTATTCTACAAAATTAAAAAGGGAGGAGAAAAAAGAAAAAGTCTTTGGAAAAAAGCTGGCTCTTTGACAAGTTTTGGATATGTGCTGATTTATGCGACTTGACAATGTGCCAGACTGTGCAGATGGATTAATTATTTTTGTATTTTTGCCTTATGTTTTAATAAAAATAAAAATTATACTTGAATTAAAATTTAATTTACTTTTTAAACAAATTTACTCTTTAATGATTTTTTTGTATTCGCATTTTTCACCACAAAGTAATTTAATAAAATAAACCCCAGAAGACAGAGGAGCAATATTTACTTGAACATTACCAGATAAGCCTGTTTTACTAAAAACACAATGATTTGTGACGTTTAATAATTCAAAAGAATACATTATATCAGAAACTGATGAAGAAATAAAAAAATGACCAGTATTTGGGTTAGGATAAATAGAAAATTCTAATTTTGTTTTTTTTAGTAAATTAATATTTTGCTGATCTTGTGTTGATTTTGAGTTGAATGGTTGTATTAAATTTTTATTATATTCAAGTGAATTATTGTTAGGCAGAATTTCTATTTCATTAAAATTATCAATATTGTTTTCAACCAATTCTAATATTTGATTTTCTTTATTTTCATGAGAATTGCTGTTTGACAATCTTGAAGTGAATGAAGGGCCACCACAAATTTGTAATTGAAATGAATTATAATAAGTCTGACCTTGCCAAACATAAGTACCAGCATTGAATTCAAATTCAGGGAAAATATTAATCTCGACACAGGTGCTTCTACCAACAGGATGATCGCTTGCTACTGTAATAACACTACAACCTGAAGATGCACTTGAGGCTGTCCATGAATTCCACCTTAAATTTGTACAAATATAATCTGTGCCGGATATTACACATTGACCTGATGCAGTAATATAATCACCACTGCAATTACTTGTAACAACGCAAGGTGGGCAATCAGTACCACCGCAATCAACGCCATATTCACCACCATCCATTACTCCATTATTGCAATGAGTACAAGGAGCACAATCGTTACCACCGCAATCTACACCGGTCTCATCACTATCTTGTATTCCATTCCCACAATGCGAACCACAGGATTTAAAATTACCATAATATCTTTGAGTCATTAAAGTTGCCCACATATAATTAGATTGCCCCAAGGTAAACATATTCATACATAAATCATCAGAATAATCCATGTAATTTTCTATTTGCCTAAGATCAGTTGATTCTATTTCATTATTTTCGGTAGTGCATTGGTGTAAATGTGGACAGTCATTATTATAATCTGAAAAATATGGACCATCACAAATAGGTGTATCCTCAAAACCATCATCAACCGAACAATCGCCGTCAGCACCATTAGGAAGTTCACCCCATGTATGTTTTAAACCAAGCCAGTGACCTATCTCATGAGTTGCAGAACGACCAAACCCATTATTTGGGCTTGCAGAATTATTACCAAAGTTAAAATAATCCAACACGACACCATCGCGTTCTGGATACGTTGATAAAAGCCAAGATGGTTTTGCATAACCTGCAAAGGTTGTTCCTGCACTATTTGAAATTTCTTTTACAACATATAAATTAAGATATTGGTGCGGATTCCAATGAGAAAGTGATTTTAATGCATAATCAGAATTTGAATTATTATCAGGGGCATCTTTTACCCAAGTATTATAAGTGCCTGATATTTTAATTATACCAGAAGTTTGATTATCTAAAGGATCGAGAGTAGCTAAACAGAATTCGATCCATGTATCAACACCTACACCGTAACCATTTGTGCCAGAAATTTTCCTGAAATCTTGATTCAATATAGCAATTTGTTCTTCAACCTTCCAATCCGGTATTGAACTAATTACATAATCGCCAATCAAGTGAACTACAACTGGAATTCTTATTATTAAATTATTAGTAGTTTTTTGTTGCATTGCGGGCGATTGAAGATAATCACGAATATACATATCAACACCATCTTTAATTAATTTCAAATCAGGATTCTTTGATAATATATATTGTTCATCCTCAACAGTACCACAACGTTTATTTTGTGCTTGAAGAATGCAAGAAACTATTAATAAATTTATAGTTAAATAAATTATTTTTATTAAATTTGCTTTCATATTTTTAATATTTTAACGTTATTTGATAACCTTACCCAAATAAGGAATATAAACAAATTGTTTGAAATTATCCTTCCCTTGTATCCCAACTCTTAACTTGTTTTCTGTTAATTCTAAAATATACCACTTGTGTTCAATTTTCTTACAATTAAGAATTTCATTGTTAAGTTTAGAAAAACAAAAGCCCAACCTTGTTGAATCTTTATTATACTCCCAGATTCCTTTGCCTTGATTATATGCTCCTTTAAAATCAAAATAAGAAAAAGTATTATTTCGATTAAAGACGTAGATTTCCTTATAATCGACATCGGTTGAATATAGTGTTATAACCTTACCATCGATTTGCGATAAAGACCATTTGTTACATATTAAATCCATTTTTGATTTTTTCTCAACATTTAGATGAAAGATCTGGAGTATAATAAAGGGTATTACAATTAAAAGTCTCATATAATTTTATTACATTTTAATTAGTTGGAATAAATATTTTAGTTATTATATCCTTTCCTTTATATTTTAAAATTAATATTGTATCTGATAGAGCAATAACAGACCAATTAGAACAATAACTTATTGAACTTCCAAAAAAATTATAGCATTTAAATTTCAATTCACCAGAAGCAACTACAAAGCCCCATAAGCCCTCTTCACAACTAGTTACGATTTGTCCTTTACAATTAATTTCCCAATAATAATTATTTTGATTATTAAATGAAACAAATTCAATTGTGTCTAAATTATTGACGGGAGTTGTGAAATTATTATAATATTTTTTAGACAATACCCAGTGTCTACAAAGAATATCTGTATCAAAAATTAATAAATTGGAATCTGTATTCTTTTTTCTACATGAATATAATATTAGCACTGCTAAAATAATAAAATAGCAAGTGATATAAGAAAACTTGATAATATGAAAATAGCGTTTCATTTTTTATAAACGAAGGATTCTTTTACTTTTTCAAGGTGTTATATTCAAACTCTAATTTTTGGATTTTTTTATTTAGCTCAATTAAATATAGTGTTAATTCTTCAATTTTTTGCATCTGTTTTGCAATTATTTCAGCAACATCTAATCCATTTTTTTCAATTTCATGAGCAGGTGGAATATTTGGTAAATGTTTATTTTTATTTATAAATGATTCTAAATTATTCAATGGAGTTAAAGAATAATTTTTTTCAAAAACAAAATCAGCCCAGGGAGCAAGAGTAATTTTAATAGCTCTAGCACCTATTTTCCCTTCTACTGCTAATTTATAACTACCAGGATTGCTTGTTCCAATACCGACATTCCCCCCATTAAGAGAAAGAATAATATTAGCACCTGAGATTTCATTTGCGATTGTAAAATTATTATCATCTGAACTGCCAAAGCCTGTCCATGCTTTTCTACCAGCATCAACACCATCGGGATAATATTGAATATATGTATGTGTTATACCTTCTAAAGACAATGTTCCGTCATCACTTTTGATATGTAATGCCGATTTTGGATCGATAGTACCAATACCGACATTACCGCCAGTAAAACTGAACTGATTTGCATCATAAAATTTCATTCCATTAGTGTGTTCTCCACGAATGTAATGAGTTGCATCACCGAAACGGATTTCACTATAATCACCTGCACTGTTCCACTCACCTGGTTCTAAAAAGAGAACAGCATCAGTTTGTGATGTTCCTTTTATATGAAATTTCGTATAAGGTAATGTTGTCCCAATACCAATTCTACCATTTGATGCTATTGTCATTTTAGATTTATTTGCTATTTGCGAATCACTAAAAATTTCATCAGATGTTCCTGTGTGTCCCGAACACTCATCATCAGGTGAAACTTCACCCGATGGATCAGGCTTTGTTATAAAATTAAAAGTCCCATTATTTGAAACCATAATAATTGCACCGCCATTGCTCGCTCCATTGGTGTTAAAAAGCCAACCATCTGAAGTTCTTGCTGAATTAAAACCAATATATGACGTTGCACAGATTGTAGAATTATTAATTGACCCAATATTTATTTTATTAATACCATCACCTATTTGAAATTTATCTTTTGGGGCTAATGTCCCAATACCAACATTACCATTATCATTTATTGTGAACATTGAAGTATTACCAGGTGTTCCAATACTAAATCTATTATGAAAGCCCGGATTATTATTTACAATTGGTTCTAAATCCCAAGTTGAGTTACCAACATTAAACACATCATGTTCAATTCTAATAGAGCCTGTGTATTCTGATGGCGGATTCTCAACATTTTCAGGAACAGAAGTTTTAACATGTAATTTCTTTTGCGGGCTATTTGTCCCAATACCAACATTACCGTTATTATATGCATTTAATAAGGTATTATAATCAGTTGACTGTGCAATGCTTTGTATATATAAATCATTGTTTTCTGCATAAATATTGTTTGGAGCACCTGTCCCACTAAATTCACCAAGAATAATTGAAGAATTCCCTACCTTGATACCGCCACTTACTTCGAGATTATCAATGGGAGAACCAAAACTTTGTACATTAAGCGTCCCACCAGAAATTATATTTGCATAAAAATTATCTATTCCATTGAGATTATTGTTGTTAAAATTTATCCCACCGAGTGAAGAATAGATTTTATTTCCCGGACCATCTATTGTAATCTGACCTGACCGAACTATTAATTCAGCATTGATTTCTTTCCCTTTTATTGATTCAATCGCATTAATTTCATTAGTTGTCAATTTGTCAAGTGTAATTTTTTGCGCAGTAATACTATCAACAGTCATTTCCTGTAAAGACATTTTATCAGTTTGCAAAGTATCGGTCACAACTTTTTCGCTGTTTACACGTTTACCAATTATTACACCATCTTGTACATATAAATAACCTCGAATATTTGCATTTCCTGCTACATCCAGTTTCTCTGTTGGATTTGTTAAGCCAATACCAACGTAACCGCCATTATCTGAATTAATAAGAGTGTTTAGTGCACTTGTTCCGTTCTGAATTAACAAGTCACCATCCAAATTGTAAATTTGTGGTGTAGATATAAATGTTCCGATACCTGCATGATTATTAACAATAACCTTATCTGCATATACAGCTCCGCTAAGTTTCATGCTCCCGTTTATTTCAAGTTTTTCAGTTGGTGATTGAGTGCCAATGCCAATATTACCTGATGGTATTGAGTACATATTATTCCCATTTATTGACCAACCTATTGTGGGAAATAGACTAAAGGTTCCATTACCTAAGAGTACAGTATTTGCATCATTATTGAAACTAAGTTTCTGAAATACACCGTTGTTATCGTATGTGATTATTCCGGAACCAGAACCGGAGAAAGAAGGATTTGAATAATTGGTTACATTAATATTATTAGCAGTTATTGTGCCTGTTGTAGTAAGATGATTACCGCCGAAATCAACTGTTCCGCTTGGGGAAGTAATTTTTTTAACTGTGAGTAGATTCCCAACTGTGAGATTTGAAACGATATTGAAATTACTTATCCTACCATCGCCTACAACATCAAATATGCAGGTTGGTGCAGCAATACCCAAGCCGAACCAGCCAGTTGATGTGAAAACTGCTCTTTGTGTGTTATTCGTCTTTATAATAAGGGGTGCTGCATTTGTTGAACCAAGAAAATTCCCATGAGAGAGATTATTTCCATTTGTGGCGAATTTCTCCCCGCTTTGTGGAAAAACTGAAAAACAAATAAAGAAAAACAGCAAACTTAAAATTATGCGAATACTTTTATTCCTCGCATAGAACATTCTTTCTGATTTCATGGATTTAAGGTATTTAAATTTTAATTTAATTTACGGAATCAGTGATAAAAGAACAAAAAATGATATTTTTTCATTTACAAATTTACATGAAATAATTTAATATAGCCTCGTATTTTATTAAAAACACAGAATAGAAAATATGTTTGATAGCATATTGCTTTTAATTGGTTTGAAAATGCAACAAACTTCTGTTAAATCTGATTTTTTATTAATTAATTTTTCTAACCCTGTATTTTGCGGCGCTAATTAAATCAATTCATTATTGGCTTGATACGTTGGCAAAGTCTGGCTCTATTTGTTGTTTTTACCTCTGAAAACATTATATTCAAAAAAAACAAATTGTGCCTGACGTGAGCTGATAGGGCTGACGGTGTGATTAAAACTTATTAAATGTGAGCGATTGCCGATTAGTGCTTTTGTTGTGGTGCGGAACAAGTTTTTTTTTGCGTATCTTTTCTCACGCAAAAAGAAAACTAACAACAAATGGACTAATGTGCGGTTGCCATACCTTATTAGCTTGTGGACAGGCAAAGGGCAAGTTCTTTTTATTTTTTATATCTTAAAAAACAATTAAATACATAAAAAATAAAATGTACTTGCCGTGTGTTGATAGGGTCGGTTGTGTGGTTAAAGTCTTTTTCTTTTTTTTGTGCGTGGGCTGTCTTTATAAATATAATTGTCTTTCTATTAATTTTATTTTTCTATCATTTTTTTGTTTTATCAACCTAATATTAAATTGTCTTTTTTATCAATCAAATCTTTTATCATGTTAGAATCTTTTATGTACGGATTTTTTTACAGCTTGCTTATAACGTTCCCTGCGCTGGCACAGTTTCGCTTACCTTAGACCTATCGCGCATGCCCGTAGGGCTAGCGTT
>MEOG01000011.1 GCA_001769125.1 Bacteroidetes bacterium GWF2_35_48 | reverse complement strand
GATGATTAAAATAGGAAAACAACGCAAAATGGAAATATTTTCTAACTGCATATCATTCATTATTAAACAAATATGAAGTCCGAAACATTAGTTATTCTTTCAGTACCGGAAGTTTAAAAACACAAACAAACAGAACAGATGTTGCGAAAAGCGCTTTGGATTTGATTTGTGTAGTGCCGAATCCTTATTACGCTTACAGTGCGTATGAATTAACACCGTCTGAGAATCTTGTAAAAATAGTAAATCTTCCTGAGAAATGTACAATATCCATTTATACATTGAATGGTAAACTGATAAGGAAATTTGATAAAAACGAAGCATCAACAATTCAGGAATGGAATCTGAAAAATATGTACGATACCTCCATAGGAAGCGGCTTGTATATTATACATGTAAATGCTCCCGGCATCGGAGAAAAAATCATCAAATGGTTTGGCGCAATGCGACCTTATGATAAGGGAGTGTATTGAATACGTTGCATGTTGTATTGTAGATACGATGCGTGCATCGTATCTACAATTTCCCATCCTTCAAAGCCCTTATCCTTTCATGCGTATATAAATATTTTTTTGATTTTTTATCTAACAGGAGAGCTGCTTTTAAATAATGTTCCAGCGCTGTTTCTTTTTTTCCTTCCTGCTCAAGCATTGTTCCCCGCATACCATACAAATCGCCATAATAATCGCTCATGTAATTTGCCATACGGTCGCGGTTGATATTGTGGTTCAGGAAATAGGATAAATTAATAGACGCATCATTTATTGTAGAATCTAAAACAGTTGTATTTACATATTTATATGCCGCATATTGTGGCTCAAGTCTGTAATTTCTGAGGATTTCTTTTTCAGGAATGTACGCAAAATAAACAGAATGATTATTTTTAAAAGTGGCATCAATAAAAGCATTGATCATGGAAATATAATTTTTCTGTATAAGATTTCCGTCATAATTATCTCCGTTTTCAAAAGGGGCAACTGCTATTAGAAATCCTTCAACAGGGGCTTCAATTTGTTTCATGTAATCAGGGTAATTTTCTTTCAGCCATTGAATATACCAGCTTCTTTTCAGTAGCATCTGATCTATTACCAGCAGGTCTGTTCTTTTCTTTTCTACAAATTGGTAATAGTTCATTGGAAATGCAAAAGGGTCCCAGTTTACCATAAATAGTGTATTTTTCGGTAAGTTGTTGAAAATATTTTCTGCATATTGTTGCGCAAAAAAATAATCTTTCATTGTAAGTCTTCCGTAATTTTTTATGGTATTCGAAAATGTGCTTGCGCTTATTAAGACGGCAATTACAATCAGACCCTTGTAGGCTGTTTTTATGCGTGTGATACTATAGAATAATCCGGTAGCCATCAACAGGGATAACATAAGATATGCAGGGATATACGCAATGGATACAAGCGTGCGGTTTTCTTCATTGTTCAGGTAATCTCTGGTAAGATAAGACATCACGGGTACTGCCATTATCAAAAAGAAAATACTGAACCAGAAAAAATGTTTGTTTTGCTTATATAAAATATAAATTCCGACAGGAATTAAAATGAGAAAAACCGGGTACCACTGATCGGGTAAAATATCCTTAAAAAAGAATGTAAAAACAGTTCCCATGCCTTGAGATTCGGTCTCTTGAAACTGGTATTGATGGCGTGTAACAACCCTGAAAAAGTTTGTAATATTTTCCGGATTACCCCAGTCAACAGCGGGAGTAAAAGATGAAAAAACCGGAAGCAATAGCCAGGGTGTCAAACCAAGAATAAAAAAAGCAATGGCTTTTCCCATGAATTTAAAATCAAGAAGGGTTTTTCTTTCATAGATAAGCATGAATCCTCCAAGTACAGGAATCAGAAGACCTGCTGTATTGTGAGAAGTAAAGGATATTCCTATTGCAAAGCATAAAAGTAAAAAAGATTTTTTTCTATGATTTATATCTTCAATTCTTAGCCATTTCAGAAATAAAAACAGAGCAATTGCAATAGTAAAATTATATATTCCATACACTTCTGTAATGATAGATTGTTCCCATGTTTCAAACGCTAGTGTAAAAAATGATGCAGCAGAAAAAGCAATTATATAATTCAGTATTTTTATTTTTTGTTCTGAAAATTTTTTCCAGAAATCAGTTTTGATAAAGGTATTTTCAATAATCAATACCATGCTGTAAAATAAAAATACACCTGCAAGCGATGTAAAAAATGCAGACATAAGATTTAGTCTGTAGGCTATATCTCCAAGGGGAAGCAATGAAAATAATTTTCCAAAAACAACAAACAGCGGGTATCCAGGCTCGTGCGGAACTCCCAATGAATAGGCAGCAGCAATGAGTTCTCCGGAATCTTCAAGCGTTACTGTGGGAGCTAATGTTAAAAGATAAAAAATAAAGCTGGATAGGAAAGATATGCAAAGAAAAATATAAAAGAAAAAATTTTTATGAGTAGGGAAAATTATTGGTTCTGTATTTGGTTTTAGCTTTTCAATTTTTTGTTTCCCTTTCTGTTTTTTGTCTTTTGTTTTCATCGTTCAAAGAGGAATTTTTATTGAAATTTATTATTAACACATATTACGTAAAATGTTTTTTTAGTCGGAAGCTGGAAGCACGAAGTACGAAGCTGCATCAACTTCCAACTTCCGACTTCCGACTTCCCAAAAAAACATTTTCTAAAATTTATCTAACCTCAATTAATTATCACCGTATCTCTTTTTCTTTTTCTCTTTCTGGGGATTTTGAGGAAAATAGTATTTTAAATTCAGTGAAAGATAATTTCCTGAAAGCCCAATATAAGCATTAGATTTTCCATAAACATATTCTCTGAAATAAAAAACAGTCATCATGCTGCGCTCCTGGTGCTGGTACATTACTCCCACGTAAAAATTGCCGTAGTTTTCGTTTCTGTATTCAATACCCACGTTGGCCATTATTGCTATTTGAGTCCAGCGATAGCGTTGTCCGTAAAATTTAGATACAGCAATATCAGAGGGAAAAAAATTAAAGCAGAACCCGGCAGATACATTGGCATAAAAGTGCTCTGCCACACGCACGAAACCTAAGCCGAGCAAGGGTATTTCGTATCCTATAAATTTTAAAGAAGCAGTGTGGCTTGTGTCTTTGTCTTTAACATCAACATTGTAAGTCCGTCTGATGAAATTTAATCCGGTTTGAAGTGCAAAAAAACGGGTAAAATCGTGTTTTACTTCCATTCCAAATACAAAACCCGGTTTCTGGTTAATGCTCATGGTTATTGAGTCCCGGACAATAGTAACATCGTTTTTCTGAATAATATTGCTTGGAATAATCGGGCTGTAGTTAATCCCAAAATAGGTAAAATGATAGTTCTCTCTGATTTCATTTTTTTTCTGCTGAGAGAAAGACAGAAATGAAACCAAAATAAACAGATTGAAAAATAGAAAGAATTTTATTCGTGCTATTTGTATCATTAAATGAATTTGAAAATACAGAAACAGGACAAAATTAAAACTATTTCTCAATTTTTAAGTTTTTCGCAGCATAATCAAGTTGGTCGAACCATTCTTGTCCGTATTTTCTGATCAGCGCATCTTTTACAGCGATATATAGCGGAATATTCAGCTCTTCTCCATTCTGCAAAGCAGGTTTGCATAAAACCCATTCATTATAATTTACGGCTTCGAAACGAGAATGTTTTTTTATTCGAATAGGGTAAAGATGGCAGGAGAGAGGCTTTTGAAAATCAATATCTCCGTTGTAAAAAGCTTTTTCTATTGCGCATTTGTAAATTCCATCTTCAATTATTGTGAAAGCACATTCTTTCCCATTAATAAGCATTGTAACCTGATCGAATTCGGAATCTGTATAAAACAAACCATTGGATTCAATAGCGTGAATTCCTTCTTCTCTGAGGTATTTTTTTATTTCAGGATAAATGTCGCTTAAAATTCCTGTTTCTTCAATAGTAAGCGGTGCGCCCGAATCGCCGTTCACACAGCAGCATCCTTTGCATTTTTGTAAATCACAGCAGAATTTTTTTTCTAATACATCAAGGCTTATTATGGTATTTTCTATCTGGAGCATTTGATATTATTTTTCTGTATCATTTTCAAGAATTTTTTTTGCTTCTGATATTTCCTGCCTTTGTTTTACAGAAATTTCAGGATATTTAAGCTTAAGAGAAGTTAGTTTATCAACTATAATATTACTTATAGATGCAAACATGTGCCATTTCTTATCAGCAGGAATAATGTACCATGGCGCATAATCTGTTGATGTAGCTTTAAATATTTCCTCGTAGATTTTCATATAATTATCCCAATATCTTCTTTCAATAAGGTCATCCATGCCAAATTTCCAGTTTTTTTCGGGTGTATTGATACGTTCAAGAAGGCGTTGACGTTGTTCTTCTTTTGAAATATTCAGGAATAATTTTATGATATGAATACCATTGTTAACACAATATTTTTCAAAATTATTGATTTCTTGATATCGTTGATGCCAGAATTCATCACTGTTAATACTTTTTTCAGAAACTCCCGGTAATTTTTCACCAAGGATAATTTCAGGATGAATTCGGGTTAGCAGTACTTCTTCATAGTAAGAACGATTAAAAAGCCCGATACGCCCTTTCGTAGGTATTGTCTGATGAAATCGGTACATGTAATCATGTTCCAGCTCTAGTGCAGATTTTGTTTTAAAACTTTTCACAGGAAAACAATGGACGGAACATCCTATTGGGTTTACTCCTGACATTACGTGTTTAATTACACTGTCTTTACCTCCTGCATCTAATGATTGTAAGATTACAAGAACAGAATTTTTCGCATCTGCATAAAGGATATCCTGTAATTTTATTAATTCTTCCAGACTGGCTATTTGCTTTTCATGAGCGACATCTTTGTTTTTAAAAATGCCATCCGGCTTGGAATTAAATTCTTTTAATTTTTTTATTTTTTTCCCAAAAATATAATGATTTAGATTCATAAGGTAAAAATTTAATTAATCACTTATGTTACGCAAAATTCAAAATTAGAGTTACATTAGTTAACCAGAACCTTCCCAGTCATTTCTTTTGGAACAGGCAATCCCATTATTGTTAAAATTGTCGGTGCTATATCTGCAAGGATTCCGTTATTTATTTTAGAATATTTATCTGAAACAAGAATACAGGGGACAGGATTCAATGAATGTGCTGTATTCGGGCTTCCATCGTCATTGATCGCATAATCTGCATTTCCATGATCTGCAATGATGAGTGCTGTGTATCCGTTTTCTTTTGCTGCCTTAATTACTTCGCCGACACAAGTGTCAACAGTATTCACAGCTTTGAGTATTGCCTCATAAATACCGGTATGTCCAACCATATCGCCGTTTGCAAAGTTCAGGCAGACGAAATCGTGCTCTTTTTTATTTAGTTCTGCAACGATTGCATTTTTAACAAGAAAAGCGCTCATCTCCGGCTGTAAATCGTAAGTTGCAACTTTTGGAGACGGTATCATCACTCTGCTTTCGCCTTCGAATGGCTCTTCGCGACCACCTGAAAAGAAAAAAGAAACATGTGCATATTTTTCAGTTTCTGCAATGCGTAATTGTTTTAATTTATTTTCAGAAACGACCTGTCCAAGCGTGTTTGTAACATTATCATTTTCGTAAATAACTGTAACATTTTTGAAGGTTTCATCATAACTGGTCATGGTGTAATACTTCAAAGGCATTGTTTGCATGCCGAATTCGGGCATATTTTTTTGAGTAAGCGCGATGGTTATTTCTCTTAGCCTGTCTGTTCTGAAATTAAAACAAATAAAAACATCGCCTTTTTTAACCGTAGCAATTGGTTTCCCTGCTTCATCCACTTTAATAATGGGTTTGATAAATTCATCGGTAATTCCTTCGTCATAAGATTCCTGAACAGCCTTAACAATGTCATTTGTCGCTTTTCCTGTTCCATGAACAAGCAGATCGTATCCTATTTTAACGCGTTCCCAGCGTTTATCCCTGTCCATTGTATAATATCTCCCGGCAAGGGAAGCAATTTCTCCATAGGAATTTTTTAAATGATTTTGAAGATTTTTCACAAAGCCAAGACCACTGCGCGGGTCTGTATCGCGACCATCGGTAAGCGCATGAATATAAACTTTGCTGAGCTGATAGTCTTTTGTCATATCGCAAAGCTTGTAAAGATGCGTATCCATTGAGTGAACGCCCCCATCAGAAACAAGTCCGATAAAATGTACAGCCTTATTGTTTTCTTTTGCATAAGTGAAAGCTTCCATCAATGCTTTATTCTGAAATATTGTATTTTCTTTACAAGCTTTGTTAATTCGCACCAATTCCTGATATACCACACGACCGGCACCAATATTAAGATGCCCGACTTCTGAATTTCCCATTTGACCTTCGGGCAGCCCCACATCTTCTCCGCTTGCCAATAGTTGACTGTTGGGATATTCAGACTTTAGCTTATCCATAACAGGCGTTTCACCTTGAAAAATAACGTCTGCTTTTGATTTGTTTCCAATTCCCCACCCATCTAAAATGATAAGGATACACTTATTTATCATATATATAAATTTAAATTTTATAAATACAAAAATATTCTTTTCAGGGGATTTACAAGAAGAAAAGATTTATGATTTCTTTATTTCCATTTTTTTTATAGTTTTACTTGCTGAAAAATGTGTGTAAATTATGAGACAACTATTTTTTTTATTCATTCTTTTTTATTCCGTAAATCTATTGTTCTCTGCTCCCGCAATAACAGAGGATTGCCCTCCTTATGACAAGGAATTTAATTCTGCGAAAGATTCTTTTAAAATTGTTGCTAACGGAATAAGCTCTCGTTATTTTTATTCTACGGTTTTAGATGAATCCTGCCAGTTTGGATTGCTTCCTGTGTTTCGTGGGGGCAAATGGGGTTATTACAATCTGAAATTGAATAAAGAAATAAATTCCTGTATTTTCGATTCTGTCGGAATTTTCAGAGCCGGAGAAACAGCAGAGGAAGATACTTTGTTTTTTGCAAATGTTTATTACAAGGGACTTGAGATTATTTTAGATCGTGAAGGCTATATGGTTTTCAACGCGCTTGATTTAATTGTTTATACAAAAAATGGTAAAAAGGGACTTGAATATAGAAGTGAAGATGGCTCAATAAAATTTACAATTACGCCTCCTTTGTATGAAAGCATGAGTGTTGAAGATCTTATGTCTTCAACAGTTGGTTATGGAATTTTTATTACAAAAAAAGAAGGAAAATTTGGTCTTGTTGATGTTGTGGGTAGAGAATTACTTCCCTTTGAATATGATAAAATATTTGTTCCCGATCTTGAAATAAATAATACGTATGTTGCTTTTATTAAAAAAGGAAAATATACCGGAATTTGTAATAAGAGAGGAAAAATTTTTGTGCCTCCTGAATATGATAAAGTGAATTATTATGCAACAACAGGTATTACAGATGATATGGCTGTAAGGTTTGCTGTGGCTAAAGGTAAAAAAGAAGGATTCTACGAAGTTGGCAAGGGTTTGATTTTTCCATGCGAATTTGATGAGGTTTTTTACATTGATCATGATGGGGATGGAGGTTATGTTTTGATAGCCAGAAACGGAAGGTATTTTGGAATATATCCTGCACCCGGTTCTTCAAGAAAGGCCGATGAAGGATATCAAAATATTTTACCTTTGGTAGAGAATATAAGGTTGGCAATGAAAAATGGGAAATGGGGCGTTTTGGATGCCCGATCGGAAGTAGTGTTGCCTTTTATTTATGAGGAAATAAAATTTGTTGATTACAAATATTATTGGGTAAAAGAAAAAGGTAAATGGGGAAGTGTTGACAATAAAGGAAATTTTATTGTACAGCCCTTGTTTGATGATGTTAAAGGACAAATGGCATCACTTATTAGTGCAAAACAAAAAAAGTTTTGGGGATTGATTAATGACAAAGGAGAGAACAAAACCGCTTTTGTATATGAGCGTCTGAGTTATAATTATGAAAGAAAATTGTGGTTATGCCAGCTCGGAAAACGAGAAGGCTTGCTTGATGAAGCGGGGCAGCAGTACTTAGCACCCGAATACGATAAAATTCAGGAAATTTACGACGATTACATTATTGCGAAAAAAAATGCAGGCTTTGGGGCAATTGACCACAAAGGCAAGATGATTATTGACTTTAAATATTCAAAAATTATTCCTCTTAATCATGGTCAGTTTTCAGCGAACATTAAAAATAATTTTGGTGTGATAGATTCTTTGGGTCAGACCATTATTCCATTTGAATTTGAAGATGTGTATCCTATCGGTTCCGATCATTTCGTTGTACAGAAAGAAGGTTTAAAAGGGATTTACAGTAATAAAGGGAAACAGGTCATTAGAATAGAATTTGAAAAAATTATTGATTTTAAAGAAGGAGTTTCAAAAGTTGTGAAACAAGGAAAAACAATTTGGGTGGATATACATGGAAATGAATTTAAGGAAAATCCATCGAAGAAAAAAAGGAGGGGAAAGGGATAGATTGAATTACGAATTACGAATTGGGAATTGGGGATTGTAGCATCGTTCCATGGAACGATGTGTCAAAACCAATTACCAAATTAAAATATAAAAAACAAAATGAAATCATACAGAAAAGAACTTTGGTTTGATACAAAGAGCAGAAGAGAATATGTAAATATTACTCCGGTTATTAATCAGTGTCTGGCTGAAAGTGGAATAATAGAAGGATTATGTCTTGTAAATGCAATGCATATTACTTCAAGCATTTTTATTAATGACGATGAGTCGGGTTTGCATAATGATTTTGAAGTTTGGTTAGAAAAAATAGCACCGGAAAAACCACATTCTCAATACAGGCATAATGGTTTTGAAGACAATGCAGACGCGCATCTGAAGCGTCAGGTGATGGGTAGGGAAGTCGTTGTTGCTATTACAAACGGTCAACTTGATTTCGGTCCCTGGGAGCAGATTTTTTATGGCGAATACGATGGAAAAAGAAGGAAAAGAGTACTCGTGAAGATTATTGGGGAGTAATTTGAGAATTAGCGTTGTCAGTCTTATTTGCCCGTTAGAAACCATGAAAAAAAATCTGTACTCCATTAACAATCGGAAGAAAATAATTATATTTGAAAAAAAAATGAATTATGATAATAGCAAACCCAATATATGATGTAGTTTTTAAGAGATTAATGGAAGACAAAAGAATTGCAAAATTCTTTATTGAAACATTACTTGATGAAGAAATAATTGAAGTACAAGTAAAACCTCAAGAATTTACATTTTATAAGGACTTAGAACAGTTAAAAGAAAGTGGAGATTTTGAAAAAATAAAAGATCAAATAGCAGGATTGCTTGGATTATCAGTTTATCGGTTGGACTTTATAGCTACAATAAAGACAGGAAATAATGAATATAAGAAAGTACTTATAGAAATTCAAAAAGCAAAAAATCCAATTGACTTAATGCGTTTTCGTAATTACTTGGGTGAACAATACAAAAAAGAAGACGAAATAGAGACCGAAAAAGGCAAAGAAACTTTAGTATTACCAATAATTACAATATATTTATTAGGATTTAAATTGCCTGAAATAGAAACGATAGCAATAAAAGTAAATCGCCAATATTTTGACTTAATTTCAAAGCAAGTAATACTCCAAAAGAGTGACTTTATTGAAAAACTAACGCATGATTGTTATGTAGTTCAAATATCAAGGATTAATGGTAAATTACGAAATCGATTAGAGCAAATGTTAAGCGTATTTGAGCAAAACTTTTTTGTTGATAAAAAAGGAATAATAAAAGATTATGCACATGAAATAAAAGATGAAAACATTAAAAATATGATAGCTCTTTTGCACAAGACAGGAACAGACCCAAAAGAACGACAAGAAATAGAAAAAGAGCAAGAAGTATATAGAATATTGGATTTAACAGCAAAAGAAAAAACTAAGGAATTAGAAGGAATAATAAAAGAAAAAGACAAAGTACTTGAAGAAAAAGACAAAGTACTTGAAGAAAAAGACAAAGTACTTGAAGAAAAAAATAAAGAAATAGAAGAATTAAAACGACTACTATATAAAAGATAATCACGGTTGCTAATACTGCGCATAACACATTTTACATGATAACGATAGGCCCTACAGGCATGTGTGATAGTCCGCCGTGGTAGATAAGGTAAGCGAAGCTGTGTATAGCTGCAAGGCGTTAGGCACAAGCGATAAAGAAAAAAAATGACCTACAGGATTTGGTTGGTTTGACAATAATGGTTCGAATTAAAAAATGACTCTGATGATTATAAAAGTAATTTTCGATTTTTAAAAAATGAGGAAAGAAAACATATTGAGTGTTTGTACAATGATAGATTAATAGAATCAATGACCGAATATACTAATATTATGTATCTTATCTTAATAATAAAAGTGGAGACCAGCAACCACTTAAAAACGGGGCGAATCCGAAAAGCCTAATGAGTAGGAAAATTTTATAAAATGAAAAAAATGAAAAAAAATATTATAAAATCTGTTTTTCTAATATTTATTTTTTTGTTTAGTATTGAAGAAAATAAGGCACAGTTCCATTTTAATGTAAGCCCGGGACTTCAATTCAATACCGCAAATTTTGGATATAAGGTTAACAATTTCGTACCGTATTTCGGATTACAAATTTTGAATGGTAGTGCGAATTTGAGCGAAAAAGGTGAACGATATGATCCAGATAGAGGAGGTATTGTTCCGTATGAAGATAAATATAAATTTTCAGGTATAATTTATATCCCAACGCTTGGAACAAAATATTTTTTTAAAGAAACGAATAAATTAAAGCTATATGGTACAATTAGCTTCACAAAATTTATTCTTTCAGGAAAAATCGAAGTTAGTAATGATAGTGACGCTAATGATGAATTGCAAAGTGAAATCAAAAAGATGAATTTATGGGGCGGACAATTAGGATTTGGAACAGAATATTTTTTTGACAATAATTTCAGTGTTGGCGGCGAATTCGGGTTAAGATTACTTAGATTAAAGTATAAAGATACCGAAGAAGATCTGATTTATAATCCTCAAACCGGTAATTATGTACCCTCAACTACAACTAACGATTATAGATTTAATTTAAGCCCTACATACGTGAGGATTTCGTTTAATTATTATTTTGATAAATAACCATACTCTATTAGTAAAATTTTAAAATTAATTTTCTCCAAATTAATATAATTTTATTTATGCCGGTAGCTTCGAGAGCCTCAGCCATCAGTGGTTGAGGCTCTCGAAGCTACCGATAGAACAAAGTGGAAGTTATTTTGAATGGTTTCCTTAGAGAGAATATTTATTAAAAATAGATAAAAAAATCGTAAATTACAGGTTGTAATGATAGACAAAAATATATGATAACATAAAAATCTTTGCCAGTACGCAACACGTGCTTATAGGTAATGATACAAATCTGACTTTACTATAAAACAAAACGATTATGAAATTTATTTTAGCAACATTAATACTATTAATTGCAGAATTAACTTTCGCTCAATCAAATTTTCCTGACTTTTTGCAAGGTACTTGGAAAATGGAAAACAAAGAAATCTATGAGCATTGGGACAAACTCAACGACTATACCCTAAAAGGGTTTTCTTATAAATTGAAAGAAGGACAAATGGTTATTTCTGAATACCTAGATATTTCTCGAGTCAACAAAGAAATAACCTATACAGCGACTGTTCTTAACCAAAATCAAGGAAAGGGAATAAATTTTAAGCTAATTAAAACAGATAGCACGTTTGTTTTTGAAAATTCTAATCACGATTTTCCAAAAAAAATTGTGTATCAAAAACTAAATGACACAGAATTTTTTGTGCAGTTATCTAACGGTAGCCAGAAAGGATTTGCTTACAAGATGCAAAAGCAGTTTCAAAGAACCTCTTTTAAAGACACAACTATTGCAAACCCAAATTACGACTCCGTTTTAGCTGAAAAGTTGGGAGGAGATGATTACGGTATGAAAAGATATGTATTGGTTCTTCTCAAAACAGGTCCAAATCAAACAACTGACAAGACTTTAATAAACGATAGCTTTCGGGGGCATTTAGAAAATATTAATCGTTTAGTTAAGGAAGAAAAAATGATTGTTGCAGGACCGCTAGGCAAAAACGATAAAACCTATCGTGGAATTTTTATTCTTAACGTAACAACTTTTGACGAAGCTGAAAAATTACTACAAAAAGATTCTGCAATTAAAGAAGGTTTATTGAACTTTGACCTTTATAATTGGTATGGCTCGGCTGCATTGCCTGAATATTTAGATTTTTCCGACAAAATTTGGAAAGTAAATCCTTAAAAATTGAATAGGTAATACAAACAATGATAAAAAATATTGAACAGATTTGCTTATGATGATGTGGGATAATAAAATCAATACCCATAACAGTCTGCAATTAGGATTTTTTGCAAATGAAAACACTAGCACTTCGACCATGCGCAATAGCCCACGCCACAGCAGATAAGGAGCGCAAAACGAAGACAACACAGGGGATCGTTAGCGTTCAGTTTAAGCGATTCTCGGAGCAACAGAGATTATAAACTATTTTTTTTATATATTATTAACAAAAAAAAATGAAGATTATAACATTCATATTAATGATTTTAATATTTGGGAGTTTTATGTCTGGTAATTATTCCCCATATCATAAATTACCTAATACTAAATCTGACACTTTAAATGTTGCTTATACATATTGGTGGCCAACTGGAGGGCCTTTTGTTGGTGAGTGTGGTGATAGTTATTCATTAGTATTTACGGGAACAATTACGAAGCTTTATAATACATTAATACCAAATACAACCAGAGATACTACTACAGTGCTTTATACACCTCAAAAAGGGATTATTAAAATCAATGAAATGAAATATAAAAAAAATCCTGATAAAGCTTACAAAAAATCTGATGGTAAGTGTTATAATGGTGAATTATTTTTTAGTTCAGATTGCTTTTATGAATCAGGACTAAAAGAAGGCGATAAGGTAATTGTTTTCATTTATTCTTATGAAGGTGAATATTGCATTCCTGGTCAATCAATATTGAAAATTAATAATTTTGATGATCCAATTGTTTTATCAATTGATAAATATATTAAATACGATTATGATCCGCTGTCTATAAAAGATGATTTAAACGCTTGGAAAAAATACAATCTTGACTATGCTTTAAAGCAAATAATTGATTGCAGATTATCAATTAAAAAATAAATGAAAATACGATAATCAGCAACAGCGGATAAGGAGTACAAAATGAAGGTCAACACAGGGATGCTATCCTAAAATATATGAAAAAATAGTAGTATTGTGAATGTTTAGGATGGGATTATTTTTATAAATTATATAATCAAAAAACAAAAAGAATATGATCAGAAAGTTAAGTTTTTTTATCCTTTTTATTGCAGTAAGTTTTTTTACCTTTTCACAAAAGCAGCTTACGCTGGAAGATTTGTGGCAGAAGTATATTTTATATGCACGTCCGCCACAGGGATTAAAATCTATGAACGACGGAGAGCATTATTCCGTTAATGAAAGCGAAGCAATTGCAAAGTATAATTTTTTAAAAGGTGAAAAAATTGCTGAGATTTTTTCTTTGAAAGACCTTCCTGCTGATGCCGGAATTAAAAGCATTGATGATTATGAATTAAGTAAAGATGAAAATCTGATATTGTTCAGCACGAATGAGGAAGCCATTTACAGACATTCTTCTCGTTCTGAATATTATGTTTGGAATATAAAAAATAAAAAACTGACATCTGTTTCAAAGAATGGGAAACAGCAACTGGCCTCATTTTCGGAAGATGGTAAAAAAGTTGCTTTTGTAAGAGATAACAATATTTATGTTACCAATATTGATGATGCAAAGGAAACTCAAATAACAACAGACGGCAAACCGAATTTCATCATAAATGGTGCGCCGGACTGGGTTTATGAAGAGGAGTTCAGCTTCTCAAAAGGCTATGAATGGTCGCCCGATGGTACCAAAATTGCATTCATGAAACTTAATGAAACCGAAGTTAAAGAATTTGATATTACTGCTTATAAAAGTTTATATCCTGAAAAAAGCAGATACAAATATCCTAAAGCAGGAGAGAAAAATTCAGATATATCCATTCATGTTTTTGATATGAATTCCGGTAAAATACAAAAAATGGATATTGGAAGTGAAAAAGATATTTACATTCCCCGCATCAGATGGACGGTAGACCCGAATATACTCTGCCTTACAAGGCTGAATCGTTTGCAGAATAAAATGGAGTTGCTGTTGTGCAATGCGGCTAACGGAGAGTCTAAAGTTATTCTCACAGAAACACATAAATATTATGTTGAAGTAAAAGGCAATGATCTCATTCATTTTACTACAGATGGCAAATCCATGATTTTGAACAGCGAAAAAGATGGTTTCAATCATTTGTATCATTATGATGTGAATGGGAATCTGATGCGCCAGATAACACAAGGTAATTGGGATATTGATGCTTTTATCGGATACGATGAAAAGAAAAAGATTTTGTATTATATATCATCAGAAGCATCTCCGTTGATGCGCGATGTTTATGCGATAAGTATTGATGGAAAAAAGAAAAAGAAAATTTCTCAAAAAGCAGGAACGAACAAAGCTGTTTTTTCTGAAAATTTCAAATATATGATTAACACATGGTCTGATTCAGATGCTCCTCCTGTGATTTCTGTAAATGATACTGAAGGAAAGGAATTGCGTGTTATTGAAGACAATTCGCATATCAGAGATTTGATAAAAGATTTTGGTTTTACGCAAAGAGAATTTTTAAAAATAAAAAATTCATCCGGAACAGAACTCAATGCTTGGATGATAAAACCTCCGGCTTTTGATGCCTCAAAAAAATATCCCGTACTCATGTATTTATATGGAGGGCCCGGTTCGCAGGAAGTGAAACGTGGATGGGATTATATGGATTGCTGGTTTCATTTACTCGCACAAAAGGGCTATATTGTTGCATGCGTAGATAACAGGGGAACAGGAGCTCGTGGCACTGAATTCAAAAAAATGACTTACGGGCAGCTTGGTAAATTTGAAACCGAAGACCAGATTGACGCAAATAAATATCTGGCATCGCTTCCTTATGTAGATGGCTCTAGAATTGGAATCTGGGGATGGAGTTATGGCGGATATATGTCAACTCTTTGTCTTGCAAAAGGCGCAGATGTGTTTAAAATGGCCATTGCCGTTGCTCCTGTTACAAATTGGAGATATTACGATTCAATCTATACTGAAAGATACATGGGGCTTCCGCAAGACAATGCAGCTGGGTATGATGACAATTCTCCTATCAATCATGTAGATAAAATTAAGGGAAATTACCTACTTGTTCATGGCGATGCCGATGATAACGTTCATGCGCAGAATACCTACATGCTTATTGATAAACTTGTGGCAGCAAACAAGCAATTCGATTTAATGGTTTATCCCAATAACAACCACGGAATTTATTCAGGGAAAAATACACGATACCATCTGTTTTCAAAACTTACTAATTTTATTTTAGAAAAATTGTAGCATTTTGTTACGACTCAGCGCCCCATGATTTTCTCCCACAAAGACACGAAGAACACAAAGTAAATATGATGACAGAAAATGAATTAGCCAAGATAGCAGTTGATATATGTTACAAAATACATACTATTCTTGGGCCAGGTTTGCTTGAAAGTGTTTATGAGTCTGCATTTGCTTATGAATTAGATAGGCACAAGCGAAACAAACTTCCTTTCAGCAACAGATGATTATTTACTACTTAAAGACAAAAAAGAAAAATGAAAACCTCACTCACAAAACAACACATTTGCAAGCGCCGACACACAAACCAATACTTCCGCTTGCAAAAGAGTTGTTTTCTTGCCGACACACCCAAGCCCACCCATCACCCTAAAAGAAACAAGTTGATAAATTTATGATTACTTTTTATCTTGAAAATTGAGATAGTAAATATAAAAAACTATTTTGGTAACCTGATAATTTAAAATATAATGAATAGAATAAAAGAAGTATTGGAAAAGAAAGGTATCAAACAGATTTGGTTGGCTGATAAATTGGGAAAAAGTTACAATATGGTAAATTCATACGTGCAAAACCGACAACAACCGAGACTTGAGATTCTTTACGAAATTGCCAATATTCTTGAAATTGATGTGAAAGAGCTTTTAAAATCTAACAAAGTAAATTTATAAGTGCGAACTGGAATTGACATATTAGAGAGTGAAATAATCAAAGAATATCCTAATGTTCTTGAAATACTGCTGTGTGACCAAACCACACATAAAAATATCTTTTGGGCTACTGATAATTACAGCCACATAGGAGAATCATTTAGTTTTTTTTCTCAGATTTTACCTGATTTAATTACTGGTGATTATGGTAGTATTATTATGCCACGAGTTCATAAGGACAAAATTTTACAGTTATCTCGTTCCAAAGTAATGGCAGAAGTTTTTACTCCTTCTTGGATATGTAATGCACAAAATAATTTAATTGACAGTTCTTGGTTTGGCAAAGCAAACGTTTTCAATAAAGAAATTTTGTTAAATAATGGCACGAAAACTTGGGAAACGACCAAAGGGAACATAGCTTTTCCAAAAGGCAAAACTTGGGAGGACTACATTCGTGATACTCGTTTAGAAATTTCTTGTGGAGAAGCTCCATATTTAGTAAGTCGATATGATACTACAACTGGCGAATTTATTCCAATTGAAAATAGAGTCGGGATTTTAGACAGAAAATTGAGAGTTATAAATGAAAATGTGGCTTCAATAGATGAATGGCTACAAGCTACTCAAACCGCATATAAAAACATTTACGGTTTTGAATGGCAAGGTGATAGTTTGCTTTTGGCACGTGAAGCATTGCTTACAACATTCATCGAGAATTATGCATATAAATTTGGAACAGAACCTTTGCTTGAATCCATTCAAAATATCGCTTATATAATTTCGTGGAATGTTTGGCAAATGGACGGTTTAAAAGGCGTACTTCCTAATAGCTGTACTGACACAATTAAAGAGAATAGCAATTTGTTTGGTAATTCTGAAAAAAAAACTATTAAGTGCAAGGGATGTGAACTTCAAAACATTTTGTTACATAACGGAATATATTGCATCATTATGGATTGGGAAGAAAAAGATAAACAGACAGGCAAAAAGGGTAAAATAACGAGGTTTATTGACCTGTTAAACAAGTAAAATATGGCTAAAACAAACAACATTAATATAGATATACTTGATGAAATAATCATTGGAAGAGTTGAACCTCAAATTTATGCTTTTACAACCGAAACAATACCGAATTATTTAAAAGTTGGCGACACATATCGCCCTATTGAAATAAGATTAAATGAGTGGAGAAAATACTTTCCTAAACTTGTAAAGAAGTTTGAAAATGTAGCAAAAGTTGATGATGAAACATTTTTCAGAGACTATGCAGTCCATTATTTCCTAGAGAATGACTTAAAAAGAAATCGGTTAGAGCGTGATGCTTTTAAAAATATCCCTTATTATTCAAATGAGTTTTTCAAAAATGCAACAGAAAAAGACTTGCAAGATGCGATAAGTGATATTAAGAATGGGCATAAGAAAAACGATTCAAAATATCAGTATTATCGTTTTGATGAAAGTCATATTCCAATTACTCATACATACTGTAGAACTGAAAATTACAATCTAAGACCAAATCAACAAAAGACAGTAAATAATTTTCGAGAGGCAATTAATAAAGGCAAAACAAATTTGTTGATGTATGCTGTAATGCGTTTTGGTAAATCATTTACATCAATATTTTGTGCAGTTGAAATGGCAGCTAAACTGGTGGTTGTGGTTTCTGCCAAGGCTGATGTAAAAGAAGAATGGAAAAGGACTGTAGAAAGCCATATTAAATTTGATGGATATAGTTTTCTTGATAGTAACTCTCTTTTACAAAGCGATACGATAATAGCTGAGAAACAAATGGCAAATGAAAAAATTGTTTTGTTTCTTACACTTCAAGACCTTCAAGGAGATGAAATTAAATCAAAACACAAAGAAATATTTAAAAATCAAATAGATTTACTTTTAATTGACGAAACACATTTTGGAGCAAGAGCCACAGAGTATGGCAAAGTTTTAAAAGATGAAAATCTAAGTGCGAAAGAAATAAAAAGTGAATTAAAGCTAAATGACAATACTTTAGATGAATTAGAAATTACCACTAAAGTTTTTAACGCTAAAATTCGCATTCATCTTTCCGGCACCCCTTATCGAATTTTGATGAATAGCGAGTTCACAAATGATGATATTATTGCATTCTATCAATTTACAAATATTGCAGAAGACCAAGAAAAATGGGATTTAGAAAATCTTAATAAAGACGAAATTAAGGAATGGGACAACCCATATTATGGATTTCCACAAATGATTCGGTTTGCATTTAACCCAAATGAATCATCTCGCAAAAAAATGGAAGAAATGAAAAAGAAAGGAGTAACCTATGCTTTTTCAGAACTTTTCAAACCGCAATCCATTACTGTTGATAAGACAAACAAACTCCATAAAAAATTCAAGTATGAACAAGAAATTATTGACTTACTAAAAGTCATTGATGGCTCAGAAAAAGATGCCAATTTATTAAGTTTCTTGGACTATGATAAAATTAAAGACGGCAATATGTGTCGTCATATTGTATGTGTGTTGCCTTACCGTGCATCTTGTGATGCATTAGAAGAATTAATCAAGAACCAAAAGTTTAAACATCTAAACAATTATGAAATCATAAATATCTCTGGTGTTGAGAACGAAAAAAACTTTAAAGACACACAAACTGTACAATCAAAAATCAAAAAATGTGAAAGTGAAAATTTAAAAACAATCACTTTAACAGTTAACAGAATGCTGACAGGTAGCACTGTTCCAGAGTGGGACACAATGCTTTACCTTAAAGACACAGCATCTCCGCAAGAATACGACCAAGCAATATTTCGTTTACAAAATCAATATATTAAGGTTTTCAAAGAACCAAACGGAGATGTGGTTAAATACAATATGAAGCCGCAAACTTTGTTGGTTGACTTTAACCCAAATAGAATGTTCCAAATGCAGGAGCATAAATCACAAATTTACAACGTAAATACAGAATCCAACGGGAATAGCAAGTTAGAAGAGAGAATCAGAAAAGAATTAGAAATATCTCCTATTGTTGTTTTGAATAACAATAAAATTGTTCAAATACAACCAACCGATATTCTTGATGCTATTAGAAAATATTCAAGTAGCAGAAGCGTATTTGATGAAGCTACAACTATATCCATTGATTATTCTTTGTTAGATATTGAAGAAATCAAAGCTGAAATTGAAAAACAAGGAAAAATAGGCTCTCGTCAAGGAATTGAAATTAAACCTACTCTTGGAGAAGGTAATGAACTTGATGTAGTAGATTTACCTGAAAATGATGATGACGAAGATGACGATAATGTAAAGAACAAAACCATTGAAGGAGAAGTAGAAACTGATTATAAAGGACAATTTGCAATGTTTTATGCAAGAATTTTATTCTTTGCATTTTTAACAGATTCGAGAGTTAAATCACTGCAAGAGATTGTTAGGCAGATTGAGAATAGTGTGGATAATTTGCGTATTGCTTCAAATTTAAATCTCGATAAAGAAATACTTTCATTATTCCAAAAACACATCAATCCATTTATTTTAAGCGAACTAGATTACAAAATTCAAAATATAAATTCATTAGCAAATGATACAGCAATTCCTCCAATAGAAAGAGCAAGTAACGCTATGAAAAAGTTTAGTCGCTTGTCAGATTCTGAAATTGTAACTCCTGAAATTGTAACCGATAAAATTATTAATGCTTTACCAATTAGAGCCATTGATAAATCTATAACGCTTTTAGATATTGCGGCTAAACAAGGTGAGTTTGTTTATGCAGTTTATAAAAAATCTAAAAAATTAGCTAACAAATTTTACTCTATTCCAACATCAAAAATTGCTTACGAGTTTACGAGAAAAGTATACTCGCTACTTGAATTAAATGTTAACCTTATTGAAGAAGACTACATGTCATATGATTTAATCAAAGAAAATAAATTAATAGAAAAGGACACCATAAAAATTAATAAAAAGAAAATGAAGTTTAATGTAATCGTTGGCAATCCTCCCTATCAGCAAAGTGATGGGGGTGCTCAAGCAAGTGCTAAACCTATTTATAATCTCTTTGTAGATATAGCAAAAAAATTGAATCCAAGTAACATCGCTATGATTATGCCTACAAGATGGTTTGCAGGCGGAAGAGGATTAAATGAATTTAGGGATCAAATGCTCAATGATACCCATATTTCGGAATTGCATGACTTTCTAAAACCAGAATTGATTTTTCAAAATATAAATCTTAGAGGTGGTATCTGTTATTTTTTATGGGATAAAGCTTATAATAATATAAAAGAATTAACTAAAGTTTTTACTTACAAAGATGATTTAATACCAAAAATCAATACTCGAAGTTTGAAAACAGAAGATTCTGATATACTTATTCGTCATAATATAGCAATAGAGATGATTAATAAAATTAACACTCATCCAAAATTTGAATCTTTTGAGAATCACATCTCGTCATTAAGACCTTTTGGGTTCAGAGGATATTTCTCAAAAGACGAAAAATTTCGTGAATCCAATAAAGGATTAATAGAACCTGTCATTTGTTATGGGAAGGGAAAAAAAATTGGTTACTTAGAGAGAACTGAAATAACAAAAAACACAGAATGGATTGACAAGTTTAAGGTCTATACACCGAGAGCAAATAACATTGGAACGGAATTAAATGATGATAACCTTAATACATTTGTTGGTAGTCCAAATACAATTTGTACAGAGTCTTATATGGTTGTAGGAGTAGATTTAGAATTAGATAAAATATCTGCAATTAACCTTTGCAAATACTTTACAACAAAATTTGCAAGATTTTATCATAGTGTAGGAAAAGCAGGTCAAGATGCAACTTCAAAAACTTATAAATTTGTTCCTCTTCAAAACTTTACATCAGATTCAGATTTAGATTGGAGTAAATCGACAGAAGATATTGACAGACAATTATACTCAAAATATAAATTGACCAATGAAGAAATTGAGTTTATAGAAAGTATGATAAAACCAATGGCAGATTAAATTGAGAAATTAAATGACTTTTAATCACAACAAGCCATCGCTTCACAGCCACACACATTGCCAAGCCGCTCAAACTAACGCTTGTCAAAGAGTGTGTCTGTCCGAACACACAAGTAACCGTGCAGCAAAATTAATTGATAATGAGATAAAAAGACAAAAATCGCCAGTGCCTAACACGCAATAAGTTGGATTTTGCGCAAGCATCTGTTACAATTATAACGCTAAGGCTTCGCCTATGCGCGTTTTGGTAAAGTTTGATAACAACGCAAAACCCCAACCTATTGCGGGTCCGATAGGAGAGGGATTGTCTACAAGCGGCAACAGGGAATTGTAGCAAAATATGAAGAAGCGGTTTTGGACGTTGGTTTCAGGGCTGATAATATTATGGAAAACAAATTATTGATAGAAATAAAATCGGTTAAGCATCTTGAAAAAGTTCATCATAAAACAGTACTCACCTATCTGAAATTGAGCGGAATAAAATTGGCAATCCTTGTGAATTTTAATGTTCATCTTATCAAAGAAGGATTGCACAGAAAAATCATGGGAGAACTGTTATAA
Organism: Bacteroidetes bacterium GWF2_35_48; assembly: GCA_001769125.1. GTDB lineage: Bacteria > Bacteroidota > Bacteroidia > Bacteroidales > GWF2-35-48 > GWF2-35-48. The sequence goes on along the minus strand of MEOG01000011.1, from coordinate 18,002 downwards.
TTCTTCGTGAACATTGTGTCTTTGTGGGATAAATATTCGGTTTTTTGCCCCACCTTGCTGAATAGTAACAGTATTTTTTAATTGAAAATAGAAACGTAAAATGAAAGTAAGAGATAGTGGAATGCCGGAAGAGAATTTGTGGAATACTTTTTTTGATACGGAATTAATTTTATCAGAATTGCAGGTAAATTCGCAGATTAACAATTTAGTTGAAATTGGCAGTGGTTATGGCACTTTTACAATCCCTGCATCAAAACGCATTAATGGAAAAGTTTTTGCTTTTGATATTGAAGTCGGGATGATAAATTCCCTGAAAGAAAAAGCATCAAAATTTAAAATTGAAAATGTAGAAGCAGCGCAGAGAGATATTTTGAGTCAATCAACCGGACTGGAAGATAGCTCTGTAGATTATGTAATGTTTTTTAATATTTTGCATCATGAATCACCGATTTCTTTTTTTGATGAATCTTACCGAATTCTTAAACCAAATGGGAAGATTGGGATAATTCACTGGAGAAGCGATATTCCAACTCCACGCGGACCCGATATAAGTATACGACCAAAGCCGGAACAAATTATTGATTGGGTAGATAAAAATAAATTTCAGATAAATAAAGAACCATTTATTATAAAACCTTATCATTACGGATTGATTTTATCAAAAAAAAAATAAGAATTAATATGAAAATCGGAATTATTATTGAAACAAAAGAATTCGAAAAAGCTTGGAATGCATTTCGATTTGCTGTTACTGCAAAAAAACAGGAACACGAAGTAAAAGTTTTTTTAATGGGGGAAGCTGTAGAATGTGAAGGGCTGATCCATGAAAAATATAATATTGATGAGCAGCTTAAAAAATTTCTGAACTGTGGAGGAGAAATTCTTGCCTGTGGGACATGTTTAAAATCAAGACAACTTGACGAAACATCCTCTTGTCCTATTTCAACAATGGTAGATTGTTTAAATTTAGTGATTTGGGCAGATAAAACGGTTACATTTTAAAATTTATAATAAAAGCTATTTTTTCAATTTTGCATTATGTAACTTTTGAAATTTAATATTTCTTGTTTTGGATTCAAATATTTATTGAAAATTTTAATCAGAGCGTTGTTCGACCCCTACGGGGTCGTATATTTATTCTGTTATAATTTTTTTTATAAGCATATTACCCCGCTGGGGTAAATTTATTGTAAAATATTAGGTTATTGTACATTCAAAACAGGTTCTAAGATAGAGTAAAAAAATAGAATTAAATTTACTTTAAGACAGATAAAACATAGGAGTTAAAAAATAATATGAACATAATTGATGAATTAAAACAAAGATTTAAGAAGGGTTCGGTAATGACCCGATTGATTTATATTAATGCAGGAATTTTTATAATCGTTAACCTTATTAATCTTATATGTTTTCTTTTCAGTCTCCCAAATCTGAAGCTTGTTACATTTCTTGCTGTTCCTGCTGATGTAAATGAGCTGATTTATCGCCCCTGGACAATAATTACGTATATGTTTTTGCATCAGGATTTTTTTCATATTCTTTTCAATATGCTTTGGTTTTTCTGGTTTGCAAAAATTTTTCTTGATTACCTTGATGCCAAAAGACTGCTTGCTACCTATGTTTTAGGAGGAATTGCAGGCGCTGTTTTTTTTATAGCAGCATTCAATTTTTTTCCTGTTTTTAAGCCTTACATTAATCAGTCTGTGGCAATGGGAGCATCTGCTTCTGTTATAGCCGTTGTTACAGCAATTTCATTTTATGTGCCGAACTTAACCTTGAATTTATTATTCATTGGTCCTGTTAAATTAAAATGGATTGCGATTGCAACAATAGCTATTGACATCTTGAGTATTTCAGCAGGAAATCCGGGTGGACATATAGCGCATCTTGGTGGTGCGTTCTGGGGATTTCTTTTTATTACGCAGTACAAAAAAGGAACAGATTTTAGCAAGTGGTTTATAAAATTATATGATGCTATCACGGGTCTTTTTTCTTACAAACCCAGAATTAAAGTAAAGCATAAGAAGCCTGTAAGCGATATGGATTACAATTATCAGAAAGTAAAAGATCAGGAACACATAAATTTGATTCTTGATAAAATTTCTAAAAACGGCTATTCTGCATTGACTAAAGAAGAAAAAGAAATTTTATTTAAAGCAAGTAATAAGTGATAATCTTTCAATAATGACAGAAAAAAAGCAAATAAAGACTAAATCTCAACCTAAACCCAAAGCTAAACTCAAAGCTAAATCCAAATCAAAATTCAAGGGCTTCCTCATTAAATTACTTATTGTAGTTAATATTCTTTCTGTTCTTTCTATTTGCGTATCTTATTTATCTATTTACATTAATCCGGCAAAGTTTTCTTATCCTGCTTTTTTCGGTCTTGCCTATCCTTATATTCTTCTTTTGAATTTATTTTTTATTGCTTTGTGGATTGTGCTGAAAAGGCGATGGTTCTTGTTATCTTTGATATCTATAGCATTCGGTTATGGATACCTGAATGATTTTATTTCTTTTAGTTTCGAGAAAGATGAAAATACGCATTCGTATAAAATAATGAGTTATAATGTGCGTCTTTTTGATATTTACAATTGGGGTAAAAACTGGACGTATAATAAAACAAACAGAAATAAAATTTATAATTATCTAAAGCAGGAGCAGTCTGATATTATTTGTTTTCAGGAATATTTTGCAGACACGCTTGGCGAGTTTTCTACATCTGATTCTTTGGCAAAAATTCTACCTTCAAAGAATTTTCACGAGCATTTTCCTGCAAAGAATAAACAACATCACTTTGGTATTGCAACATTCAGCCGTTTTCCCATTGTTAATAAAGGATTGATTTCTTTTCAAAAATCAAACAATTTGGCTATTTATACTGATGTTGTAATTGAAGAAGATACAGTCCGTATTTATAATTGCCATTTGCGTTCCATACATTTTAGAAAAGAAGATTACAATTTTGTTGATAGTATTTTATATCCTCAGAAAGAACAAATAAATGACGGATTGAAACTATTTAAAAAATTAGATTTGGCTTTTATAAAAAGGGCTGAAATGGTAGATGTTATTTCTGAACATATTTCAAAATCTCCTTACCCTGTCTTTGTTTGCGGCGACTTTAACGATACTCCTGTTTCTTATGCATACCAAAAAATGAGGGGCGATTTAAAAGATGCTTTTTGTGAATCGGGTAATGGTATTGGCTATACCTATGGAGGAATAACAAAGCCTTTCAGAATTGACTTTATCTTACACTGTGATAAAATTTCCACATCCGGATTTAAAACAGAAAAAATTGATTATTCCGATCATTTTCCGATAAAATGCAGTTTTGGAATTGAAAAGTAAATTTTGCGGTGGAATAAAGGGAAACAATTTTTTTCATCCACTTGATGTTAGAGCAAAAATATTTTTACATCAAAATTATCTACATAGCCTTTTTGTTTATCAGGATTCCAAATATATATTTTTAATTTAGACTTTGCTTTGATTTTATTTCGATCAATAGTTATTTCATTTCTCACAGGCCACCAGTTTGAATAAGCCTTTATATACTTTTCTATTTCTATTCCTTCCCATATATAAGCTTTGTTTTCTGTTTCAATAGATACTACCAATAACGCACTCGTTTTATCCGTAAAATAGCAATAAGCATTGCTGGAAATTATCAGGGAATTGAAATTATTTTTTAATAAAACAGAATCAAGATTGCACTCAAAACCTAAAGAAAATTCGTTTACAATATTGGATTTTTTCCCTGAATATTTGACTTCTGCAGACAACATTTCTGCATTGTAATTCCAATCGGTAATATTATTTTCAAAAGTATTTAACGATTGTAAAAAGGGTTTGGTAATTTCAGGGATTATGAAAAATTTCATACTTTCTTTCAAAAACATCCTATAATCGTTAACTTCTTTAATAGAATCTTTCCAAAGGACATTGCCAAAAAAATTATTTACAAATTTGTATCCATCAATATTAGATGGGCAAGAAAACATTTCTGGTCTGCTAAAAATAATTAAATCGGGTTTTTTACTTATTATAACTTGATTTTCTTCTGGATAATAGGTTTGCTTTGTCCACACCCAATAAGACTTACCATCTTTATATGATGGTGTTCTAAAAATATTTTTCTCAAAATATGGAAGTATAGAAAGAGACCAAAAATTTGTTGCATAAATAAATTTATTCTCAAGTCCATTTTCTTTGATAAAGGTTGATATTTCTTTGCCTGCGCCATAATTCATTTTTATTTCATTTTTGTAAATTATAAGCGACCAGTATGTATTAAAAACACAAACGATTCCAGTAGATACAAGCATTAAAATTTTTATAACTTTACGAAATAAACTTGATTGTAGCCTACCTTTGTTCTCTGAAAAACTAAGCCAAAGAGTAAATATCCAAATTAAATATAAAACACCCTGATGCCAAAAATTATAATAAATTGAAAACAATAAAAGCATAGCAATGTTCGATAAAACAAAAAACAATATTTGTCTTTGTAAATAAAACCAAATCAAAAAAATTACAATAACAAAATACGAAAGCCACAAATTACCTGAAAAAACTTCACCTATAATTTTTAATCCAAGATCTAAAAAATGATTAAAGCTAAAGCTAAATCCTTTGTGAGAAAAATACAAATCGTCTGGAGGATAAACCTGTAAAACAACAAATAAACAAACTATCGCAAAAATAACAAAAGCAAATAACTGAGTTTTTCTATCTGCCTTATCAATATTTTTCCAAAAAGAAATTACATCAACAAAATGAACAAACATCAATGCCAGCGCAATTATAAAACCATGCAGGCTAACATTTGCAAGCAATGAAACAAAAAATACAAATAAATATATTTTATTGTTCTTCTCTCTATAGAGCAGTGCAATAAAACCAAGCAAAGGAAGAATTAACGAATAACAACGCGCAACAACAGAATATTGGTAAAAAATAAAGTATGTAAATGGTATAATAAGCTTAACCCAAAGTGGAAATGAAGAATAATATAAAATAAGAAAAACTCCTATTAATGAAAAAAAAAATGAAATATAACCAAACGAACTATATTCTAACAACCTCGAAGGAATCATTAAAATAACATGCCACAATCCCGGGTGTCCTTCGTATCCTATATTTTTAAAAAGCAACTCAACCAAGCCTGAGTCTCTTGCAAGTAGCCACGCTTGAGCCTCATCTTCCCATGGTTCATGTTTAGGAATAATGTATAATAATGCTATAACATATATAATTAAAGCAATATGTTGTGACCAATATTTTTTTAAATAATAAATCAAATTTTGCCTAAAGAACATTGATTCTTTTTACATTGATGTATTAAGTTAGGCATAAAAAAAGCAAGTTAATTAATAAACATCAACTTTGTTACATTCGATTTTGAGCCATCTTCATTCGTGCTGAAAACCAAGTATACTCCTGTATGTACTTTTTCTCCAGACAAATTTTTGCCATTCCAAATAGCCTGCCCGCCTTCTGCTTTCGTCTCAAAAACAAGATTACCTGTGATATCAGTAATTTTCACATTTGCATTTGTGATCAGACCTTTTATCGTAATTAATCCTTCGTAACCGGGTTTTACCGGGTTCGGAAAAACAAGTACTTCTGAAAATTCGGCAGCTCCTTCCGTTGCAGTGCTTCTGTATGAAATAATCCCGTTTGCTGTTCCGAAAAAAACTTCTCCGCTGCTTCCGTCTATAGCAATGCTCATAATATTATTCGATAACAAAGGACTATTGTCTGTATTGAAATTATAAATTTGTGTAATTCCATCCGGAGACATAAGAAATACCCCTGCATTTTGAGTACCCAGCCATTTACGATTGGCTCCGTCAACAGCAATTGCAGTAACCATTTCAGTTTCTAAAAGGTAATTGGCTTGTCCTTCAATTTCATTTGGAACTTTAATTTGCTGCGCATAAAAATTTGTACCTGTAAAAACATTTTCGGGATTATAATAAACAACAATTCCTTTATTTGTTCCAACCCATATCTGTCCGTCGTGGTCTTCTGCAATAGAATACACGTCATTAGAAATTACAGTTCCGTTTTGATCTGAAACACTGATTTTTTTAATTTTATCGTCAGAAAAATTGGTGTAGGTTTCTTTTTCATCAAAGGCAAAAAGCCCGCCACCGCTTGCACGTGGAAGAATTGCCCATTTATGGTTGTTGCGGGTAACAACAATATCTCCTACTAATATATTACTAACATAAGATTTATAGGGAAACCGGTGCCATGTCCCATTCGCAAGTTTCACTGAAAACGGATGTTCGGCGTGTGAATTGGCAACCCATAAATTACCGCTATTATCAATTGCAAGTCCTCCGATTTTAATTAAATATTCATCTGAGTTTATAGATTCAAGAGAACTGTTAGATTCATTATATACCGTAGTTAAAGCTCCGTTATTGTATTCAACCACACCTCCGTTCCAGCTTCCTGCGAATACCTGTGATGGATTATTTGGGTTCACTTCTACTTCGATAATATCTTGTACTCCTTTTTCTGTAATCACAGGATACTGTACAGAGGTTAAAGAATTCCATGTTTCATTAATAAATGAATATACTTCGCCCGAAGCATAAGTGTTACCCCATGATCCATTTATAGCGCCGGATGCTACCCACAGATTTCCATTCACAGCAGACATTTTAAAAACATTTGATTTTTCCGGACCTTTCGGATACATATTCTCATAAGTCCACACGCTCAACATTCGAACCAAACCCAAAGTGTTATCTGCAATCCAAAATGATTCAGCCTGATCGAATATAGCTGCCCTAAAGCTTTTTGTGCCAAGACCAAGATCCCAAATACGCCACAATAAAGACATATCAGATTTGTAAACAATCAGGTTGTAATCTTCAACAATAATTAAATGATTATTTGAGGCTTTGATATCTCTTGTATAGCTGCCGGAGTTCATGAAAGGAGACCATGAATTACCATCAAAACATACAATCGAGTCTTTGCTATAATGTCCTGAAGCATAATTGGCATAAAGCTTATTGTTGAAAGATTCTATTCTGTCAAATTTTTTATTTTTCATCCAGGCAAAAGGCTGTCCGGGAGCTATGTCCGTAATGTTTGTCCATTCTGCAAAATCTACAAGATTCCCGGTAGAAGATCCTCTTAATATTCCTTTTTCAGTAGCCGCGTAAATATACTGGTTGTCTTTGGTTACATCAAGAATATTTGTAAAGTCGCCATTTGTACCAATCAGATACGTATCTTTTATTTCTTTTCGCGTAAGGTCTATAACAACGATTCCAAATCCGCAGGACAAGTATGCATAACGATCATCAGTCATGATATCATTGATGTATTTACTCCCGGTCATAATTTTGTTTTTAATATCCTGTATATTGTAAATCGTTGAACCATCAATAATATCCACGTTTCCGTTACTGTAACCAATGACGACCATCCCATAAGTCTGTGAATAGGCAATAGCAGTAGTTCCAACATCGGAAAGACCATTGATTTTGGATATTCGTTCAATGCTGTTATCGTTTTTATCAAACGTAAAAATTCCTGAACTGGTAATGCAATAAATTTTATTTCCGGCTGCAGCGACTTTTAATCCGTGAGAGTAGGGGAGATGATCGCGCCATTTTCCCACAGCTACTTGTTGTGCAGAGGAAATTTTAAAGAAGAAAAAAAACAGAAATAATAACTGAAAAATTTTAAGCATATTTTTAATCTTTTAAACGACTATAATAACTCTTTCGCATCAAATTTATTATATGAAATGAGAGATATTTTAAGCTATTCTCATCTCCAAACTCAGGTTTCGTAGTTGCTGCGACAGGCTGATTTCGACAACTTGCAACCTGCAACAACTTTCCTTCTCCCAATTCCCAAAAATATAAATAATCCTGATATATGATAAAAGCTAACAACATATTGTTGATATTAATTATCATATAGGCAGAAAGCTTGCAGCAGAATTTTTAACTTTGCAGATTAAATTTGATGAAAATTATGACACCTGAATATAAATACGACGAGAGCAGTATACTAACCTTAGACTGGCAGGAACACATCAGAAGACGCCCCGGCATGTACATTGGAAAGCTCGGTGATGGTTCTTCTCCCGATGATGGAATATATATTCTTCTGAAAGAAGTTCTCGATAATTCCATAGATGAATTTATGATGGGATTCGGAAAAAATATTGATATTAATATCAATGACGATTCACTTCAGGTAAGGGATTATGGTCGTGGTATACCCCAGGGCAAACTTTTGGATGCTGCTTCTGTAATGAATACTGGTGCAAAATATGATTCCAAGGTTTTTAAGAAATCAGTGGGATTGAATGGAGTCGGGATAAAAGCAGTAAATGCTCTTTCACAGAAATTTTTTATACAATCTTTTCGTGAAGGAAAGGTTAAAACTATTGATTTTTCTGAAGGCAAAATGATTAAAGATAACAAGCTTGAGAAATCAGATCAGCCTGATGGAACTCTTGTAACTTTTATTCCTGATCATACAATTTTTGGCGAATACAGGTATTTGACCGATTATATTGAGAAAATGTTAAGGAACTACACTTACTTGAACAGAGGTTTGGTAATTAATTTCAATGGTTCTAAATTCAGTTCAAAAAATGGACTTATTGATCTTCTTTCTGAGAACATGAGCTCTCCGGGCTTGTATCCTATTATTCACATGACAGGAGAAGATATTGAAATAGCTCTTTCACATGGTAGTCATTATGGCGAAGAGTATTACACATTTGTAAATGGTCAGTATACAGCGCAGGGAGGGACACACCTGATTGCATTTAAAGAAGGAATTGTTAAAACAATCAGAGAATTTTATAAAAAAGATTTTGATACTTCCGATATTCGTACATCGCTTATTGCTGCTATCAGTATCAAAGTGGAAGAACCGGTTTTTGAATCGCAGACGAAAACCAAGCTGGGATCAAAAGATATGGCACCTGATGGTCCTTCTGTAAGAAATTTTATTGTAGATTTTATAAAAACAAATCTTGATAATTATCTTCATAAAAATCCTGAAACAGCGCAGATTTTACTAAATAAAATTTTAGATTCAGAGAAAGAACGTAAGGCTATAAGCGGTATACAGAAGATTGCCCGCGAACGTTCCAAAAAGGCAAACCTGCATAATAAAAAATTGAGAGATTGTAAAATCCATTACAATACAGACGATGAAAGAAAATTTGAAACCACTTTGTTTATAACTGAAGGGGATTCAGCATCCGGTTCAATAACTATTGCCCGCGATGTAAGTATTCAGGCTGTTTTTAGCCTCAAAGGAAAACCGCTGAATTCGTATGGCATGACAAAAAAAGTGGTATACGAAAATGAAGAATTTAATTTGCTACAGGCCGCTTTGAATATTGAAGAAGATATTGAAAATTTAAGGTATCATAATATTGTCATTGCTACGGACGCTGATGTGGACGGAATGCACATCCGGCTTTTATTGATTACTTTTTTCCTGCAATTTTTTCCTGATTTGATTCGTAATGGTCATCTTTTTATTCTTCAAACACCTTTATTCCGGGTACGAAATAAAACAAAAACTATTTATTGCTATTCTATAAATGAAAAAGAAAAAGCAATGAAGCAATTAGGTGTGAACCCTGAAATCACACGATTTAAAGGGCTTGGAGAAATATCTCCCGGAGAATTCAAACAATTTATTCAGAAAAATATCCGCCTCGAACCTGTGATGCTGAAACGCGATGAATCTATTGCCGGCATGCTTTCTTTCTACATGGGAAAAAACACACCCGAACGACAGGATTTTATTATTGAAAATCTGAAAGTGGAAGAAGAACTGGCAGTATAAGTTTTAGTTCGTTATCGTCTCCCCCAGTTTGCGCTCGACTTAGTCGAGTGTTTCGTAATACCGAACTCCCTTACCGAAGCTTGTTCCTAATCAAATGAATAAATTCTTCCCCAGTTTGCGCTCGTCTCCGTGTAATGCTTTGCGGGGAGGGGACGAGTGTGCTTGTTCAGAAATATTGTTGCATTAGATATACGAATTGATTATATTTGCATTGAGAGTACAAAGTTTCTAACGAAACAAACAGTGTGTTCGGTTATTTAGTATTAAAATTTGTTTATTAAGAATAATATGAGACTTCAGATAATACAAGACAGCAAAGGAAGAGCTGCAGGGGTTTTTATTCCGATGACGGATTGGCAAAAACTTAAAGCGCAATACAAGGCTTTAGAAGATTTAGAGTATGAGAAACCTACTAAAGAACAAATTTTACAGGAACTCAAAGAAGCTGTTTCAGAACTGGCATTGATTCAGAAAGGCAAACTGAAAGCCAGACCTGCTAAAGAATTGCTCAATGAATTATAATGTTTCTTCCATATCGGTTTTCGATAAGCAGGCAAAACGTTTGTGTAAAAAATATCCTTCGCTAAAAAATGATTTATCTGAACTTATCGAAAGTCTTGGTGCTAATCCCCAACAAGGCAAAGCACTTGGAAATAATTTTTATAAAATACGCTTGTCTATTACTTCCAAAGGTAAAGGTAAATCTGGAGGTGCAAGAGTTATCACTTTTGTGAAAATTGTAAAAACGACGGTGTATCTTTCTTCTATCTATGATAAATCAGAAAAAATCACAATATCCGATGATGATTTAGACAAAATTCTCAATTTGATTCCTGAATAAAAAAGTTCCCCTAGTTTGCGCTCGACTTAGTCGAGTGTTTCGTAATATCGAACTCCCTTACCGAAGCTTGTTCCTAATCAAATGAATAAATTCTTCCCCAGTTTGCCCCAGTTTGCGCTCGTCTCCGTGTAATGCCCCCAGCTGGCCCCAAGTTTGCGCTCGACTTAGTCGAGTGTTTTATTATACCTAACTCCCTTACCGAAGCTTATTACTAATCAAATGAATAAATTCTTCCCGGGTAGGTATTTTCAAAAATTCGCCTGTGAAAGCAGAAGTAGTAGTAACAGAATTTTGTTTTTGAACGCCCCGCATTTGCATGCACATGTGCTGCGCTTCAATAACAACGCCAACTCCGATGGGCTTTAGTGTATCTTGAATACAGTCTCTGATTTGTGTCGTAAGTCTTTCCTGCACTTGCAGCCTCCTTGCGAATGCGTCAACAACACGAGCAATTTTACTGAGTCCGGTAATAAACCCATTGGGAATATAGGCTACATGCGCTTTCCCAACGAATGGAACCATGTGATGCTCGCACATTGAATATATTTCGATATCTTTCACGATGACCATCTGCTGGTATTCTTCAGTAAACATTGCAGACCTTAAAATTGCTTCGGGGTCGAGCTTGTAACCATGCGTAAAAAACTGCATTGCTTTTGCTACTCTGAAAGGCGTTTTTAGTAAACCTTCGCGTTCTGCATCTTCACCCAGCAATGTTAATATTTCTTTATAATGATAAGCTAATTTATCAATTTTATCAGGATCTGTAATTTCATTACAAGGAGAATTTGTGTTTTTATTCATGGCAAAAGTGTTTTAATAATTTTTAGCAAAATAACATTTTTTTACAATAACAAAAAATCTTAAATTTGTTTTTATTTTTTACAGATTATGAACATTCTAATAGTAGCAGCCACAGCGCTTGAAATTAAACCTCTTGTTTCTTTATTGGAAAGCAATGACAAGAGCGGGGGACACCTTCGGAAATTCAGTTACAAAGCCCATTCCGTTGATATTCTTGTTACAGGAATTGGAATTCCTTTTACAATATATAATCTTACCAGTACATTGCACGATAAGGAATATGATTTGATTATTAATGCAGGAATTGCAGGAAGTTTTTCCGGTCAGTACCAGATAGGAGACGTTGTACAGGTCATTACTGAACAATTTGCAGATATTGGTATTGAAGAGAAAGATGGATTCACAACTATTTTTAAAATGAATTTGCACAACAAAGATCAGTATCCTTTTGAAAACGGTATTTTGAAAAATTCATTAAACTTAGAAAAATATTATATTACAGACATACCAAAAGCAAATGGAATAACGGTAAATAAGGTTTCAGGAAATAAAGAAACTATTGATTTTTTACGCTTCACATACAAGCCGGGCATTGAGACCATGGAAGGTGCTGCGTTTTTTTATGTGTGTTTGATGGAGCAGCAAAAATTTCTGCAAATACGTTCCATATCTAATTTCGTTGAAGAACGCGATATTTCAAAATGGGATATTCCAAAAGCTGTGGATGCGCTTTCGCAAACCTGCATTGCACTGTTAGAAAAAATACAATAAAAAGGAGTGGGCTCCCGACCACTCCTTTCAAAAGCCAAACAAAGTCTATGGATTTATTCTTTGGGCTTGTATCAATGTTTTCTTATTTTTCCTATGCAAATATAATACAAGAATGCTTTATTTTGAAAGGAAAATTTTAAAACTTCGTATTTAAATAACGTTGAATATCAATATATTAAATATAATATTTAATTCCAATATTCTGTAAATTAAATATTTAAAAAAAATGTAATATTTTTTTCTGAAAAATTGAATTTTCGATAATTTTTTATTTAAAAAATTGATTTTAAGTATTTTACTTATTTTCGATTTGTTTTACCGAAAATGCGATTCGCAGCACAAGAGAAGCGTCTGCCTGTATTCGCATCAATCATTGCCTTGACTATAAGCCTGTTAAATTTAATTGAAAATTAAGCTGCTAATTTTTAAGCTCTTGCGATTATAGCAGTCGTGTTTCTTGCATAAGTAATAGCTATATTGTTAATTTACAGTATCTTGAGTCTGCTTTTTCTTAAATAATTGATATGCAGGCATTTGGCGAATTTGTCATCCGTGCTAAAATTTTTTAGTTTTTCAGATGATTCGTTTTTATTCGAATATTTTTAAAATGATTTTTTTGAAACACGTACAAATATTTATTCGTGATAATTCTATTTTGATTTTATAAACTCTTATTTTAGCAGCTTAATATTATGGTACTTTGAAGAAAAAAATTGTCAGTATATTATTGCTTGCTTGTCTTATCTTGCCTGTAATTTCTACTTTGAGTTGGCTTAAATACAAAAAGTATAAAGTCAGAAAAAAAGTTAAAAGAGAAATTATTGCGGGTATCAGCAGGGATAATCTTGTATTGCTTGGATTCTTATCTTCAGAAACAAAAACAAAACTTCGCTGGGAACATTCAAAAGAGTTTGAATTCGAAAATCAAATGTACGACATCGTCGAAACGAATCATGTTAAAGATTCTGTTTATTACTGGTGTTGGCTCGATAATGATGAAACGCAATTGAATAAACATCTGAAAACGCTTGCCGAAAAAACATTCAATTCAAATCCCCAAAAAAAAGAAAAGCAGAACCAGCTTGTTGTGTTTTTTAAAGGGCTTTTTTGTGAAAAATTTTCTTCTCCGAATCTGAGTTTATATTCAAATTCCCATGATTATTTTAAACGAAAAGGTGCTTCATTGTATTTGATTTATATACGTCCCCCTGTTCCTCCTCCCAAATTTGTATAAACTACACGTGCAGGGTTCACTTGCATATTTATTTTCAATTTATTTAACAATGAGACTACTCTGAATAGTATTTTCATTGCCACAAAATCACTAAAAAAATATTTGTGTTTGTGGCATTTTTAAACTTATTGTGTTTTCAGAGTATTCTCAACAATGTGTTTCTATTTGTTTGATGGAATTATATATTGCCAGCAAGTCGCTGATTAATTTTTTCCGAAACATTTAGAACACATGGTTGTATTTATTCATTAAATAAAATTTTCATGAAAAAAATAAGTATAGTATTTATATTTTTATTATTTGCTTTATCTTTATTTTCTCAGATAGCAAGCATCAAGGAAAATCAATCGGGAGTACCTCTCGAATTCGTTACATTGATTAGCGAATATCCGAAAGCTTTTGCTACAACAAATGTAAAGGGACAAGTAAATCTGACTTCGTTTAAAGGGTCTGAAAAGATTGAAATTCGTTTGTTGGGTTACAAAACAGAAATGAAATCGTATGCTGAAATTGAAGCAATGAAGTTTGAAATTATTCTTTCCTCTTCAACAATTTCAATAGATGAGATTACTGTATCAGCTAATCGTTGGCGACAGAAAACGGGGGATGTTCCTTCTAAGATAATCAGTATTTCTGCAAAAGAAATAAGTCTTCAGAATCCACAGACAGCAGCCGATTTACTTGCAGCATCAGGCAAAGTTTTTATACAAAAAAGTCAGCAGGGTGGGGGAAGTCCCATGATCAGAGGCTTTGCAACAAACCGCCTTATTTATACTGTTGATGGTGTAAGAATGAATAATGCCATTTTTCGTGGAGGAAATATTCAAAATGTAATTTCATTAGATCCGTTTGCTACAGAGAAAACTGAAATTTTATTCGGGCCCGGTTCTGTTATATACGGGAGCGATGCTATTGGCGGAGTGATGAGTTTTCAAACATTGAAACCACAGTTATCTTTGGATGAAAAAACACTTGTTAGCGGAAAAAGTACAATGAGGTATGCATCGGCAAACAGTGAGAAAACAGGGCATTTTGATGTAAATCTGGGATGGTCAAAATGGGCTATGATAACAAGTTTTAGCGCAAATAATTATGGTGATCTTAAAATGGGAAAATACGGGCCCGCTGAATATTTGCGACATTATTATGTGCAGCGAGTAGACAGCGTGGATGTTATTGTTACAAATGACGACCCAAGGATACAAAAGCCCAGCGGATATTCTCAGATGAACCTGATGCAGAAAATTTTGTATCAGCCTAACGAAAAATGGGAAATTCAGTATGGGTTTCATTATTCTGAGACATCCGATTATTCCAGATACGACCGACATATTCGTTATAAAGATGGATTGCCCCGCTATGGAGAATGGTACTACGGACCTCAAATATGGATGATGAATAATTTAAGCATCAGTCATAATGGAGATAATTTTTTGTACGACCAGTTTACAATACGACTTGCACAGCAATACTTTGAGGAAAGCCGCATTGATCGTAATATCAATAAGCCTGATCGTCATATCAGAATTGAAAAAGTGGATGCGTATTCTGTAAATTTTGATTTTAATAAATCAATCGGAAATATACATAAATTATTTTATGGAATGGAAGCAGTTCAAAATTACGTAAACTCAACGGGTGTAGATGAGAACATTAAAACAGGAATTAAAATTCCCGGACCATCGCGTTATCCTCAATCAGATTGGGCTTCTTACGGTATTTATATTTCAGATCAGATAAAATTGTCTGAGAAATTTCTTATTCATACTGGAGCCAGATACAATCATTTTTTGTTAAACGCAAAATTCGATACGAGTTTTTATCCGTTTCCATTTACAACAGCGAAAATCAACAATGGCACTTTAACCGGCAGTTTAGGATTCGTTTTTAAACCTGCAGAATCATGGATTTTTAGCAGTAATCTTGCAACTGCTTTTCGTTCTCCTAATGTGGATGACATAGGAAAGGTTTTTGATTCAGAGCCCGGTTCTGTTGTGGTTCCTAATCCTGATTTAAAAGCAGAATACGCGTACAATGCAGATATTGGAATTGCAAAGGTTTTTGGAAATTTCGCAAAGATAGATTTTACCGCATTTTATACGATGTTGAACAATGCTATGGTAAGACGTGATTTTACGTTAAACGGCTCGGATAGTATCATGTATGATGGGAGCATGAGCAAAGTTCAGGCAATTCAGAACGCTGCTGTTGCAAATGTTTACGGAGTACAGGCAGGGCTGGAAATAAAGTTGCCTGCCGATTTCAAATTTGCATCAGACATCAGTTATCAAAAAGGCGAAGAGGAATTAGATGATGGAACGAAAAGTCCGTCAAGGCACGCAGCACCTGTTTTCGGACAAACCAGTCTTTCTTATGTAACAGAGAAATTAAAAATGCAGGTTTACTGTGTTTATTCGGGAGAGAAAAAATTTGAAGACTTACCGGAAGAAGATCAGGGTAAAACAGAAATTTATGCTGTAGATAAAAATGGAAATCCCTTCTCTCCGAAATGGTACACCTTGAATTTTAAAGCCATGTATAAGCTGAATGCGAATTTTACAATCAGCGCCGGGTTGGAAAATATTACGGATCAGTTGTATCGAAGCTATAGTTCTGGCATTGCAGCACCGGGTCGAAATTTTATTTTATCGGTAAAAGTTATTTTTTAATGTTCTTTATCTGTTAGATATTTTTGGTTTTGTAAGAAGTTGTTTATAAGTATTATGTAAAAAACAACAAGACGCTTTGTCTCATTTATTTTGTCAAATATGACATAATGTCGTATTTTTCGCATTGGCACATAACTTGAAAATATCCGGTCAGAGATTAAAAAATAAAAAATGTTAAACTAAATTATGGAGGATAAAATTATGTTACCAATTATGAAAACCAGAAACGTGTTGCCAACTTTAGTAGATGAATTTTTTGGCAAAGATGTATTCCCTACTTTATGGGATTTAACCGGAAGTACAACTGTTCCGGCAGTGAATATTCTCGAAACAAAAGATGAGTTTAAAATTGAAGTTGCTGCTCCTGGACTTGAAAAGGCAGATTTTAAAATTGATTTGCACAACCAGGTGCTGACTATTTCTTCAGAAAAAGAATTGAAAAATGAACAAACTGAAGAAAGATACATGAGAAGAGAGTTTAGCTACACAAGCTTCAAACGTAGTTTTACACTTCCCCAGAGTGCAAATTCTGATAAAGTACAAGCAAATCACAAAGATGGGATTTTAACAGTTGTAATTCCTAAAAGAGAAGAAGCAAAAGAAAAGCCGGCGCGTAGAATTGATATTGAATAATTCTGAATATGTGTAAAAAAACAAGAGGGCAACGATTAATTGCTGCCCTCTTGTTTTTTTACATTTTTATTATTTGAAAATCCGGGTATCAAAAGGAAAATCTTCAAGCCCTGTTATTTTAATTTTTGAAAAATCCTTATGATTTGGATTTATAAGATAATTATAATCTCCTTTTGTAACAACAGACGGAACTTGAAAAACTAAAAATTTGTTTTCTCTAATAAATTTATTCCCCATTAATTGCGTAGAAATTGAATGTGGAAATATATTCCAATCTATTGGTAATTCAGAGTTTGAAATTTTCTTGATTTTTATATCATCAGGAATTTTTATAGTCATCATTAAATAATCTGTCGGCAGAGTTCCAAGAGTAAAATGTACTGCAACCTCAGCCATTGCCAAAGACCTGTTTGCTGCAGTGTAAATTAATTCCATCCCCATTGAATTCCATCTCGCTCCTTTTTCCGCAGCTCCTTTTCCTGATAAAATATTTGAAAACTTCGATCTTGTTAATCTAAATACTTCCATTAAATAAAAATGCCGTGATTAATTCTTGTAAGTTCTCCTAATACCATATCTTTTCCATAAGAATTTTTCAATAATTCTATCGGCTTATGATTCCCTAAAGCAAAATTTGGTGTATATAACCATAGTTTAAATTTATTTGCGTCTCCTAATACATCCAAGCCAAATTCTGTTACTTCTGCTATTTCAATAATTTTTTCTGATTGAAGTGGCTTGAAATTTCTATCGGATTGTTTATATCTCTGTAATGATTTTGTGGAAATATCCAATATCATTGCCCAGTCGCTTTCACTGAAAGGAGTCGTGTTTTGAATCAAATTAAACAAAGAATAAGGTACTCCTTGCCGAATCATAGCAATTATTAACATTTTATTTGATAGAAAATCTTTATACGTAACAGACTTTGCTGACAATTTATTTATTTTTTCGGATTTTGTATTTCTGAATAATAAAGCAATTTCTTTATCAAGTTTTTGTTTTAGTTGATTATTCGTGTATAACATATTCTATGGCTTTAGACATTTGTCCACAAAAATAAGACAAAAATATTAAAGATGAAAATTTTTAGTAAATAATTTAGGTTATTCGACAAAAATAGTGGGTAAATATTTTATTTCATAATATTGCACAATAAAATATGAAATAAATAACAATGGAATTTATAGAGGCA
>MEOG01000010.1 GCA_001769125.1 Bacteroidetes bacterium GWF2_35_48 | reverse complement strand
ATTTAATTAACCAACTGATTATCAAATAGTTATGAACAAAATATTGTTCATTGTTATCATATATTAAAATTCAAAACAGTTTCTGAGCGATTATAAAGATTTATTAAAATCACAAGTAAAATGTTGTGGATAATGATTTAAAAAATAATAAAATCTATGGAAAAATCTATTGGCTTTATCGGCGCAGGAAGAGTAACAAATATTCTGCTGCAAGCTTTTAAAAACAAAAATGTTTCTTTTAAAAGCATTCATGTTTATGATACGAACAACGAAGTATCAGAAAAATTAAAACAAAAATTTTTGGAAATTAATGTATCTGATTTGGCTTCAGTAGCCCGTCAGGAAATTATTTTCATTGCATTACATCCTCCTGTAATAATGGAAACGCTTGCAAAGATTAAAGAATTTGTAAAAGCTGAAACGGTTATTATTTCACTTGCTCCGAAAATCACTAGTGAAAAAATATCTGATGCTTTGGCTAATAACAATATTGTCCGCCTTATTCCCAATGCAACATCTTATATTAACGAAAGTTACAATCCTGTTTGTTTTTCTGATAATTGTAAAGATAAAAAAGAAATTTTCGAACTGCTTTCATTATGCGGAACTACTTTTGAAACGGTTGAATCCAAATTAGAAGCGTATGCCATATCATCGGCTATGCTGCCCACTTATTTTTGGTTTCAGTGGTTTGAGATGATTGAAATAGCAAAACAAATCGGCTTAAACGAAGATGAAAGCAAGAAAACAATTGAAGAGTCATTAAAAGCGGCATTGAATACTGCATTCAAATCTGGTCTCTCACAATCAGAGATTATTGATCTTATCCCTGTTAAACCCATTGGCGAAAACGAAACGCAGATAAAAGAAATTTTAAATTCAAAATTAATAGGATTGTTTAACAAAATAAAACCCTGATTTACAAAAATAAATTGCACCAGATTCACATATTGTATGAATATAATCTGTGAATCTGTGGCATAAATTTTCATACGTAATATGTGTTATTATTTACTTTTAAATAAATGCAAAAACTTAAAAAATACTTGTCTGTCGCACTTGCTATTTTAGGATTCCTTTTTATCCTTGCCTTATTTATTTTTAAAGATTCATTGAACAGCAAAGTATCTGAAATGGTGAAAAAACAAGGTACGATTGAAGAATCAGAATCTGTAGCAAAGATTATTGATACTGAATTTAATTACGAGAAAAATACAAAAACATATCAGTTTACTTTTCTTGAATTTGGGGCAACAGGATGCAGCGCATGTAGAAAAATGGAGAAAGTTATGGAAGAGGTTAAGCAAAAACATCCCGATAAAATAAATGTGGTATTTTATAATATTTTGCTTTCCGAAAATCAAACCATGATGCGGACTTTTGGCATAGCAGAAATCCCCACTCAGGTATTATTAAATAAAGCAGGAAATGAGTTTTTCAGACATTCGGGTTATTATTCCACTGAAGAAATAATTAATGAACTAAAAAAATATGGTTTACAATAAAAATGTTCACTTTAGGCTTATCAGAATGTTCATCCTCTGCTTTATTGTATGCACAACTGCTACATCGTGCAAAAAAGATGAACCCACAAAAGAAGTAGAGCCGTCTGTTAATCTTGCATTAGACAGCCTTGTTGCTACCAAAAGACACATCGTAACATTTGAAGAAATATTTATTACGGCATTCGCAAAAGGGAAAAATATTACATACAAATGGAAAACAAATCACGGAAGCATGACCGGGCAGGATTCCATAACCGTTAAATACTGGGCATGTTGGTCTTGTGTTGGTTTAAATACTGTAGAATGTACCGTATCAAATGATTGTGGCAATATTTCCGACACGATTATGATTTCTGTAATTATGGGTAAATGAAAACGATCATCTTTATACTACTGCATTTTTATTTGCTTTTTTCAAGCAATGCATATAGTCAATGCTGTTCGGCTGGTAATCCGGTAAGTGGTGAGGGTACAATTGAAGAAATGGACAAAAAAGATTTCAAAATTTCTGCTTTCTACAAACACAGCTCTTCTTCCGATTATTATCATTTAGAAAAGAAACAGGATATTCCTTTTATTGATAAAAGTTATTATGATTTTATCAATACTTCGTTAACTTATGGTTTGTTCCCTAAATTTGCGTTACATGCCGAAATGGGCTATTTTATTGATAAATCGCAGGAATTAAATTTAACGAATGAAAATACAATGATCCGGTCACGTGGTTTTGGAGACTTGGGAATACAAGCCCGTTACACATTATATAAAACCGTTAAACCGATTACCTCTCTTGTTGCGTCTCTTGGTACAAAAATCCCTGTAGGGAATTTTAGTGAAGAAATAAACGGCATTACGATTCCTGTTTCCTTACAACCTTCATCCGGCGCTTTAAAATTTAATGCCGCTCTGTTTTATTCAAGAATGCGATCCGACAGGAAGTGGGGGTGGCAGACTTTTTCCCTGTTTGAAATAAGCAATTTAATAAATACAGGTTTTTTGATTTATAAGTATGGAAATTATTTTCAATATTCTTTAGCCGGGAATTATAAATTAATCGAAAACTTATTGCTTATTGGTAATTTAAAGTTTGAATGGAGAGGCTTGGACACTCGTGAATCAGGAATTAAAGTAGAATCCTCAGGGAGCAGGGTTGTTTATTTTAATCCTCAAATAATTTACACCTTAAAGTCAACTTGGAATATTATTTTTCTCGCAGATATTCCGGTGTATAAATATATCAACGGTTATCAGCTTACTAATAAATTTTCGTTTCAATTGGGTGTAAGTAAAATGATTTTCACTTGTAAAACAGAAATTTAAAAACTTTTAACAATTATTTAACGATAAATTTCTTGTTTGATTAATATATTGTCGTATGTTTGCGACATTAAACATTAAATATATGACCAACAATAAAACGGAACAGTTCAACAAGCAGCAAAAAGAATTTTCAGCAATTGCAAAAGCTCTATCACACCCTGCACGGATAGCGATTATTCAACTTCTGGCAGAGAAAAAAGAAATTAAAACAGGTAATATTTCTGATGATTTGCCCATTGCAAGAACCACAGTATCGCAACACCTTAAAATCTTAAAAAATGCCGGTATTATCTCAGGTACAATTGATGGTTTAAAAATTCATTATTGTCTTGATATGAAAAAAATCAGAAAAATAAATAACTGTTTTGATAAATGGTTTTCGGAAATAATAACAGATTACAAATGTAAATGTTAATAAGATGAAAGTTTTAATTTTATGCACAGGCAATAGTTGTCGCAGCCAAATGGCTCATGGTTTTTTGCAATCTTTTGATGAAAATATAATAGTACGTTCCGCAGGTACTGAAGCTTCTGGAAAACTAAATGAGAAAGCAGTAGAAGTAATGAATGAAATAGGTATTGATATAAGTCATCATACCTCTGTTTCTGTTGATTTATATTTAGGAGAAGAATGGGACTATGTCATAACAGTTTGTGGTGGCGCAAATGAAGCTTGTCCTGCATTTACAGGGAAAGTAAAGCATCGCTTGCATATTGGCTTTGACGATCCTTCTCAAGCAACGGGAACTGATGAATTTATTTGGAATGAATTTCGAAGAGTAAGAGATGAGATTAAAGAGAAGTTTTATTCCTTTTATATAAATGATTTGAAGATTTGAAGATGATTGCCGCGGCGATTGAAGATTTGAAGATTTGAAAATTTGAAAATTTGAAGATGTCGTGATGTAGTGTTGTTATAAAATGGAATATATTACGTAATATGAAAAATAAATTTTTGTTTATATATGAGAAGTGATAGACCGAATCTGATTGTTGATTTTACGTTAAAATTCGCTTTGGAAATTATTAAATATGCTGAATTGCTGGAAGATCAAAGAAAATATGTTGTTGCGAAACAAATTTTAAAATCAGGAACCAGTATAGGTGCAAATGTCCGGGAAGCTCAAAATGCAGAAAGCAAAGCAGACTTTATTCATAAACTAAAAATTGCAGCGAAGGAAGCTGATGAAACTGAATATTGGTTGCAACTTTGCAGATTATCTGAAAATTATCCTAATCCTACAGATTTAGAGCAAAAATTAAAATCAGTAATAAATATGTTGTCTAAAATAATTAGCACATCAAAACAAAATGCAAAAGTTTATTAAAATAAGGAATAATCTTCAAATCTTCAAATTTTCAAATAATAATTTATTAAGAAATGAAAAAACGACTCAATTTTCTAGACCGTTATTTAACCCTGTGGATATTCCTCGCTATGGCTGTAGGAGTTATATCCGGTTATTTATTCCCTGTAATAGCACAATTCTGGGACTCTCTGAAATCTTCTCCCGACAGTACAACAAACATTCCTATTGCCATTGGCTTAATTGTTATGATGTACCCTCCACTTGCAAAAGTAAAATATGAAGAACTTAGCGATGTATTTAAAAACTACAAAATATTAACGCTTTCGCTGATTCAAAACTGGATTATTGGTCCTGTATTAATGTTTTTTCTTGCAATTATTTTCTACAAATTATTTCCGAGCGAAACGAACCTTACGTACATGTATGGTATCATTATGATAGGTCTTGCGCGTTGTATTGCTATGGTTATCGTGTGGAATGATTTAGCAAAAGGCGATACACAATATGCTGCCGGTTTAGTTGCTTTTAACAGTATTTTCCAGGTACTTTTCTTTTCCGTTTACGCATATTTTTTTATTGCCGTTCTCCCTGGCTGGTTTGGTATTCCTACGAATTCAGCTGTTGAGAAAATCACAATTTGGCAAATTGTCGAAAGTGTATTTATCTATTTGGGTATTCCTTTTATTGCAGGTTTTCTCACACGGTTTATAATGATTCGTGTAAAAACAAAGGAATGGTATCACACGAAGTTTGTACCCAAAATAAGCCCATTCACGCTCATCGCTTTGCTTTTTACAATCATAGTGATGTTCTCCCTCAAAGGTGAATATATCGTTAAAATTCCTTTGGATGTTGTAATGATTGCGATTCCATTGCTGATTTATTTTGTAATAATGTTTGTAGGTTCATTTTTTATGAGCAAAAAAGCAGGAGCAACTTACGGGCAAACAGTAACATTATCTTTCACTGCAGCCAGTAATAATTTTGAATTGGCTATAGCTGTTGCCATTGCAATTTTTGGAATGAATTCAGGGGAGGCATTTACCGCAGTAATAGGACCTTTGGTAGAAGTACCGGTAATGATTGCTTTGGTAAATGTAGCTTTTATGTTTAAGAGAAAATATTTTGATATGAAATAATGTATTTATAAAGATGAAAAATTTTTTCAACGATGTTGGATTTGAAATAAAAGGCATTCGACATCTGTCTGCTCGCGAAGCAATGGAGTTAATCACAAAAGGAGCAGTGCTGATTGATTTGCGTGATGATTTTTTAACTGCAATGAAATTATTTGATGTGCCGAATTATATCATTTGCCCGCTTTCAACATTGGATGAAAACATAGAAAGTTTACCCAAAGACAAACCCTTAATAGTTTCAGATGCGACAGGTTTGAAAAGCAAAATCGCAGTAGAAAAACTTACATCAGCAGGTTTTGTTGTTGCGAATCTTGCAGGAGGAATAATGGATTGGGAACGCGATGGCTATCCGGTAAAAAAAGACCCGGCAGCGCAACTAAGCGGACAATGCGCATGCATGTTAAAGCCGATGCGAAAGGTAAAAAAATAAAAAAAAATGGTTTCGATGCTTCTGCTCTGCTCAGCAACCTAAAGCTCAACCACCTTTTTTCTTAAATTATAGAACTACTTCTACCTGTTTTTTTTTCGGCATCATGCCAAGGGTTTGCAGACAGTATAATATTTTCTCAAAGGTTCTCTCAATATCATCATCGAGCCCGACTGAAAAGCGAACAAGTCCTTCCGACATGCCCATTTCGCGTTGCACTTCTTCGGGAACTTCACTGGATGTGCTTTTGCCGGGATTGCTGAACAAGGTTTTGAAATAGCCAAGACTAACCGCAAGATAACCCACACCTTCTTTTTCCATCATTTCCATGAGGCGATTTGAATTTTCTGCAGTAATCATATCTATACCAATCATTCCGCCAAAGCCATATTTTTCATTCATAATTTTTTTAAGCGTTACATGTCCTTTATGCTCTTGCAATCCGGGATAAATAACTTTTAAACCAATCTCTTTAAATTTCATTGCAAGGTACATTGCATTATAGCTATGCTGCTTCATTCTAATATGTAATGTGTGCAGATTTTTTAAAATATTTGTTGAGCGCATGGGTTCTAATACTGGTCCCAAAAGCATAGCTGTTCCTGCATTTACATCGCATAATGAATTAATAAAATCATTGCTGCCACATATTGCGCCTGCAACACAATCATTTTTTCCATTCACAAATTTTGTAAGGCTGTACACCGTAACATCTGCTCCAAGACTGCATGGAGAAACAATCATGGGTGTAAATGTATTATCTACAACTAATTTTATATCGTGTTTTTTACACATTGCAGACAATGTAGGAATATCTGAAATCTGAAGCATTGGATTAGTCATGGTTTCCGTATAAATCATTTTTGTATTCGGCCGGATAGCTGCTTCAACTTCTTTCAGATTTGTGATATCAACAAAACTTACATCAATTTTAAATTTCAGAAGATAATTTTTCAGAAAAGCAAATGTTCCTCCATAAGTTGTACAGCTCGATACAATGTGATCACCCGTGTTGACAATTTGTAATATTGCACAAGTAATTGCCGCCATGCCCGAACCGGTTACCCATGCAGCTTCTGTTCCTTCCATTGCAGCCAATGCATCAGCAAGATATTTGTTACTTGGATTCCAGTGCCGTGAATATAAAAAACAGCCCGCTGCTTCTCCTTTGAAGGTTTCTGACATTGTTTTTGCCTGCATAAATGTATACGTTGCAGAATCGGTTATTGATGGATTCACATCGCCAAATTCTCCGAATTGCTGTAAATCCTGAATGTTGTTTGCGGGATTAAATTTCATAATACATAATTTTAAATTTCACGTTACAAAGTTATGATATGAAATCAAAATCAACAAATAATTGAAAATATTTTTTATTTTTCGTATATTTAGTTTATATTTGTAACTTAAATTATTTAAATTTTAAAATATTGTAACTTAAATCTAATTTTTATGGACTCTGACTTACATCTTGATATTTTAGACAAGCAGATATTAAATTATCTGGTAAAAGATGCGCGCAAACCATTTACTGAAATAGCGCGGGAATGTAAAGTGTCTGGCGCAGCCATCCATCAACGGGTACAAAGGCTATTTGAAGCAGGAATTATTTCGGGTTCACAATTTATGCTGAATCCAAAAGGCTTACATTATATGACCTGCGCATTTATTGGAATTCAGGTAAATCTTATTACAACAAAGTCTCATGAAAAAGTATTCTCACTCATTCAACAAGTACCGGAAATTGTAGAATGTCATCACATTTCAGGGAAATATTCGCTGCTCTTAAAAATTTATACACGCAATAACGAACATCTGAAAAAAATAATCATTGAAAAAATACAATCCATTCCGGAAATTGTAAGCACAGAGACATTCATCTCACTGGAAGAAGGTTTTATCAGGCAGTTGCCGGTTTGAGATGATGCTTGATAATCCATTGTTGTAAACAAATGCTGAAAAAAGTCAACTCCTGTTTCATTTTTTTGTCGGACAATAAAAAAAATATTTTAGCAAAAAGTTGTAAAATTGTATAAGTTTTAACAGTCATTTAACAGTAAATGCAATAATAATTTTTCAATTTTGTAAAAAATAAAAATATGGAAAATTCAGAAAACAAAAAATCCTGCTGCTGCGAATCAGATTCAAAAACAGAAAACAGTTCAAATTGCTGTGGGTCGGATAATATCGGGAATAACAACTCGGATTGTTGTACTCCCAAATCCAAAAGCAAGTTTACTAAAATATTATTCGTAGTGGTTATTGCTGCTGCGCTTGGAATTATCGGGTACAAACTTTTTTATAACAATAACAATAACAATCAGACACAAAATAAAACCTGCTGTCCTGCCGGTAACTTAAATAGCAGTTGTTGTGAACAAGCTAAAACCGTAAATCCTAAATAAGCCAATATGCAGGAATGGATAAATCAGATTCTCTCTTCAGGAGAGTATTCTTTAACATTTTTTATAGCCACTTTTTTATTGGGATTGATAGGCACATTCACATCTTGTTGCAATTTTGCAGTGATCGGTGCTGTGGCAAGTTATTCAGGAGCTGCTAATACTAATGCTGATGATAAAAACAAAAAAGTACTATCTAAAAGTATTTTTTTCTTTTTGGGAATGATTGTTTCGCTTTCAATTGTTGGAGCTATAACAGGGCTTGCCAGTAATATTATTGGTAATGCGATGGGATCTTACTGGAAAATTGCAGCGGGTTTATTGCTGCTTTTTTTTGGCTTGCTTACATTAAATATTTTGCCTTTTAAAATTCCTTCTTTCAATGCTGGAAAAATTAAAACGGGCTCAGGCTTGCTTGGAGCGTTTATTTTTGGACTTGCCATCGGAGGATTATCTACAGGATGCAATTCTGTTTGTAATCCGATTTTCCCCCTAATATTGAGTGCTGCATTTATTAAAGGAAATATTATTTCGGGAATTTTATTATTAATGATTTTTGGAATAGGCTATTCACTTCCCTTTGCAGTAGCCATGTTTGGAGTAGGTGTAGGTGTAGGAAAATTAACTTCATCTGTATCTAAAATCGGAAAATATTTGTCTTATTTAGCAGGTCTTGCGTTGATTATTCTTGGGTTTTATTTTTTACTGACTTTCTAATATGCAGACAGATTTTATTGTTGGAAGTTTGCAACTTAACTCGGTAAGTATTCCTGTTATTTCTGACTTTTTGAATTTCGGAGATATTCTTGGTGCCATAAAAGCGCGTTGGGCTATAAATCGTAATAATTATAAAATAAATCCGGGATTGTATGCTATAGGTAAACCCAACGAAAATTCAAATATTTTTGTTACTGCAAACTATAAGTTGAGTTTTGATCATCTCAGAAAAAATCTAAAAAATATTGATAGTTGGATTTTAATTCTCGACACAAAAGGCATTAATGTTTGGTGCGCAGCAGGGAAAGGAACTTTTGGTACAGAAGAATTAATAAAACAAATTCAGCAAACAAAACTTGTAGAAATTGTAAATCATAAAAAAATTATTTTACCGCAATTAGGCGCTGTTGGAGTATCTGCGCATGATGTAAAAAAAATAACAGGTTTTCATGTTATTTACGGTCCGGTAAAAGCAAGTGATATTCCTGATTTTATTAATAATAAGTTTACCGCGAGCAGGGAAATGCGAACAGTGTTTTTTCCATTTTTTGAAAGGATAAAACTCATTCCTGTTGAGATTATTGGACATTTTCAATATCTGATTTTTGCAATTGCCGTTTTTTTTATTCTTGCCGGAATCAATTCAAATGGCTATTCTGTTGATAAAGCTTTTGATGGAGGATTGAAAGCAATGGTAATGTTGCTCGCTGGTTTTTTATCTGGCGTAG
Source organism: Bacteroidetes bacterium GWF2_35_48 (assembly GCA_001769125.1). Taxonomy (GTDB): domain Bacteria; phylum Bacteroidota; class Bacteroidia; order Bacteroidales; family GWF2-35-48; genus GWF2-35-48. The sequence continues at coordinate 50,819 of MEOG01000010.1, read as the reverse complement.
CCATAGCTCCGGCGTTATTGCCATATATTCCTGTTAAACAATTTTTCATGAAAGGTGCAATTCTGGCTTATATTATAACAGGTTTGCTCATTTATTTTTTTCCCGGAATTTCACTTTTTGAAAACATTAGTTGGTTTTTTATTGTTCCCGCAGTTTCTGCTTTTATAGCAATGAATTTTACCGGAACATCAACTTATACCTCTTTGTCGGGGGTATTAAAAGAAATGAAGCTTGCAATACCACTGCAAATTATTTTTGCCTTTATTGGACTTGTATTGTGGATTATTGGTCGTTTTATATAAAATTTTCAACATGGAACATCGCTACTTAAAAAATGTTGTAACATTAAAACTTGATGTGGAAAAATGCAACGGATGTAAGATGTGTATGATTGTCTGTCCGCATAATGTTTTTATTGTTGAAGAAAGAAAAGCAATTATTCTCAATAAAGATCTTTGTATGGAATGTGGAGCCTGTGCAAAAAATTGCGCGCAGGAAGCGATTTCAGTAAAGCCCGGTGTTGGATGTGCTGCCGGAATATTAATGGGAATGTTGAAAGGAACAGAACCTACCTGTGATTGCACTTCTGATTCCGGTTCTTCATGCTGTTGATACTTTTTCCTACTTTGTCTTTTTTTATTTTGTTTGTATTGATTGTTTCATTATTTTTGATAAAAAAATCAATATTATGAAAATAATTTTCTTTGCTGCATTATTTATAGGAATAAATCTGCTTGCTTATTCACAATGTAAGCTTGATAACATCATTCCGGTTAAAATAGGAATTTCTAAAACTGAAGCTTTGAATGGAATTAAAGCAAAAGGAGATATTCATTCTATTTATGATTTTACGGGCGATCCTGATTCTCTGAAATATAATTTTACAAGAAAGTATAAATACATGAGTGATTCAGCAAAAGTATCACGAATTCAATTCAAATACAAAGGAAATCATTGTCTGGATTCTGACGATAATGATGTGAAATTGGTTTTTTGTAACGACAAATTATTCGCGGTTGAAATTACTATTTATTATACGAAAGACGAATTCAAATCTTGCGCTTCTAATTATAAAAAAATGCTGGAAGAATTTAAAGAAATATTTCCTTATAAAATGGAATACGACCTGACCTATAAAAACAAATATAAAACAGTCGGAGAAGGCTTTAGTTTTTTTAAATCAAAACAGGAATCAAAACGACCAAAATTTGAACGTACTGATGTGTATTATCGTGTTAAAAAGGTTGATTCAACAAATACTGAACCGGAAAAAGTAAAAAAGGATGCAGAAATGTATGTGCTTGAAATAGTATATACGAATCTTGAGTATTCTGAATTTAATTCTTCGAAGTTTTAGACGGTTTTTTTTCTAAAAACATGCTATCGCCGTAACTTAAAAATCTAAAATTATTTAATAAAGCATAATCGTAAACCTCTTTCCACGAAATTCCAATAAAAGCTGCAATCAATAATAACAAGGTGCTTTGCGGCTGATGAAAATTTGTAATCAGGGTTTTTGCAAATTGAAATTGAAAACCAGGTGCTATCATAATTTGTGTTGACCCGGACAATTCGTTCAAATTATTTTCATCTAAATATTCAAGAATTATATTTAAAGCTTCTGTAGAAGTACAATTTATTTGTCCTGAATAGGGCTCCCACTGTGATACATGAAATTTAAAATCATGCTTTTTGATTTTTTGTGCAATATAATACAGACTTTCAATTGTCCGCAGCGATGTTGTACCGACAATAGTATACGGGTTATTGCTTGCTAATTTTTCAATTGTTTTTTTATTCACTGAAAAAAATTCCGTATGCATTTCATGATTTTTCAAACATGCGGCTTTAACAGGTTTAAAAGTCCCTGCACCAACATGAAGCGTAAGAGTTTCAATATTTATTTTATGAGCATTTAATTCTGAAATAAGTTTTTCCGAGAAATGCAAACCAGCAGTAGGAGCAGCAACAGAGCCATTTCTGCTTGAATAAACCGTCTGATACGTTTGCTTATCTTTTTCTTCTGCTTCTCTGTTAAGATAGGGTGGGAGCGGAGTTTTACCAAAAATTTCTAATATTTCAGAAAAAGTCAGATTGTGATTCCATCTAAAGTGTGCAGAGATATGTGTTCCTGAATTTTCTGTTTTTTCTGCCGTCAGTGTTATTTCTTTGCCTTTGAAAACTACTTTTTTCGTTAAAATTTCATTTTTCCATTTTTTTAAATTTCCGGCTATACATTTCCAAACGCATGACTGTGTCTGAGAAAAACAAGAGTAATAATCTTGAGGCTGCAAAGGTTCTAAACAAAAAACTTCAATTTTAGCACCCGTACTTTTGGTAAAAAAAATTCTGGCTTGAATAACCCGCGAATCATTTACAAACAAAGTGGATTTTACTGGCAAATATTTTTTTATATTATTGAAAAAATCCTGAGAAATGGTATTATCTTTATAAATAAGAAGTTTTGATTTATCTCTATCTGGCAAGGGATATTTAGCAATAGCTTCATCCGGCAAATGATAATTGTATTCTTCAATTCTTATATTTTCTACAACCTTAATCATGTTGCAAACCTACATATTTAAAAATATTCCTCCAACAGTTTATTTGTTTTTGATAAAAACTATGATAATAAAAATTAGAATCATAATTGATTTTATTTTTGTGTACTTTTGTCAGCCGAAGTTTAACATTTTTTAATTTCACTGAAAAAAAAACAATCTATGCGAAAATTAGCATCCATACAACGAATTAAAACGCTGGAACCAATTGAAAATGCTGAAGCTATTGAAAAAGCGACTGTTTTGGGATGGCAGCTTGTTGTTAAAAAAAACGAATTCAAGCCGGGCGATTTATGCGTATATTGTGAAATAGATTCTTTATTTCCTGATAAATCTGAATTTGAATTTTTGAAACCACGGGGCATGAGAATTCGCACTATCAGGCTAAGAGGGCAAATATCACAAGGTATTTGTTTTCCATTAACAATTCTTCCTGCTGCTTGTGGAATTTCAGAAGATGCTGATGTTACAGAAATACTTGGCATTACAAAGTATGAGCCTCCGATTCCGGCTTGTCTGGCTGGTAAAGTAAAAGGAAAATTTCCTTCGTTTATCCCTAAAACAGATGAAGTTCGCATACAAGTGTTAGAAAATATTCTTGCAATTTATAAAGATGAACCCTGTTATGTTACTGAAAAAATTGATGGAAGCTCTGTTACGTATTATATGAATGAAGGTGTTTTCGGAGTGTGCAGCAGAAATCTTGAGCTTCTTGAAGACGATGAAAATTCATTATGGAAAGTTGCAAGAGCATATAAAATAGAGGAGAAATTGCTTACAATGGAAGGCAATTACGCGCTTCAGGGAGAAATTATGGGAGAAGGCATTCAGAGCAATAAATTAAAATTACGCGGACAACATGTGTTTTTTTTCAATGTTTTTGATATCTCAAAAAGAGAATATCTTTCTTTTTCCGATTTTGAAAAGTTTATTGCCGAAATGGATTTGAAAACAGTCCCTGTTATTGAGAAAGACTATATTCTTTCAAATTCAATAGAGGAGCTGGTAAAAAAATCTGTACGAAAATCGCTTATAGCTCCTGATGTATGGGCAGAAGGCATTGTAATAAGGCCTTTGAAAGAGAAGAGCGATTTTTCAAAGGAAGCAAAAGATTTGTTTAATGGAAGAGTTTCTTTTAAAGTTGTGAACCCTGAATTTTTAATAAAATATGGAGAATAAAATATAAATAAAATATAAAATTATGCTTGTAAATATTGGAGATAAAGTTCGTTTTTTAGATGATGTTGGCGAAGGCATTGTAACAAAATTTGTAAATAAAACAATTGTAAATGTGTTGATGCCGGATGGTTTTGATATTCCTGCGCATATAGAAAATCTTGTGGTAATAGAACAAGCATCTGCTAAAGAAAAAAAAGCTGAGGCTCAAAATAAAGCTCAGGAAAGTATAGATATTTCATACAATTATATTGACAGAGAACAGTTCTCTTATGCTGATTTTGCCGAAGATATTGAAGGAAACGATGCGCCTTCTGTCTTTTTTGCTTATGTTGCAGAAAAGGATGAAAAAAATGAAAAGATAAATCTTTTTATAATTAATGATTGCAATTATTTTTTAATGTATGTTTTTTCTTCACAAGAAAAAGAGATTCACAAATACAGGAAGCATGGTATTCTTGAACCAAATACTAAATTTCAGATAGGGTCTCTTTCAATGCCTGAAATCAATGAAATTGCATATTTTAATTTTCAATTTTTATTTTTTAAGACAAAAGATTATAAGCCAGTAAATGCAGTTGAGCGTTTATTGAAAATACAGCACAGCAAATTTTACAAACCGGGTTGTTTTGATGAAAATGATTTTTTTAACGAAAAAGCTTTGATTATTGATCTGATGTCAGACATTGAGAAAAGCATTGCCGGTATTACAGTTGAAGACATTCAGAAAATTGCTGAAGAAAAAGAATTCAGTGAAAATTATCAAAAAGAGCAGGCTGTGAAATTCTCTGCCCGACCCGAACCTGAAAAATGGGAGGTAGATTTACATATAAATCAATTGCTCGTTGATTGCAGAGGTTTATCCAATTCTGAAATTATTGATATTCAGATTAAACATTTTCATAAAAAAATGGATGAAGCATTAGAAGCAAAAAATGTTGGGAAAATTGTTTTTATTCATGGTATAGGGAATGGTACATTGAAAAATGAAGTCCGAAAAGCACTTGCAGAACAATATCCGAAACTAAAATATCAAGATGCTTCGTTTAAGGAATATGGTTTTGGCGCGACAATGGTAATACTATAAAAATAATCTCATGACACCCGAATTAGTAAAATACCTTTCTGATTTTGTAACAGAGCGCCGTGTAGAGCAGTTTAACAGAGTTTTAGAATACAGAACCCGTTATGCAAGTGTAATTTTGGAAGATATTTATCAGCCACATAATGCCAGCGCGGTGCTTCGTTCCTGTGATTGTCTCGGAATACAAGACGTTCATATCATAGAAAACAATAATAAATTTAATGTAGAAGACGGCGTTGCCCTTGGTTCCTCAAAATGGCTCACCCTGCATAAATATCCCCCTCAGAAAAATAATACAATTTCTGTATTGGAAAGTATGAAACAGCAAGGATATAGAATTGTAGCCACCACGCTTCATACAAAATCTATTGATTTGGATGAATTTGATATTGAAAATGGAAAATTCGCATTACTTTTTGGTACTGAGTTGACAGGTCTCACTCCTGAAGCTATTTCTATGGCAGACGAATATATAAAAATTCCCATGTTCGGATTTACCGAAAGCTTCAATATTTCTGTTTCTGCTGCAATAATTTTACATTTTTTAACGCACAAACTTTTCAGAAGTTCTGTAAGCTGGAAATTATCAGAAGAAGAAATTATTGCATTAAAATACGAATGGCTGATGAAAACAATAAAACAACCGGAATTGATTGTTAAAAGGTTTGAGGAGAATTATAAAATTAAGAATTAGGAATTACGAATTAGGAATTAGGAATTACGAATTAGGAATTAGGAATTAAGAATTAAGAATTGGGAGAAGCAATCATGCTAGGTTTTGGGGATAAGCAGGAGCGTAGGCTACTCACAAATTTGCGGGATATTAGAATAATTACGAATTTATAATTTGGATGAAATAAAGTTTTTTTATTTTAAAATTTATAATGTGTTTTGTGTGAAATTTTTGTGATTTTGTGCTTTAGTAGCAAAATGATACTTTTCGGAGGAGACTCAATTAAGAAATTAAAATAATGTGTGAGTAAAATGCGCCTGACTATAATCGCATAAGCAGAATTTCGCTTTTCATTGATACGCTAGGCTTTTCCATACGCGATAGGTCTAAGGTTAGCGAAACTGCGCCAATCAAGAAACTATTATAGGAATTATGGTAAAAAATGTATATCAATAATCTATTTTTCTTTTACACAAACAACAAACTGAAGTTAAAAGAATGAAAAATTATAAAATTAATATTGGGTTAACGCTTATCTTGATATCACTAAATGTAATACTATATGCACAAAATCAAAGAAAAATTGATTCCCTGCATTCTCTACTGATTAAGGCGAAAGAAGACACATGTAAATTTCAATTGATAATTAACTATCTTATGGCAGTAAACAAAACTCAGCCGGATAGTTTATATATTTGGTCTCAAAAAGGTCTCGATTTGGCAGAGAGATTAAATCATAAAAATTATATTTTCAGGTTTTATAAAATGTTAGGTTATTCAAACGAAGTCAAGTCAGACTATAATAATGCAATATTTTATTATTTAAAGGCTTTACGATTTGCTGAAAAAGAAAAATTAACAAGTAATATTACCTCTATTTATATGAACATTGCCAATGTTTATTATTTAACTGGAAATACGGATGATGCTATTCATTATTACACTATTTGTTATAACGAATATTCAAAAAATGGAGATAACCTTTTCTTAGGAAGAGTTGTTAATAATCTGGGAAATATCAGCTTTCAAAAAAACAACCTGCCCAAAGCCCGGGAATACTACCTTAAATCATTAAATTTAAAAATTGAAACAAACGATAAAGAAGGTATTGCATATTCCTATAATAATCTTGGATTGGTTTCATCAGGTTTGAAAAACCACACTGAGGCGGTAAACTATTTTATGAAAGCTCTTGAAATAAGAAAAGAAATAAAAGATGTTAAAACAATTGGGATTACTTATAGCAATATTGCTTCTGAATATTTTGATATAGGAGATGTGAACAATGCTCAAAAGTATGCAAATATGGCGATAAAGCAGTCTGATATTTTCAGAAGCGAAGATTGTATAATTGCAGCTTATCTGGTATTATCCAAATGCTATGAAAAAAAGGGCGCATTCAAAAAAGCACTTGAGTATTATACAAAATGTCAAAACCTTAGTGACTCAATTGAAAGTCAAAATAAAAGCCAGGTTTCAGAAATGAAAAAGCAATTTGAAAAAGAAAATAGTGATAACAAACTAAGACTTTTAAAAAAGGAAAAAATGTTTCAAATTCAAGCCCTTAATAAACAAAAACAAATTTCCCGTCTGATCGCAATTTCTCTTTTCTTAGCAGTGTGTGTTATTATAGTTGTTGTTTTCTATTATATAGGGAAGGTAAAATCAAACAGGATATTAAAAAAACAAAAAAAAGAAATCGAAGAAAAAAATTCTATTTTAAATATTCAGAATGTTGAAATCAGAAACCAGCATGAAGAAATCTCAGCTCAGCGTGATGAAATTGAAGCTCAACGAGATGAAATTATTACACAAAGGGATCTTGTAACCGAACAAAAACAATTTATTGAACAAATCCATGAAGAGTTAACAGATAGTATCAAATACGCTTTGAGAATTCAAAATGCAATACTTCCGAGTGAGGGGTATATTAAAGAAAGACTTAATTATGATTTTTTTATTCTAAATAAACCCAAAGATATTGTTTCAGGTGACTTTTATTTTGTTGAGAAAAGAAAACACATGTTACTGATAGCTGTTGCAGATTGTACGGGTCATGGTGTTCCAGGAGCCTTTATGAGCATGTTGGGGATATCTTTTTTAAATGAAATTATAGCTAAAGAAAATATTCAATCTGCAGCACATGTGCTGGATGAACTTCGTCAATATGTAATTCAATCATTACAACAAAAAGGTGTAATAAGCGAACAAAAAGATGGCATGGATATAATCTTTATTTCAATTAATGTAAATACAAATGAATTGCATTTTGCCGGAGCAAATAATCCTTTATTTCTTATACATGCAAAGACTAATGAATTAATCGAAATTAATGGAAATAAAATGCCTGTAGCAATTTATGAAAATATGAGTCCATTTACAAATCATGTTATTTCGTTGCAAAAGGGTGATACGATTTATCTTACTACTGATGGTTATAAGGATCAGTTTGGTGGTCCAAATGGTAAAAAATTTTTAACAAAAAATCTAAAAATTTTATTACTTGAAAATGGTATTAAATCTATGAACGAACAAAAAGAAATACTCAATAACACAATTGAAAATTGGAAAAATAATTATGGGAAAAAATACGAACAAACAGATGATATAACGGTTTTGGGCATTAAAATTTGACCAAGAAAAAAGATAATTGACACTCATACAACCTATAATACCGCATAGGTTAAATTTTGTTTTTAGGATAATTAGTAAAGCTTCGCCAATGTGCGTAGGTTTAAGGTCAAAAGAACGTAGTCAACGCGAGGATCTTTAGCCACAAGGGTTCCTGAGAAAAATAACAATGATGAATGTAAAAAATAATAACGATGATTAAAATCTTAATTGCAAGTATATTTATAATTTTACTTTTTTCATGTAAAAGCGAATTAAACAAAAATAATTCGAATCTTAATGAGGAAAATGACACAATAAAAATTGAATCTATTCCTGATTGTGCCATCCCGTTTGCTTATAGAGGATATATCCTTATACCATGTATTGTTGATAGCGTAAAAGGAAATTTTATATTAGATACAGGAGCAGACGCACTACATCTTGATAGTATTTTTTTCATTGCAAATGATTTTAAATATAAAACTATTAAGAAAATAAAACTTTGGGGAGTTGGTAATAATTTTCAGAGAGGAATTGAAATTTTAGATTCTGTTAATTTCCAATTTAAAAATCATAATAATATTACATCGAATGTTTTAGTAAGCAGTCTCAAGCCTACAGGGGGCGATTTTATTGATGGTTTAATAGGATTAAGGAATTTTAAAAATAAAGTTTTATATGTAAACTATATTTCTGAATATTTAATTTTGTACAATTCCATTGATTCTATTGATGTTTCTTCGTATAATTTAATTCCATTAACGAAAAAAAATGATAAATTATTTATGCCCTTAAAATTAAAAATTAATGATAAAATAACTATTCAAGGAAATTTCTGGATTGATTTAGGTTCAAACACAAGTATTATTTCAAGCACTGTGGCTGAAAAATATAATTTTGACCAGACGATTACTCGTAAAGTAGCTTATTACACTAAATATGGAGGAATCGGCGGTTATTCTTCTGGGTTTGATTTTATATCAGATTCAGTTTTGATATCTAAATTATATTTACAAAATGTTCCATTTTCATTTAGTACAGACAAATCCGGTGCAATGGCTTCGGATGAATATATTGGAATAATTGGGAATAATATTTTGAATCGCTTTGATTTACTTTTAGATTTGAAAAATAATAATTTGTATTTAAAATCAAATGCTAATTATAGTATTCCATTTGAATTTGATAATTCAGGATTTTTTATTGTAGACAGGAATAAAACATTGGGAGGCTTTATCGTTACAGGTTTACATAAAAATAGTCCGGCAGAAAAGCAAGGCTTACAAACCGATGATAAAATAATTTTCGTGAATAATGTTTCTGTTAAAAAAATGTCTTACAAATCTTTTAATAATTTATTAATGAAAGAAGACAACATTAAACTTATAGTTCTTCGAGATGAGAAAGTTGTACATATTAAATTTAAAATGATTCCATTAATAAAATAAAGTAACAGTGAAAAATATAATTATAGGTCCGGCATTTCCGCTCAGAGGTGGTATAGCAAATTTTAATCTTGCTTTGTGCCGCGCATTTTTGAAGCAGGGAATTGATTCATCAATTTATTCTTTTTCGTTGCAGTATCCCGGTTTTTTATTTCCGGGAACCAGTCAGTATGAAGAGGGCGAGGCACCTTCTGACCTTAGAATTGTTACATGTATTAATTCTATTAATCCTTTTAACTGGATACGAACAGCATATAAAATCTATAAAGAAAAACCCGATTATGTTATTATTGCTTACTGGATGCCTTTTATGAGTCCTGCTTTAGGAACTATTGCAAGGATATTAAAAAAACATAAAATTAAAGTTATTGCTATTACACATAACGTAATTCCACACGAACACCATTTTTATGATAAATCGCTTACAACCTATTTTGTAAATTCCTGTGATGGCTTTGTAACACTTGCAAAATCGGTACTTGACGACCTTTCTGTATTTACAAAATCCGAAAATAAAATATTTATCCCGCATCCTATTTATGATATTTTTGGAGATAAAGTCAGTAAAACCGAGGCGAAAAAATATTTGGGCTTACAAGAGAAAGAAAGAGTTCTTTTGTTCTTCGGATTAATACGCCGTTACAAGGGATTAGACCTTATTCTTAAAGCAATGGCTCTTGATAAAATTAGAAATTTGAATTTAAAATTACTGATTGCAGGCGAATTCTACGAAGATAAAACGGTTTACGAAAAATTAATTCAGGAAAATAATCTTTCAACAAATATTATTATTTCAGATAAATTTATTCCGGGCGAAGATGTAAGACATTATTTCTGCGCTTCCGATATGGTGGTGCAGCCTTATCATACAGCAACACAAAGTGGCGTTACACAAATTGCATATCATTTTGAAAAGCCCATGCTCGTTACAAATGTGGGAGGATTGGCTGAAATTGTTCCTCATAAGCGCGTGGGCTATGTTACAGATGTAAATCCGGAGTCCATTGCTGATGCTATTTTTGATTTTTATGAAAACAATCATGAAGAAAATTTCGCTGCAAATGTTGCTATTGATAAAGCAAAGTTCTCATGGGACACGATGGTTGAAGGAATTAATAAATTGCTTTAATCGGGAAAAAACTAATTAGTGTTTGCAAGAAAACGCCAACTACTGCGTTACTCTTGTCATGAAAACAGTCATTTACAAAAGTAAACTCCTTGGTTTTCATGACTTCGAAAGCCTTGTATTTGACGTTTTCTTTATCAAACACATAGTTTTCTTACAGACTTAATTATTGAAAAATCATTTTTCTGTTTTTAATAAAATTATGTTTTCTTTGTTTTTTTATTTATTCAGATGTTTAAAAACGTATCAAACAGCTTTGGAATACCTATTGTCGTTAAGAATTTATTAATTCTTAATATACTATTTTTTCTTGGAACTTATGTAGCAAAGAGCTCATGGGGTTTTAATCTTGTTGAATGGCTCGCCCTGTATTATCCGGAGTCGGAATATTTTAAACCTTACCAGTATATTACTTATATGTTCATGCACGGCGACATGTGGCATATTTTTTTCAATATGTATGCTCTTTGGATGTTTGGGCGTGTTCTTGAAAATTACTGGGGGCCAAAAAGGTTTTTGATTTATTATTTTGTTACCGGGGTCGGAGCCGCTCTTCTGCATACTTTTGTAAACTGGTGGATGATTTCCCGTGCAATGGATGCAGCAACAATATATCTGAATACACCTTCGCCGGATTCTTTTGCATTGCTTATTCGCGATTATTTTTCTGAGTATAAAATAAGCTCCGAATTCCTTAATGCTTGGGCAGGCGATCCTTCAAACATGATGTACGTTGAACAAACAAAATCATTGATCAATGAAATGATGATGTTTAAAATTAATATTCCAACGGTAGGCGCATCTGGAGCTGTTTTTGGCGTATTGCTCGCTTTTGGAATGTTGTTCCCCAACACACAATTAATGCTGCTCATTCCTCCTATACCGCTCAAAGCAAAATATTTTGTTATGATTTACGGAGCTATTGAGTTGTATTTTGCAGTGATGAACCAACCCGGAGATAATGTCGCCCATTTCGCCCATCTCGGTGGAATGTTGTTTGGGTTTTTCCTTATCAGATATTGGAAAAAGAAACAGTTTGACAGGTGGAACTGATTATTGTTCGTACAGAAAATATACGATGCACTGCACATTCCAAGACATTCCGGGATAAACATTCCGGATATCCAAAAAAATAATAACCCCCGCTAGCGCGGATTTGCAATCAGTGCGATAAACTGCAAATAAAAACAAGAAACGCCAGGTAAACTTGGCGTTTCTTGTTTACAATTTCAGCTTCTCGGGGTTTTGGTAATTGTTCCAGAATCGGACAAGTTCAACAGTATCGTTAGAGAATTGATAAAACAGGGTAACCTGTGGCACAATAGGAATTTGGCGAGTATTTTTAAAATTAGTTTTTTGAAAAGTAGCAGGTTTAGTGGCAATAAGAATAAGTACCTGATCTACTTTATCAATAAAGTCTATAGCAACACTGTCGCCCCATTCTTTTAAAAGATAATCAATATTTTGCCAATAGTCTGCAATAGCAGGTTCAGACCAGATAATTCTCATCCTTTAAAAAGATTAGGATAGCGTTTTTTTGTTTCTTCCATCACTTGACTATGCTCCATAGACTTTCCGTTTTTTAAGGCTTTTAAGCCCTCGTTAATGGCTGTTTTTTGAGCTTCTGTAAGCATGACCTTTTCATTTTCAATTTTAATAAAATCCAAAGTCTGAATATAATTCAGCAAAGCAATTGCGTTTTGATTTGCCAAGTCTATGTTTAAAGTTATTTGCATAATAAAAGTTTAATTATATACGCTAAAATACCAATCAATATTGAGTTTCATAAAAACTTATTAATTACAAATATACATTACAAAAGCATTTATAACAAATTTCGTAAAAAAAGATAACCAAATTCATTTGGAAAAAATGAATATCCGAAAGCGCAGATTTGCAATCCGCCCCCTGCACATTCCAAGACATTCCGGGATAAACATTCCGGATATCCAAAAAATAATTAATTTTAGCAGTTATAAATTGAAATTTATTGCAAGCTCAAAATCATCAAAAACACAATTAATATCTCATTACCTTCTTTGCCTTACCCGGTAAGGATTTCAGACTTTTTGCTTTTTTTGCAAATTCATTTTTGTATGCAAAACTTGCTGCATTAATTTCAATATTTTCTGATTTTAATTCGCGGCTGCCGAAATCTATTATATCTAAAGGATCCAGCGCATTTCCTAAATAACGCATTTCAAAATGAAATTCAGAAACAGGAGCATCTTTACCTGTAAATGATTTGATGAATATTCCTTCAGGAAGTTTCAGTGTGCCAATAAATGAGCCGGCTTTTAAAATCTGATTTGTTGTAACATAGCTTGCTGCAAGATTGCTGTAAACGATTTCAAGTCCGTTGAAATGCCTTACCACAACAATATGTCCATGATGTTTGCTTGCTTTCGATACTCTTACCATACCGTCAAAAGCGCAGAAAACACTGTCTCCACCCATACAAGATATATCAATTCCATAGTTGAATTTTTTTTCAAGAAAACCGAATTCCTCTTTAACATTACCTTTCGCGGGCATTCTGAAATTCCCTTTTTGTAATAATTTTATCGTTTTTGTTTCTTTAAAAGCTGCATCAAATTTATATGGATTTACATGCAGTGTGTCCCAAATCAAATATATGTTTTGAAAGGGTGGGTTTATTTTTTCGATAACATCAGCACTGCACCATCCTTTTGAACAAGGATAATCTTCAGGGAAATTTAATTGAAAATTAGTCAGGAGTTCATCATTGAAATAATGAATTGCATAAATTTTCTGAGAATAGGATGAAAGACAGAAAAGCAAAATTAAAGCTAATGCAATTAATGATTTTCTTAACAATTTAATGCAGGGCTCTATTGTTGTGCGCAATATCATATACAGAAATTTTGCCAAATGTAATAACAATCATCATTCTGTAAAAAATAATTGCAAAAGTTTTATACAATCAAAATTTTGTTATTTTTGCAATCCCATTTGCCTAGATGGTGGAATTGGTAGACACGCTAGTTTCAGGGACTAGTGTCCGCAAGGATGTGCAGGTTCGAGTCCTGTTCTGGGTACAAGGAAATAAATAAGAATCCCTGCAAACACAAAGGTTGCAGGGGTTCTTATTTTGATAGGTAAAACATTTTAAGAAACACTGATAAATAAAGGATTCCTGAAAAATGTGTTTTACCTTTTGTCTTTTAAATCAGTTTATTTCAAATAAATTTGTTCATTTTTCCCACATTCTTTAAATTCATAATCCTTTAGATTTTGCTTAAACTCTTATATTGTCCGTTAAAGTCATTATTTTGTCCGGTTTAGCTAAATTGTAATTAACTTTACCCGAATAAAATATATTTTCGCATTATTATGAGATTAAGTATTAAAAAAATAAAACTTTTTCAAGTAGGTCTTTATGCTTCGCCTTTAATCGGTATATTGTCTATCACTCCCATTTTTATAATTAAAGAATTTCCGTTAAACGTTTTTCCAAAAGCAGTTGTGTTAATCGCACTTGCCACTTTCTCAGTATGGTGGCTAAATATACTTCTTATATATTTATCAGAAAGATTTACTAACTATAAATTCCGGAAAATTTCAAGATATATTCTAAGTTATATATTTTCTGTTTTTTTCATAATGTTTGCGATGAGTATGTTTAAACTATGTTTTATTCAAATCAATAGTTTATCAGGCATAACTCCGCCCCATTCACCTTATGCTTCTTTTGTAATGGGCCTATCTATAAATACGATTGTTCTTATTATACAGGATTTAATTTTACTAAGAGAAAAAAAAGTAACTATTGAAGTTGAGAATGCTCAACTAATAGTTAAAAATATTGAAGCAGTAAATCAACAACTAAAACAACAAATCCATCCTCATTTTCTGTTTAATTCACTTAACACACTTAAATCTCTAATAAAAAAATCACCCGATTCTGCAGAAGATTTTCTTGTAAAATTGTCAGACTTTTTAAGAACATCAATTTCAGCAGGGAAGGAAAATATTGTTACTATTAGTAGTGAAATAAAATTGTGTTTGGATTATTTAGAAATGCAAAAAATCCGCTATGGCAATGCTTTACAATTTAACTTGGAAATTCCAAAGGAAATCTATAAAAATGGATTTATTCCCGTATTTTCCTTACAGTTGTTGGTAGAAAATGCAATAAAACATAATGCATTAACGAATGAATCACCCTTGCAAATAAAAATATTTTATATTGATGGGAGAATTACTGTAAGCAACAACTTACAGCCAAAATTGTCATCAGAAGTTTCAACAGGTTTTGGTTTAACAAACCTTTCCGAACGCTACAAAATATTATCTGGTGAAGACGTTCTTATTGAATCAACAAATGAATTATTTTCTGTAAGTATAAAAATTCTTGGAAATGAAAATAGTAATAATAGAAGATGAACTGCTTACGGCAGAAGATTTGAAAAATACAATTTTAGATATTGAACCTGATGCCCGGGTTATAGCTATTTTAAGTTCAATTAAAGAAGCTGTTTTTTATTTTCAGAAAAATGAAAGACCTGATTTAATATTTAGCGACATACAATTGGGTGATGGTTTAAGTTTCGAGATATTTAAAGAGATTCCCATTACTACACCGGTTATTTTTTGTACTGCTTATGATGAATACGCTTTGACTGCTTTTAAAGCAAATGGTATTGATTATATTCTAAAACCATACAATAAGAAAACGATAGGCGATGCTTTAGTAAAATATAATCAACTTAAAAATAATTTCAGTAATAACCGCGCTCAATATGAATCTATTCTTAATTTATTTGATAATTTACAGACGAAAAAAAAACAAGTTTCTGTTTTAGTCAATTATAAAGATAAGATAGTGCCGATTAGAATAAATGAAATTGCTCTTTTTTATATTGAATCAGAGGTTACGCATCTTATCACTTTTGATCAAAAGCAATACTCTGTTAACAAAACAATCGAAGAGTTGGAAAAAGTAGTAGGTGAAGATTTTTTTAGGACTAACAGACAATTTCTAATCAATCGTAAAACCATTAAAGATGCATCTCAATATTTTGCCCGTAAATTATCATTAAGCCTTATAATACCTTTTAAAGAGCAAATAATGGTAAGTAAAGAAAAATCCAAAGATTTTTTAAACTGGTTGTCGGGAAGTTAAACTACATTAAATATTTCACCCTCTTTTTTGTCCGCTTCGGCTACTTTATGTGATAAGGTGAAGGCATCCGTATTAATTTTGTTTGCTCAAAAATAAAGAGAATGAAAAAAATAAGATTGTTTTTAATAGCCATATTCTGTATATTGAGTATTTCATCCTCCGCTCAGATTAAATATACTATCAGCGGTTATGTTAAAGACATAAAAACAGGAGAAGAATTAATTGGGGCAACTGTATTTGTTAAAGATTCAAAAACAATAGGTACATCTACGAATGCTTACGGATTTTTTTCGCTTACTATTCCTGAAGGCAACTACATAATTATTGCACAATACATAGGATATGAAGTCAAGTCTACACAATTTTCATTAAAACAAAATACAAAATATAATTTTATTCTTACCGAAAATGTTACACAGTTGGATGAAGTTGTAATTAATGCGGAAAAAAAAGACGATAATATTACTAAGAACCTTATGGGTATTGAAAAAATTAATATGCAGGAAATAAAAAATATTCCAGTTTTTTTTGGTGAAAAAGATATATTAAAAACGATACAATTAATGCCAGGTGTAAAATCAGCAGGTGAAGGGAATAGCGGATTTTATATTCGTGGGGGCAATGCAGATCAAAACCTTATTCTGCTTGATGAAGCAACTGTGTATAATGCCTCACATCTTTTAGGTTTTTTTTCAGTATTTAATGCTGATGCGATTAAAGATGTAACTCTCTATAAAGGCGGACAGCCAGCTGAATTTGGTGGCCGTTTGTCATCTGTTCTTGACATCAGAACGAAAGACGGAAGCGATAAAAAATTTGGTATTGAAGGAGGAATTGGATTAATTTCTTCCAGATTAAAAATTGAAGGACCTATTGTAAATGACAAAGGTTCATTCACTATCAATGCCCGGCGGTCTTATGCTGATTTGTTTCTCAAATTTGCTAAAGACAGTGCAATGAAACAGCGTAAACTTTATTTTTACGATTTTAATGCAAAATTAAATTATCGCATAAACGACAATAACAGGGTTTTTCTTTCAGGTTATTTTGGTAAAGATGTTTTGGGTTTTGGTACTCAGATGGGTGTTGATTGGGGTAATATAACAGGTACATTTAGATGGAATCATTTGTTCAGTGAAAAAATATTTTCTAACACTTCGATAATTTTTAGTAATTACGACTACAACATTAACACAATCCTTGCAGGCACTGACGGAGAAATAATATCAAGGATTCAGGATTATAATTTCAAACAGGATTTTCAGTATTTTTTAAGTACAAAACACAAATTCAAATTTGGTTTTAATTCCATATATCACAAAATTATTCCCGGAGCAATTACAACAAAAAGCGACTCTTCAATTAGTGAACTCAACCTCAAACATAAACAAGCTTTGGATAACGCCATATATTTAAGCCATGAGTATAATCCATCCGGTATTATTGGTTTTATATATGGCATTCGTCTGACTTCATTCAGTACATTAGGACCGGGTGATTTTTATTCTTACAATTCTCTTGGAGAAACTATAGATACTACGTCTTATAACAATGGCGAATTTGTAAAAACTTACTTTACATTAGAACCACGATTTGCAGCAAATTTCATATTAAACGAAAAAAATTCTGTTAAAGTTTCTTATGGAAGAAACACTCAAAATCTTCATTTGCTTTCAAATTCTACTTCTGGCAATCCTACAGATTTGTGGATACCAAGCAGCAGTAATGTTAAACCTGAAATTTCCGATCAGGTGTCAATGGGGTATTTTCGAAACTTTAAAAATAATGTTTATGAATTTTCTACAGAGGTATATTATAAGCACCTGCAAAACCAAATTGATTACAAAGACGGTGCAGAGCTTCGTTTCAATGAAAATGCAGAATCTCAACTGCTTTTTGGAACAGGCAGGGCTTATGGAATAGAATTTTTCCTTAAAAAGAAATCTGGTCGTTTTACAGGGTGGATTGGATATACTTATGCCAAAACAGAAAAGAAAATAGGAGGTATCAACAATGGGGAATATTACCCTGCTAAACAAGACAGAACACATGATATATCTATTGTCGGTATATATGAGTTTTCAAAAAAGTGGACAATATCAGCCACATGGGTTTATTATACAGGTAATGCCATTACATTCCCAAGCGGGAAATACGAAGTAGCGGGGCAGTTAGTTAATTATTATACGGAGCGCAATGGTTACCGTATGCCAGATTATCATCGCCTTGATTTGGGGGTAACATGGCAGAAGAAAAAAACCGAAAAGTTTGAATCATCGTGGAATTTTTCACTTTATAATGCCTATGGTCGTGAAAATGCTTACTCTATTACTTTTCAGGAAGACCCTAATGACCCTGCAAAAACACAAGCGGTTCAAACAACTTTGTTCCGTTGGGTTCCTTCAATTTCATACAACTTTAAATTCTAAAAAAAATGAAACTGTTTATTTTCAATACAAGAAAAAATGCAATAGCATTTGTAATTTTAATTGTTGTTTCTTTTTTAATTTCTTCTTGCGAAAAAGTTATTAATATAAACCTTAATGCCAAAGCGCCTCAAATAATCATTGAAGGAATCATAACCGACCAGCCTGAACCTTATACGGTTTCATTAACTCAAACAGTAAACTTTGATGAATCAAATAATTTTCCTCCTGTTTCCGGTGCAACAGTTATTATTAGTGATAATTCCGGGTATTCTGAAATACTTACAGAAACAACGCCTGGTATTTACACAACTTCAGCAATACAAGGAACAGCTGGAAAAATATACACACTCAAAGTAACCGCAAATGGAAAAGAGTATACAGGTGTCGCCACAATGCCTCCACCTGTCAATATTGATACTCTTACGATTACCTCTGTAAACACACCTAAGGGAAGTAATAAAACCATATATGTAAACTTTACAGATCCTACTGGTATCAACAATTATTATCGTTTTATTAAAATAATTAATGGCACTGCTCAATCTTCAATTTTTATTACGGATGATCTTTTGAAAGATGGTAACATAATTAATCAGCCATTGCTTTCCAGAGGCCAGGATGAAGTTAAAATAAAATCTGGTGATATGGTATCTGTTGTATGTCAAACAATAGATAAAAATGTTTATAATTATTTCAGGTCTCTTCTTCAGTTAAGTACGGGGGGTATGATAAATCAATCATCATCTCCGGCTAATCCTCTTAGCAATTTCAATAATGGTGCATTGGGTTATTTTAATGCTTGTGCAGTAACTTCTAAAACAATCGTAATTCCATAATTTTTTTAATTGGTTTCTGGGAAGTTTTCCAGATACGCTTCACCCTCTTTTTTGTCCGCTTCGGATAGAAATCACTTTTCCCTCTTCTGCATTTGAAATATTTTTGTTTTAGAAAGTACAAATTTATTTTAAAATGGAAATGATTATGAAAAAGTTTATTCAATATTTAATGGCAATAATTTTAGTTGCTTTTGGTCTTCTCACGCTATTTCTAAGTAGTTCTGTGATATTTGATTTATTCGGTATAAGAGAGAAAGAAGGTAATTATGTTTTATTGGTTGTATGGGCAAATTTCTTTAGTAGTTTACTCTATCTATTTTCTGCTTATGGTTTTATTAAAACAAAAAAATGGACTGCGAAACTTTTAGGTATTTCTGCAATTGTTCTAATTATTGCATTTGCTGGGTTATTTATTCATATTAATTCAGGCGGAATATACGAAACCAAAACTATTGGGGCAATGATTTTTAGAATGTCATTAAGTATAGCCTTTACTGCAATTGCTTATTTCACTATTACAAGAAGATTAAAAAATAAAAACAACCAGTCATGTTAGTAATAACTCACTTACTAAAATTAATGCTCTTAGTTATAATAATCACAGTGCTTGCATTGCCGTTGAATGCTCAAATACTAACACTACAACAATGTATTGATACAGCACAGGTTCATAATAAAAACCTACAAATTGGGATGAACAACAAAGCACTTAGCGTGCAGAAATCTAAAGAAGCAAAAGCTGGTTTGATACCAAAAATAACTGCAATAACTGAGTATAAATATTATACTGAAATGCCCACCCAGCTTATGCCTTTATCTGCATTTAATGGTCCTGTAGGTAAATTTAAAGAAACACAATTCGGGGTTCCTCATAATATAAATGCAAATTTACAGTTAACAATGCCTTTGTATAATTCTCAAATTTTTGGTGCAATAAAAACGACAGAAATTGCAGAAGAACTAACAGAACTACAATACCAGAAAACAGAAGAACAAATATTTTTTGAAATTTCAAATTTGTATTACAATGCGCAGATACTAAATCAACAATTGTTTTTTATTGATACTAATATTATTAATACATCAAAACTTCTTGAGAATATTAAATTGTTAAAAGATCAATTGATGGTAAAGGCAACTGATGTAAGCAAAGTACAGTTGCAGTTAGAACAGTTGAATACACAAAGAGAAATAATCAATAGCAAATACGAGCAGGTAATGAATGCTCTGAAATTTACGATGGGGATACCAATTATTCAAAATATTCAGATAGAACAGAACATTTCTTTTCAAAAAAGCAATGAATATGCTAGTTCTGTAACAGTTGATGTACGCATAACAGAAGTACAAAACCGTTTACTTTTAAATGAATTGCGTACTTTAAAACGGTCTCGTATTCCGACTCTTTCTCTCTTTGGAACTTATGGAAACACTGGGTATGGTTACGATGAAAAACCAAATGACTTTTTAAAATTTTATCCTGTTGGTTTTGTCGGAGTGCAATTAACTTCAACTTTGTTTAACGGAACAATCACTAAAAGAAAAATAAATCAGAAAAAAATTGAAATTCAAAACAGTGAAATACAAATGAATTTAATAACAGAACAAAATACGATGTTGATTGGTAATGCAAAACGTCAAAAAATCGTAGCCTATAAAAGTACAGAAACAACATTAGAACAAATAAAATTAGCAAAGGCAATATATGAACAAACATCATTGCAACAGCACGAAGGTACTGCTACTTTGACTGATGTTTTATTAGCAGATAATTCAATTCGTGAAGCACAGCAAGCATACCTTTCTGCAATAATTGATTATTTAAAAGCAGATTTAGAATTAAAAAAATTGACAGGAAATATTGGCTCAATAACCATAAAAAGATAAAAATGAAAAAAGTAAAAATGATAATAGCACTAATTGTAGTGTTGGCTTTAATTGTTATTGTAATTGTTCGTCTGAAAAGTAATAAAACAGTTACCCAAAACAGAGTTTTTCAATACAATAAAGAGCAGGCAATTAATGTACAAGTTGACACACTAAAATTAGAAACTGTAGGAAATATAAATTTCTATACCGGTACATTTGAGCCAAATAAGGAAACTAAACTTAGTGCTGAAATTCAAGGAAAAATTAACACTATATTAGTTGATGTTGGTAGTAATGTTGGTAGAGGTCAGGCATTAGTTCAACTAGATAATTCATTATTGAAACTACAGCTAAAATCTATTGAAATTCAAATAGAGGGATTGGAAGCTGATGTAAAACGATATACTGTTCTATCAAAAGCAGAAGCAATTCAGGGTGTTCAATTAGAGAAAGCAGAGTTAGGTTTGAAATCTGCAAAAGTTCAGAAGGAAACATTGATCGAGCAAATTAATAAAACTACTATAACCGCACCTTTCAATGGTATTGTAACAGCAAAATTAACCGAAGAAGGCGCATTTGCAGCTCCGGGTGTTCCATTACTGCAAATTACAGATATTTCAATTTTAAAATTCACAGTAAATATCCCTGAACATGAACTTAATCAATTCATGCTAAATCAAATATACTCTCTTACAACAGCCATTTATCCTGATATTACTCTGTCTGGAAAAGTGACCATGACAGGAAGTAAAGCGAATATGAGTAATAGTTTTCCCATTCAATTTTCCGTAAATAATACAGTTGATTTAAAAATTAAATCAGGAATGTTTGGACAAGTGAATTTGAAAAATAATATTGAAGGAAAACAAATTGCAATTAATACATCGGCCATTGTTGGTACGACTATTCAACCTCAGGTGTATATTGTAAGAAATGGCAAATCTGTTTTACAAAGTATCACTGTTTCAAATAGAGTGCAAAACAAAGCAATTATATCAAGTGGATTAAAAGAGGGCGATGTTATCGTTACAAATGGATTTATTAATCTGTTTGATGGTGCAAATGTTAACATAAATTAATATCAGCAAAAATGAATATTACAGAAATTTCAATTAAACGCCCATCGCTGATAATAGTACTTTTCAGTGTCTTTACTTTATTAGGAATAATAGGCTATAAAAACCTTAGTTATGAATTATTACCTGATTTTAACCAGCCAGTAGTAGTAATAAAAACGATATATCCGGGTGCTGAACCGCAGGAAGTAGAAACATCTGTTTCACGAAAAATTGAAGATGCTTTATCAAATCTTGAAGGTGTGGATTATTTGGAAACAAAGTCAATGCCTAACGCATCTGTTATAATTGCCAATCTAAAATATGGGACAAATATTGACAATGCAATGCAAGACGCCCAGCGTTTTATTGATAACATCAGAAAAGATTTGCCAACGGATATTTTAAGTCCTGTTATGAGTAAAATTTCGCCAAACGATTTACCAATAATTTCAATAAGTGCTACTAGTAATCTTACTGCGACTGCTTTCTATCAAAAAATGAAAGATGATTATCTTCCGCAAATTCAGCAGTTAAAAGGAGTAGCTGAAATTACCATTTTAGGGGGAGAAGAAAGAGAAATACAAGTAAAAGTAAATCAGGATAAATTAAAACTCTATAAAATTTCATTATATCAGGTTGTCGAAGCAATAAATCGTTCAGGTTTAGATTTACCTGCGGGTAAAGTTCAAACCAGCAAAGAGAATAATTCAGTTCGTTTAATCGGGAAATTTGCAACTATAAATGATATTATGAATGTACAGGTGGCAATGCCTGTGCAGGGCAGTCCTGTTTATGTAAAAGATGTTGCAATGGTTATCGATGGCGTTAAAGAAATAACGTCTGTCAGTCGTTTTAATGGCGTAAATGGAATGGGACTTTTATTAAAAAAACAGGGCGATGCAAATGCGGTAGAGGTTTCAAAATTAGTTCATGAAAAACTTGAAAGCATAGAACAGCAAAATGAAAAATCAGGTGTAAAATTTATCATTGCAGATGATTCAACAGACAAAACAATTGCAGCTGTAAATTCTGTTGTGGATGATTTAATTATAGCTGTAGTTTTAGTTTCGTTAGTAATGCTGTTGTTTTTGAGAAGTTATAGAAACTCTTTAATTGTAATAATTGCAATCCCAACATCTTTAATAACGGCTTTTGCTGTGATGTGGCTAATGGGCTTTACATTAAATCTTATGACCTTACTTGCCATGTCATTAATTATCGGGATTCTGGTTGATGATGCTACGGTTGTTCTGGAAAACATACAAAGGCATTTAGACATGGGCAAAGACAAACGAACCGCAGCAATGGATGGTCGTATGGAAATTGGATTTTCAGCATTGTCTATTACTTTGGTTGATGTAGTTGTTTTCTTACCTATTTTATTTTTGCAGGTATTTGTTGCCGATATGCTTAAACAATTCTCAATTGTTGTAATAACAGCCACTCTTACCAGTTTATTAGTAGGGTTTACATTAACACCATGGTTAGCTTCCAGAATTGGGAAAAAGGATGATTTACGACCTACAAACTTTTTAAACCGTTTTCTGCTTTGGTTTGAACATCAACTTGAAAAATTTATTCAGTGGTATGGTAAACAATTAAGTTGGGTGCTTGGTCATAAACTTATTTTTTCGGGTATTGTAGTTTTCTTATTAGTGATGACTGTTATGATAATGAAACAGGGAATTATAGGCAAGGAAATGATGTCAACAGGCGATCAGGGAAAGTTCCGGTTAAATTTAGAGTTTGATAAAACAGCAACTGTTCAGCAGAATAATATTATATCTCAGAAAATAGAAAATTTCATAATTCAACAACCCGAAGTCGCAAGCCTTTTCAGTAACATTGCAGGGCCAAGTACAGGTATTGGAAGTTTAGGAGTAGGCTCGGCTAATTTGTCTGAATTTACAATACAGTTAAAGCCATCAGAAAACAGAAATATAGCTACAGAGCCATACATGAAATTGCTTCGTGAAGAACTGAAAAAACAATTTCCGGGTATTAATTATTCAATGGCTGTTATGGGTTTGCTTCCAAAAGCAGCACCCATTAAAATAACATTAAGTGGAAACAATTTGGATTTAGTAATGAAAACGGGAAACGAACTAAAATCAGTTGTAGAAAACATTCCCGGTGCAGACAATGTGCAATTATCCGTTAAAGAAGGTAGCCCTGAATATAAAGTAATTCCTGATAAAGATAAGATGCAACGTTTGGGGTTAAATACAGCCTATGTCGGATTGAATTTGAGAACTGCTTTTACAGGAAATGTTGATGCAAGTTTGACAGAAAAAGGAACAGAATATCCGGTGCGTATTTATTTAGATGAATTTAGCAGGAAAAATTTTGAAGATGTACAACACCTTACAATCGTAAATCCAATGAATATGCCTGTTGAAATATCTCAGTTTGCAGAAGTAATGCAAGATAATTCACCCTCTTTACTGGAAAGATTAGACAGGCAAACTTCCGTAACCTTAACGTCAGAATCATTTGGAAGACCATCTGGTACATTAGCTGGTGATGTAATAAGTTATCTCAACTTAAAACCATTGCCCGAAGGAGTAAAACTTACATGGGGTGGTGATATAAAATCCCAAAATGAAAGCTTCGGAGCTTTGGGTTCGGTTCTTCTTATTTCATTTATCCTCATTTATTTGATAATGATTGCTCTTTATGATAATTATATTTATCCGTTTGTAGCCTTATTCTCAATACCTGTAGCAGCAATAGGTGCATTTTTAGCATTAAATTTATCATTAAATCATTTGACTTTATTTGCTCAACTTGGTCTGATTATGCTCATGGGCTTGGTAACAAAAAATGCCATACTGATTGTAGATTTTACTAATCAACTAAAAGCACAAGGAAAA
This sequence comes from Bacteroidetes bacterium GWF2_35_48, assembly GCA_001769125.1. GTDB lineage: Bacteria > Bacteroidota > Bacteroidia > Bacteroidales > GWF2-35-48 > GWF2-35-48. Next base: position 25,930 of record MEOG01000010.1, on the reverse strand, counting down.
CATTTTAAAGAAGCCTTAATTATTGCAGGTAAAGGACGTATGCGACCAATTTTAATGACCACACTTTCTATGGCTATTGGTATGTTGCCTATTGCTCTTGCAAAGGGCACAGCCAGTGAATGGAAAAATGGCTTAGCATGGGTTATTATTGGCGGACTTCTTTCATCTCTAATTTTAACTGTCTTTTTAGTCCCGATGGTTTATTATATGGTAGATACATTAAAGGAAAAAATAAAAAACAAGAAAAAGAATTGAGATGAAAAAATTACTTAAAACTGTAATCGTAATTACAATAGCTTTAATACTTTATTCTTTTACAAATAAAGAAGAAACTTACACTTTAACAATAGAAGTAAAGGATTTGCGAAATTCAAAAGGTGTTATTCAATATGCTTTATATAACAAAGACGGCTCTATCCCTGATGAGGACTATAAAAAATACTTCAAAATACTGAAAGGAGAAATTATAAACGGTTCCTCTGAGGTTTCTTTTAAAAATCTTCCCAAAGGGAAATATGCCGTCAACATCTTACATGATGAAAACAAAAATGGTAAAGTTGATAAAGGATTAATTCTACCAACAGAGGGTATTGGCTTTTCAAATTTTCAAACGATAGGCTTCACAAACAGACCAAATTTTTCAAAGGCAAGCTTTCATTTGAACAAAGACATAAAAATGAAAATTAAAGTAATATATATGTAATTTAAAATAAACTTAAAATTGAAATGCTATGATGAAAGATGAAATTGGTATTAATGCCGGATTAATTTGGCAACACATTAATTTAAAAGGCGAGTGCTCGTTAAAAACATTAAAAAAAGAACTTAAATTAAATGATGCTAAGACTAACTTAGCTCTAGGTTGGCTAACCCGTGAAGGAAAAATTGGCAGTTTTGAAAAGGAGGGGGAACAGATATATTTTTTGATTTTTTAATTTGGTAAATTAATGAAATAAAAAATACAATTTCAATGAATTTTTTTATTAAAATATTATTTTTTGTATCACTTTTTGCGTTTTTTTCTTGTAAAGAAAAAATGGAATTCTCCCCTTATGTTATTGATTTTAGTGACGAAAACAGAAATGTTAATCAGAGAAATATTGAAAAACTACACGCTTTAGAAAATGACGATACCATTACAATAGCGTTTACTGGTGATACTCATAATTTTTTCGATGAAACAGAAAAATTTGTTAGCAAAGTAAATCAAAATACCTCAATTGATTTTGTAATTCATGTGGGTGATTTAGCAGATTTTGGTTTACCGAAACAATACCTGTGGGCTAATACTATTTTGTTAAAATTAAAAGCGCCTTATTTTGTTGTTGTTGGCAATCATGATTTAGTGGGAAATGGCTCACAAGCCTATCAAGAGATGTATGGGGCATTCAATTTTAGTTTTATTTATGCTGGGACTAAGTTTATTTATATAAATACAAATAGCCGTGAATTTGAATTTAATGGGACAGTTCCCGATATTAATTGGTTAGGGGAACAACTTAAACCAAAAGAAAGTTTTACCAAAGCTGTTGTAATTTTTCACGTTCCCTCAATGGATCCAGATTTTGATGCTTCATTGGAAGAATCATTCACGAACACATTAGCAAGTTACAACAATGTAATATTTTGCATTCACGGTCATTTGCATGGTCATGCAATATATCGGTCTTATAATGATAGTATTTTTCATGTTAATGTTTATGGTGTAGAGAACTATAAATTCAACGTAATCAAAATCGTAAATAATCAATTTGAAGTTGAGAAAGTTGAATTTTAAAATATTATTGATATTCCTTTTTCTTTTAGTTTTTGGCAGAACAGAAATATTCAGTCAAAATGAACAAAATAAAGATACTTCAAAATACACTTTTTTTTTACCTGATTATGTAAAATTGCAATTTGCCGGTGGTATAGGATTTTTATCACTTGGTGTAGGTTATACATTTTTTAGACAAAAACTGGACGTGTCTTATTTTTATAGTTATATACCGAAAAAAATCTCTAGTGACGACTTACACTCGGTCAGTTTGCAATTCACAACAAAATTATTACGAATAAAGATTAATAAAAATATAAACCTTTTACCTTTGAATATCGGATGGTTTATCCACCACACATTCGGTGAGGAATACTGGATAAAATTGCCATCACATTATCCAAATGATTATTATTGGTGGTCGCCAGGAAGAAATGCAGGTGTGTTTGTTGGTGGTGAAATAAAAACAAAATTATTGAGTAATAAAACTCCCGCATCAGGAACTGCTTTTTATTTTCGCATTGGTAGTAGAGGCTTGTATATTGCAAGTAAATTCAAAAATTCTTCAATTCCCTTAGATGAGATTATTGAATTAGGATTTGGTATTGCTGTTTATCGTTAAGTTTTTGTGTTAATAGGTTAAAACCGTTAACAATTAATACTTTTATTTTGAGCTTATATTATCTGTAAAGTTAAAAACACAGTTTACTACTGAAATAGAATTTTATGAAATGAGAAAGAATATTAAAAATAGGGCTAACACCTATGATAAAATTCTTCAAGCTGCCTATGATGTTTTTTTATTTTATGGCTTCCATGGAACAACAATTCAAGAGATAGCTATTAGTGCTAATGTCAATAAAGCCGCAGTTCACTATTATTTCCGCTCGAAAGAAAATTTATATTCAAAAATTATAGAGTATGTTTTTAACTTCACTATTTATTCGGACTTTACAGATAAAACAACCAGTGAAAATAACAAAAAAGTTATTTGGTTCCTGACCACTGAATTGTACAATAACAGCGATTTATTAAAAAAAACTTTAAAATCGTTATATCCAAATGAAATTGAAAAACGTCTATTTTATATAAATAGATGGCTTCAATATGTACCATTATATGAATATTCCTGATGTTATAAGTATTTATTATAATACAGGAATAGTTAATTAATTTTGAAAGAAAGGAATTCCCTCACACAGTCAAACACATTGTCAGGTCGCACAATCAATCACACAACCAAAACCTGCCAAAGAGTTTGCCTTTTATCCAAAGTCTTTTTCTTTTTTTTCTCCTCCCTTTTTAAAACTTGTATAATAAAAATAATAATATTAAATTTGTCTGAAAACAAGTGGTGATAAGTAATACAGCCAGCTTATAACATACATTAACGGTAACAGGCAGTATAAATACGGTGCAGAAATAGACGCAACAATAAAGCTACCAAAATGGCTTTCTTTCAATCCGAATTTTAACTTGTTTTATACTAATTCCACAGGAACATATAACGAAATTGATTTAGCAACAAACTCAATTTCCTGGACAGGAAATTTAAAAACACTTTTCAAACCTGATACAAAAACCGAACTTCAAATATTATTGAATTATACCTCGCCAAACGTATTGCCACAGTTCAAAATTAACGAAATTTATTTTGTAGATGTAGGAGTAAAACGAAGTTTTTTAGACAATAAAATTGCTGTCAGTTTTACCGTTTCAGATATTTTTAATACAAAAAAATGGATTATTCAGTCTGAAAATAGTATTTACAAATTAGAGAACAACAGTAAAAACGAAACACGTATATTCTGGATTGGCTTAACCTATACAATAAATTCGTATAAGCCAACGAAAACACAAAAAACAGAAGGTACAGACAATGACGGAGGGATCATAAAGCTTGGTCAATAATAAAAATTCCTGAAAAATATTTTGGTTATTACAATATTGTTTATAGTTTTGTAAACTAATAAACATATAAACATATAAACTAATAAATGAGTAAACAAGCAAATAAAGTGAAAGACAAAACCCTTTACACTCTACATTCTAATATTTGCAAGGCTTTGGCAAATCCAATAAGAATTGAAATCATTGATATTTTAAGTAACAAAGAAATGTCATTTGGTGAATTGCAAGAAGCAACAGGGGTTTTAAAATCAAATTTATCACAGCATTTGACAGTTTTAGTATCAAAGGGAATATTAATCCAACGAAAAGAAGGATTAAATGCCTATTATAAACTATCTACAATAAAAGTTGCCACAGCCTGTCAGATAATGCGTGAAGTATTGATTGATAATATTAAAAAACAACAGAAATTAATTAATTAAATGTTAACACAAAAATTTAAAGCAATGAAAAAAAGATTTTTAATTCTGACAATACTAATAGGTTTATTTGTTCTCAACATTCATGCACAATGTGGAGGAACTGTAACCAATACAGCAAAGCCGACGAGCATAGGTATTGTGATTTCCACAAACGATGTTGAAACAATCTGGAATGCAATCCGGTTTGCAAATTTTTCAAAAAGTGAAGGAGACACGGTAAAAATATTTTTACTCGGGAAAGGTGTAGAATTAGATAATCTTGTAAAAACAAATAAGGATTTAAAAGAACAAACCGATACTTTTTTAGAGAGTGGAGGAACTGTACTTGGTTGTGGAACTTGTTTACAAAGCAGAAAAAATAATGAACCTCAAGTTTGCAGATTTTCTTCAATGAGTGATTTGTACGAACTAATAAGAAAAAATAAAATTGTACTAACCTTTTAACTTAAAAATTACTATGGAAAATCTCATTCACACTCTTTTGTTGGCTTTACATAATATTGCTCTTGTTGGTTGTGCAGCAGCCCCATTCTATAATAGAAATTTAGTTAAAAGCAGAAGCCAGTATGGCCCAAAACTCATTTACGAATTAGATAAAGTCGTTGAAGATACTTTACAAGGAAATGCCCCTTACTGTATTACCTTTATAATTGTACTATTTGTAACAGGCATTGCAATACCCTTCAATCATTATTTATTTCATGGGGCATTTAAAGAATTATCATCTGTTGCAACAATCGCTTTGATAATAAAACTTCTCTCTGTTTTTGCAATGGTTTATATAATGCTTACTATTTTCTTTAAAATCAATCCTGCGATAAATAAAATATTTTGGGGATTTTCAAAAGAAGCAACCCCCGAACCTCAGTTAGTATCTAATTTCTTTAAGCTAAGAACACGCAGAAAAAAATTATGTGAAATCTGCCTTATCTTCGCAATAATCGTTCTGGTTTCAAGTGCCTTTTTAGGTTTTACATTCTAAATGACCAATAATTCAAAAATATTCGATACCATCGCAACCGATTATGACAATTGGTTTGAGAGGAACGATAATATTTTTCATGCAGAAGTAAGAGCATTAAAACTATCTATTTCCCCTCATAAAAATGGTATCGAAATAGGCACAGGAACAGGGCGTTTTGCAAAAGCTTTAAAAATTTCTGTTGGCGTAGAACCTTCCGAAAACATGGCAAAACTTGCACAAGACAGAGGTATTAGTGTTGTTAAAGCCTATGCTGAAAATTTACCTTTTCATAATAACTCTTTTGGCTTCGTATTATTTGTTACAACCGTATGTTTTCTTAATGACATTGAAAAATCATTCACCGAAGCAAAAAGAATATTGAACTCAGGCGGGGCTATTGTAATTGGATTTATTGATAAAAACAGCCAATTATGTAAAGAGTATCAAAAAAGCAAAAACAATATTTACAAAAGTGCAACTTTTTATTCTGCCGAAGAATTAACAGAAATTCTTAAAAAATCGGGATTTGGCAGTATTACATATTTCAACACATTAAACGATACATTTAAAAATGAAGAAATAACAAAGCCAATGATTTGTTATGGCTGTGGGAAAGGAAATTTTATAGTTATTAAAGCACTAAAAAACTAAATTATGTTACAAAAACTAATGTCTGCATTTATGCCAGCAAAGAAAATGATAGAAATGTTTACTTTGAAAATTTCAAGTGATCAATCTATAGAGAAAATTTCATCAAAAATGCAACAAGAATGCGAAAATCATAAATTTGCTTTGCTTCAAACATACGTTTATCATGAAATTGTTGCAGCTAAAGGATTTCCAATAAAACGGAAAGTATTTATCTATGAAATTTGTCAGGCAAAAACAGCATCTTTAATGTTAAAAGACAATCCTCATTTTTCAGTTTTCATGCCTTGTAAAATTACTTTGTACGAAGACAATGGAAAAACAATCATTTCAACTATGAATATGGAGCCAATGCTTAAAGCTGTTGTTTCAGACAATGAATTATATACTGATGCAATCCGTCTTTTTTCTGAACTAAAATTGTTAATGAATTCTCTCTCTTCTAATAACAAATGATAATTATTAATTGATAAATTATATTCAATATGAAAATCGGAATAATCATTGAAACAAAAGAATTTGAAAAAGCATGGAATGCTTTTCGTTTTGCTGTAACAGCTATAAAGCAAGGGCATGAAGTAAAAGTTTTTCTAATGGGCGAAGCTGTAGAATGTGAGGGCTTGACACATGAAAAATATAATGTGGACGAACAACTCCATAAATTTGTGGATGCAGGAGGTGAATTACTGGCATGTGGCACTTGTTTAAAATCTCGTAAACTTGAAAATTCAGTAGAAGTCTGCCCTATTTCAACAATGGTAGATTGTGTTAATATGGTTACATGGGCAGATAAGACAATTACTTTCTAAAATCAAAATACCAGAGAACAATGTATTTCAAATCGGATTTAATTAAGCTATAAAACCCCTCATGCAGCAAAAATCCCCGCCCTTTCCTTGAAATAAATCGGTCAGGGCTTGCATGGTCTTTTTACCAACCGCACAATAAGGTAGATATTATTATATTCCTGACACACCCAACGCTTCTATTGTTTTTTTTTGTCACATTTTTTGCAGTTTCCCAATCGTTCATAGAGCATAAGCCTGATTTCTTTAAGAGATTAGGCTTTTCCTTAAAATATCAACTTCATTTTTTCCAATACAAGAAATTCTGTATCAGGAAATTTTCTTTCAATTTCATCTCTGAATAATGTTTCTGTGTCTTTGGATATTAATTTATCCTGACAAAAATATTTATTTAGAATTAAATATTTTAGGGGGATATTATATCTGATAAGCAATTCCAGAGACATAAGCGTATGATTGATGCTTCCTAATTTTGTAGTAGTGATAAGCGCAAGGGGATATTTATTTTTTTTGATGAAATCAATAATATTTAAGGATTCATTGATAGGAACAAAAAGACCACCGACTCCTTCTATAATTAGAAAATCGTATTTTTTTTCAAGTTCAGAAATAGCATTTGTAATTACATTTTCATGTATGGTTTGTTCTTCAAGTTTGGCTGCAAGATGCGGAGAGCAGGGATGTTTAAATACATAGGGACATGTAAGCCCGGAAAGATCATCTTCTGTAAGAGGAATCTCCATTATTTCCCGATGTTTTATAATGTCTTCCGAAATCCCTGAGCAGCCGGTCTGGACGAGTTTAAATGTTATGACTTTTTTCCCTTTTTCGGATATTTTTTTTGCAATTAATCCGCTTGCAATTGTTTTACCAACACCTGTATCAATTGCGCTTACAAATATTTTTTCTGCCATTTACTGAAGTTTTTTTCTGCAATAATAAAACATGGGGTGATAAGTAAGTTGTACTTTGTTATCACGATTGTAAAATTGATTGTATCTTTCAACAAATTCTATATATTTTGATTTTGTCCAGATATGGGTTTGAACGCCATTTACGCCTGTATTTTTAAGATGCCTGAGAATATCATCAGGCGAAGAAAATTTTAAACAAATCTCTTTTGTGTACTTTTTTTCTATCAATAAATTTTCATTAAGAATTGCTACCATTTTTTCATCAGAAAAATAATGAAGACCAATGTTTGATATTGATTTTATTTCTTTCAGATTGTATGGACCAAAAGTATTAAAAATAAAGCAGCCGGATGGTTTAAGGCAAGTGCTCATACAAGTTGAGAAGGATTGAAAATCGTTAAGCCAATGAAATGTAGAACTTGAAATTATCAGATCGAATTGTTCTGTGAAACGCATTTGTTCAATATCTCCTACATGCGCTATGATTTCCGTTTCGGGATATTTATGTGAAAGATAAATCTGCAAAGAAATAGTTTCAGGAATAAGATCAATAATTTGAATTTTTTTAACATAGAAATTATCAAGCAGCATTTTTGTCAGCAATCCGGTTCCGCTTCCAATTTCAAGAACAGATTCAAGCTTTGAAATACCAAGCAATTTCATTCCGGAAATAATTTCTTTGGCTATTATTTTTTGCGCTATAGCTTCAGAATCGTATGTTTTAATACTTTTTGTAAATCTGCTTTGAATAAGTTTTGTATCCATTATTTATGTTTGAATGTGTGACACTATTTATACTTTTTAGGTTTCAATGATATTGTCAGTGGCTGAGATTTTCGGTGGCTGAGCGGAGTCGAAGCCACCGATTCCAGCACTTCTTCCCACGACTTCCATTTATTAAAGGGATAATGCGGCGATTCGATATAAACAGGTGTCAGTCGTGATGACCAATAATTTTCAAGATTTTTAACAGGAAAAATTAAATCGCCTGTGCAAATGATTGCCTGTGTCCATGTATTTTTTTCAGTTGGCAAAAATGTTTGTAATTTGAGAATAGTTTCTAATTCTTTTTTTTTGTCATCAATATTTTTCTGATTAAAAATATGCTGATTTCGTTCATAATTCTCTTTACTGCCACAAGTCCGTCTTTGAAATTTTTTTAATGATTCGACGCTAAGATTTGCAATTGTTCCGTTGAATATTTGAACAGGGATTCCATAATCATCATGAGCAGGGTAGGATGTTCCGGAAATAGCAATGCTTTTTGTTATTTTTTTTGTATTATTATTCATGAAAAATTCTGCTGCCAGTATGCCAAGGGACCAGGCAACAATATTTATATCTTCATATTCTGAAAAGTCTGACGCAAAATTTACAATGGATGAATCATAGTTAGAAAACATGCAAACATCATTATTCTCGCAATCCAAATTACTCACTGCTTTTTCATCCATTCCCCATCCATTAAAAAACAAAATGAGTCTATTGTTTTTCTTTTTATTTATCCAGGTTGATTTCATTTTTGACATTTTTAGCAGAATATAATTTTAGTATATGCCTGCCTGTCGGCAGCTACCGTGTGGACACATCTTTTTTTAAAGCGAGATTTTGTCATAAAATTTGCGGTTTAACTATTTTTACAAAAGACAATCTTGTGCAAATTTTTCGCCAAAATCATTTAATTATCATTTGTTTATACCCCGAGCTTATTTCGACTTCGCTCAATAACCATAGCTCGGGGTTATAAACATTCGACTCCTCTGGAGTCGTTTTTATCAGGAAAATTTCAATATCTAGCATATTTGTGTCCACATGGTAGCTGTCGGCAGACAGGATTGTAGCCTGCCTGTCGGCAGACAGGGTTGCAAGTTAAAAACAACTTGGAACTTGGAACTTGGAACTTGCAACTTTTATACAGAATCTGCTCATTTAAAACTTCCACTAATTTTAGCGAACAACTAACTTTTTAATAAAATTATTATATCATCAATATCATGTTTATCAAAACTAGCTTGTAAAGAAAAACGCAGGCGCGCTGTTCCTTCCGGCACAGTTGGCGGCTTTACGGCAGGTACGTAATACCCATTGTTTTCAAAAAATTCTGAAATCTCAATACATTTTTTATTTGCCCCGATAATTACCGGAATAATCTGACTGTTCCCACGTACATCGAATCCTGTATTTTTCAATTCATTTTTAAAATATATTGAAAGCCGCATGAGAGAATTTCGTTTATCCGAAAATGATTCCATTTTTTTTGCAATAAAATGTGTCCATTTTAAATTCAAAGGAGGGAGCGCTGTTGTGTATATCAGAGTTCTGGATTTGTTAATCAGAAAATCTTTGATTAATTTATCGCAAATTAAATAAGCGCCAACAGATGAATACGCCTTACCGAAAGTGCCTACAATAAAATCAATATCATTTATGCTGTTTTGTTCTTCGCATAAGCCCAATCCTTTGTTGCCGGATACTCCAACAGCATGTGCCTCGTCAATATACAGGTAAAAACTGTATTTTTTCTTTAGGAGGATAAGCTCTCTTAAATCTGCATTATCACCATCCATACTGAAAACAGACTCACTGATAACTAAAATTTGTCTGTAATGATCGCCGTGTTCAGTGATAAGTTTTTCCAGATGTTCGTAATCAAGATGGTTGTAGCGCAAATATCTTGCATTTGATATTTTTATTCCATCAAGAATGCTCGCGTGAACAAACCTGTCTGCAATAATCAGCGTGTTTCTGTCGCAAATGGCGGGAATAATGCCCGTGTTCGCATGATATCCGCTGTTGAACAAAAGGCATGCTTCACGAGCGTATTGACTTGCAAGTAATGTTTCAATTTTATCGTATTCTTCATTGTTGCCCGAAAGCAGTCTTGATGAATTTGAACTGTATGGAAAATACATTTCATTCCCTAAAGATTGATAAAATTCCATCAACAGGTTTTTATCGTCTGCTATTCCGAGATAATCATTGGAAGAGCAATTCAGCAGTTTTTTTTCTTCATGAAAAATATATTTTCCATCTGCTTTTATTTTTTTCAGGGTTCTGAAATTATTTTTTTCTTTCAAAACTTCAAGCTGTTCGCTGAAATGCTGGTATTTTATTTTTGTCATAAATCAGAAATTATTTGTTTTATTGCATCTGTCAGTTGTGATATTTCATCAGGCTTTATAATGTAGGGCGGCATTACGTATATCAGTTTTCCGAAAGGACGAATCCACACACCTTTTTCAACAAATTTTTTCTGTACAGAAGCAACATCCACGGGCTCTTTCATTTCAACAACACCAATAGCACCAAGTGTACGCACATCAGCTACTTTATTATTTGTCTTTAATGGATTCAATTCGCGGGCAAGTTGAATTTCAATTTCCTTAATTTTTTGTTTCCAGTTATAAGCTAATAGTAAATCAATACTTGCAAAGGAAACAGCACAAGCAAGAGGGTTACCCATGAAAGTCGGACCGTGCATGAAAACGCCGGGTTCTTTTCCTGAAATTGTTTCAGCAATGTGTTCATTCGTTATAGTGGCAGCAAAGCTTAAATAGCCCCCTGTCAGTGCTTTTCCTAAACATATAATATCAGGAATAACAGAGGCATGATTGCAAGCAAACAATTCTCCCGTTCTTCCAAAGCCTGTCGCTATTTCATCGCAAATGAGTAAAACATTATAGGTTTCACAAAGTTGCTTTGCTTTTTTCAGGTATTCAGGTAAATAAAATTTCATGCCGCCAGCTCCCTGAACTATAGGCTCCAGAATAAGCGCAGCAATTTTTTTGTGATTTTTTTCCAGCACCTGAATCAAATGAAGTGCATCTTTTTCATTCCATTCTTCATGAAATTGCAGAGTGGGAGAGGGGATGAAAAATTGTTGCGGCAGTGCGCCTTTATAAATTGAGTGCATCCCTGTTTCCGGATCACAAACCGACATGGCATGCCATGTATCGCCATGATACCCGGAACGAATGGTAAGAAATTGTTTTTTTTCTTCAAGACCTTTTGCGTACCAGTATTGAATCGCCATTTTCATTGCTACTTCCACTGTTACAGAGCCTGAATCGCAGTAAAAAATTTTATTCAGATTTCCCGGTAAAATAGAAAGAAGCTTTTCTGCTAATTGTATTGCCGATTCGTGTGTAAAACCGCCGAACATTACATGCGCCATTTTTTCAAGCTGTTCTGTAATTGCCCTGTTAAGCACCGGGTGATTATATCCGTGAATCGCGCACCACCATGAGGACATCCCATCAATGAGTTTTTTGCCGTTTTCGAGTTCAATATAAACACCCTTAGCGCTTTTGACAGGATAAACAGGCAAAGGCTTTGTCATGGATGTGTATGGATGCCAGAGGTGTGCTTTATCGGTTTGTATATTTTTTTTTGAATTCATTTTCGATTTATAAAAACTTGTGAAATTAAAATTTGGTTATTGTTATTATTGTTGCAGGTTGCAGGTTGCAGGTTGCAGGTTGCAGGTTGGTTATTGTTGTTGCAGGTTTATCCGCTGGCTTCGACTCCGTTCAATCAGCGGCGGAAAATCTACAACAACATGACACTTCACATCATACAACCTGCAACTTGCAACCTGCAACTAATTTGTTTTTTTTTTCGCTCATTCCAATAAAAACCCTGCATTTCTGAAACAATCAATATCGTCTGTAATTTTGGAGCCGACAGTTGTCAGCAAATCTCCGACAAGGGCTGCATTTATACCTGCTTTCAGGGCTTTTTCCTGAATATGAAGAATCAGGCTGCGCCCGCCTGCAAAGCGAATCATAGCATCAGGATTAATGAAACGAAATAAAGCAATGCTAGTAAGAATTTCTTCGTCTGTCAGTTTTGTTGTATTTTCAAGAGGTGTTCCGGCAATTGGGTGTAAAATATTTATGGGAATAGATTTTATATCAAGTTTTCTCAGTAACAGAGCCATTTCTATTCTTTGCTCCATGCTTTCTCCCATTCCTATAATTCCTCCGGAACATACGTTTAAACCTGCATTTCTTGCTGCCATTAAAGTCCTGATTTTTTCATCTGTTGTATGGCTTGTACATAAGTCAGAAAAATAGGAGGGAGCTGTTTCAAGATTGCAGTGATAACAAGTAACTCCATGTTGTTTTAATTTAGATAGAGCATCATCATCAATAAGTCCCAAGGATGCACACAGTTTAATCTCCGTTTTTTTTCTGATTTCATCAAACATATTGAGAATTCTGTCAAACGCTTCCGGATTAATTTTTTTCCCGCTTGTAACAAGAGAAAACTTGTGAACTCCCATTTTTGAATTATACACAGCCTGTTCAATAGCCTCTTTTTCATCTATCATTTCATATTCATCAATCATTGTTTTATAATGAACAGATTGAGCGCACCATTTGCAGTCTTCGGAACAACGACCTGAGCGGGCATTGGCAATAGCACATAAGTCAAAATTATTTCCGCAAAAATGTTGACGTATTTCATTGGCAGCGGTGTAAAGTGCATCATTTTCCGGGTTCGAAGATAACTCCAGAGCTATTGCTGCATCTATGGCTCCTCCTTTTAGGACAAAATCTTTCCAGTATTGAATTGTTTTTTTCATCGTATTATATTATTAATAAAAACAACCTGTGAGGTTTCCCAACACAGGCTGCGCGCTGAAACCTCACAGGTTGTTACTGGAAAAAAAATATTTTTAAAATATCTTTTAAAATATCGGGGATAAGGAGATTTGGAGACACAAATAAAAACAGGAATGAGCTCCTGCGGGGAATCTTTAGGTTCTTTGTCTGTAGAGTCTGAAATTTCGGTTAAAATAGAATTCCCGAATAACGAAAAAAAAGATTTTTTACTTTTCTGAAGCGATGCGTCTGATAGTTCAGCCTTGAGATGAGAAATAATAACTTGTTTTCCTACGCTGCAAAAAACCGCAAATTGTTTTCTGCTCCAGCGTGAGAAATGGATAACTGTTTGTATTGTATTTTTATTTTTTCTCATAATTTATGCAAATATATAAGACTTTTCGGAGTAGCCTCAATTCTTATATTTCTCCTTCCACAGTCCCATCAACCACTTCTCTATGTCTTTCTCGCGAGGATTATTTTGCGGGTCGTACAAAACTGTGTTTTTAATCTGTTCCGGTAAGAATTCCTGTTCTACAAAATTATTTTCGTAGCTGTGAGCATATTTATAATCTTTGCCATAGCCAACATCTTTCATCAATTTTGTGGGAGCATTTCTGATATGCAGTGGTACAGGCAGGTTTCCGGTTTTTTGTACCAAATCCATTGCTTCATTGATTGCCATGTAGGATGAATTGCTTTTAGGTGAAGTAGCAAGATATATCGCAGTTTCTGAAAGAATGATGCGACCTTCGGGCATGCCGATAACATTGATTGCCTGAAAACAGGAATTCGCCAGCAACAGCGCATTGGGATTTGCTAATCCAATATCTTCTGAAGCAAGAATAAGCATACGCCGCGCAATAAATTTTGGGTCTTCTCCTCCGGCTATCATGCGCGCCAGCCAATAAACCGCCGCATTTGGATCGCTTCCGCGAATGGATTTGATAAATGCAGAAATTATATCATAATGCTGTTCTCCGTTTTTATCGTAAATGGCAATGTTTTCCTGTAGACGATCTATAACAGATTTGTTTGTAATTTCAATATTGTCGCTGGTTTCAGATTGTATAACAATATCGAGAATGTTGTATAATTTTCGTGCATCCCCGCCCGAGAATCGTATCAATGCATCAGTTTCTTTAACTGAAATTTTTTTAGTTTTCAAATAGCTGTCATTCTCCGTCGCAAAGTGTATGAGCTCAATAAGCTCCGCTTCTTCAAGATGTTTGAGAATGTAAACCTGGCAGCGGGAGAGGAGAGGGGTAATAACTTCAAAAGAGGGGTTTTCTGTTGTGGCTCCTATCAGTGTAACCAATCCTTGTTCTACAGCACCAAGCAGCGAGTCCTGCTGCGATTTGCTGAACCGATGAATTTCATCAATAAATAAAATAGCACCGGGACTGTTAAAAAATTTTAATTTTTCTGCTTTGTCAAAAACATCGCGAATATCTTTAACCCCTGAATTAATGGCACTGAGTGTGAAAAACGGACGATTTAGATTTCCTGCAATAATTTTTGCAAGCGTAGTTTTTCCAACACCGGGTGGTCCCCAGAGTATCATAGACGGGATATTCCCGGTTTCAATAATTTTACGGAGAATAGCGCCATCCCCAACGAGATGTTTTTGTCCTGCAAAGTTGTCGAGTGTTTTGGGTCTTAATCTTTCGGCGAGCGGCTGATTCGGTTGCATACTAATTATTGTGGGCTTTTATATTGTACAGCAATAACAAGAATATCGTCTGTTTGCGGCGCATCTTTTCTCCAAGAGTCAATATAATTATACAGTGCTACTTTTTGATTTTTTAAAGACTGATCCTGAATACCTAGTAAGAATTCAAGTAATTTTTTCTTACTTAAATTTTTTCCGCATTCATTAATCTGGTCTGTTATTCCATCTGTAAAAAGATAAATAATATCGTCTTCGCATAAATCAATTACATGATTTTTAAAATTGATTGCAGACGATTCTCTTCCTATAGAGCGCATGTCTCCTTTCAGCAGGTAGATTGAATATTTATCGTCGGAAAGTGAGGCTTCAATCATACTTTCATTATAAAACAAAGGTTTTTTTGCATCTCTGATAATGATAAGTGGTCTGTTTGCGCTTACATATTCTATTTGTTTTTTTTCTTCATTGAAACTACAGAATATGCCATCCATTCCATCATGAATCGTATATGTATCGGTAGAATTATTCAAGCTTGCATTGAAATCACAGGCCAGAGATCTGAAAATATCTTTTGGGCTTATTGCGCCGTCTTGCAAAATTGCCTTATTCATTAAAATATTTCCCATGACAGAAAGCATGGCTCCCGGGACTCCATGCCCGGTGCAATCAAAAGCTCCTAAAAATTTATTTGAATGTCTCGCGTTTACCCAGTAATAATCTCCGCTAATAATATCTCTAGGCAAATCTATAACAAAAGATTCAGGAAAAATGGATCTAAAAAATTGTTTGTCCGGCAAAATAGATTGTTGCAGCCTTCTTGCATGAATTAATCCTTCGTAAAATTGTTTATAGTTTGAAATACGGCTTAATTCGTCGGACTGTTTTTTATATTTAATCGCAACATTAATTTTATGATGAATTTCGGTAAAATCAATAGGTTTTTTTACATAATCAAAAGCACCTTTGGTTAAGGCTTCACGCACATCCTCCATTTCAGTTCGTGCAGTAACCATAATTACGGGAATGTTTTTCAGTTTTGGCGTGGCAAGCATTGCATCAAGGACTTCATAGCCATTCATGCCGGGCATCATAATGTCTAACAATACTACTTCTACATTCGATTTATCAAGAATATCAAGTCCATCCTTACCGCTTTTGGCAATCTGTACTTCAAAACTTTTTCCGAGATAATATTTTATCAGCAGGTTATTATCCTCATGATCGTCTATTGTAAGTACTGTATGTTTTGTCATGCTTCAAAAAATTATGAATTTATAAAAATAGAAAATTCTTTTGACACACATATTTTTTATTTGATTTTTTTTCAACAAGCGGGATTTTCATTTTTTTTATAGCTTTGCAATTATGAATTCTGATATTTACAGAACTATTGAAATGCCTTCAGAAGGAGTATTTAAAGACAGGGGTAGCCGCTTTATAGGACTGGCATTTCCTGTTTTTTCAGAAGAAGATATTAAAGAGATTCTGACCAGCTTGAAAAAAAAATATTACGATGCAACGCATCATTGTTATGCATATCGGCTGGGTGCAGATAAAACTACGTATCGTTCAAACGACGACGGGGAGCCATCGGGAAGTGCCGGAAAGCCTATTTTTGGGCAAATTCAGTCTTGCGATCTTTCAAATATTTTTATTGTTGTTATCAGATATTATGGAGGCGTAAAGCTTGGTGTGAGCGGATTGATAAACGCATATCGTTCTGCTGCTGCTGACGCTTTGGAAAATGCACTTATTATTGAGAAAACAGAAGATATTAAATTATTTGCCTTTTTTAAATATGAGGCAATGAATGATGTTATGAAAATAATTAAAGATGAAAAAATAAAATTATACCGGCAACATTTTGAACTGGATTGCAAGATCCAATTTTTTATCAGAAAAAATGATGCAGAAAGAATTACTGAAATGTTACAGAAAATAGATCAGGTTCGTGTAGATAAAGAAGTGTAAACCAAGCCCGGTCATTTATTGCGCTTTTGAAAAAATATAACGATAAGAGTATAATATAAGCAATGCAGAAATAATATATGTTATTAAAATTACTTGGCAGGGCAGTTCTTAAATTAACAAAATGGAAAACTCCGGTATGGCCAGAAGGGATATCTAAGTGCATTTGCATAGAAGCTCCGCACACCAGTATGTGGGACTTTTTCTGGGGAAAAGCCTATTTTGCATCTATTGGCATGAAAACTTATTTTCTGATAAAAAAAGAAGCATTCTATTTCCCTTTTGACGCTGCACTGAAAGCTTTGGGCGGACTTCCCGTTGACAGAAAAAATACTTCTTTTTTGGTTGAAAAATTAACAGATATGCTGAAAAAAAAGAAAGAATTCAGCCTCGTTATTACACCCGAAGGAACCCGAAATGCTACTAAACGATGGAAATACGGCTTCTTTCATATTGCACAGAAGACAAAGCTTCCTTTAGTTGTGAGTTATATTGATTATAAGAAAAAAGAGCTTGGTATTTTTGGCGTAATTCATCTGAAAGAAGATGACAAGCCAGAAGAAGTAATGGCGCAAATAAAAAAAATGTATACCGGAATTACAGCAAAATATCCCGAAAATTTCACTTGCGAAGTTTGATTAGTCTTTATTTTACAGCACTTGAAAGGTCAAATCAATATTTTCCGATATTTCTGTTGATTACCTGCCAACCGAAGCATGCAGGCTGGTTGATTATTTTTAACGAACAATATCCAACCTGCAACAACTTGTCAACCTTAGTGAACCTTAGTGTCCTTAGTGTCTTAGTGGTAAATATAACATCCAATATCCAACCTGCAACAACTTGTCAACCTTAGTGAACCTTAGTGTCCTTAGTGTTCTTAGTGTCTTAGTGGTAAATATAACATCCAATATCCAACCTGCAACCCTTACAACCTATTACCCGGAATCTTCAAAATATGAAATGTAACTCCACCTGCTATTACAAGTAATAAAATTTTTACCCAAAGAAGCGATATGAAAAAAATAACAGAACACAGTATTGTTGCCCACAAAAGAACAAGTACATAAATTTTAATCTGTTTTTTAATACCTTTTCCTTCAATATAATTTTTGATATAGAGACCAAACCATTTATTGTTTAATAGCCATGAATGCAGACGCGGAGAGCTTTTTGCAAAACAGGCTGCTGTCAGCAAAAGAAAGGGTGTTGTAGGAAGCATGGGAATAAAAATACCGATTATCCCAAGAATTAACGAAATAGAACCTGCTATTATGAGAAGCGTACGAAGCATTTTTTACATCTGTAATGGTAGTATGCCTTCCCTGATAATTTCAATTTCATCTCCCGTGCAATCAATAATAGCTGAAGGGACATTATTTCCGTAGCCGCCGTCAATAACAAGGTCAACGCGTTCGCAATACTCTTCATGAATTAATTCGGGATCTGTAGTATATTCAATAATATCATCCAGCGCAATAACTGAGGTTGTTATTATAGGATGTCCGAGTTCTTTTACAATTTCTCTGATAATATTATTGTCAGGAATTCGGATACCAATTGTTTTCTTTTTGCTTTTCAAAATTTTCGGCACATTGCTGTTTGAATGCAAAATAAAAGTAAAAGGACCTGGCAGATTTTTCTTCATGATTTTAAAAACATGATTATCTATTTGCCGCGTGTATTCTGAAATATTGCTCAAATCGTAGCAAATGAAAGAAAAATGTGCTTTTTCTGGATCAATATTTTTTATCTGGGCAATGCGTTCAATTCCTTTTGAGTTGAATATATCGCAGCCAAGTCCGTAAACAGTATCCGTTGGATAAATAATAAGTCCCCCATCGCGTAATACTTCTACTGCTTTCAGAATCGCTCTGCTGGCGGGGGTTTCAGGATGAATTTTTAATAACATAAATGTATTGGATAAATAAAAAAAATCTTATTAACTCTGTTTTGAAATGTTTTTAATGGGCTCTATCTCGAATAAATTTTGATTCGGCCATGTTTTAATACTACCGAGAACTTTTTGCATTTCGCCCTCAATTTCATGATAGAAACGGGGACCTCTCCATGTTCCTGTATTTGTTACAACAATATAACTAATACCGTTCATGCAACGTTTAACCAGAGCAACTGTTCCTGCAAAAGAACCTGTGCGTGTCCAGTCTCCGAAGATATTGGTCTTACGCCAGCCCATAGGTTGTGATTTTTCATTATAATCGGTCATTTGCTGAATAGATTTTTTTGTCAGTATATCTTTATGTGCGGGAAATCCATCAATAGAAACAAGAAATTTTGCAAGTGCAACGACAGAGCATGTCCATCCCCCAGCAGCAGCAGATGTCTGATAGTCTATTCCTCCGTAACATCTTGGAGCCAATTCTCCGGTGCCAAGGCACGATGGAACTGGCTGTGAATCTCCATGGTCATAATAATTTACTTCATTTTTATATTTTTGTGATGGAAGAATATTGGCAACGTGCATATCTGTAATTCCAACAGGAGCGAGAATATTATTTTTTACAAAATTTTCATAGCTGACACCCGATTTTTTTTCAATGATTTTACCGAGAATAACATAACCAAAATTTGAATAAGCGCTGCGTGAGCCCGGGTCAAAGTGTATTTTTTTCTTATGCATAAACTGTATCATTGCATCTGCATCAACAGGGGGCTTTATTTTTAATTCTTTTGCAATGTCAAGTGTCATTAAAATTGGATCTCCGTATTTTCGCAACCAGCCTCCTTCATGGCGTAACAAGTGTTCTACAGTTATTTTTTCATAGCGTTTGTCTTTGTAATTTAAAAATTGAGGGTCATTTAATATTCCCTGAACGCCGAAAACTTTGTCGGATAATTTTATTCTGTTGTCTTCAACAAGTTTCATTATTGCAACCGCAGTAATAAGTTTTGAAACACTGGCAATTCTGAATAAATGATACGGCTCTGTTGCCGTAGTTTGTTCTTTGTCTATATATCCGAATCCTTTTGCATATATCAGATTTTCGTCTTTGATAATTGCAACTGCCGCACCTGTAATTTCCCATTTTTTGAAAAATTTATCGAAGATTCGATCTGCTTTTTTGGTTTCATTAAGTTCAGACAAATTGTTAGAAATTTTTCTTTTTTTCGAATTAGATAATACGCTCTTATCGTGTGCTGCAGGGAGGAATATCACATCGCTGAGCAATAAAAGAAAAAAAACAATGATACCTAAATAATACTTAATATAATTCATGAAATGTGTAATGTTATAGTAGGTTGCAGGTTGCAGGTTATGGTTGTTGAATCGTTCAAACCAAACAATTTTTTATTCATTTTTAACCTGCAACTTGCACCCTGCAACATAATAGATAAAATATTGAATTTTCAGCTTTGAAAACGGCTCGTAAAAATATACATTTTGCCATGTATAAACAGGGCTTTCAAAAAAGAATATTAACAAAATGGCTGTTAATTATTTTTTGTTGGGAATGTAATTCGCAGAAACAACTTTAAATTCAGTGCGCCTGTTCAGAGTATTGGCTGTGGTTTTTTGTTCTTCAGATAAATTATGAATAAATTTATCATCAAGAATATCGCCTTCTTTCATAAAATCAAAGATACGCGCCAGTTCTTTGGTAACAACTTTCGGCGTTGTTTTTCCATATCCGATAGCAATTACTCTGTCGGGATTAATACCGCGTTCAATTAAATAATCAACAACTGATTGCGCACGTTTCTGAGATATTTCCAGATTTATCTCATCATTACCAACCATGTCTGTATGTGATGATATTTCAATGGTAAGGTTTGGATTGTCTTTGAGTATTTGAACAAGGCTGTCTAACGCGAGTTTGGACTCATCTTTCAGATCCCATTTTCCGAAATCATAATTTATATTTGGTATTTCAAAGGTTTTAGCAAGACCCGTCAACATAACAACTGGTTTTAATTCTGTTGTTTGTGTAAGACCAATCGTTGTCATTTTGCCTTTACCCATAAAATAACCTTCTTTGTAAATTGCAAAAACATAATCGGTATTTTTTTTCAGTTTTCTTTTGAAAAAACCCTCTTTATCTGTTGTGTCTCTGAATTGGCTGCCATCACTTCCGAAGAGCCTTACAATGGCTCCGGGTAAAATGTTTTCGGATTCATTTTTCACAAGTCCTTTTACATGAAATTCAACAGGAGGAAGTTCAAACAAATAAATATCATCTCCACCCATTCCACCTTTACGATTCGATGTAAACAAGCCCTTTTCGCTTTTACCCTGGAATACAATTCCGAAATCATCTCCTGAAGAATTAATGGGAAATTTCATGTTTTCAATAATGTATTTTTCTTCTTCGTTTTTTTCTGCTTTGAAAATATCCAATCCGCCCATTGAAGGAGACCTGTTTGAAGAAAAATAGAATACGCCGTTTTCCCTTATATATGGAAAATCTTCGTCATACTCGGTATTGATTTCCTTGAAATTCTGAACCGGTCCCCAATCGCCCTTGGGACTTTTTTCTGTTTTCCAAATATCCATCCCGCCTTTTCCTCCTTTCATGTATGAAGCAAAATATAATGTATTTCCGTCTTCAGAAATTGTCGGGTGACCTATAGAAAGTGCGCTGTCTTTTAAAAGTTTTACATACTGAGGGATTCCCCAATTACCGCCAGTTTTTTTCAATTCGTAAATATGACAGCCAATTTGCTTGCCTTTTTCCATTTTACAATGACTGAAATACATTATTTTACCGTCTTTGGAAATTGTAGTAGCGCCATCGTCAAACACAGTATTAATAGTTGTATCAAGAGGCTCCGGTTTTTCCCATTCTCCCTTACGGTTCTTTTTAATAAAAAAAATATCACAAAATAATTCGCCTGTAATATTACTTTTCTTAGGACCTCCTATCGTATTTCGTTTTCTTTTCTTTTTATTCGGATTTTTATCTCTGTTTGTAGAAAAATAAATATCGTTAAAATCTTTGGTCTCATCGTATGATGGACAGAAATCATCGTATTTTGAATTAATTTTTTTAAAATGCGTTACATTATAATAATTAGGATTATTTTTCCAATCGTTCGCAAGTTTGATTGTCTCTAATCCTTCATCTCCCCGTTTATCTGATGGAACTAATTTTTTATATGTTTCAAATTGAAGGCGGGCATCATCAAATTTCTCCATGATTAATAAAACCTGACCAAAATGAAGGTATAAGATAGGATCGGTATATCTTAGAGAAATTGCTCTTTTATAAAAAGATTCGATTTTTTTAAACGAATTGATTCGCCTGAAGCAGTCTGCAATAAGGAAGTTTGTTTCAGCTTTTTCAGCTTTGTTTTTGATTTTCTTAAGTGCTCTTCTGTACAATACGGCAGCTCTTGAATATTCTCCAGATTCATAGAATTTATCTGCTCTTTGTTTTCTCAGGTTTTGAGCATGGACATCAATGGAAATGCAACAAAATGAAATGATGAAGATGATTATTGGTAAAAATATATTTCTTTTCAGGTTCAACATTATTATTTATTAACTTATAGTTCGCAATATGTTTTTTTTTAATAAATAGTCTACAGTCTACAGTCTACAGTCTACAGTCAACAGTCTACAGTCTACAGTCTGTTTGACTGCCGACTTTTTTGACTGCGGACTGCCGACTATTTCGACTGCCGACTGCTGACTTCTCCGACTGCTGACTGCCGACTATTTCGACTGCCGACTGCTGACTTCTTCCGACTGCCGACTGCCGACTTTTTCAACGATCGATTTATTTACTGCCGACTATTTTGACTGCCGACTTTACGACTTTCTATTTCCTCATCAATTAGCTTCACATCTTCATGAAAAAACACAATCCTTTTATAACGAAAAAAAAAGTAATTCAGTATTTATAATGTAATTTTATAAAAAGTTTCAAAAATAAAATAAAAAAGCAACAACACAGAATTTTGTAAAATAAAACTGTATATTTGCGGGCTTTTTACGATAAACCTGCTATTTATTATATAGTTAAACCTATTGAAAGGATGGTAATTAAAGCTTAAGCAGGTTCATCTTTTCGTCATTAAAAATTAAATTTTATGAACATCAGAAACACTGCGCTTTTTATTTTTGCAATGGTGGTTTTATTTTCCTGCAATAAAAAAGAGGAAAAAACTACAACTTTAAATAACCCGATAGATTCTGTAAGCTACTGTTCGGGCGTTGTTCTTGGAATGTCAATGAAACAGGCCGGATTAGATACCTTGAATCCGGATGTATTTGTTAAAGCAGTACTTCAGGTAATTAAGAAAGATACGAATTTACTTGTAGATGCAAATCAGGCAAATCAATTTTTACAAATGTATTTTGCGAAACAACAGCAGAAAAAATTCGAGCCGAATATTCAGGCAGGACAGAAGTTTCTTGAAGAAAACAAAAAGAAAGAAGGCGTAATAACAACACCTTCCGGCTTACAATATAAAATAATTTCTGAAGGAAAAGGCGAAAATCCTAAACCAACAGACATGGTATCGGTTTTATATAAAGGTTCACTTATAGATGGTAAAGTTTTCGATCAATCAGAAGGAAATAATCCGGTAAGTTTTCCATTGAATCAGGTTATTCCGGGATGGACAGAGGGCTTGCAGTTAATGAAACCAGGTGCAAAATTTGAATTTTATATTTCTTATAACCTTGCTTACGGCGAAAGAGGCTATCCTCCAAGAATTGAGCCTTATTCAACACTTATTTTTGAAGTCGAGCTTGTAAAAGCAGAAAAAGCAGAAGACGCACAGAAAAATGCTCAGAAAAACGCACCAAAAAATGCTCAGAAAAAATAAGTGTTTTTCAACATTTAATAAAAAATAAAATAAAAAATCACAAAAATTGTGGTTGAAAATAAAAAATCCAATATATTTGTAAATTATAAACCAAAAAATTTAAAGTAATGGCATACATAATTAGTGATGATTGCACAGCTTGTGGCTCATGTTTGGGAGAATGTCCAACGGGCGCTATTTCCGAAGGAGATATCTACAAAATAGATCCTGATACTTGTACAGATTGTGGCGCATGCGCTGACGTTTGTCCTGTTCAGGCCATCAGTCCTGCATAGTCCAAATTTTTTTTTAGAAAAAAAAGCCCGGTAATTCCGGGCTTTTTCATTTGGCGATAACAAAACGCCAGGCACAATACCATTCTTCAGGATGTTTATCGGGTGGACATCCTAAACATTCGGTTTTTATTCTGGAATCAATTGCTTCTGCAAATGTCGTGTATTCAACCATCCCTCCTGATTTACACGGATAATCGTCAAGACCTTTTCTTTTTCTTGCACTTTGCACCCTGCAATCATTCATCTGGAAAATAAAAGATTCTGAGCTTTCTTCAATAATAGATTGCTTGTTTATTGCAGTGTACAAACGATAATTGAAAGCTTTTTTCAAGCCCTCTATTCCTGGCTTATCTTCTAAATTTAGGAATTTTTTGATAGACCATGCCTCAAAAGGAGAAAATTGTGCCCAGCAGGAATCATTGCAGCGTTTTGCTTCATTCATGCCATAAGATTTTTCTACAGCCTGAAACCATACGCCATCATTGGCAAGCCAATTAATGCCAACATTCTGGGTAATCATATCAAGTGATTCATCCGGCAGATTTACAAGGGAAGCTGGAACATTATCATTCAACTCAAAATCAAAAATTTTTGCCAGTCTTTTTATTTGAATATCATAACTGGTTTTATAAACTTCATCAAGAATTTTTAATGCTTTTTCTTTTCCCATCTGGTGTTGTACTTCTGCATACCACATTGCATGGTGCATCATAGTGCGGTGGAAAAAATCAATAATCAATTTTGCTTTTTCAAAGGATGTCATTTTATTAGGATATTTAATGTCTTTTATAAATTTTTGTGCTAAACATACTCCTTTACTTCTATTTCATTATTTAATACCATGTAACCGTGCAATGCAAAAGATTCCATCTGGTCATCGCCGGGATAAACTCTAATCATGCCGAGATGTTTAACTCTTTTCGTAATTTCTTTTATCAGAAAATCGGAATAAGCCTGTTCCCCTGTAATTAAAATTCCATCTACATTGCCTTCAAGTACAGTGCTGAGCCCGCCTATTTCTTTAGCAACCTGATACGCTACAGCCGACAGTGCCAGTTCAGCTTGCTTGTCGTTCTCAGAAATACGTTTTTCAATTTCTTTAATATTATTAGTACCGATATAGGCAAAAACACCGCCTGCAAATTTTAATTTGGCCAATATCTCTCCTTTTGAATGCTGACCGGAAAAACAGAGATCAACTAGATCGCCTGCTGGAATAGATCCACTGCGCTCGGTTGTCATGGGACCATCGCCAATAAGACCGTTGTTTACATCTATAATTTTACCCTGTTTATGTGCGCCAACAGAAATACCTTTGTCTAAATGAGCTACAATGACATTAATTTCATTGTACTCTTTTCCTAATTCTCGGGCAAAATTTCTGGCTTTTGTTCTTTGGTTAATGGTATGTAGAATACTTTTTCTTGGTAATTCCGGCAAGCCTGACATTTTTGCAATTTCATCCATTTCATCTACACAAGCAGGGTCTACGATTATTGCAGGTACATTTTTTCCTGCTTTTTGCGCTATCTCAAATGCAAGTATACAGCCAAGATTTGATTCATGCTCTGCAAATGGAGTTTGTGTATCTTTCAGCATTTGTTTGTTTACCTGATAAACTCCTCCTGGTAACGGTTTTAACAAACCACCGCGGCCCACAACTATTTCAAAGCTATCAGCTTCAAATCCTGCATATTTTAATTCACTTAAAATAAGTTCCAGTCTGTAAGGAACCTGATCTGTTATTTTTTTATATTTCCCTAAATCTTCTATAGGATGTTTGACATTACAAAGAAAAATTTGCTTCCTTATTTGATAAACAGCTACTTTTGTAGATGTAAATTCAGGATAAATTGTTAAAATATATTTTTGCATAAAATGATAAATTATAACAAGTGCAAAGTAATTGATTTTTTTACAGATTACAATAAAAGCATTTTCATTGTTATAAAAAAAATCATTATTGTCCGACAAATAAACAGGGCGCTCCTATCTATGGAGCTTTAGTTTTGGAGATTTTTTCATTTTATAAACAGGTCACTCCTACGGAGTTCCTTTATTGTTAAGTCCCATAGGGACGTACTGTTTATAAGAAAATAATGGTTATTCGACATTATTAGTGGAAAGAGAATTTAAACTCATTTCCTAGAAAATAGATCATGTTCATAAAATTAGCAATATTTTTATAACCACGAG
>MEOG01000009.1 GCA_001769125.1 Bacteroidetes bacterium GWF2_35_48 | reverse complement strand
ACTGGCGCATGTTTGGAATACCTTAGACCTACCGCCATGCCCGTAGGGCTTGCGGGTTTAAATGTATGGAAAATTGCGCTAGTTCGATGTTAGAAACTGTGGGGTGTTCCAATATAATTTCTTCACAAATTTTATATTATTGTTTTATAAATTTCTTAACAATAATTCTATTGTCTGTTTTTATTTTCATTGTATAAACCCCGCCAGATAGTTTTGATAAATCAATAGTGTTATTAATGTTCATTAAATATAAGATATTTACTACTTTCCCTTGTATATTTACTATTTCAATTGTACAATTTTGTAATCCTTCTATTTCAATTTTATCATTTGCAGGATTTGGATATATTTTTATATTTTCATAGTTATTTATATTTTCTATTCCAGTTCCACCTGTTTTCAAACAACGTACAGAATATCCAAATGTTTTAGGGTATGCACTACTACCTGAACTTAAACTGCTTGCTGTGTTGTAAATAGACGCAAAATAAGCACTTCCTGAGTTGTATGATAATGCGCTCCACCAATTACCAGTATTATTAATATCACTGAAAAGTCCACTGCTACCATTACGACGTCCACCTGGAAGGGCTGTAAAACCTGATTCATTGGTTGCACCAGTATTTGGGCTTGACCAATGTGTTGTTCCAGTTTCTTTCATCTTACCACCTGCAACTGATCCACCGCCAAGGTATGTGATTAATGCTTCCCAATCGGCACCACTTGAAGCATACCAGCCCGTTGGGCATAACTTTCCTGTATTTACAGTGTACCAATTATATAATGCACCATAAGTGTTTCCATAAGTTGTCTGGTCATTATTATACCAGCAATATCCAGGCGTTGACAAATTGCTCCATGCGGTATTGTCAGTAACTAATGAGATTGAAGCCCCATCGTTTAATTTGGTAACATTTAGGTTTTCAGCCATCCAAATTTGTGTGCCAATAATTACTGTGTTGTAAACATTTCCATCAATGTCAGTTATTGTCTGTGCTAATAGACTACTCAAACTAATTGAGGATAGCAAAATAAAAATTGTAAAAATCTTTTTCATTGTTCTAAAATTTAAAGTTAATAATTCATTTATATCTAAAATTTGTGAAAAAAAATAGATATTCATTATTCAAATTTGGTTCATTAAGCGGGGTTTTTTATTAATTTATTATTGTCATTTTCGGTCCTTTTATTGTACGAATTTTTCTAAACCCCATTGTTTCTAACATTCGTTAGAAACAATGGGGTGTTCCACAATATTTTTACTTTAAATAATTATTGTTTTATCAATTTTTTCACAATAATATTATTGTCAGTTATTACTTTAATTGTATAAACCCCTCTTGATAATTTTGATATATCTATTATTGTTTTTGTGTTTGAAATACTCAGGGTTTTAATAATTTGTCCTTGTACATTAATAATTTCTATTGTACTATTTTGTATCCCATCAATTTCAACTTCTTCATTAGCAGGGTTTGGATATATTATTATATTTTTTAAATAACCTATTTCTTTAACATCAGCGGCATAATCCCATAAGCAACGCACCGAACGACCACCTTTCTTACTGGGGTAGGATCTGATTACATTCATAGAATCGCTGACCATAATCCGAACCCATGCAGCACTACTATTGGTCGCTGACGCCGACCACCAGTAGCCGTAGACACCTATATAGCCGTAACTTCCAACGACGTAACGGAAGCCGCTAGGCAGCGCAGTGAAGCCTGTTTTATTGCGGTATGTAGGATAATCTGTGTTGCCTACAGCACCAGTATAAGTTGAGGAATCCCAACCTGTTGTAGCGGCTAATGATTTTGCTATTTTATCTCCTGTTGTTGTGCCATCGTAATTATAACCATTAGTAATTAAATAATATTCAAGCGTTGTCCATTCATCATCTGTTGGTACATGCCAGCCGACAGGACATAATTTGCCTGTGTTTACTGTGTACCAGTTGTATAATGCACCATAGATATTGCCATAGGTTGTTTGGTCATTATCGTACCAACAATAGCCTGACGTTGTTAAATTACTCCATGCTGTACTGTCGGTTACTAGTGGTATGGCTGTATTGTCATTGTATTTTGTGGTTTTAAGATTTTGTTTTAACCAAACCTGATTACCAATTGTCACTGTGTTATATACATTTCCGTCATCGTCAGTAACTGTTTGAGCTTGATTCTTAAAAATAAAACATACCAGTCCTGCAAAAAGTAAAATTGTTTTTTTCATAATATTCCTTTCTAAATTATTTAACAAATATAATTTATTATTTTTTTAGCGGGGGTTTATCAATTCATTATTATTTTTATTGTTCGCCATTTTATTGTACGGAAGTTTTTCACACCCCATTGTTTCTAACGGTCGGGTGCAGGCGCATGTTTGGAATACCTTAGACCTACCCGCATAGCCGTAGGCTTAGGGTTTATCATTCATGGAAAATTGCGCTTGCACCATGTTAGCAACTGGGTTATTATCACCATATTATATACAAATATAATCATTTTTTTGACAATAATACCATCGGGTTGGTTGTGAAGTGGCATTTCGTTTTTTTTGAGAGGGGAAATAATTAAATAAAATACCGCTTTGGCTGTGTGCATGGCAAAAATTTGTAACCTCTTTTTGGTTTTATAGCCTCTGTGGGGAAGCTTTGAGCGAAAACCAAAATGTGGTTGCAAATTTAAGGTCGGCAAGGTCGGCTGGTGTGGTTAATTTTGTCATTCAGTCTATTTTCTTTTGTATTTATAATGTTCTTTGTTGTATTTATCAGGTGTCTTGTTGTTAATTCAAGATGCTTTGTTGCACGTTTAGGTTGTCTTGTTGCATTTTCAAGATGCCTTGTTGCAAGTTTGGGTTGTCTTGTTGCAAGTTCAGGTTGCCTTATTGCGTTTAGCGGATGCCTTGTTGCAGGTTTGGGGTGCTTTGTTGCAAGTTCGATATGCCTTTTTGCATTTTCAAGGTGTCTTGCTACAAGTTCAGAGTGTCTATTTGCATTTATCATAAATAATTTTCAAGTGCATTTTTATAAGATGCTTTCAAATCTCTTATTAACGACTTTGGTTTTATAATTTTTACATTTTCTCCTAAAGATAATAATTCCATAAAAAAGTCATGTGTTATAAAAATTTCAAGTTTTATTTTTAACTCATTTTCATTGTCTATCAATATTTGCTGTGATTCATGTAATGGTAAAGTTTTAATATATTTTCCCTGATGTGGATTGAATGACAAAATAATTTCTTGCTGTTTTTGTTGGTTTGGATTTATTACACCAAAGCAATATTTATAATACAAATTCAAATCGAAATTTTGCGGAATATGAAATTTAATCTTTGAAAATTCAAGTTCACTTAATCTGTCTAATGCAAAGTTTTTAATTTGATTATCTTTTTTATCGCGACCAAGAACATACCAACGGTTTTTAAATTCCTTAATTGCATAAGGTTCAATATTCCGTTTTAATATTTTTTCGTCATCAAATTTTTGATACAAAAAGGATGTTTGTAATTTATTTTTAATTGCATGAAGTAATCCAAATAAATTTTCAGTCCCTTTAGGTTTACGCTTTTCAAAATGTATGTGCTTTAAAATTTTGTCAGAAATATTCAAAATATTAAAGGTATCGAAAGCCTCTAAAATTCTTTCATTGAATTCAGGTTGTTCATCGAAATCAATATAATAAACTTTTTGCGAAAAATCATATTGAATGTCAATATTATAAATTGAACGAATATCGTCTATATCTCTCTGAAATGTGCGTTTTGAAATATTAAAATTATAAGATTGAAATTCAGATTCCAAAGATAAATATTCAGCAATTTCTTTAAATGTTGCAGATTTTTTTCTCAGTTTTTTAATGATAAGATTATAGCGTGAAATTGATTCTCTTTTTGACATTTTAAATACTTTGCGTTACTGAATTCTGATTATCTATTTTGTTTTTCCTGAATAAGTCGTCTTATTTCTTTTGCATCAGATTTAGTAAATTTCTTACCAATAATTTCTCCTGCACCAACGCTTTTAATAATTATGTCTGTGCCCCACAAACTGGAATCTAATTCAACAGATGAAATTTTTGAAATAGGAATACTTATTGAATCTACATTAATTAAATATTTGTTTCGTTTTTTATAAGTTACTGAATTTTCACTGACAATAATTATATCAGGTGTTAATACGTCTCCACCTCTTGTAATTGCTGATTTGAATTTGTGTTCACAATCTTCATCTTGTTCTGTCAATTCGTTATCTTTTCCGTTATCATAACTACGATTTGACGAGTCTGCTAATTCAAGTTTTATAAGTAAGTCAACAGTATTTGTATCAAATCCTAAATCCATTCCTTTTTCCAACAATATTTCATATTCAGACGAGCTTATTTCCCCATCTTTAGCCATTTCCGCTATTAGTTCTTTAAATATTTTTTCTTTTGACATATACTTAAACTTTTTGTAAAACTTCAAATATTTTTACCATTGCAAGCGTATCAAGATGACAATATTTTAAAAGGTTGTCACGAGTTTTCTCTATAACTTTTTTATCCTCGCAATAATATAAATTATGGAAAGAATTACTTGCATCCATACCATTACCAATTTCCAATTCTTTGTATGAAAATTCCGGACACAATGCAGGTAAAACTTTTTTAATAGAGGAAGAACCTTGCATTGTTTCTGTTCTATAATATTTTTTTCGGAAAGGAATAATCAGGTCAACCAATCTTTCATTGATGTGTTGAAGTTCTTTTGAATATTCTGGAAAATCCCTGCTCATTTCGTTGATACGTGAACGTTCAAAAACAATATTGTAAACAAAAATAGTTTTAGCACCATTCGTTTCATGTATCATTTGCCTGATTAAATCTTTTCTTGGGTCAATATTCAAATTGTTTTCTGCCAAATAAAATGAGTGTTTTAGTTCTCCTCCTTTAGTTTCCTGAAAATGCAAAGAATACTGAAAAGGGATTTGCTGGTGTGGTCTTGATTCATCAAACATAGGAATTGCGGGCATTATGGTTTCAAAATCAAGATGACAAACCGGATATTCAACACAATTTACAAATGAGTTCACTTCATTTTGTAAAACGTCAGGCTTACTGCTTAATTCAATAATTTTTTCTTTAACAACAGGAATAAGGTTTGAACAGTAATTATAAAAATCACAGGAATATGGAGAAGTACAATATTCGCCCATTTCAATATTTGGTTCTTCACTTTTCAGCATTTGTTGAAATACTGTAATATTTGAAGCAATTTCTTCCTGAATTGGAAGTATTTGCAACATTACACTTTCAGATACAAAAAGCTCATTAACGTTTATATTACCACGTCTTACATAATTACGGTTCAAGTGCATTAAACAAGCATCTTCTAAAATCAACCCGCTACCTTTTACTACGAAATACTGTACAGCCACATCTTTTATATGAACAGGTTTGGTGCTGTTCGTACTTTTCACTTCATAGATACACCATTTGCCCTGATTTTTATGCAATATATCAACTGCTACAAGTGTATTATCATAAATGAATGTTGCTTCATAGATTGTTTCAATACCTTGTGCAATATATTCCTGTGTACGTTTTGCTGATTCATAATTAGGGTAATCTTCCAGCACTGCCATTTTACCATTTGGAAAATACTGTCGTGCAAGTTCACCAATGTTTATCCCACTTGCAAAAACAGCTTGTGTTGAATAATCAACTATCCGTGCATCTTTTTTATGAACATAAAGCCATAATGACTTTCGGCAGTTTATGCCTCGTGTGTATTTGGATTTAGAGAGCATTTCGTTTTAAATTTATGGGTTATCATTTAAAATTTAAAAAGAAGGTCGAGTTCGACCCTCTTTTTAATGTTTTACTTTTTTCTGACACTCATAACTTCAACCTTATCTGAGGCAGGAAAAAAAGTCTTAGCCCAAGGATCTAATTCTTTTTTTGAATTACTTCCTTGTGCTTTTAAAATTACATCATTATCGACCTTTGTTTCAAATTTCTCAGTTCGATAACCACCGTTTTTGTGTACATTACATGTTACAATTACATCAAACATTGCCATAAAATTAAATTTAGAAATTTCGCCTACTCTTTTGAAGGTTTTCAGCATTCCCTGTTTTTAAATTTATTCACTTTTATTTATGAAATTATTAATTTTACTTTTGTACAAATCATTTAAGTTTTTATAGTCAAATTTCAAATTTTCATTATCGGTTTTAAAATCTGCAAAATATTCTGGGCGGTATCTTGCAGCCGTACGAGAAGGATGTAAAATATAATAAACTCTTGCTTCTGTTTTTAGGAATTTTAATTCATTGAAGGCTTTTTTACCAAAAGCAAATATTATGTCAGGTTTAAAATAATTGTTTACTTCTTTTTCTAATATATTTAAATATAAATTTGCCTTGAGATCCTTTCGAATGGTTAAATTATTCTTATTGGGTTTAAACCATATTTTATTCAAGTCAGTAATATAAACCTGTGAGGATTTTTCTGAAATATAACCAATAATATTCCAATAAAGATAATTATCATTATTTTTTTCCTGATATGAAAAAGGTGTCCATATAATCATCTCATGACTAATATTTGCATTCATTTTTATAAAACCTTCTTCGTTTCTTAATGGGTCTTGGGCTACTATCATTATTCTTTTACCTTGCGGTAATAATCCATTAAAATATATAGGCAAATCTAATCCTGTTAATTGTAGGTCTGTTAAATCAACTTGATTTTTTTGAAAAAAATCAGTTGCTAAAAATTTCTTATTAATTACAAATTGTTTTAATTGCTCAGGTGCTAAATTATTGCCTGAATTAAATTGAAAATTCATTAATTTTTGAATATTTTCAAGTTCAATCTTTTGTATAGAAAGAATTGGAAAAATAATGTCCATAAAATAATTTTCAGAAGAAACTACACTTTCTTCAAAAAGAGATTTTTCATTTTTCATTTTTTTTGAATTTTTATTATGTTTATAATTTTCTAAATATGGTAAAATAGTAACAGCCATAAGTGCTCCACATGCTTTGCAATCAAGATTTTTTGAATCAGTCTCAATTTTAGAACCACAGAACTTACAGACAAACTTAATCATTTTTGCATTTTTCAAAAGTTCTTCTCTATTATATTTTGTGGGTCTCATATTTCAAATTTTAAATAATTCAATTTTTACATTCGCCCATTTTTTTTGCAATATAGTATTTTCAGATTCTCTAACCTTTATTTCTATAATATTAAAATCCGATTCAATAAAAGTTAAAAATTCTACCCAGTGTTTTAAGTTATAACAATGATTGGCTGTGCCACTTAAAACACGATTCATAGTATAAATTAATAGAAATAAATCACCTTTTCGGGCTTTATAATAATTAAACCAAAATAAATCTTTTGAATCTTCTGGGCTTGTGAAAATATTACTTTGTTCTGCTTTTCTCAAAATTAAAAGACAAATCTGAAATGACGAAGGATTTAATTCTTTAAAATATTGAAACCATTTTGGTGTATTGAACGAATCATCATTTATCAATAAACTTAAAAAATCTCTGCTATTTGGTGTATTGCTGAAAAACTTCTCAATCCATTTATTTTTTATTTTCTGATTTATCAATCGTGGAATTAATTCTGCTATCAAACTGTTTGGATAATCTGTATCAGTGCTGACAACATATTTTCTTGCTAAGAAATATTCACTCCAATAATGCGAATGAAGATTAAATAAGCAAATCCATAAATCAAAAGGTTTCTGAAAATCTGTTTCAATATAATCTTTTTCGTATAGTTTAATATAATATTGGAAATTAACATTTACTTGTGTATTAGGTTTTATAAGCAAAAGCCAATATAATATTTCTAAATCTGAACATTTATTGAAATGTGTATTTATAAAATTTGAAATTTCCGTATTCCATTTTTCGTAGTCAATATTTTGCACTCTCCAATCAAGCCATTCTAACCATTTAAAAATGCTATTTACAGAATTATCTGACATTTTTTTGCTTATTTCAACAGGGTCAAACAATCCTTCTTCACCATAATTCTCAATTATATGCGAGTAATATTGTTCATCGGGCGTTTCTATGATATTTTCAAGGGAAATAAGCATTGTTCAGATTTTAATAAAACTAATTTTACCTTCCAAATTATCAAAAATTAAGTAACTGCTATTTTCAACAATTTCATTTCTCGGTAATGATATACTGCCAGTATTAATAATATATCTTACGTTACTTTCTAATTTATATTCTTCAAAAAATGAGATTGATTTATTTCTTGATATGGTTTTATTTTTAATTGCAATAATTTCTGTTCTGTGTGAATGACCACAAAAAGCAATTTGTTCTTTGTATAATTTTAATCGCTTTAAAATTTCTTCATTTGTTGAAACATGCACATAATCAAACAATGAATCTGGTGGCATTCCATGAACAAATCTAATTCCACTTTCAATATAATTATTTGGCAAATTTTCGAGAAATTTTATAGAATTATCAGATAAAGCATCATAGTTTTCATCAATTGCTACCTTTGCTTTTTTTGTCATAAATTCGTAAGCTTTTGAGTCAAATAATGCTTTCTCGTGATTACCACATACACAAACAATATTTCTTTGCATTATTTCTTTTACAACTTCTTCTGGTTGGTTGCCATAACCGACAATATCACCAAGACAAATAATTTTATCAATTTCTTGCTTTTCAATATTAGAAAGAACATTTTGCAAAGAATTGTAATCACTATGTATGTCTGATATTATGGCGTATCGCATAAATTAATTACTAAAATTCTAATTTCAAAAATGAGGTTTGAAATATTTTGAAGTAATCTCAGATGATAGTTTATTTCCATCTTGGTCCCAACCAATGATTCGATTATTGGTCATTCGATGGTCTAATTCACAAATAAAATAACCGGTATTCTCTTCTAAAATAAAGGTAAAAGACCAAGGAGATAAACTCCATTCTTTATTATTATATGGATATTTTGTCATAAACTTTCCTGAAATTTCATAATCAATATATTCTGTTCCTGAAATTTCTAAAAAATGTTGTTTTTGTATGTTTGATAATGTTTTATACATAATCTATTTGTAATATTTTGTCAAATGTAATATACAAGTCAGCCAAACTATGTCGCACTTAAAAATTATTTTATCAAAGCGTTGAAAAAAAGTAATATCACTTTTATAATTCTAAATTTAAATCAGATAAATAGCGGCTGTCAAGCCGCTTATTAAATTAATTCCTTAGTGGCTTGATGCGTTGAGAAAGGCAAGCTGTTATTGTTTTTAAGGCTTATCAGGTTGGCTTGAGCGAAAAACAATAAGTGCTTGACTGAGCGTTGATAGGGCTGACGGTGCGATTGAAGCTAATAAATGAGAGCGATTGCAGATTAGCTCTTTGTTGTTGATGCGGAGCAAATTTTTTTTTGCTTATTTTTCTCAAAGCAAAAAGAAAATTAAACAACAAAGTGCTAATGTGTGTAAGCAATTCCGCTTTGGTTCGTGGTCGGGCAAAAAGACAAGTTCTATTTCTTTTTTTTACCTTAGAAAACAATTAAATTCAAAAAAAATAAAATATTCTTGACCGTGTGTTGATTGGGCTGAATGTGTGATTAAACCGAGCGGTGGCAAAAAAAACGAAATAGGGTTGGCTTGTGCATCGGCAATCTTTAAAGTCATTTTATAATTGATTCTCTTTATACATTATATTATTGTCATTCTTATTTTAGTTTATCAATCTTGTCATTTTATTAGTTCCGGGGTCTCTTGTATCGTCCTGAAAATGGTTGACAGTTTTTTGTGGTTAATAATTAATAAAAACTGACATTAAAATTTACAATTTATTT
>MEOG01000008.1 GCA_001769125.1 Bacteroidetes bacterium GWF2_35_48 | reverse complement strand
AGATGTAGTAACTGCTCCTGTGTTGATATCCTCAGCAAGAATTGTTTCATTTAATATTGTTCGTGAATCTATTGCGCTGGTGTGTATGTCTTGATTGATAATTGCCGAATCAAGAATTTTTGCTGAGGTTATAGCATTATCAGCAATATCATCTGTATAATATGAATATGGAACTGACATGAATTGCTGGTTACTTACCATTTTGAAATTTCCATCATTTTTTGTTGATATTTCAACTTTTAAAAACTGGTCTGCATCAATCCAGGGAATATCAAGCATTCTTGTGTACATTGCATTTCCGGTTGGCTGACCCAGTCCTATTGTTAGTGAAAACAAACCGTATTTATCTGTATTTGTTGTATGAATTTCTTCCCACTGTGTTGTTCCGTTTAACCCTTTAGTTATTGAGAATTTTACTGCAATTGTTTTTTCATAAAGTGGCTTTCCTTCAATATCCATACCTACAATTTCTTTTCCGTTTTCATCAATAGCAACTGCCTGGTAATATATACCTTTTAAATCGCCTATATTTTGCGAAAAAGAAAACTGATTTATAAAACAAATTATGATTACAAACCAAAATATATATAATTTTTTCATAATAAACTTTTTTATAATTATTAATTATTTTTTAATTGAAAAACAAAGACCAAGGGTAACTCCGTATGCTAAGTTTTGAGATTTCTGACCTTCATCTTTTTCAAGATTTTGCAAACCCATCAAATAACTGAATTCAGCATACGTGGAAATTGCATCTGAAATTTTATACTGCACACCCGGCGTTGCAATAATTCCATAATCAATCTCGTTTAGAGATTTTGTTTTTAATAAATTAAAGTCCTCATTATTCACAATCTGAAATCCACGCAGCATATATCCAAAATAGCCAGCTACTGTTATATATGGACTAAATCGAAGCTTTTTATACATATATCCGATTCCAAGTTTTGACTGAAAATATTGAAGATCCCATGTGTAATTCATTGCGTCGTAATCAAGATTGGCTCCTGCTTTTCGCATTCCAATAGTTCCATTTGCCATAATTCCTTTTTCAGAAATATAGCGGTATCCCAGACTGTATGCTCCGGTAAAAACCCCTGTGTATTCTGTGTTTAAACTGGTACCGGAAGCGTCAGTGAATTTGAAGGAT
The DNA here is from genome assembly GCA_001769125.1 of Bacteroidetes bacterium GWF2_35_48. GTDB lineage: Bacteria > Bacteroidota > Bacteroidia > Bacteroidales > GWF2-35-48 > GWF2-35-48. The sequence continues at coordinate 102,899 of MEOG01000008.1, read as the reverse complement.
GAATATTGCTGAGACGCATCAATTGTCAGATTTGATTGCGCATTTATTGTTGTTGCTAGGCCCAAAAAGCATAGCAAAATCCATATTTTATTTATTTTTTTCATCTTTATTATTATTTGTTGATTATTAATTTGAGCGATTTTTTGTTATTGTATTTATCTGTAACAGTTATGAAGTATATCCCATTATTCCAGGAATCGCAGTTTATATCATAAGTTTGTAATTGTGCAATCAGTTCATGAAAAATTAATTTGCCATTTATGTCTGTTATGCTAATTTGAGAGTTTTCAATTAATTCTTCACTGAAAATTTTTATTACGTATGTGGCTGGGTTTGGGAAAACATTCAGATGAAGATTTTTTCCTTCCCCTGTTTCAATATTTTCAATGTGGAATACTGAAGGTTGCTGAAACCCATGTAAAACTGCCGCTTTGTTTTCAATATACGATGTTGTGGAATAAACCTGCCCAATAGTTTGTCCGAAATAAATATTGTCTGTTTTGACAGAGGTGCCGATACTAGAGATACACTGTCGTTTTACAGTCTGAGCATAATTGATTTTTGGTAACCCGATAAATAATATCAGGGCTCCATAAAAAATCCATTTTTTTTGAAAAATTTTTTCTTTCATTTCATTCGTTTTTTAGTTCATAAAATCAGAAAATAATTTTAGTTTTTTTTGTTTCTAATCTTTAACACATCGTACAGAGAAACCTGTATTTTTCCCCTCATAGTTTCTGTAATCATTTGCGTGATTGTAGTTAACATTCAGGCTCCATGCATTAGTGGCATCAGACTCTGTAGAAGACCACCAATAGCCATGATTAAACATATTGCTAAAACTACCGCTACTGTTACGCATTCCCGCTGGAAGTGCTGTAAATCCCTTTTCATTTGTTGCTCCTGTGTTTGGACTGAGCCAATGAGCCGTTCCTGTTTCTTTCATCTTTCCTCCTGCGGCACTTTCACCTCCTAAATAACTGGTCAATGTTGCCCATTCTGCATCAGTTGGAATGTGCCAACCTGTGGGACATATCTTCCTGCTGTCATTAACTGCCTGCCAGTTGTACAAGCGACCATAAGTATCAGCGTTGGTGGTACTGTTATCGTAGTTGCTATATGCGCCCGTCGTTGAACCTGCCCATTGTGTGTCATCAGTTGGATTTGAAATCTGATCTCCGTTTCTGTACTTTTTCACTTTAAGATTTTCAACCATCCACACCTGTGTTCCGATAGTAACAAAATGGTAAACATTCCCATCAATGTCTGTTACCGTACTTGGGGCTGGTGTTGTATCGGATGTTGTGTCATCATCTTTTTTACAGCTACCAGTAAATAATAAAAACCCTACAATTATTAATAGCGTTCCGTTTAAAAATACTTGTTTCATCGTTTTCATCAAATTAAATATTAAATAATAATTATCATTTTTTATTTCAATATAAATTTTCTTGATACATTGGGAAATCTTTTTAGTAAAAGACTTAGGCATGCAAAAGTCGTTGAAAACTAAATTTTAGTTGCATGGAAAAGTCTTAAATTTGCTCATTAATACATTAATTTAGTGAAACACTAAATTTCAGAATCGTGTTCACGAAGATTTCTTTTAATAATAAGATTTAGATAAATTCATTAAATTTGACTAAATTTTGTTTAATACTTTAACTCAAGTGGATTCTAAATCGTGGTTTAACAGTAAATTGTATAGAATTATTTACCTGTTTGTAATTATGGTGATTGTAATCAGTGGTGTATATTTTTCCTGGGTTAGCTTTTATAACCAGAGAAAAATATTATTTACCCAAATTGAAAAGCAATTATTTCTTGCTGTAGATTTTCTTGAGCACGATATTCATTCATTTTTCGGGAACCTTGAGAATAGTGTCAGAACACTGACAGCAAATAAGCATGTTCAGGAATGGGCTTATGAAAACGATACTGATGATTGCGATACTTCTACCTGTCCTTTAAATAATTTATACCAGATACATAAAAATGAAGTTGATGCAATTTTGTTAATGAATAAATCAGGTAACATACTAGAACGATTTCCAAAGTATGAGGGAAATAATTTAAATAAAAGTAGTTGTTGCCAAAACAAGTGCGTACTTTATGATAAAAATGATACAATTTATTCAAAAGTACCTGAAATCAGTAATATTTTTATAAATAAACAAGGGCATAAATGTATATCTGTTTCATGTAATGTTTTTTATAAAAGCGTATATTATGGCACTGTTAGGTGGATTGTCAAGATTTCAACATTTTCAAAGTTATTATTCGAACCAGTAGAAATTGGAGAAAGAGGAGATTTGTTTATTTTGGATTCATCCAACATCATATTGTTTCATAGCGATAAAAAGTGGAATAATATTAAACTTGATTCTCTCAATGATACTTTAGATAACAATGTAAGGAGTAATATTCTTGAACTTTTAAATAAGATTAAAACAGGAGAGAAGGGACATTTCTCATTGATTGACTTTTCAACAAATCAGGCAAGTGAATTTTTTTATAAAAAAATATACGTTGGTGCTCAGCCTTGGATAATTGTTTTGCGTGTACCTGAAGAGGAAATGACCAGCCCAATTAAGATGAATACCTTAACTATTTTGTTTCATGCTTTTTTATTGATTTTGTTTATACTCTTATTAGGATTTAAGTTGTACACTTCTCAAAAGAAAAAAATTAAATTAGAATACGAAAAAAATTACTTGATGCAAGTTGCAGATACTTCAAAGCAAATACAAATTGAGAGAGATAAAAGACTTGGGGCAATTATGGAGGGACAGGAAAAAGAACGTCACCGGATCTCAAAAGAAATTCATGACGGATTAGGTCAATTAGTTCTCGCTACAAAATTAAAAATAGATGCTTATAGTAAAAGTATTGAATCTGAACAAAAGATTTTAATGGAATCTATCAGCAAAGAGATGGAAAATATTATTGATGAAATTCATGTTATTTCTCACGATCTGGTACCTTCCATGCTATATGATATTGGACTGGAGCCAAGCCTGAGAAATTTAATTAAAGGGATTTCACAGCATACAATCATTAACATTAATTTTACTAGTTATAAATACAACGAAGAGTTAAGCATTGATGAAAAACTTTCTGTATACAGAATTGTTCAGGAGGCTTTAAACAATATTGTCAATCATTCTGTGGCGCATGAGGCTAACATACAAATACTAAAGAATCCTGATTTTGTAACATTAATAATACAGGATGATGGTATTGGCTTTGATGTTGAAAATAAAAATAAAATTGGAAAGGGGCTTTCTAATATTTATGAAAGAGCTACTGCTTTGCATGCAAATATTGAAATAAAAAGTCAAACAGGAAAAGGTACAACTATTACAATGAAAATACCAATCTGAAGATGAAAGCAATTGATATTATAATTGTAGATGATCATAAAATTTTCAGGGATGGGATTAATTCTTTATTAGCCAATGTTCCCCAAATTAAAATTAAGGCTGTTGCAAATGATGCAGATGAAGCCTTGTTGAAAATTTTTGAATGTGAACCTGAAATAGTATTGTTGGATATTTCATTACCAAAATTAAACGGTATGGAATTTATACCAATTCTTAAAAATAAATTTCCTGGAATAAAAATAATTATTCTATCTATGCATAATAATCCTGAATATATTTATAAAGCATACAAACTTGGTGCAAAAGGCTATCTGACAAAGCAACATACTGATAAAGATGAATTAATTAATGCTATTACTCTGGTATCAAAAGGAGAAAATTATTTTAATAAAATTATTTCAGAAACAATTGTTGAACAATTTGTTGCAGAGAAAGACTTAGAGGCAAAATTCCATTCTCTGGGTATGCGCGAAAAGGAAATATTAAAATTAATTATTGAAGGTTATTCCAATAAAGAAATAGCTGATAAGCTTTTTGTAAATATACGAACCGTAGAAACACATAAAACAAATATGTTGGGAAAACTTGAACTGAAAAATTTTATTGAAGTTGTTAAGTATGTAATTAAATATAATATTTTTGAATAAGGGTTAATTCAATTTAAATTAAAAACACGAGAGGCTTTTCATCCAGAAAAGCCTCTCGTGTTTTATAGAATCGTTTATTCTTCGCTTTGGCCGTGTCTGTAGCCATATCCAAATCCGTAGCCGTGTCCTGTTCCATGGTTATTCCCCTGCTTATAACCATGCCCGTTTCCATGGGAATGACCCTTTCCATATCCTTTCCCATTTCCGTACTTTCCATGGTTATCGCACACCCCGTCTTTGTTTTCATCAACAAAGTTTTTTCCTGCATTTTTTCCTTTTCCAATGCTTGCATCGAAATTATCACACACACCATCTTTGTTGTTATCAATAAAAACGCCGGGGGTGTATGTTCCGGTTGTTTCTTTTTTTACTTTTTCTTCTTTAACGGTTTGCGCCTGCGCTGCCGTTAGGCTGAAGAACATTCCTGCTGCTGCTAAAACTAAGGTTTTCATAATTACTCCTTTTTTAAATTTAATTAATAAAATATTTAACTATTTAAACATATCGATATGTTGTTTTGTGTATAAGACAGGTAAAATTGAAAAAGGTTTAAAAATAAATGTCTGGAAATACCTCAAGAAAAAACTTGTTCTATTTCAATTGAAAGACGGTTTTCGTAGAAGGGTGTTTTTACAGATTTTAATTTTTACTGCTGTATTTTTGTATCGTAATTTTAAATATAAAAAGCTATGAAAAATAAAATGATGAAAACCGGAAAATTTATTGCAAGAGGAATTTTTACTGCTTTGTTTATTTCAGTAATATTTGCATTTAGTCCTTCAAAAGAAAAAGGTGGGGAGAATAAGAATAATACAAATAAAACAACAAGTACGATTGTCCATCTTTCAGATTTTAATTTTAAAAATGAGATAAGTAAAGGAGTCGTACTTGTTGATTTCTGGGCTCCATGGTGTGCTCCCTGCAAAAGAATTGCTCCCATTCTTGAGGATATTGCGACAGAAATGAAATCTTTTGTAAAAGTGTGCAAATTAAATGTAGATGAACATCAGAAATATGCGCAGCAATATTCCATTCAGGGAATTCCAACCATGATCCTTTTTAAAAATGGCAAAGAAGTAAAGCGCATAGTTGGATTGCAGACGAAAGAAAATATTGTATCTGAAATTAAAAATGTAAAATAATTATAGAAAATGAAACACAGCGTAAACACACAGTGGATAGATAACATGAAGTTTGATTCAGTCGTGAACGGACATCATGTTATTATAGATGCCGTACCTGAAGTAGGCGGCGAAAATTCCGGTCCCTGACCTAAGGAATTAATGCTTACGGCACTTGCAGGATGTACCGCCATGGATGTAATATCTATTCTAAAGAAAATGAAAATAACACCTGCAAAATTTGAAGTAAAAATTGAAGCAAATCTTACTGAAGAACATCCCAAACATTATGAGAAAATTCATATAATTTATGAGTTTACCGGAAATGATTTACCTCTTGAAAAGTTGCAACATGCAGTAAATCTCTCGCAAGATAAATATTGCGGAGTCTCATTCATGTACAAAAAAATAATGGAAGTAACACATGAAATTATTGTTAAGGCGATGTAACCACGCTCCATGGAGCATGGCATAGCCGAAAAAATAAAATAATTCTTAATTCTTATAATTATGTTATACACAAATTTAAAACACATCGAAAGTGCAGATGAACACTCAAAAATTATCAGCGAAAATGAAAATGTTATGGTTATCTGCGGACGTATGGGGTCCATGTGTATTCCTGTATATGGAATAGCAGAAGAACTGGAAGAAGAGTACAAACATGTTAAATTTTACGACATGGAGTTTGACAATCCGCAATCATCTGTAATTCGCGATCTTCTTGAAGTTCGTGGTTTTATGGGAATACCTTTTACTATTTATTATAAAAAAGGAAAAGTAGTAAAAGCAACATCAAGTATACAGAGTATGGTGCAGGTAAAATCTATCCTTGATGAACATTTTGCTGTACACGTAAATGCATAAATTATGAAACAGGAAAATCATTATCAGGCAATAGTTTTAGGGGCAGGGCCCGCAGGTTTAACAGCAGGTATTTACCTGTCCCGTTCGAGAATTAAAACATTAATATTAGATACCGGAACTCCCGGTGGTCAAATGGTTTTAACGCATGAAATTGCAAATTATCCGGGCGTTGAAAACATGAGTGGTTATCAACTTGCAAGTGTTATGAAAAGACAGGCCGCTGCATTTGGATGTAAAATAAAATCCAATGTTAGTCTTGAGAATATTTCATTAGATGCTGGCGTAAAAAAAGTAAAACTTCAGGATGGAACCGAGTTTACTTCCGATGTTGTTATTCTTGCGCCGAGAGGAAGGTCGCGAACATTGAATGTCCCCAGTGAAAACAAATTCAAAGGTCATGGTATTTCTTATTGCGCAACTTGTGATGGTGATTTTTTCACTGGAAAAGAAATTGTTGTAGTAGGAGGTGGAAATTCGGCACTTGAAGAAGCTGTTTCATTAACGAAATATGCCAGTAAAGTAACAATAGTGCATCAATTTGACCATTTTCAGGCTTTTGATTATGCTGTTGAAGAAGCGAGGAATCATCCCAAAATAAATTTTATAATGGAATCAACAATCACAGGTTTTTTTGGAAATGAAAAGTTGGATTATGTTGAAATAAAAAATCTGAAAAATAATACAATTACACAATTTACAACAGACGGTGTATTTGTATTCATAGGGTATGTCGCAAATACTGAATATTTCAAAGATAAAATTGCTTTAAATCAGTGGGGCGAAATCATTGTTAATGTAGATATGGCGACAAATATTGAGGGGGTCTATGCCGCCGGTGATGCTATCTCTAAAAAAATCAGACAGGTTACAACTGCAGTAGCAGAGGGAACAATTGCGGCATTATCCGCATCTTCATATCTTCATACAATAAAATCAAAAAAAGAAAACTTAGCTTTTGCATAAATTGAAATATACTTTTATCGGTCATATTTTCTCAATCGGAGAAACCTTTGAGGTCTTACCGTGCCTATCCAATGGAGCCCTCAATGGTTATCTAAAAACGCAAATAATGACCGAGCTTGGTATAGAATACAAAATGTTATTTTTTACAAGAGATCAATTAAAGCATAGTAGAAACGAAGAAATATAATTTTTATGAGAGAGATAGATAAAAAAATAACGATAAAAGAATTGATTGAGCAATATCCTTTTTTTATCGAATATTTACTTAAAAGAGGAATTCATTGTATTCGATGCGGAGAGCCTGTAGAGGATATGCTTGAGGATTCTTTTAAAGAAAAAGGATTTGGAGAAGCGGGCATTGAATTTCTCATTAAAGAGATGAATAATATTGTCAAAGAAAATAAAAGTACAATTAAGAATTAGGAATTAAGAATTAGGAATTAAGAATTAGGAATTAAGAATTAAGAATTAAGAATTTACATTTACTCTTTAATCTAAAAACTTATAAATTTAATTATATAAATATGTCAACAGCAACCATAATAGTAGTAAGCATCACAGGAGTGTTAATTCTTTTTTTGTATTTTAATTACAGGAAAATTAAAAATATGCCTGTTGCAGCAGATCATGAAAAAATAAAAATTCTTACCACACAGAATTTTCAGAGTCAGATAAAATCGGGGGTAGTTTTAGTAGATTTTTGGGCAGATTGGTGTATGCCATGCAAAATGATGGCTCCGGTTTTAAATAGTGTGGCAAACGACCTCCCATCCAATGCCGCAGTGGGAAAAATAAATATTGAACAATATCAGGAAATGGCAGCTAAATACAATGTTCGTAGTATCCCCACATTTATCCTGTTTAAAAATGGTAAAGAAATAAATCGTATAACAGGAGGGAAATCCAAAGATTTTCTTGTAAATTTGATTCAAAAAAATTTATAATATGGATGTCAATGGGGGTTGTGTTGTATGCGGAAATGAATTAGTGTATTTTGAATTTAATAAAAGACTTACCTGTTTTTTTTGCGGGAATGAATTTTTAGCAAATGTATCCTGTACGGATGGGCACTATGTTTGCGACAATTGTCATCAGGATTCCGGAATGGATCTGATAGAATCTTTCTGTAAAATTACCTCTCTTACCGATCCGCTTGAAATGGCGATTAAAATGATGGAGCATCCGGGTATTCATCTGCATGGACCGGAACATCATTTTTTACCTGCGGCAGTTCTCATTACTGCATATTACAAAGCAAGGGGCGAAACAGACCTGCCTGCCCGCTTCGCATCAGGCGGGTCTGCTGACAAGGCAGGTAAAATTGAAAAAGCGCTGCAAATTGCAAAACAAAGATGTGAAATTATTCCAGGAGGAATGTGTGGCACTCATGGCTCGTGTGGAGCAGCATTATCTGCCGGGGTTTTTATCAGTATTATTACAGGTGCAACACCATTAGCAAAAAAAGAATGGGGTCTAACAAACAAAATGACTTCTTTAGCCTTAAGTCGTATTGCTGAAAGTGGTGGTCCCCGATGTTGTAAAAGGGTAACGTATCAATCCATTCTCGAAGCAATTAAATTTATCAAAGAAAATTTTTATGTGGATATAATATGCTCAAATATTTCCGGATGCCGATTTTATAAATTCAATAAAGAATGTCTTTTTAAAAACTGTGAATTTTATAATCCTAAAGTTCAAATTACGACTATGCAATCTGAAATAAATGCTGCCACGTGTTGCTCAGGGGAAACAAATGAGTTTAAAAATTTTTTCGGCTTCATTGAAAAAAAAATATCAAATTAAGGACAATTCAGCTTAGATGACATTCGTCATGATGGTTTAAATATTCTGCTGCAAATATTTTTCTTTTATCAATTATTCTTAATTTTAAAATTTGATTTTAATTTGAAATATGAAAAATATTTTTGAGATGCTTTCTGAAGATATACGTTTTATAGAAGGTTTGAATGCCTGTATTAATTGTGGAACCTGCACCGCAATCTGTCCTGCTGCCGGTTTTTATGATTATAATCCCAAGACAATAATGAATATTGTTCAGAGCCGCGATGAAGAACAATTAATCGAATTATTAAAGGCTGACTCTATATGGTATTGTGGAGAGTGTTTATCATGTAAAACTAGATGTCCGCGGAACAACACACCAGGTTATGTTATTCAGGCATTACGCGCACTTTCAACGGAGCTTGGTTATTTTGTAGAATCAGAAAAAGGTCGCCAGCAGCTTGCTTTGAAGCGAATGATTGGTGATGATATTCTCAAATATGGTTATTGCGTTCATACGGATGAAATCAACACAGAAATGTTTCCGGAACAAGGTCCTGTCTGGAATTGGCTTAAGAAAAATATTGCATCTTTATCTGAAAAATTTGGAACCAATTACAATAAAAAAGGAGCAGGAGGGATGCGAATAATTTCTGATTCCTCATTGCAGGATTTGAAAAAGATTTTTGATGAAACAGGCGCAACAGAAAGGTTTGAAAAAATTGAAAGATTTTCTAAACAAAAAGCCAGTGAGATGAATCTGAAATCTGGAGAAGGAAAGCAGAATGAATATTTTAAATTTATTTATGACGGGAATCAAAAAGAAAAATAGCGGTGTACTTCCTTCTTATATTTATCCCAATCTTTTTGAAAACGATTTTTAAGAAATTTTTCTTCAGCAAGAATTATTGTATGATGGACATATATAACAAATATAGCACAAATAAAATTTATTACATGGGGAGTAAAGATGCATGATGCGGTAACAATTGCAAAAAGACCAAGATACATTGGGTTTCTGCTGTATTTGTAGAGTCCTATTGTGATTAGTTTTGTCTTTGCTCCGGGTAGTCCCATGCTTAAAGAATTACCAATGTTAAGAACAGAGCCGAGTGTGATTATTATACCGATAAAAAAAAGAAACATTGCGATAGTATCACCCACTTGGTTTTTCCATAATAAGTGTTGCGGCCAATAGATGCGAACAGTAAAAAAGAAAATACTAACAAACAAGCAGAGTTTGCCGGGTATAAATATAAACCCTGAAATTGGAGGTTTTCCGAAAATGCGCATTGTGTATTTATAAAATTGTAAAGATAATTTTTGAATTTATTTATTTATGACAAATATTAAAAAATCAAATCTCTGGCTTTCCTATCAGAAAGAAATTGCTGATGATCATTATTATTTTGCGCGCAGTTGTATTCGCCAGAATTTTTTTCCTGCTGCTGAAGAAATATTATTGAAAATTTTAAAAGACGAGCTTCATAAAGACGTATACGACGATCCTCTGCAAACAACATGTACGGGCATTGCTTATCATTCCGGAATCGTTCCAATGGAAACAACCATGACTGTTGTTGCGCGGCAGTTTGCGCTTATGAATGAAGCAGGTTATGAGAATTTTATTTGTTCCTGTGTTACTTCTTTTGGTATTTACACAGAAATATTAGAAACATGGAAGCATTTTCCAGAAACCCTTGAGAAGACAAAAACAGCTCTGAAAAATGCTACAGGAAAAGAATTTATTCCACCCAAAAATCTTGTTCATACCAGCGATATTATTTTTAAATATAGAAAAGAAATCGCGCAAAAAGCAACGTATAAACTTGTGAATGCATCTACAGGAGAACCTTTGAAAATAGTTGAGCACATTGGTTGTCATTATGCGAAAATTTTTCCATCAAAGGGAATTGGTGGCGCAGAATATCCTTATGTTTTAGGAGGTATGATAGACGAATGGGGCGGGGAACGTTTGGATTATCCCGAGCGTAGGCATTGTTGTGGATTTGGTTTCAGGCAATATTTAATAAAAGCGAATCGCGGATATTCTGTTGCGAACACAAAAAAGAAATTTGAATCCATGAAAGATTATAAGCCGGATTTGATTATTGCGAATTGTCCGGGTTGCACTTTTTTTATGGATCGCTGGCAATATGTAATTGCAGAAATGGATGGAATTACGTATGATGACGCAGGCTATGGAATACCGGTTCTGACTTTTGAAGAACTTGCTGCGCTTGTGTTGGGTTATGACCCTTGGGATTCCGGCTTGCAGGTACATCAGGTATCTGTAGATTCTTTATTGAAAAAAATGAACATAAAATATAATCCGGAAGATAAATTTATAGGTAAAAATGGTAAGGATTTGGGAAGACCTGAAAGCCCTGGTGTGTTGAAGGTTTTTTAGGATTGGAATTGTTGAAACGTTAAACTCATACTCAAATTGCTAAATTCGTTACTTATCAGGTTGCAAGTTGCAGGTTGCATGTTGCAGAAAAAGTGAAAAAGTTAAGTTTTATACGTTTACAAAAGAACTCCATTTTTTGTTTAACAACTCTTTAACATTGGAATGTTGTTTTTTATTTACTTTTGCAACATTATTTCTTAAAAAAAATTATGTTTTTTAAATACATTTTACTGACTTTTTTTATTGTTGCTTTCACTTGCTACAGCATTGCTCAAACTACAGTAAAGGGTACTATTTCTACAAAAAAAAAAGAGACGCTTATCGGAGTTAATATTAAGGTTAAGGGAAAAACAATTGGCACAGCTAGTGATCAGAATGGTTATTATTCCTTAATTATTAATGAGCAGGATTCATTTGTCCTTGTGTATTCTATGGTGGGGCATGAGCCTGTAGAAAAGAAATTCAGTCCTGATGCCGGAGAGCAAATAGCCAATGTTGTATTACGTGTAAAATATACAGAACTTAATACGGTAAATATTTCAGCCGGTTCTTTTGAGGCAGTGAGCTCTAAAAAATTAGTTACGGTGAAACCCCGCGACATAGTTCAGGCAACTGGTGCTATGGGTGATCTTGCATCTGCTTTAAGTGTTTTGCCCGGCTCGCAGCAAACAGGAGTAGAAGAAGGTTTGTTTGTTAGAGGAGGCGCAAATTTTGAAGCCAAAACTCTGATTGATGGTATTGTTGCGCCGAATCCCTATTTTTCAAGTGTTCCGGATGTTTCGCAAAAAAGCCGATATCTTCCATTTCTTTTTAATGATATTAATTTTTCTACAGGCGGCTACTCTGCGCAGTACGGGCAGGCATTATCTTCTGTGTTGCTTCTTGATATTAAACCTATGCCTGATACTACCTGGAACATTTTCAGAATAAATAACAACAATATTATGTACACACACTTTCACCGTTTGGAAAAATCTGCTGTGGGCATATCTGGAAATTATACGAATCAGGCTTTAAATTATAGTATCAACAAGCAATATCAGGATTGGAACGGAACGCCCTACAATATGGGTTCTGATATTATTTTATATTATAAGACATCCAAAACAGGAATGCTGAAGGCTTATGTTAATTTGAATCAGTCCTACAGCTCTTTGAATAAACCTGATCCTGCTACTAATTTTTCTGATACATATTTATATGAAATGAAAAATAAAAATGTGTTTTCCAATATAAATATTAAAGAGGTTTTATCTGATAAGTTATCAATGTTTTCAGCATTTTCATTTTCTTTTAATGAAGATAATATTATGAATGATACGATTTCTATGAAGATGGCAAACAATATTTTTCAGGGTCGTTCTACTATGACATATTTTTATGGAGACTTGTCGAAACTTAGGTTTGGTGCAGAGTTTAATAACTCACAATATATCTCTGATTTAAGCGGAACTAATTTTGACAGGAATGGATTTTATTATGCACCTTATGTTGAATCGGATATTTATCTGACTCAGAAATTGGCTCTGCGTGCGGGTTTACGGTTTGAAAACAGTAATATTGTAGATAATTACAACATTGCTCCGCGCGCTTCACTTTCTTACAAAACAGGAAAATTCAGTCAGTTTGCTTTTAGTTATGGGGATTTTTATCAGCTACCCGAAGAGAATGATATGCTCTATAAAAATTACAACATGAAAGATTTGGGATATGAAAAATCTTCTCATTATATATTGAATTTCGAGCATATTTCTGATTCGTTAATTGTACGTTGTGAATTGTATTATAAAAATTATGCAGATTTATTAAAGTCGGGAGCAAATGTTTTTTCAAATAACGGGAGTGGCTATGCCGGAGGTCTGGATGTGTTTGTCAGAGATAAAAAAACATTCAGAAATGTTGAATACTGGGTATCGTATTCTTATCTGAAAACGGAAAGGAATTTTTTGGATTATCCTTATCCTGTTATGCCTTCATTTGCTGCAAGCAATAATGTTTATCTTGTTTTCAGATATCATTTAAAAAGGTTTAAAACCTATCCGGGAATCACTTACAATTATACTTCAGGAAGACCGTATTACAATCCGAATAACCCCGATTTTCTGAACGACCATACACCCGATGTCCATGATTTGAGTCTGAATTTTATTATTGAACCAAAATTATTTGCAAAGGGATTAACAACCATTATGCTGAATTTCGGCAATCTATTAGGCTTTGAACATGTTTATTCATACCGATACTCTAATGATGGCAGTGTGCGAATTCCGGTGAAGGGAAGCTCCTTACGAAATATTTCGATGTTGTTTCGGGTATTTTTTTAATTCATGTAATGAAAAATAATTAGCAATGATTAATGTTTCACAAAATATATACAAGCTACTTTCGAATGATTTTTTCTTCGATAAATCCTCAACAATGCAATAATTGTTAAAATAAATACCCTATAGATAAATTAAAGCGACAAGTAGGATATATTTTTTTCCACACACCCTGTGCTTCAATTTTGCTAACTTCCGATACATTAATTTTCCCAAGGAAATCGGGAATAACATCAAGCTCATTTTTTACAAAATCTGTGATGGATTCTTCCGGAGGAAATTCAGGAGCTACAACATTTGCTTTAGAAAAACCATAGATTAATCCCGGTGCGGCAATACACCAGTCTACAACAAATTTTTCTTCAATTATCCACTTATATCCTAAAGACAAACCTGCCCCTAGTGTATGAAATTTACCGGATAAGGTAAACACAACATCTTTTTTTGTTTGCGATTGACCGGAACTGTTTGAGTAATTAACATCCGAAGTATATTGTGAAGTGTAACAGTAGTTTGCATATTTTGCATATCCTCCAAAATATAGTCCTTTGCAGCCACTTTTTTCAAAATAATAACGCAGTTCGGGTGTAAAACTAACTGCACTAAATTTCATATTCCGCAAAGCATCCTCAACATACCCTTCAGTATCTGCATCGGTTAAAATATCAAGTACCGTATTTACATGTGGAGGCGCTCCGGGCAGTAGATATCCAAAGCCCATGTTGGCAGAAGCATAATCAGTTAATTTTCGTTCATAATTAAAATTCAGGTTACGGTTGATCAATCCGAACAATCCAAATTCTACTGAATTGTCTTGTGAAAAAACAGGGATTGCAAAAATAACGAATATAAGTGCAACTAAAATTCGATTCATAATGATAAAATTTAGGATATTATGATATTAAAATACATTTGGTTTATGGAATTGTAACAGGAATAGGTTCACAAATACGGGTCATGTTGTAAGTCGTTCCATCCGTAGTAATATTCCATGTTTTTCTGAGGCTGAAATAATAAGTTTTTCCGGATGTTATGGAATAACCCTGACCATTCAGATAGGCTACTATTTGAGAATAATTAAAAGTTTCATCAGCACGCACATCTGTTTCACCTGTTGCAGAAATTGTGTTTGGGGTTAGTGGGTTTGAATTTACTGCCATCGTTTCGGCATCAACTAACAGGTTGCCATTTTCGCCCCTAAAAACGTGTTGAGATGTATGCGAATTAATAGTGCCGCCTTTTTGTTTGAAATCGTAAAATGTATGAAGTCCATAATAATTTACAGAAGCACCCGATGTGATAGAAATTCCAAGTGGAGGGGAGTGTTTAATTTGCTGGATACCTTCTTCAAGAATAACCCCAACATTGGGAATTGAATTAATCCCTGCAAAGTTCCACGTGTATGTCTGATATGTATAAGGTACTAAATATGTTGAAGCAATGGCATCAAATTGCAGCCGAATATTTTCAATATCACTGGCGCTATAAAGTGTAAATGCTAATGGCAATTCAAATAAAATTTCACCACTGCTGAATGCATTAGGAACACCCTGTGTAACGGTCATTGAAATATTTGAAAGTGTAACTGATGCAGTAGTTGTTGTTGATGCAGTGTAATTATTTCCATCGTAGGTTGTGCTTGCACCGGATACTGCAACTTTAACTGCGGTATAACTGCCAATTGGAATGTTTACAGATAATAAACTTGTAACTGTTCCCTGAAAATTTCTCAGGTCAACAGTAGCAGGTGCTGATAAAATGTCTTCATAGGTACCATCGCTCTTTTTTAATTTAATGGAGGACAATTTAATTTCGCACTTTGTTAATTTTGATGGGTCAACAACTGCTCCATTTATATCTTTACTTGTTCGTGAAATACGGGCATCACCGATTTTCATACTGACAGTACCCTTTGTCGTTGTATCGGAATTGTCCTTGTCTTTTTTACATCCTGTAAATAGTTGAATTGTTAAAAATACAATTACCATCAGAGAGCCTATTGTTTTCAGTTTCATAATTTATAGATTTTTAATTAAATTTTTAGTATTCGTAAAATTTTTATTTACAAAAATAGACTTTAAATGTAAATATATGACACGTAAAAATACTTGTTTTGATACAGGTATAATATTTTTTTATTGAATGCAAATTTACCAAGTAAAATTTAACAAAGATGAGTTTTTTAATATTTAAAATAGAATTTCATTAACGATAGCTCCATATCTTTTCCTAAGCTTATTTTATATATGATTTTTTTTCAAAATTAATTATTGGTAATAGAATAATTTTGTATATTTGTTCTAAATTACTTAACCATGAAAAAAATATACACACTAATTTTATCTGTTATTGCATTCTCTGCTTTTTCTCAAAACAATGAATGGAGAATGGGTATTCAGGTTGGAGGACACGGATCGCATATCCAACTAACTGGTGGAATGCCGGAAGCCAATGCTCGTTTCGATTGCAATAATTTTGGTGCAGGTCAGATTGATATTTCAGGTAGATATGATCTGAATGATAAGTTTATGTTCCAGTCAGGTCTTGGTTTTACAGAAACAGGTTTTCAATTTACTATTCTTGAGAATTATTCCCTTATTGGAAAAATCGGTCAACGCAAAAATACAACTCTCCGTTATCAACTGCCAGTTGTTCAGATACCTTTTATGGCTGCATACAAAACACCTCTTAATTGCAGGAATATTCGGTATTTTATTGGGTGTGGAGTTGTGCTGAATTTTCAGTCCGATTCTGTGAATATTACAAACAACGGAAAAGGAGATGCATTTTCGGTTGCAGATACTTCTTACCTCGGCGGATCTGCGCTTTTTTCGAGCCAAACTAGTATTGACCCTCGTTTTACAGCAGGTATTGAAAAAGCATTTAAGAAAGGCGGCATGCTAAGTTTTAGTTTTGTCGCTCATCTGCATACAGGAAATCCAATGCGTTCCACAGCGCATTATACCATTGACGGAACCCGCTATTATCATGAATTTAAAAGCACTGGTAGTTACTGTGGGTTTATGATTTCCTACTGGTTTCGTAATTTCGGCTGGAAAAATAAGCAGGTTGAAACCGAATTGATAAAACTGAAGTAAAATCGGTTTATTTTTTTATTTTTCAAATTTAACCCAAAGCTGCAATGTAGGTTAATGTTGCTTCTTAAATCATTACTACTCATTAAAATGTTACTCTTTTCAAGTATGTAATTATTTGATGATTTTAAATATTTTCTACCCTTTGTTCGATTTAAGTATGATATGATAATACAAGCGCATCGCACTATGTTTCGTTCACCCGACCGCTATGGATATCTCACTGCAACGTATGAGCCTGTTAAGCGGTTTTTAGTATCTTTGTCAGGAACATATACAGGCAGTATGCTTGTTCAGCATTTTTCAGGATATATACAAGAAGATACAGAAAGAAAAACTCCCGATTTTTATGATATCGGTATGAAGTTTCAATATGAGTTTTTAGTGAATGGACAAATGAAAATTAATGTAAATTGCGGAATTCAAAACATGCTCAATAGTTATCAGAATGATTTTGATAAGGGACAATTCAGAGATGCAGGTTATATTTACGGACCGTCTTTACCGAGAAGTTTTTTTATGGGAGTGAAGATTAGTTATTAAAATGACAATGGAACATATACATAAACATGAAACAAAGACCCTTTGGGTAGTTTTGTTGACTGCCCTGACCATGTTTGTTGAAATATTTTATGGTATTTCTACGAATTCATTGGCTCTTTTAAGTGATGGGATACACATGGGCTCACATGTTTTGGCTATTGGTCTCAGTTGGCTCGCGTATGTGTTTTTTAGAAAAGTTTCAGCAAATAAAAATTTTAAAGGTAAGCCTGAAAAAATACTTCCGCTCGCCGGTTATACAAGTGGTTTTATTTTGTTATTTTTTACATTTTACATTATAAAGGAAGCTGTAGTTCGTTTTTTTAATCCTGTTGAAATATCATATAAAGAAGCTATCGCCGTATCTTTAATTGGTTTGATTGTTAATATTATCAGTGCTTTCATTCTTCATCATAAGCATGAAGATACTGATCAAAACATAAAAGCCGCATATTTGCATGTTTTAGCAGATGCTTTGACAAGTTTATCTGCAATAATTGGCTTAACCGTTGCAATGATATGGAATTTAGTATGGGTTGATGCTTTATGTTCGATGGCTGCTGCAATTGTAATTATCAGATGGTCGTATAAATTATTAAAAAATTCGGGTACGAAATTGTTGGATATTAAAACTGATTAAAATATTTTCCAGCATTTTTTTATATGATAAATTGCAGTGTTTTTTGGTTTGCGGTTTTGATTTTTATATATAATTTTGAAAATAATAAAATTGCTTATGATAAATATAAATTAAAATTAAATACTATGAAAAAATCGTTAAAAGGAACAAAAACAGAACAGAATTTATTGAAATCATTTGCCGGAGAAAGTCAGGCAAGAAACCGTTATGAATTTTTTGCTAAAGTAGCAAAGAAAGAAGGCTACGAGCAAATAGCAGCTATTTTTATGGAGACAGCTCATCAGGAGCAAGAACATGCAAAACGTTTCTTTAAATTTTTAGAAGGTGGCATGGTTGAAATTACAGCAATGTATCCAGCCGGTGTTATCGGAACAACTATGGAAAACCTCAAAGCAGCAGCAGAGGGTGAAAATGAAGAGTGGACTGATTTGTATCCGCACTTTGCCGAAGTTGCAAAAGAAGAAGGTTTTACAGAGATAGCAACAGCTTACAAAATGATTGCAAAAGTTGAAGCAGAACACGAACGCCGTTATCTGAAACTATTGCAGAATATTTCAGAAGATAAAGTATTTATTAAAGACGGAAAAGTATGGTGGAAATGTATCAATTGCGGCTATGTTTATGAATCACAAAAAGCACTCGAAAACTGCCCGGCATGTTTGCATTCAAAAGCTTATATGCAGGTTAGAGAGCAGAATTATTAGTTGTTTATATTTTTGGGAGTAGGAGTAGTAGTAGCAATCCTGTGAGGTATTGCGGGTTGGCTTGTGGGTTGGCTATCCTCACAGGTTTGCGACACGAAATAAAAGGATTTAGGAGTAGGAGTAGCAATCCTGTGAGGTATTGAGGGAAAGATTGTGCGAAAGGTATCCTCACAGGTTTGCGCTTATGGGAGATGAAAAGAAATGGATTAAGGACCTGCCTGCTTGACGCAGCTTGCCTGATGCAAGCAGGTCTGGCAGGTTAAGAAGTAAGATTTAGAAAAAAAAATTAAGCCGGTATAGAAAAATTTTCTATATTGGCTTTTTAATTTTTAAATTATGAGAACAATTTTTATTACATTATTATTGTTTTGTGCAGCTACAAGTAGCATTGCTCAAAATTCAAAAATTAAAGTTTATTTTACACGTCCTGTTGATAATACAATATCTGCTGTAGCTGATGGAATTCATGTTTCCAATATGGATGACACCATTTGCGCTTACATTAATAAAGCACAACAAACGCTTGATATGGCGATTTATGATAACACATCATCAAAAATTGTATCATGTATAAATGCTGCTTATCAGAGAGGGGTTCGTGTTCGGTATATCACTTCAAGCGCATCGCTGAATACCGCTCTGTCAGGACTGAATGCAGGAATAAATAAACTTGTGCGGTCCAGTTATGTTGATATTATGCACAATAAATTTACCTTGATTGATGTTGGTAGCGCAACGAATAGTTATGTGTTAAGCGGCTCTATGAATTACACATCGGGTAATATGTTTGAAGATCCGAATAACTTTATCATCATTCAGGATCAGGCTTTAGTTCAGGCATACACAACCGAGTTTGAAGAAATGTGGGGATCTTCCACTGCAATGTATGATTTGAATAATTCAAAATTTGGTGATGCAAAATCAGACAACACACCACATTCTTTTAATATTAACGGTACATCTGTTAATTTGTATTTCTCGCCCAGCGACGGCACTACTGCTCATATTGAAAGCGCAATAAATTCATGCAATGCAGATTTTTATTTTGCCATGTTTACGTTTAATCAAAATGATCTTGGTGATGCTACTATTGCTTTAAAAAATTCCGGAAAAATTGTAAAAGGTATCATGGAAAATATTGATTATTTAGGGTCTGAATACCCTGGGTTTATCAGTGCTGGTGTTGATGTGTTGTCTCATAATACTATTGCAGGATCTTTTCATCATAAATATGGACTTGTTGACCCAAATAATATTTCATCAGATCCACTTGTTATTGCAGGTTCTCATAACTGGACCAACAGCGCAGAAACCGATTATGACGAGAATACACTTATTATTCATGATGCTTATATTGCAAACCAGTATTATGAGGAATTCATGACAAGGTATAATGAAATTATTACGGGAATCAATACTAAAAATTCAGTAGAAAAGACTCTTAGAATAATTTCAAATCCGGTTCATGAATATTTAACATGGAATTTCCCTGAAGCTCTATTTTTATACATGAGTGATGTGTCAGGCAGAAAAATAAATATTGAGAGCAAGGCATCTTATGGTCAAAGCCTTGATGTAAGAAGCCTTCCCAAAGGAGTTTATTTTGCATATTTTCAAATGGGAAATTCACATCAAGTTCTAAAAGTCGTGAAGATGTAACAGGGAGTGATTACGACGGGATAGCTCCCGGTTTATACGAAAGAAAAAAGCCACAAGTGCGGCTTTTTTTTTAACCCGTTTAATAAGGAAGGAATTTTGAGGTAGGAGACACAAAAGTAGTGTGGCAAACCTTGCAATACAAACTTTTCAACCCTAAATGAACAAATTAATGGTTTCACATAACAAACTGTATAATTCAACCTACATTTGAATTTATAAAATCTAACTTGCAAAATTTTTAATAATATTTTTAATTTCATCTTTTTTGAGTTTTGAAACATTAAGTGATACGCCATTGCTCATAATGACTTGTGACGCATCCCCCTTGATGTATTTCACAATATGATTTATATTAATCAAAAAAGACTGATGTATTCGGAAAAAATTTGATACGGATAAAAGATCTTCATATATTTTTATGTTTTTACTTACTAATTTAACCTGATTTTCTTTTAAATGAAATTTTGTATATCCCCCGTCTGCCTCGCAATATATAAGGTCTTCCGTATTAATTATTTCATAGCCTTGCATCGTAGGCAATGCTATTTTGGTTGGTCTATCGTTTTGATTTACATAACGGTCAAATAAGACAGATAGTTGCCTAGAAAAATCAAATGGATTATTATGCTTTTTTTTATACTTCTCAACGGCTACAGCTAATTCTTTAGGGTCAATTGGTTTTAGCAAATAGTCGAGCGCGCTTACCTTTAGAGCTTTTAGCGCAAACT
This sequence comes from Bacteroidetes bacterium GWF2_35_48, assembly GCA_001769125.1. Taxonomy (GTDB): domain Bacteria; phylum Bacteroidota; class Bacteroidia; order Bacteroidales; family GWF2-35-48; genus GWF2-35-48. The sequence continues at coordinate 82,039 of MEOG01000008.1, read as the reverse complement.
CATCATGCGCTGTAGTGAAAATAATTTCAAATTTGATTTCATTAAAATTTCGAAGAAGTTCAAATGCATTGTTATTTGAAAGCATAATATCCAGAAAAACCAAATCAGGAGTTTCTCGTTCTAATAAAACCAATCCTGTTTCTATTGAATCTGCTATTCCTATAATTTCAATATCCTCAAAATTTTTAGATAATAAAAGACTTAAATATTCTGAACAATTTTGTTCGTCTTCAATAATCGCTGCTTTAATCATAATTCATTAATATTAATTTTCAATATTACTTTTGTTCCTGTTGCGTTGCCATCAGAATCAGTTAAATCTTCTACATTTACACTTGAGTCATATAAAAGGGCAATCCTTTGTTGAATATTTTTCATCCCAATGCTGTTATGGAGGTACGATTTATTTTCTCTTTGTAATCCTGCTTTTTTTCTTCCGATACCATTATCTTCAACAATACATATCAAATATTTATTTTCAACAATTGATAAATCAATATTTATATGCCCTGTACTTGTTTCTTTATTATTAATACCATGCCAAATAGAGTTTTCGACATAGGGCTGAATCAAAAAAATTGGTATTTCTATGCTTTCTGCATTTTTTAAATTATTTAAATTTATAATGTAATTCATTTTATTTCCAAGTCTTAATTTTTCGAGTTCAAGGTAAAGGTTCAGCATTTGTATTTCATCAGATAATAATATTTTTGTTTCCTTACTCGTGTTTAAAATATAACGAACCAATTGAGAAAATTTTATCAGATACAAAGTAGCTTTTTCTGTATCGTTTTTTAATATAAAATTTTGAATAGAACTTAAAATATTAAAAATAAAATGAGGATTCATTTGTGAGCGAAGTGCTTTGTTCTCTAATTCTACCAATTGCTGTTTGATAAAATTCTTTTTTTTAATAGCTGCTAATTTTAAATAAATGAACAACCATAGTCCCGAAACAGTAATAATAATACAGAAAGCAATAAACCACCAGGTTTGCCAGAAAGGAGGAGAAATAGTAAAAGACAAAACCGCAGGTTTATCGCTCCAAACCCCATTTGAACTCTGAGCATATACTTGAAAAAAATAGCTCCCTGGCTTCAGATTCATAAAATCAACATACTGGTTGTTTGTTAAGTACCAGTTTGCATCCATTCCAATTAGTTTATATTTGTATTTAAGGTTTCGTTGACTTCTTATACTTATACCCGAAAAGCTAATGGAAACTCTATTCTCTTTGTAATGTAAATTCCGTTGTAGGGGAATATCTCTGTTTTGGCCATTAATTTGAATCCCTGAAATATTAATCAGAGGGGCAGAAAAAATTGGTGATACTTTTTTATAATTAAAAAAAGTTATTCCATTATCTGTTGCTATATAAACAGTATCTTTTATTATTGATATAGCGCTTATCTGATTCGAGACTAAACCATTATTCGTAGTATAGCTTTCAATTTCATATTTTAATATATCTTTTTCTTGATATGTTATTTTATTTAAACCTTTATTTGTCCCAATCCAAACAATTTTATTTTTTTCATCAATAAGTAAGCTGGTACAATTATTACTTAAAAGTCCATTTGCGGTTGTAATTGAATAAAACCTGTTGTTTTTAAATGCAACCAAGCCATGTCCATTTGTTATTACCCATAAAAGCCCCTCTTTGCTTTTATTAATTCCTATAATATTTTTTCTCAAAGCCCAAAAATGATTACCATAATACGAAAGTTTGCCATTCATTAAAAGCCATAAACCGTCAAAATTACCAATCCATATTTTTCCGGAATCTGAATAAACAGCATTAATTCTTATGCTTTTTAAAAGTGTATCTGCTTTTAGGTTCTTACTGTATTCAAATAACCTGAGCCTTGTTCCAATTAATATTTTTTCATTTTTTTTATCAAAATAGAAAGATTTTATTCGGTCTTTAAGTTTGAATAAACTTACAATTTTATTTTTTTCAACAACTAATATATCATCCCAAAAATTATCTGTTGAATGTGCAATAATAAAAGTATTTTTAAAAGTGTTTTTTATTAAAAGAATGGTTTTTGAGTTTAAACCAAGTAAATTGATATTATAAATTTTCTGATTATATAAAAATTTTGTTTGTCCATTATTAAAACCAATCAAAAGTGTATCGCCCACAGCCTCCAGGCAAGTTATTAAGTTGTTTCCAAGTTGTTCCTCTTTCGTATAAGACATATATTCAATTGAGGACAATAAATAAACACCGTTTTCCTTAGTAGCAAGCCAGATATTTTGCTCTCTATCTTCATAAACGGAAACTGTCATTCCTGCAAAATAGTGTACCGGGTTTGGATTTTGCAAATTTCCATTTTGGTAAAAATAAACTCCATTCGCATACGTTCCAATCCAAATATTTCCGTTACTATCCTCCAAAACACTATATATTCTGCTCTTGTATGATATTTTGTTTAGGACAATTGAATTATTAAATAGAATAAGTCTTTTATCGTTTCCCAGTAAATAATTGCCATTTTTCAATTCAATACAAACGGGTCTGATACTTCGTTTCGCTAAAATAGTATCATATAAAAGAATAGAAGACCCTGTAGGCAAATAGGCTATGAATTTATTCCCAATACATTTAAACCAAAATAATTCATTTTTATTTGGATAAAAAAACGACATCTGCAACGATGTAACTTTTTTGCCGGCAATACAAATCGCTGTTCCTGATGTAAAGCCGACAAAGAGCGTATCCTTCGTATTATGAACAGAAGAGATTACACTATACTCCTGATTTTTTATTTGCAACAAATCATTGCCGGGATATTCAATGATTTTTTCATTTTCTAAATAACATAGCTGCTTTGCCATATTACGAAACCAAATTCTTCCTGCATAATCTTCATAAACCTGAAACACGATATCATCTACAAGTCCATCTTCCGAATTGTATATTTTGAAATTAAACCCATCATATCGTGCCACACCCATTTCTGTAGAAAACCACAAATAGCCCTTTGAATCCTGAAAAGTATTATAGACAATTGAAGAAGGTAATCCTTGGTCTATTCCAAAATGCTTAAAAACTAATTTCTGAGCAAACAAAAATGAGCTTACAAAAAATAACAGGGAGAAAAAATAAACTCTTTTGAAATAGAACATACTAAATGGGCCAATTCGTGTAGCAATAATGAATATACGAATATACGTAAAATTTTAACAAGAGTTTATTTATATATTTATTTAAACAGGTCATTTGTCCATTCATTCATGCTATATATAAAATAGAGGTAAGAGAAAACTTTTTTACAAGCTACATTTGTAACTATTTAAATAAAAAAATATAATAAAAAAACTTGAAGCTATGAAAAAAAACTACAGTTTTAGAAAAGTAACTTTTCGAGGAAAAAGAAAATACATATCAGGCTTAATTGGGTTTCTTTTTTTAATAAGCTTTTTTAACGTCAGTGCACAGACCGGGAGCAGTTGCAGTACCCCTCACGTCATACCGGGATACCCGTTTGCAGCAACAAATGTATCAATGGCAAATGCTGGCTCTCATATTGACGGATCCTGCCTTTTAGATAGTTTATTTACAGATCAGATTGACAGTTGCTCTGGATACTTAAACCAGGATTATGTGTTTTCATTTACGAGTAATAGTAACGGTTTTTACAATCTTGATATTAGTTTTTCGCATCCCTATTATGGCATTTTTGTTACGGATAATTGCCCTGAAAGCAATTCTAACTGTTTGTTTGAAGCAATTGATACTTCCACGACCACAGGACAAATTAGTGGGGCATTCTTCATCCCCGCAGGAGAGACTATTTTTATTAAGCTCACTGCCCGTTACCTTGTTGGCTGTGATTCTACTGTTCTGTGCGACTCTGTAATTGTAGGGAATGACACAATATGGCTTTGCGATACGGCTACTCTGGGATTTAATATTTATTTTGACGGACCTCCACCACTTGAAGGTTTTATTCAAAGTTCAAACTGTACATGTAGTGAATTGTGTGATGGCTCTGCTATTGCTTGGCCATCAGGAGGACAGCCCCCCTATACTTTTTTGTGGAACACCGGTGAAGCAACACCTGAAATATTAAATTTATGCGCTGGTCCATATACTGTAACAATTATAGATGCAATGGGACAGACAGTATGGTTGAGTCAGACTATAACAGAGCCACTTCCGCTACAGGCTACCTATGTTGTTACAGATTGCTCTTCTCCCGATTCTGCAGACGGAGCCATTGCTCTTTATGCTACTGGTGGAGTGTACCCGTATTCGTACTTATGGTCAAACGAGGCAACTGTTAGTAGTCCCGGCAATCTTGTAGAAGGTTTGTATAGAGTTACAATTACAGATAATTCTTATTGTACTTACGTATCACCTGAAATACAGGTAAAAGCCAGCAATACCAACGTTGATATTCAGTTTACAGACCAAATTGATATTTTTCCGAATCCATCTAATGGTGTATTTTATATTTCCACAGTTGGGCAGTCAACTATCGAAATCTTTTCAATCATCGGGGAAAGGATATATTATTTGAAAGATGCTGAAAATATAAATGTCATTGATTTAAGAAAATTTTCACAGGGACAATATATTGTCAGAATCACGAACAACAGGCAAATATTTACTAAACAAATAAGCTTAATCGTTAACGAATAACCGACTCGGTTTTCATTGGTTAAAAAGTTCCTGTACTGATAAAGACAGGAACTTTTTTACTTATAAAGGATTGTGATGCTCAACAATGGAAAACAATTCGGCTATATATTTATTTAAACAGGTCATTTATCAATTCATTCAGGCTATATATAAAATACAGGTTGAGAATAAGCTTTATTCAGGTTATTTTTACAATTAAATTAAAAAAATCTATCAGAAATGCCTTATAAAAAAAGAAATAAAATTAAATATTTGGTTTGGCTTTGTTTTATAATAATACAAAGCAGCCATCTGGTTTTTTCCCAGGGAACAGCTATAAACAACACAGGGGCTGCTGCAGATAATTCTGCCATACTCGATATTTCTGCAACAGGTCAGGGATTTTTATTGCCCCGCATGACTACTACAGAAAGGGACAATATTGCTTCCCCTGCTGAAGCTTTAATGATTTTCAATTTAACAACTCAATGTTTTGAAGCCTTCAATACATCCCTTACACAGTGGATTAGTGTATGGTGTCCCGCCTGTCAGTTACCGGGTTCGTTTTCAGCATTGGCCGCTTCCAATATTGTTTCAACAGGTTTTTCTGCCAACTGGAGTGCTTCTGCTGGCGCTACTGCCTATTATCTTGATGTTTCAACAAACAGCAGTTTTTCTTCATTTGTAAGTGGTTATCAGAATTTGCCCGTGGGCAATGTTACCACTTACAATGTAACAGGGCTGACTTGTGGGGGAGTTGCTTATTACTATAGAATCAGAGCGAATAATACATGCGGGACAAGTATTAATTCTAATACAATTACCCTAAATACTACAAATTGTTGCACGCCAAGTTCAGGGTGCGGTGGTTTTACAACTATGACAGATGCTCGCGACGCTCAGGTATATAATATAAAACAAATTGGAACTCAATGCTGGATGGCACAAAATCTTAATCATGGAACGTATGTAACAGGTGCAACAGGACAAGGCGCTGTCGGATTTCAAAAGTTCTGTTATGGTGATAATTCAGCCAATTGCACCACCTATGGTGGTTTGTACGAATGGGCAGAGATGATGAATGGAGCATCAGCATGTAACGGTGATGCAACTTGTACACCGTGTACCCCTCCTGTTCAGGGTATTTGTCCTGCGGGATGGCACGTGCCATCCCACTATGAATGGACATTGTTAGAGAAAAATGTTGGCAGCAATCCCGGTGCATTTCCTTATGATAATACTACAACTGGTTTATTGGGTACAAATGAAGGTGGTAATCTTAAATCAACAGGCACAACCCAATGGACTACACCAAATACAGGGGCTACGAATAGCTCTGGATTTACTGCAAGACCAGGTGGTTACTATAATTATACGCCATCGCAGTTCATAAATACGGATGCAGTTTTTTGGTCTTCATCCGAAGAGAGTGCTCCTAATGTTTGGGTTAGAAATCTCACTTATAATAGTGCACAGATTAATAGATTCAAACCTTCTAAAGTTTCTTACGCAATGAACTTACGTTGTGTAAAAGACTAAGTGTTTGATGTAAAAGATTATTAAATATTAATAATTGCAAAGCGTTGTTAAAATTAATTTAAAATATAGTAACATATATTTCAAATAAAGAAAAGACACAATAATGACTATCTATACTAAAATACTATTTATGTTTTTATTAGCTCTGTTTGCTAGTCCCTGCTCAAATGCTCAGGAAATAGTAAATGATGGCAATGCAATAAAAATTTCTGCTAATTCATATTTTGTTACCGGTAATTATACGAACATAACCACTGGTGCACTATCCATTGCTTCTACCGGTGTTTTAAAAATTGCAGGAAATTTGCTTAATAATTCACCTTCATCAACAATAGATTTTGGAAATGGACTTGTTCAGTTTTTCGGGACAAGTTCTGTTCAGATTATTGGAGGAACAACAACTGCATCCGATGCTTTTATTTTTTACAATCTGTCTATAAACCCTAATGGTATTAAATTAGCGAAAAATATCATCATTAATAACAACCTTAACATTACAAATGGCATTCTTTATACAGGTGCGAATATCGTTTCCCTTTCTTCTGCTGCAACTTTAACCGGTGGCTCAGCAAGCTGTTTTATAGACGGAAAATTAAAAAAGACAGGAAATGGCTCGTCCTTTACCTTTCAAACAGGAGATGTGCGGTCAGGCATTCCTGTTTGGGCTCCTTTGCAAATTGCTTCCTGGAGTAATACAAATGATTTCACTGTGCATTACTCTTATAAACACATCAATGATTCCTTAGGAATACACACATGGGCAGATGGAAGCAGCATGGGCACCGGAATAGATCATGTAAGTGGTAAAGAATTCTGGTTAGTTGACAGAACCGGGGCAGGTACTCAAACACCGACTGTAACGCTCTACTGGAAAGATGCAACGAAAAGCGAAATTGAAAAGCAAGCTCCTTATGATGGAGATACTTTAAGTGATCTTGCTCTTGTTCATTGGAACGGCTCACAATGGGATAACATGGGCGGAACAGCAAGCGGAACATGGCCGAGTGGTCAGATAACGAATTCTGTCGCTTTTTCAGGTTACAGTCCTATTACGTTCGGTTCTAAAACAGGTAAAAACCCGTTGCCTGTTGAATTGCTTGATTTTTCGGGAATTTGCAACAATACATCTATTGATTTATTTTGGAATACAGCCTCTGAAACAAATAATAATTTTTTCACGCTTGAATATACAGATGATTTGCAAAATTGGTCTTTTGCATCCAATATAAGCGGTGCAGGTAATAGCAATGTTTTTATTCCATATCATTATTCATTTTATCAACAAGTGGCAGAAACTATATTTTTCAGATTGAAGCAAACAGACTTTGACGGGAACTTTTCTTACTCTGAAATTATCAGTGTTTCATGCGACAGGCAGCCATTTGAGTATTTACAACTGTATCCTAATCCCGCGAACAACTCATTTAATATTGTTTTTAAATCAAATGAAGAAACGTTTCTGTTTTTTGAAATAACAGATATTCTAGGACAGATATTATATGAAGATAAAAAACAAGTAAGCGAAGGAATCAATAATATTCCTATTAATGTATCTTTTCTTGCACCGGCACTCTATTTTTTTATGATTAAAACAGACACGGGACAAAATTTAGGCAGTAAACAGATATTAATAAAATGAAAATGAAAAATTTCAAAAATACAGGAAAGTGGATACTGTTTTTAACAAGTATCATTCTCTTTTCATCAAGAATGACTTATTCCCAGGGTGTTTCAATAAATTCAACAGGGGCTGACCCTGACGTTTCTGCTGGTTTGGATATATCCTATACGAACAGAGGCTTATTACTGCCACGCATCAACCTGCTATCGCTAACAGATGCTGCAACAATTACCAGTCCTGCAAACAGTCTGATTTTATATAATATAAATGCATCTTTATCTGAAGGCTTGGGATTTTATTACAATGCAGGTACATCGGTTTTACCCTCATGGGTAAGAATAGGTTCTGGAAATGGAACTGTTACATCCATAGCCACTGGAACAGGCTTAACCGGTGGTACAATTACCGGAACAGGAACTATTAGCATGGCAAATATGGCTGCAAATACCATTAAAGGAAACAATACAGGAATTGCCGCTGCGCCCACTGATTTTACAATTGGGGCAAACAGTGTACTGGGACAATTATCGGGCAACTTCGTGGGAATTCCTTTTGGTACTGCGATAAACACGGTTGCATGGGGAGATCACACACACGCGACAGATCATACCCGTTTGCATACAATGACATCAACAAGTGACCATTCTGCAACGAATTGGATGGTGTTTTATTCAAATGGTTCAGGACAAATAATTGAATTAGGATTAGGAGGCTCTGGAACTGTTTTAAAATCAAATGGTGTTGCAGATGCTCCAACATGGCAGACCGATAATAATACAGGGGGCACAGTTACTTCTGTAGGACTTTCTATGCCCGGGCAATTCACTGTCTCTAATTCGCCTGTTACCGGAAGCGGTACATTAACAGCGGCATGGAACAGCCAGCCTGCTAATTATGTTTTTGCTGCTCCTAATGGTGTTGCAGGTATTCCGACATTCAGGGCTTTGGTTGCTGCTGATATTCCTGTTTTGGCTTATGATAATTACAGCTCATGGACATTACAAGGCTCAGGAGCAAATGGCTCAAACGTAACAAGTGGTACTATTATAAATTTTACTGGAACAGGGGCAACAACAGTTACAAAAGCAGGAAATACTGTAACAATATCATCAACAGATAATAATTCAGGGGGCACTGTTACTTCTGTTGCTACAGGAACAGGCTTAACCGGTGGTACAATTACCGGAACAGGCACTATCAGTATGGCAAATATGGCTGCTTTGTCGGTAAAAGGAAATGCAACAAATGCAGTTGCAGCACCAACAGACATTGAAGCTACATCTGACTTTCAGGTTTTTCGCAGAAGTGGAACAGCTTTAGGTTTTGGTACTATAAACCTTGCATCTTCCAATGCTGTTACAGGTACTCTATCTATTGCAAACGGTGGTACAAATGCAACAACAATCGGGGCAGCCGGAACAATTTGTTTCAGCAATGGCACTGCTTATGATTTTACAGCAGCAGGAACAACAGGTCAAGTGTTAACTAGTAACGGAACAGGAACACCTGTCTGGTCAACACCAACGTCAGGAACGATTACAGGTACATGTGGTTCCGGCGCAAATTATATTCCTAAAATGTCGGGTACTACAGCCATAACTTGCAGTCAGATTTTTGATGATGGAACAAGTGTTGGCATAGGTACTTCAACTCCATCTGCGTCCTGTAAATTGCAGGTAGCTGGCAGGGTAATAACTTCTAATATGAACGAAACATCTGATATCAGATATAAAAAAGACATAGTAACGATTCAAAATGCACTAAATAAAGTACAACAATTACGGGGTGTATATTACAACTGGAAAACAGAAGAATTTGCGAATCAATTTGATTCTTCAAAACAAATGGGATTAATAGCCCAGGAAATTGAAAGCATTATTCCTGAGGTTGTGCATACTGACAATAACGGGTATAAATCTGTTGAATACTCTAAAATTGTTGCCTTGCTCATTGAAGCTATTAAAGAATTAAAAAATGAAAATTCATTGTTAAAAACAGATATGAAAAAAGAAAATACATTACTAAAAGCAGATATGAAAATTTTAAAAACAGAAATGAATAATTACAATCAATCGAAAACAAACATGGTTATTAATAAATAATAATCACAATTGTCCGATAAATAAACAGGGCGCTCCTATGGAGCTTTAGTTTTGGAGATTTTTCATTGTTATAAACAGGTCACTCCTACTTGCCGACCAGTAGGTGGGTGGAGTTCCTTAATTTTAAGTCCCTGAGGGACGAACTGTTTATGGGAAAATTAATTTATTAATAAAAAGAAGCTCCATAGGAGCGCCCTGTCATCAAAATGAGTTATAGTGACATGTTTAACTTGAATTATAAATTTTTATCGGACAACAATGAATAGTAATAAATATTTCTCACTTTAAAATAATATGGTAAGAGATTCTTTATTAACGGATGCCTGAGCGATGGCTTGCCATATTAATAAAGCTTGATGAAGTATTTATCAAGTGAGATAAGATATAATATAAATAAAAACATTATTGTCTGACAAAAAACAGGGCGCTCCTACGGAGCTTATTTGTTTGATTGTGTACGTTTTTATAAACAGTTCACTCCTACGGAGTTCCTTTGTTATTAAGTCACGCCAGCCTGTTGTCTGGCAGGTAGTGACGTACTGTTTATAAAACGTGTTGTAATAACAAGCTTGACCTAAATGATAAAATTTTTCCGGACAATAGTGAAATAAAAACAGAATTCTAAATAAATAAATTTTATATGAAAAATTATTTTTTAATATTTATTATGCTGGTTATCCTTCCTTATTTTTTAGCAGCACAAGGAACCAGTATAAGTTCAACCGGAGCTAATCCAGATAATTCTTCCATGCTGGATATTATAAGTACAACAAAGGGGCTTTTGTTCCCGCGTATGACCACAGCACAACGAGATGGAATAGCCGCACCCGCTAATTCTCTTTTTATTTTTAACACTACCACCCAATGCTTTGAAGCTTTTAGTACATCTACAAGCCAATGGCATAGCCTTAATTGTCTGGGATGCCAGCTTCCAGGCGCTTTTATCGCAACTGCCGCAACTAGTGTAACAGGAACTTCTTTTTCTGCCAACTGGAATGCCTCCGCCGGTGCTACTACCTATTATCTCGATGTTTCTACAAGCTCAACTTTTGCTTCGTTTGTAACTGGTTTTAATAACCTGCCTGTGGGAAATGTTATTACTTACAATGTAACAGGACTGCCATGCGGGGGAACTTATTATTATAGAGTAAGAGCTAATAATGTATGCGGTACAAGTTCAAATTCCAACCCCATTACAGTTGTTGTAGGTTCTTGTGACTGTGCCACACCACAAGTATGGATGGCAGCCAATATGAATACAGGGACACAGGTAACTCAGGCAACAACACAGGCTGCAGGGCAAAAATGGTGTTATAACAATGTAGTGGCTAATTGTACCACTTACGGTGGTTTATACCAATGGGCATCTGCCATGAATTTACCGAGTACTGCTAATTCAACTTTGCAAGGTGGTGCTTGGCAAACTTGCGACCCTTGTGGCTCTGGAGGTATTCAAGGTATTTGCCCTGCCGGTTACCACATACCTACCGATTTGGAGTGGAGTCGTTATGAATATTGTATAGAAAACAATATTGCACCCACCGGAAACACTACGCTTGCAACTTTTCAAACAACATCGGGTAGTTGGCGAGGTTCTACTATTGCAGGTGTTGGTCCCGGAGCAAAGATGAAAGTAACGAGCAGTAACAGCCCTGCTTGGGATGGCACAAATACCAGCGGCTTTTCAGCTTTACCTACGGGTTATATCTCCAGTAGCACGTCTTTCGACATGGGCACGTACACATACTTCAGGACAACTACTGAATTTGATGCCTCGAATGCTTGGTACAGGAGTTTGTGCATAGGCTTCATTGGTTCGTTCCGGAATAAAAACAGTAAAACAAACGGATTTTCAGTTCGCTGCCTTCAGAATTAATATTCAAAATGCACTCGTTTATAATTTGGAGTTGCTGGAATACCGAGTGTTGGGTTAAAAAAAAAGAATTGAAAAATATTAAGAAAGCACAAATTAAACAAAAGGATTAATAATGGTAAGTGTTCTTGCCCCGTTCTTTTCGGGGTTTTCGATAATTTGTTCGTGGTGCATATCTTCAGAATATAAAATAGTGCACTTGCTATCAAGTGCAGTTGCAATAATCAAGGAGTCAAGAAAAGAAAAACAATATTTTCTTTTTAAAACAATAGCTGTACGAATGGTGGTATGTTTAATTTCAACAACGTGGCATATATCTGTGAGAAGTAAAACTGTTTCTTCGCAAACCGGTTGTTGTAGTTTTAATTTCCTAAAACAAGCATTATGCGTTTCTATAATAACTTGTGAACTTATTACAGGACGATTTTTCAACAAATCAAAAGCTTTCTGCTGTTTTTCATGCACACTTTTATCAAAAGCATACACGCAAATATTACTATACCGATTCTTAATATATTTTCGAATGAAAAAATATTTAGAAGCCGGTTATGCTGAGCACATGAATTTTCCAGTTTTCAAAAATTCATGTAGTCGAAGTATATCAATAAAAATATTACTCATACAAGTCCTCGCGTGTCCATTTCTCTATTTTACCAAAATCTACGGCATTTTTCATGAAAAACTTTTGTGCAAGGGTCCACGAATATTTAACATTTTGGGATTGCTCCTCAATGCTCGTGTTTTCGCCAACAGGAAAAGCAATAACTTCTACCTGCTGACCTGCGAACTCGGAAGGAAGATTCAGCAAAAAGCTATTGCTGGTGGGAATTATAATTTGTCTATACATAGTTTTTTTTCACAAAAATACAAAAAATAACATGAAAAATAATCAAAATAAATTAAAAAATGGACTTGTTGAAAAAGTTCAAACTATAATAACAATGCTTGTTGTTTTTATAGTTATGCTTTCGTCGCAACATATCAAGGCGCAGGGAACCGCCATTAACGCAACCGGTGCAGTAGCAGATAACTCTGCAATTCTCGATGTAAGCAGTACAAGTAAGGGGTTTTTATGCCCCCGCATGACAACTGCTGAGCGTGATTTGATATCAAGCCCTGCAAATTCTTTGTTTATTTTTAATACTACAACAAAATGCTTTGAGGCTTACTACACCAGTACCTCACAATGGATTCCTGTAGCTTGCATCAATTGTCAACTGCCGGGGACTTTTACTGCAACAGCTGCCAGCAGTATAACGAGTACTTCTTTTTACACTAACTGGACAGCTTCAGGCGCTGCAACAGAATATTTTTTAGATGTTTCAACCAATAGTAGCTTTTCTTCTTTTGTTAGCGGTTATCAGAATTTGAGTGTGGGTAATGTAACCACTTACAATGTAACAGGACTGACCTGTGGGGGAACTACTTATTACTATAGAATCCGAGCAAATAATACTTGTGGCACAAGTGCTAATTCTAATTCTATAACAGTTACCACAAGTGCCTGCGTTCCAATTTGCGGTTCACAAGTTTGGGCAATAGCCAATATGAATACAGGGACAAGAGTAAATCAATCAGTAACTCAGGCTGCCGGTCAAAAATGGTGTTACAATGATGTAGAGGCAAACTGTACAACTTATGGCGGTTTGTACCAGTGGGCATCTGCTATGAATTTACCCAGTACTGCTAATTCAGCATTGCAATATGGTGCAGGGCTGCCAAATTGTGACCCTTGTGGTGGTAGCGGCATACAGGGTATATGCCCTGCCGGTTATCATATACCTACCGATTTGGAATTTAGCCGTTATGAATATTGTATCGAAAATACCATTGCTCCTACAGGCACTACTACTTTGGCAAGTTTTCAAACTATAGAGAGTTGGCGTGGTTCAACCGTGGCGGGCGTAGGTCCTGGCGACAAAATGAAAGTAACGAGCAGCAGCAGCCCTGCCTGGGACGGTACAAATACCAGTAACTTTTCTGCATTGCCTGCTGGTTACTCCACCGGCGGTAACTCCTTCAGTATAGGCACACACGCCACCTTCCATACAGTTACGGAGTACTCTGCCTCGTTTGCATGGCTCAGGTACTTGTACCCGACCTACATACAGTCATCCAGGACTTGGAACAATAAGACTCGTGGGAATTCGATTCGCTGTCTTCAAAATTAATATGCAAACGATAATTTTTTGTTTTTCGTAAACGAAGCAAATGAGCAAAACAATGAGGTTCAGATAGAGAAATACGGCTACAAGTATTTGGAAGCAAATTGTACTACTTATAGCGGTTTGTATCAGAGGGCAGAAGCAGTGCAGATAAACGATACAAGTATAATAAAATCAGAATAGGAAACAAAAATTAAAGAAACGTCAGAAAACAAAAATTAAGAATACAGTTTAATCCCTTTAATAAATCGAAAATCTTTAATATTTAAAGTATATACATGAACATCATAATAAATAGCTGTAGCTGCAATCAACATATCACCAATAAATGGTTTATGGCTAAGGCTGTATTCAATCATAAATTTGGTAAAAATGCCAGATATCTCTTCATTTATGGGTATCCATGGAAATTTATCCAAATGTTTTTTAATAAATGGAATTTCTTTTTTATTCAATGCACCAAAATAAAATTCAGCAACCGAAATCTCACTAATATAAAGATTGTGCTCCCCGATTTTTTCGCATATATGCCTGATATTGGAGTTTCCTTTATACAACTCAATTATTATGTTGGTATCAAGTATTACAATTGTGTTTTCCGCCATGCATTTTCTTTTATATATTTAATGCTGATCTCCGTTTTTTCTCCCGTTCCAAAAGTATCCCAAAAAGCATCTTTTGTGGTAAAATTTGTTATAGGAAGCGCTTTTGTTTGTTCATTGTTTTTTATTGTTTTTATGCTGCTTACAAAATTTAAAGATTTCAGCAATCGAATTAAAAACATAGCGTCATTTTGTGATCCAATATTAATTAATAATTGTTCCATAAAATTTTTATAAAATAATTTCTTACAAAAATATAAAATAATTTCTTAAAAATGAAAATATTTTTCACTCTCTTTATAACATTGTTTAACCTGGGTTTTTCCTTTGGGCAAACTGACACATCTCTGTCTTCCAAAAATAAAAATCTGCTTTCAGGTCAAGTTGATTTTTTTGTAAAATGCCATATTGAAAATTATGCCAATCAAGCAGTTTATGTTTACAAATGCTATCAGGATACATTGCTTTTTATTGATTCTGCAAAAACAGATAAAAACGGGAAACTTGTTTTCCACAAATATTCTGCCCGTGGTATTTATCGTTTTAACATGATGAATAATCAGTTTTTCTTTCTCATTAATGACGGCAAAGCAGCGCGCAGTGAGCTTACTGAGCCTGCCCGCAGTAAGCTTGTCGAACCTGTTGAAATAAAAACCACATATCAATTTAATGCTTTTAACAATATCGCTACAGATAGCCTGAAGGTGCTGAAGTCTGAAGAGAATAAATTGTTTAACCGGTTTCAGCAATTGCAGAAAAAAAATGTTATAGCCAATGCCTTTCTCAAAGAAATGATGCGACTTTATCCTCTAGGAGATTCTTTTCATCCAACAATAGAAAAAGAATGGGCAGTTCGCTATAAAGAAATGGATCATTTTGTAAAGACGTTGCATACTTCGACATCGCTCAGCACAAGTGCAACGTCTCAAACAAAAAAAATCGCCCTCGCATATTTTCAACCTGTAAATCCAGACTGGAAACAACCCGATCCCTGGCGCGACAGCATTATTGCAGCACATTACTTCGATTATTTTGACCCGGCAGATTCATTTTATCTTCACACGAATATACTTCCCGAAAAAATAGATATGTATCTTTATTTATGCACAAATAAAAGAGATGCGTACGGACAGCCGGTAAGCGATGAGAAATTAATTTCTGATGCTGCAATCAGCTTTATTAATAAAACAAAACCAAATAAAATCACCTATAACTTTTGCCTGAATTATTTAATGAAAAGAATAAGTAAAGAGCATAAAGAAATTGCTTTTTTAGCTTTATACGATTATTATTTTAAAACAAAAGACGATGACTGCGGCGAAGCAGACAGCAAAGAATTTGCATGGGTCAGAAAAAAAGCAGATGCTATAAGAGGTGTGCAAATAGACCAGGCAGCACCTGATTTTTATTTTTATAATCAGGCATTGAAATTATCATCCATGCAAAGTGATTATACGCTTATTGTATTTTGGGCAAGTTGGTGTCAGCACTGCGTGAATGAAATGCCGGAGGTAATAAGAATCATTGAAGAATTTAAAAAATCCAATCCAGGGAAAACACTGCTGCCAGTCTTTGTTTCATTAGATAAAGACGAAACGATCTGGAAAAATTTTGTTGAAAATAATAATTTGAATCAATATATTCATTTATGCGATTTTAAAGGATGGAGCGGTGATATAGCGAAAAAATACAATGTGTATGCAACACCCTCTTTTTATTTATTGGATGAAAACAAAAAAATTATCAGCAAAAATGATTGGTTTAAAAAATTAGTAAATAGGTAAAGAACTTTCGCATAAATTAAATATTTTAAAAATGATTTCATCAGCCATTTCCAAGAGAATAAAAAAATAATTTTTGCCATATCTGTTTTAATAAAAATTGTAAATGAAATTAAAAAATAAAAAAATATTACGGTGCGCAGCACCTTTGTAAACAACGCAGCTATTGCTGCTACAAATGTTATCGCAGCTCTGCTGCTATATTTATTATGAAGCGGCAGAGCCGCGTAATATTTGTAAAAAATAAAAGACATAGAGAAGTCAAGGTGCAGAGTACCGTAATATATACTGAAACATGGATTACTGTTAACAATAGGTTCTAATTACAAAAAAAAATAGTTTTTTTTCATGCGATAGTTCTTTATTGAAAAATTAAAAAACAGAATTGTAAAATATTAGAATGTAGTCGAATTATAAGCATTAAACACATCCATTCAAAAAAAGTATGTTAAAAAAAATACAAATCAATACAGAATTAGAATCCAAATGCCTGCTTAATCTGACATTTGAAATTGAAACACCTCAAAATATCCGGCTTGAGTTTTTCGATAATAAACAAAGTCAGAATATTATGTTCAGGTCTTATCATTTTGACAAAGGGGTAAGCAATATTTATGTTGATATTTCTAGTATAGATTTAAATACAAGCATTGTTGATATTGCAGATGAAGCGGGTTTTAAAAAAAGAATTCCCTTGAAAATTTTAATAAACAAAAATTAACAAATATTTTTTATTCAAATTATCAGAAAATACATTGACAAAAAATAAAAATAACATATTAATACTTGATGATGACAAGAAACAATTAGAGCTTGTCAGTTATTTATTAAAATCTGAAAATAATACTGAAGTTTTTAAATCTGATAATATTCCGGATGCGATAGCGGTTCTAATGGGTCATAAAATAAATTTGATAATAACAAATTACGATATGCCCACAATAAATGAGCTTGAATTTTTCAATATGTTACAATCTTCAAAAGCTGCTAAAAAAATACCGGTAGTGCTGATGAGCAATCATCATTACGATGAAATTCCCGATTGTAAAAATAATGCTACTTATGAATTTTCAGAGAAACTCTTGAAAAAAGAAAAATTATATAGAATGATTAACAGAATAACATCTGAAAATCTTGAATAAATTTAAAATATTTAAAACATATATCATGAAATATTTATATCCTTTCGTTTTAACAATATTATTTTTTATTAATTCTTCAGTCTGGAGTCAGTCTTGGGTTATTAACAATAATTCAAAAATAAAAATGCAAGCAGGAACTTTTGTTGTTATAGATGGCAATGTGCAAAATGATAACAATGGCGAATTTGATAATTTGGGAACAATACAGCTAACCGGAAACTGGACCAACAATGCAGGCAATACTGCGTTTGTAAATTCAAGCCCCGGTACAGTGGTTCTCAATGGGGCGAACCAGCTTATTAATGGTACTGACAGCACCGTTTTTTACAATCTCAACCTTGAGGGAAGCGGTTCAAAACAAATAGATGTAAACACCAGTGTCGAGGGCGTTTTGTCACTTAATGATAAAGAATTTCTTACAAATAATTTCAGTTTGTTTATATTAAATTCTGCATTAGGCTCAATTACTAGAACCACTGGTTTTATTAGCAGTATTGGGAATGGCTGCTTATCAAGGTTAGCATTGAATAATCAAGCTTATTTATTTCCCGTGGGTTCATCTTTGGGAACCTCCCGCTACCGGCCTGTTGAAGTAACTCCCACAACTTCTGCCAGCAATACATATACTGTTAGAATGGCAAATGCAGATGCAACAACAGAAGGATTTGACAGGAGCATTACAGATGGAACAGCCGGAAATATTAATGATAAATTTTATCATAAGATAAATCGTAGTGCAGGTAGTGACGCAGCATCAATAAGCATATATTTTGATGATGTTGATGACGGTACGTTTTTTGGAATCGCCCATTGGGATGATACTCCATCAGATCAATGGGAAAATACGGGAACCGTAAATCCTGTAAATAATTCATCTCCGGTTTTAAGCAGTCTGACAATAGTAAACTGGGATGATTTCACAAGTACGCCCTTTGCTTTATTCAGTTGTGTCCCATCTGTTGCAGCAGATTCAATAAGCTTTAATCCGGATCCGGTTTGCGAAGGAGAATCTGTGACACTAACCGTGCATGGTGGCTCGCTTGGAACAGGAGCTTCGTGGGAATGGTACACAGACGGATGTGGATCAACACATGTAGGAACAGGAAATCCTCTTTCACTAAATGTTTCCGGAACTACAACTTTTTATGTTCGTGCAGAAGGTACTTGTGGTATTACAGAATGTAAAAGTGTTTTAGTGAAACCGACAGTCATTAGCCCTGTCAGCATTACAGTTGCACCAGATAACAACCCTGTTTGTTATGGAACAAATGTTACATTTACGGCAACTCCTATAAACGAAGGTTCAAATCCGCAATACCAGTGGTATTTGAATGGTGCAACAGTCGGGACAAGCAACAGTACATATACTAATTCAGCTCTTACGAATGCAGATGAAATTTATTGCGTACTTACATCCGATGCAATTTGTACAACTGGAAATCCTGCTTCTTCGGATACTGTTACAATGACTATAAGTTCTAATCTTCCGGTTAGCGTAACTGTCGCTGCTGATGCTACAACTATTTGTGATGGGACAAATGTTACATTTACAGCAACTCCAGGCAACGAAGGCGTAAATCCGCAATACCAGTGGTATTTGAATGGTGCAACAGTCGGAACAAGTAGTAATACATACACTAATAATTTGCTATCAGATGCAGATGAAATTTATTGCGTACTTACATCCGATGCAACTTGTATAACTGGAAATCCTGCTTCTTCGGATACGGTTACAATGACGGTAAATTCAAATCTTCCTGTTAGCGTAACCATCTCTGCTGATGCCACAACAATTTGCGATGGGACAAATGTTACATTTACTGCAACTCCTATAAACGAAGGTCCAAATCCGCAATACCAGTGGTATTTGAATGGTGCAACAGTCGGGACAAGCAACAGTACATATACTAATGCAGCTCTTACGAATGCAGATGAAATTTATTGCGTACTTACATCCGATGCAACTTGTATAACTGGAAATCCTGCTACTTCGGATACTGTTACAATGACTGTAAGTTCAAATCTTCCGGTAAGCGTAACCATTGCTGCTGATGCTACAACTATTTGTGATGGCACTTATGTTACATTTACAGCAACACCAAGCAACGAAGGCGTAAACCCGCAATATCAGTGGTATTTGAATGGTGCGACCGTCGGAACAAGTAGTAATACATACACTAATAATTTGCTTTCAGATGCAGATGAAATTTATTGTGTGCTGACATCCGATGCAACATGCGCGACAGGAAATCCGGCTACATCAAACACTGTTACAATGACTGTAAGTTCAAATCTTCCGGTAAGCGTAACTGTTGCTGCTGATGCGACAACTATTTGTGATGGCACTTATGTTACATTTACAGCAACACCAAGCAACGAAGGCGTAAACCCGCAATACCAGTGGTATTTGAATGGAGCGACAGTCGGAACAAACAGCAATGAATACACTAATAATTTGCTTTCAGATGCAGATGAAATTTATTGTGTGCTGACATCCGATGCAACATGCGCGACAGGAAATCCGGCTACATCAAACACTGTTACAATGACTGTAAGTTCAAATCTTCCGGTAAGCGTAACTGTTGCTGCTGATGCGACAAGTATTTGCGATGGCACAAATGTTACATTTACTGCAACACCAGTCAATGGAGGTTCAAACCCGCAATACCAGTGGTATTTGAATGGAGCAACAGTCGGAACAAGCAACAATGAATACACTAATAATTTGCTATCAGATGCAGATGAAATTTATTGCGTATTGACATCCGATGCAATTTGTATAACTGGAAATCCTGCTTCTTCGGATACTGTTACAATGACTGTCAGCCAGGATATTCCCATACTTCTTGTTACAGACCCTGCGTCTTCATGCAGCACGGCAGTTGATATTACGGATGCTGCAATAACAAATGGCAGTTCCTACATTTTAACTCTTTCTTACTGGACAGACGCGGGAGCTACAATTTCACTCACTAACCCAAATTCGATAACAACATCCGGTATTTATTACATTGTTGCATCTAATACCTGTGGGAGCGATACAGCTTCGGTTAATGTGTATTACAATATTTCTGCACCTGTTCTTGTCATTAATAATCCTGCTTCTGTTTGTAATACTCTTGTTGATATAACAGCAGCAGCAGTCACTGCCGGAAGCAGTGGGATTGTTTCTATTTCTTACTGGACAGATGCCGGAGCATTTAGTCCGCTTGCAAATCCTGATTCTATTAGTTTGTCTGGCATATATTACATCCAGGCAATCAATGCCTGCGGAACAGATATTGAGGCTGTGAATGTAACCATAAATACAGGGTTGCCCTTACTTGTCATTAACAACCCCGCCCCGGTATGCGCCCCTTTATTTGTTGATCTGACTGCCCCTGCCGTTACAAGTGGTAGCACACAAATAGAAACAATAAGCTATTGGGCAAACAGCGCTTTGACCATTC
Source organism: Bacteroidetes bacterium GWF2_35_48 (assembly GCA_001769125.1). Classification (GTDB taxonomy): domain Bacteria; phylum Bacteroidota; class Bacteroidia; order Bacteroidales; family GWF2-35-48; genus GWF2-35-48. The sequence goes on along the minus strand of MEOG01000008.1, from coordinate 61,135 downwards.
CGTTAAACACACCAGATTTTGTTACTATCAGCGGTCTCTATTATATTCAGGCAACAAATACCTGCGGAACAACTTCTCAGGAAGTACCAGTAAATGTATTCCCATCTGTACCCGAATTGGTTATTAACCCTCCTGCAGCAGCTTGTTTTCCGGCACAGGTTGATTTAACCGCAGATACTATTACTTCCGGCAGTTCAGGAATTTACGCGCTCTCTTACTGGATGGATGCAGGTGCTACAATCCCTTTGGTAAATCCACAAGCTATTTCACAGAGTGGAACATATTATATACAAGCAATAAATACCTGTGGAACAGACATAGGTTCAGTAACAGTAAATATCAGTACAGTGCCACCAACACTGACAATACATAATCCGGGTGTTGTTTGCTCCGGTGGTTCTGTTAATCTCACATCTTCGGCTATTACTTTGGGAAGTTCGCAGGTTTTAGAATTAAGTTATTGGATGGATAATTCAGCTTTGATTCCACTAACAAATCCCGCAAATGTAACAACAGCCGGTACGTATTATATTATGGCCTGGAATGGCTGTGGTAGTAATATTCAGCCGGTACAGGTAATGGCATCAACAGCTTTACAGATAGCAGCTACGATAAACCATGAGTCTTGCGAAGACAGAAGTGATGGCAGGTTAGTACTTACAATTATCGGAGGTACAGTGCCCTATTTTTATGCATGGAGCAATGGTGAAACGACAGCAACAATAAGTTCCCTCGCATCTGGCGTATATACAGTAACCGTAACAGATGGATCGAATTGTTTTGAAATGGAAACATACACTATTAATGCATCAACTATTCTCTGTAATGAGTTGTTTATTCCTACAATATTTACACCAGATGCTAATGGTGTAAATGATGTTTTATATGTGCGAGGCAAAAGAATTGTAGAACTCGACATGATGATTTTTGACCGTATCGGTAATAAAGTTTTTGAAACAAAAGACAAAAATTTTGGGTGGGATGGCAACTATAAAGACAAGCCTTTAAACTCCGCCGTTTTTGTGTATTACGTAAAAGCTATATTTGAAAATGGAGAAGTGATTGAGAAAAAAGGTGATGTTACGTTGATTAGGTAAAGTCAAACCGGGGCTTCGGCTCCGCTCAGCCACCGGTTGGGCTTCGCTCAGCCACCGGTTGGGTGTCGCTCAGCAACCGATTTGAATGTGTCAGCAATAACCTGCGAGGTCTCTGTTGGCACGTGGGGTGCGTCCTCGGAGGTTTGAGCGATATAGTAAAGAATAAAAATATTAAAAAAAATCACATATATGAAACAAATAATAACCAGTCTGTTTTTGCTAATGGCTATACTATCGCAGGCGCAGGACTTTCATTTTTCACAGTTTAATACCATCCCTTTAGCTTTAAATCCTGCATTAACAGGGACTTTGAAAGGAGATCAACGGGCAGTTTTAAATTATCGTAGCCAGTGGAGAAGTGTTGCTTATCCGTATGAAACAGCCTCTTTATCTATTGATGCAGGATTATTTAAAAATAAATTAAAAACAGGATTTTTAGGAGTGGGAATATTTGTTTTGAATGATAAAGCGGGAATCACGCAGCTTACAACAAACATAGTTAGTTTATCGGTAGCTTATCATGCAAAATTATCGAGGGAGCATTATCTTACTGCAGGCATATCTTCTGGAATTATTCATAAAAATATTTCAACAGGAAATTTAACATGGGATAATCAATTTGATGGCAATTCTTACAATCCTTCCTTAAATCCCGGTGAAACATTCGATTTTAATAGTTTTATTTTGGGCGATTTCAGCACGGGTATTGCATGGTCATATTATTCCGTTATTCATGACGAATCAAAAAATAAAGGGATACAATCACAGCTTGGTGTTTCGTGGTTGCATGCAAATAAGCCGGATTTGAAATTTCATTCAGAAGACCAGATGTACTCAAGATATGCAGTGTATGGCAAGGCGTCTTTTGGAATGGGAATGTCAGGTTTTGCAATTATTCCTTCGGGCTATTTTACAAACCAGGGACCGGCAAATGAGTTTGTAGCCGGCACTTCGGTTCGTTATGTACCAAGAGAAAACAGGAACGTTTATTCCAAAGTGAAAGGCTCTGCTGTATCTGTAGGTTTTTATTACAGAAATCATGATGCTGTAATTTTCTCTGTTGGTCTTGAAACCGGCCGCTTTGCCATGACCTTTTCTTATGACATCAATATTTCTGATCTGAAAATTGCCACCAATAAAAACGGCGCTTTTGAAATTAGCTTGAGATACACAAATCCAAATCCTTTCATTAATAGGGGGAGTAGTTTGTTGTAGATGGTTTAGTGGCATTTTAAATTTATAGGCTTTTCAGAGTAGACTCATATTTTCAAAAAGCAATATAAAAAAACACACAAAAGTTGAGTTAATAAATTTCATTCCGCGCTGAACTCAAAGTATTTTTCAGTAATGAAACAATGGTCATTGGACCAACGCCTCCCGGGACTGGAGTAATATAAGAGCATTTTGGCGCAACTTCATCGAATTTCACATCACCTAATAGCTTCCATCCTGATTTTGTTTTGTCGGATTTTACTCTGGTAATTCCTACATCTATAACAACAGCACCATCTTTCACCATATCTGCTTTCAGATATTCTGCTATTCCCATCGCTACAATTATAATATCGGCATTCCTGCAAATTTCTTCAATGTTTTTTGTTTTGCTATGACATATCGTTACCGTACAATTTCCAGGGTATGCTTTTCGGCTCATCAATAAATTCATCGGTGTTCCCACGATATTGCTACGACCAAGAATCACACAATTTTTTCCTTCAGTAGGAATGTTGTACCTTCGGAATAATTCAATAATTCCAAATGGAGTAGCAGGGATAAAAGAGGGTAAACCCAACACCATTCTGCCCACGTTTACGGGATGAAATCCGTCAACATCTTTTTTGAAATTTATTGTTTCAAGAACCTTTTGCTCTGAAATATGCTTTGGGAGCGGTAACTGAACGATCAGTCCGTCAATATCCGGATCATTATTAATTTCAATGACTTTATCGAGCACTTCTTTTTCTGTAATAGAAGCATCGTATCTTACAAGTGTAGACTTAAAACCAACCTGCTCGCATGCTTTTACTTTATGTCCGACATAAGTTTCGCTTGCGCCGTCATTACCTATGAGCATGGCAGCAAGGTGCGGAGTTTTTCCACCTTTATTTTTTATTTCAGTTACAGCTTCGGCTATTTCATTTTTTATTTCTGCTGCTATTTTATTTCCGTCTATTATTTGCATAAAAATTTATGTGTCGTTATTATTTTTAGTTATTCGACATTTTCAATGGAACACTTATACGTATTTAACCATTCCATCGTTTTTCGCATTAATATATTCAACCCACTTCGGGGTTGTATCCTTCGGCTGTATATTCATTTACCGGATATGAAATATCCGGTTATTCATGTTCGACCCAATCAGGGTCGAATCTAATACCAAAGTGAAATAGTTAAATAGTGTTTGTCCATAATGTCCGATAGCTGCGTTACAACGCACCAGCTCGCTCATACTGCTACCAGCAGTATGCCGTGTGTTGAAAACAGTCATTTACAAAAGTAAACTCCTTGGTTTTCAACACTGCGAAAGCCCTGCCTACCGGCAAGGCAGGCTTGCTCAGTTCGGCTGGCTCACTGCAACGCTCGAACATTCTGAACCAAACACTGACTTTATGGACGGACAATAAATAGACTGAAGGACGTATTAATATTTCTACCTTTGGTTTATGCCGTACTTTTTCGTAAAATATTATTGGCATATAAAATAAATCATCACGGTACAGCAGATCGGGTAATACGATATTCCAAGATTTGTTATACTTTCAATTTATTTATAAGCTCTTCCACTATTTTTGTCGAATAACCTTATTTTTTCATAAACGGCATGTTTCCCATCATGCGTGACATATTTTTTCCGCTTGTTATCATTTTCATCATCTTTCGGGTTTCATCGAATTGTTTGATGAGCCTGTTTACTTCCTGAATATTGGTACCACTGCCAACTGCGATACGTTTTCTACGACTTCCATTAAGTAAAGTAGGATTTTCTCTTTCCTCAGGTGTCATTGAATGTATAATTGCTTCAATACTTTTAAACGCATTATCATCAATGTCAATATTTTTCAAAGCCTTTCCTACTCCCGGTATCATGGAAGCAAGGTCTTTCAGGTTTCCCATTTTTTTAATTTGTTGAATCTGGGAAATAAAATCATTAAAATTAAATTGATTTTTAGCTATTTTTTTCTGAAGCTTTCTTGATTCTTCAACATCGAATTGTTCCTGTGCTTTCTCGACTAGAGAAACAATATCGCCCATACCGAGAATTCTGTCAGCCATACGCTCGGGATAAAAAATATCAAGCGCATCCAATTTTTCACCAGTACCGACAAACTTAATTGGTTTCTCAACAACAGAACGTATGGATAAAGCAGCTCCACCGCGTGTATCGCCGTCAAGTTTTGTTAGGATTACACCATCGAAATTCAGGCGGTCGTTAAATTCTTTTGCAGTATTAACAGCATCCTGACCTGTCATGGAATCCACTACAAACAGAATTTCACTGGGATTGATTGCTTTTTTAATTGCAGCAATTTCCCGCATCATATCTTCGTCAATAGCAAGACGTCCGGCGGTATCTACAATTACCAAATCAAAGCCATTCTGCCTTGCATACCTGATTCCATTTTCTGCAATTTCAACGGGCTTATTATTTCCTTCTTCAGTGTAAACAGGAACATCAATCTGTGTTCCTAAAACTTTTAACTGATCAATTGCAGCAGGTCTGTAAACGTCTCCGGCAATAAGCAGTGGCCTTTTTCCCTTTTTATTTTTATAAAAGTTTGCCAGTTTTCCAGAAAAAGTTGTTTTACCGGAACCCTGCAAACCGGCCATCAGAATAATAGCAGGCGAGCCTTTCAGGTTGACTTCTTCTTTCTGTCCTCCCATTAAAATCGTCAGTTCATCATGAACGATTTTAACCATCATTTCGCCAGGTTTCACAGCTTTTAGTACATCCAATCCAAGCGCTGTTTTCTTTACGTTTTCCGTAAAACTTTTTGCAATTTTAAAATTTACGTCAGCATCAAGCAATGCTCTGCGTACTTCTTTCAGCGTTTCTGCAACATTAACCTCTGTAATTCGACCTTCTCCTTTAAGAAGTTTAAACGATTTCTCAAGTTTATCCGATAAATTTTCAAACATTTGTTTTGTTTTTTATTTTGACCAGCAAAGATATAAAATTAGCTTTTACAAAAAACAGAGAGAGGAATTTTATCATGGGGGTAAGGATATTTTTCCAAAAGTTGCAGATTTCGACAAGCTCGCTTCGACTTTGCTCAGCGCATCGCAATGTAGCAGGTTGCAGGTTAGGAGTGTTGCAGGTTGCAGGTTGGGATTGTTGCAGGTTGCAAGTTGGGAGGGTTGCAGGTAATTGGTAATCGGTAATTAGTAAGGTGTAGTCGCTGACTGAGCGCCTGCCTGTCCGGTAGGCAGGGAGTCGAAGGCAGCAGTAATTGAAATCAACAAATAAACTGTATCAAAAAAAACAAAAAAGGCTGTGTCCTAATTCTGCATTCTTTTAAAAAAATTATCTATCAGGTGAAACAATTCTTTAATTTCAATAGGTTTTGAAACAAAAGCATTGCACCCAGCTGACAGGCAGCGGTCTTTATCTTCTTCAAATACATTTGCAGTTTGGGCTATAATTGGTATTTTCCTGTTAAATCCGCGTATCGCCAGTGCTGCATCTATGCCATTCATTACAGGAGTTTGAATATCCAATAAAACCAGATCAATATTGCTGTTTGATTTTATTTGAAGAATAGCGTCTTCTCCATGAATAGCGCGTATAACAGAAGCTTCATTTTTTTCAAGCAGGGTTTCTAAATATAAATAACTGTCGTAATCATCTTCTACAACTAAAATCGTTTTACCTTTCCATTTGTATACAGGTTTTGCGTTTTCAACACTTTGGCTTGTACGATCGTTTACCAGAACGGTATTATAAGGCAAGGTAAAATAAAAAGAAGAGCCTTTCCCTTCTTCAGATTCTACCCAAAGCCTGCCATTCATAAGTTCTACCAAACCTTTGGTTATTGCTAACCCCAATCCTGTACCTCCATACGACCGGGTTATTGTATTATCTGCCTGAATGAAGCGTTCAAAAATCTGATATTTCATATCTTCAGGAATACCAATTCCTGTATCTTTTACAAAAAATGTAATAATATAATCTTCAATATTTATAGAAAAACCGAATTCAATTGTTCCCTGATGTGTAAATTTCAATGCATTTCCTATCAGATTATTAAAAATCTGTCGTAATCTGACATCGTCAATATATATCAGTATACTCTGCTGAACAGGAATATCTAATTTTAATTCAACGTTTCCATTATTGCATGTTAAATTTTCACCATTATAAAAAGTAAATAATTCAAACATGAAATTGTTCAAGAAACATTTTACGGGGTTAATAACAACTTCTTCAGCCTCTATTTTGGAAATATCAATAATATCATTGATAATAGTTAGTAATTGTTTTCCATTGGTATTTATAATTTTTAAAAATTCATCTCTTTTTTCCGGTTCAATATCTTCGGTAAGTAATAAATCTGTAAATCCAAGAATACCATTTAAAGGAGTTCTTATTTCATGACTCATGTTGGCAAGAAAAGATGACTTTAAAAAATCTGATTCAACAGCTTTTTCTTTTGCAAGGATCAGCTCTGTTTCTATTTTTTTACGTTCTGTTGTGTTCCTGAAAAAAGATTGGTATGTTCCGTCAGGCATCATCTTTGTGTTCATTTCTACAAAAATCAGAGAGCCGTCTTTTCGTTTTACTTTACGTTCAATTCTTACAGTTTCTTCTTTCTTCAATAAATCGAAACGTAATGGATGCGCTTGCAATTCTTCTACAGTAAAGAGATCTTTCATATTCAGTTTAAGAATTTCTTCTTTTGAATAGCCCGTCATTTCTGCTCCCTGCGTATTAACTGAAATAAAATTACCTTGTGAATTTCCATGAAAAATACCATCAACAGCATGCTCAAGTAGCAAACGGAATCGTTCTTCTGAATTTTTCTTTTCTCTGATATCAACGCCAATAGTAATTGTATGGTATTCGCCGTTGAGAATTACAGGAATAAAAGATATTTTTACTTCAATTGCAGTACCATTTTTCATCTGAAAAAAGCCGGGAATGTTTGTTATTATACCCGAAGCAACATATTCATCGAAATTCTTTTTTAACTCAGCAGTAATTATTCCAGATTCAAGAGTAGTTTTGCCAATTATTTCATCCTTTGAATATCCAGAAATATCTGTAAAAATATCGTTTACATCAACAATGATTTTTGTTGCTGAATTAATAATTGCAATATAACAAGGATTATATTTGTATAATGAATTGAAAGCAAGCTCAACTTGTTCAAGTTTTTGAATTCTGTTTTCTCGCTCTGATAATTTTTCTTCCAGGTTGCTGATTTTCTGCTTTAACGCAACAATCTCCCTTTCAGCATCATTATTATTGAATCTTTCTGACATAAAAAAAATTATAAACAAAGGCTTTTGTTTATAATTGGTCGGTGGAGCTGCAAAGATAATAATTATATGATGTTACGCAAATTGTGATAAATAATGTTGATTAATAAAAAAAAATTTACGTAACGTAAGTAATTATTTTTATTTTTTCAATGCATCGTAAAATAGAGCCTGAATTTTTGCGCGGACACTTAGTTTTCCAATTTTTTTATTTTCTGCATCAGGATGTATACGATTTGAAAGAAAAACAAAAATCAGGTTGTTATCAGGATCAGCCCAGACAACTGTGCCTGTAAATCCGGAATGACCAAAAGCATTTTTAGAAACGCAACTGTAAACAGGATTTGGTTTTCTTTTATTTGTTTCAGGTTTATCAAACCCAAGTCCCCGGCGATTTCCTTTACTGATAAATGGCGCCTTTATAAAAATCTCAAGCGCATCTTTTGTTAAAAATTGCCTTCCGCCATAGGTTCCTTTATTTAAATACATCTGAAAAATTTTTGCAATATCATTCGCATTTGAAAATACACCGGCATGACCGGCTACACCACCCATCATAGCTGCGCCCTGATCATGTACAAAACCATGAATCAACTGTTTTCTGAATGCGGTATCTTTCTCTGTAGGCGGGATTATATTTTTTGAAAAACGCGTAAGAGGGTTATAACCCATAGTGTTTGCGCCTATTGGTATGTAAAGATTCTTCAACGCAAAAGAATCAAGTCTTATTTTTGTAAGTTTCTCAATAATATCCTGCATAAAATACATGCTTAAATCGCTGTACACATAACCTTTTTTCTTAGGAGGTTTCGATTCTGCCATTCTGCAAAACAGGGTATCTCTGTATGATTTATGTATAAAAAGGCTATCTGTTACCTGGTATGGATAATTGCATGTTGGAACTTTGCTGTAAATTTCTTTTTTAAATTCTTTATTTTTATCAAGCGTTTTTTTCCAGAAAGGAATAAAAGGAGTAAGGTTTCCCTGATGCGTGAGAATATCTTTGATAATAATTTCATTTTTATTAGTTGAATCAAGATATGAAAGATAGGAACACACTTTTTTATCTAGGTCAAGTTTTGATTCACCATACAATTTCATTGCAGCAGGAGTGGTAGCTACAACTTTGGTTATTGATGCAATATCATAAATATCAAATATGTTTACTTTCTTATTCTTTTCATACGTATGATGACCAAATGCCTTATGATAAAACACAACTCCATTTTTTACAGCCAGTATCTGACAACCGGGGAAAGCGCCCTCATCTATTGCATTCTGGGCTAATGAATCAATCTTTAAAAGTATATTTTTGTTTGCTTTTACTTCTTCCGGTATTGAATATTTTAATCTGATTTTTAACGGTAATATCAAACCAACTCCGGCTTTAAATTTTTCCGGGACTGACACCGGCAGTTTTCCTTTCGCAGGGATGCCTCCAAAAAGCAATTGTGCAGATAATTCTCTTGTAATATCTGCATCATCATACGCAACAAGAATTGACTCCATTTTTTCAGTTCCGGAAATGTATTCAAGCGCATAAGGATTTCCCATCAAAGAAAGAACAACATTATTTTTAGCAGAAATATTTTTTATAAATGACAGAGCCTGTGTTGTAAGTCCAAATTGTTTAACCGGGCTGGTATTCATATTGTGTATGCTAAGAATAATCGTATTAAAATTCCCTAAACTATCAATCAATGCGCTATATTTAGCATCATCAGCAGAACCGGAAACAGTAAAGCATTTTACATCTGAGTAAAGTTTCAGGGTTTCCTGAAAAATATTTTTATCATCGTTAGAAATTGCTACTGCAGCTATATTTAGAGTATCGAGCCTATAAAAAGGTACCAGACCTTTATCATTTTTAACAAGTGTCAGCGAATTTTCAATGAGCTTTCTTTTTAAAAGCATTGTTTTTGAAATATTTAATTCTTCGTATAATTTTTCTGTTTTTATTGGCGAATATTTTGAAAGTCCTGCCCAATATTTTGCTTGTAATATTTTCTTACAACGTTTGTCAATTTCTATCTGGGATATTTTATTATTTTTAATTGCATTTTTTATTAATGTGATAGCTCCCGGAACATCATCAGGAAAAAGAATCACGTCATTCCCTGCCTGTAATGCTTTTAGCGCTAATTCATCCTGTTTATAATCGAGGCTTACACCTTTCATATTTAAAGCATCCGTAAAAACTAGACCGTTAAATTGCATGGAATCTTTCAGTAAATCTGTAACAATTTTTTTTGACAAAGTAGCAGCAAGTAATGGCGTAGAATCTAAAGAAGGAATAAAAAGATGCGCGACCATGATTCCGGAAATACCTGATGCTATCGTATGTTTAAATGGAAAGAATTCAAGGCTGTCTAAACTTTTTCTCGTTTTATTAATTACAGGCAAAGCTTTGTGTGAATCAACATCTGTATCTCCATGCCCTGGAAAATGTTTGCCAACAGCAATAATATTGTTTTTTTGAAGGGCATTCATATAAATTAATCCTTTCGAGAGAACATTCCATTTTGCTTCTCCGAACGAACGATGATTTATAACCGGATTTTTGGGATTATTATTAATGTCAATAACTGGCGCAAAATTCACATGGATGCCAAGAAGCTTGCATTGCCTTGCAACCTCTTCTCCAAATTGAAAAATTAATTCTCCGTCCTGAATAGCGCCAAGAGCCATCTGTCGAGGAAAATCAGAAACACTGTCGAGGCGCATTGCCGGTCCCCATTCAGCATCCATAGAAATAAGTAATGGAATTTTTGAAATTGACTGATAATTATTCAGCAGCTTGGAGTGTTTAACAATGCCGCCCTGCATCATAATCAGTCCGCCTACCTTATATTCTTTAATCAGGCGGCGTACATCTTCTTCATGTTTTTTATCTTTATTTGAATAGGCTGCCACCATAAAAAGCTGCGCAATTTTTTCATCCTGACTCATTGAACGCATCAGAGAATCAGCCCAGACAGTTCCTGTGGAAAGAAAGGGAGGGTTATTTTTTTTTACATTTTTTTTTGTTTCATCACCAAACAAAAAAATATTCCCAGCAATTAAGGCAAACAAGGAAACAGAAAACAATACCGTTCTGAAAATTATCATTCGATTTTTTTGTATTAAATTTTCAGTTCTTTTGTCATTCATAATTGATTTGAATGTTTGCAAGGTAGGGTTTTAGCTAATCTCTTTTTTCGCTTAAAAAAAAAATTATCAACAAACGAGCGTTGAAAAAAGAAATAATTTATATTGAGTTTAATTCAAATAATTTACCTGTTTCGTTGGTCTATTATTTTTTTTATCTTTACATATTGAAAAATATCCTTTTCGGAGAGGATTCATCATTCTTAATAAAATGTTTTATGAAAACAATTTTTACTTTAGCTATCACAATTGCTGTATTTTTTGCTAATGCAACTGTTTTTACTGTCGTCAACACGAACGATTCCGGCACGGGGTCTTTAAGAGAAGCCCTTACCTATGCTAATTATTATCCCGGCACAGGGCATTCTGTTGTATTTAATATTCCGCTTAGCGATTTCGGATATAATACTGTTACAGGTGTCTGGGTAATTCAACCATTATCCGTGATGCCTTATATCACGAAAAGCGGATTATTAGTAGATGGTACAACACAAACATCTAATCAGGGAAACACAAATCTTTATGGTCCGGAAATTATGCTTGATGGGAACAACAATAGTATAGACTTTGGTTTTTTTGTATCAAATGCATCTAATGTATTAATAAAAGGTTTTATTGTCAGCAATTTTCTTTATGGCATACAAATATTCGGACCGCAAACACAAAACTGCATTGTAAGTGGAAATTATCTTGGCACAAATGCAGCAGGCTCTGATACGCTTGGAAATTTTGTTGGAGTGGAAATTTTTGGAGGCGCAAAATTTTGTACAGTTGGCGGTACTACAAGCGCAGAAAGAAATCTCGTATCAGGCAATGAACATATAGGTATCCGGGTTTTTGATGCAACAGACAATATTATTATTGGGAATTATGTGGGAATTGACAGAACCGGATCTTTTGCAAAAGGCAATTATGACGGAATAAGCATTGAGGGTACTGCTAAACGTAATAAAATAGGCGGCGCAGCAAGCGGAGAAGGAAATCTTGTAAGTGGGAATGTAGCGTATGGAATACCTGTTTTTGGAGCAGGATGCGATTCCAATATTATTATGGGAAATATTGTGGGACTTGATGCCGGTGGCGTCTACGCAATACCCAATACTTATGGATTGTTATTTGATGATGGAGCCCGTTATAATATTGTTGGTGGTTTAGGAGCAGGTCAGCGTAATATTTTTTCGGGTAATTCCGGATATGGCATTTTTCTTTATAATCTTGGAACCTGTTGTAATGATGTTGTCGGGAATTATATAGGTACAAATATAAGCGGAACAATTGCTGTTCCAAATGCAAACGGAATAACCATTGATGGTGTGGCAACAAATCATTACATAGGACATAATGTGATTTCGGGAAATCTTCAGCAGGGAATTGTAATTCATATAACAGGTTCTGATGGTCATATTATAGAAAAAAATTATATTGGAACAGATGCCTCTGGTACAAATCCACTGCCCAATGGTTTTGACGGAATACGCCTTGCCGAGGGTGTGAAAAATAATGTAATCGCGGAAAATATCATTGCTCATAATTTAAGTAATGGTGTTCATGTGATGACAGCAACAGACATCAATAACAAAATATCGCAAAACTCAATTTATGCAAATGGCACTCTGGGAATAGAATTGCAACCACTGGGTGTTACACAAAATGATGCAGGAGATATTGACAATGGACCCAATATGCTGATGAATTTTCCGGTTGTTTTGTTGTGTGAATACGAACAAGCCACCGGCTGGCTGCATGTTTCAGGTTCTTTAGACACACCTTCTCCCGAAACCTGTTTAATAGAACTTTTTAAATCTGATAACGACCCGACAAGTTATGGCGAAGGGCAAATTTACATCGGAAATATTAATGCAGATGCGCAGGGTTATTTTGATGCGTGGTTGTATGCCGGAAACAACATTGCAGCGGGCGATTATCTCACTGCAACAGCAACAGATGCGCAGGGCAATACCTCTGAGTTTTCATTGAATGCTTTTGTTGAAAATTTTGTTGGTGTGCCGTTATCAAAAAAACCGCTTAGTGTTTTTTCGTGCTACCCGAATCCCTGCAAAAACTTTTTAACTATTGAATATTCAATAATAAAGGGAGAAAAAACAGAAATATCTATATATAATGCAGAGGGTAAAAAAATAATCATTTTATTCATCGGTAATAAAACTCTCGGAAATTATACTGAAACAATAATTCTGCAAAACAATGAACTAAATTTTATTGCTGCTGGAAAATATTTTATTGAATTTACAGAAGGGAGCAGCAGTAGAAATATTGTTGAGTTTATTGTCTTTTGATTAATAACATTTTTTTAACGTCATACAAAACCCCATCAATTTTTATCAAATAATAATAGACGCCGGCAGCCCAGTCTTTGGTTTTAATTTCAACAACACCTGTCTTTTCTTTAACAGGAACAATCATGAGCGTTTTATTGTTTATGTCTTTTATTTCAATGCAAGCATTAGAGTTTATTGGCAATATAAATGGAATTATTGTTTTTTCCGAAAATGGATTTGGAAAATTATCTCCAAGAATTGGTTTTTGTTCGTTTTTATTATCATTAATCCCTACAACAGCTGTAAAATTTTGTGAGAATTCAGAGGCGTTTCCAAAAGCATCGTTTGCTGTTGCCGTAATCAGAAATTCGCTGAAATCTGAATATTGTATAGACCAGTTTCCAGCAGCATCGGGAATGGCAGAGCCAAGAAAACGGCTTCCTTCGCCATAACCCATTGGGTCGGCATCTGTAACTTCGAATATTTCAACAATTGCATTTTGTGGATTTTGTGTGTCGAGGCTTCCAGAAACATGAAGAATACCATCGAAAATTGCAGATAATATCACAGGATGATTCATCAAATCATTAGATCCTGTATCAGTATCCCCCACATCATTAGCATTCGGTCCGGGAGGAAAAATTTCAATTCCGAGAAAATTATTGTTGTGAATGGAATTTTCACGAATGGAGTTATATTTTGTATTGTTATCTGCAATTACAATTCCGCAGGAATCATTATATGCTATGATGTTTCCCTGTCCGGGCATACCAATTTTATTATAGCTTGCTCCCTGTGCGATGGCAATTCCTGCGCCCTCATTTCCAAGGTCGCTTATACCGTCAGCAGCAACACCAATTTTATTAAGAATAAAAATATTACTGTCGGCATTTTCATATAAAATAATGCCCATACTGCTGTTTCCCGAAATTACATTTTCAGAGAAAGTATTTGATGCAGGATTCGTTGAAATACCAATACCTACAGGGTTTGGCAAGGCATTCATTCCTGTTATGTCCGTTCCTATATAATTTCCTGTAATTTGATTAAAATCGGTTGTATTATCTGCTATTAAAATTCCATCATAGCGGTTTCCGGAAAAGATATTGCGGTCTCCGGGATTTGTTCCTCCGATAATGTTATAACGCGCTCCGCCACCGAGCAGAAGTCCCGCATCATTTGGAACAGCACTGGTACCTGCCGCATTTGTGCCTACAAGATTTCCCTTAAACTCATTATAATACGAACCAGTGGTTACAATAAAAATTCCGTAACTGATATTTCCTGAAAGTACATTATTTTTTATAAGGTTATGATTGGAGGCAGCATCAACGCAAATGCCTGTTGCATTCGGCAAAGAAATATTTCCTGTAACGTCTGTTCCGATATAATTTCCGATAACAGGGTTGTAGGAGGTTTGTCCGTAATAAATCATTCCATACACACGGTTTCCTGAAATAATATTTCTTTCCTCGGGAAGATAGCCTCCTATAATATTATATTTTGATACCACATTTAGTTCAATACCGTTTGCCTGAATCAGAGTATCCCCGATTTTCAGTGCACCTGCGCCTGTAGCATCCGGTCCGATATAATTTCCGGTAATCCTGTTGCTGTCGCTGGCTTCGATGTATACACCAATTTCTGTATTTCCTGATAAGATGTTACGTTCTGCCGGAGTGGTTCCTCCGATAATATTACGTCGCGCATTACTCTTCAGCATAATCCCGACATGATTAGAACAGATGTTTAATCCGCTTACATCAACTCCGATATAATTGCCGGATATTATATTGTCATTGGTTCCGCTTCCATTAAGTATTATTCCGCCTTCTATATTTCCTGAAATAATATTTCGTTTTTCAATTGTATTTCCGCCAATAAAATTTCCGCCTGCATTCACAATAATAATTCCAGTGCCGTTTTCAAGAGAACCGGTTCCTGTAATTTCTGTTCCGATATAATTTCCTATAATCTGATTTCCGGTTGAAGCCGCGGCATTAATAGTTATCCCGCTGTTTGTATTGCCGGATAAAATATTTCTGTCAGCTGCATTTGTTCCTCCTATTATATTGTTTGAAGCATTATTAATCGCTATTCCGTTTGGATTGGGAATTGAAGCAGTACCTGTTCTGCTTGTTCCGATTTTATTTCCCCGAATAGAATTACCTGATGATTCTGATATTGCAATACCCCCATCTGTATTTCCTGAAATGAGGCAATTTGAAACAGTTGTATTTGCAGAAGCATTTGAGATTGTAATTCCATAGCCGTTCGGCATTGGTGTGATTCCGCTACTATTTATCCCTAAATAACATTCTGTTATCAAATTGTTTGTTGCAGTATTATTGGCAACCTGTATTCCAAATAAACAACCAGTAACACTAATTCCCTTAATTGTATTATTGCCTGAAACCAACAGAAACGTGTGGTCAAGGCTGCCATTTCCTGAGATAAAAATTTCAGGTCCATCTGCATTTGTATTTCCCTGGCTGGCGGTTTGAGTTGTGCCATCAATAAAAATATTTGAAGACATCAGATAAGGGTAAGGCGTGGCAGGTGTTATCGTCCATATTCCTGTAGATGTATTGTATCCCTGATCGCCTGTAGGGATGTTGAAGATAATATTTTTTGTTCCTATAAAAACAGTATTGGCATCTGTTATTGCCTGCCTGAGAGAGCCTGTTCCCGAGTCATTGGTATTGGAAACCGTGTAGGTAACGGCGTGAGTCATAATTGTAAAACA
Organism: Bacteroidetes bacterium GWF2_35_48; assembly: GCA_001769125.1. Taxonomy (GTDB): domain Bacteria; phylum Bacteroidota; class Bacteroidia; order Bacteroidales; family GWF2-35-48; genus GWF2-35-48. The sequence continues at coordinate 45,386 of MEOG01000008.1, read as the reverse complement.
CATTGGTAGCAGAAATAGAATTGTTTTCATGTTTTTATTGTTTATTTTGGTTAAAAAAATACTGATTATTAAGAGGGATAAAAAATTGCCCTGCCTTTATATTTTTCATAATCAGACAAGGCAAATTTTAGGTTTGGAATTATACACATTACTTCAATGTATCAAAATCTATGTCTTTAATTCGTAATTTCTTCATTCCCGCAAACCTATGAGCCAGCCTGACGCCTGTCAGGGAGCTATCGCACAAGTCATCCCGCAAGACCTGTGAGCCCGCAAACCTGTGAGGAGCTATCGCACAAGTCATCCCGCAAGACCTCACAGGATTGCTTTCTAAATTCCTAATTAAATACCCTATTCAGCAACAGCACTCTCAACAAGCATATTTCTGTCAGCCTTCTTAACAAGTCCCTGTAAAACGGTACCCGGACCTACTTCTGTAAAAGAAGTTGCGCCATCAGCAATCATATTTTTTACAGTTTGCGTCCATTTAACGGGAGAAGTTAACTGTGCGATAAGATTTAGTTTAATCTGATCAGGATTTACAGATGCAGCAGCATTAACATTTTGATAAATTGGACACAAAGGAGCATTGAAAGATGTTTCATTAATAGCTTTTTCTAATTCAGTGCGTGCAGGCTCCATGAGCGGAGAGTGGAACGCACCCCCAACCATAAGCTTCATTGCCCTTTTTGCTCCGGCTTCAGAGAGTTTTGCGCAAGCTAAATCAATTCCTTTTATAGAACCGGAAATAACTAACTGCCCCTGACTGTTGTAATTAGCTGGTACAACAATTTCATCAGTAATTCCATTGAGTACTTCTTCAACTTTTTCATCGTCAAGACCAAGAATAGCAGCCATTGTTGAGGGTTCAGCTTCACAAGCTTTCTGCATTGCCTGTGCGCGTTTTGATACAAGCCGGAGTCCATCTTCAAATGATAATGCTCCACTTGCCACCAAAGCTGAAAACTCTCCAAGCGAATGCCCTGCAACCATTTCGGGCTTAAACTTTTCTCCCAATACTTTTGATAAAATAACAGAATGAAGAAAAATAGCAGGCTGAGTAACCTTTGTTTGTTTAAGGTCTTCGTCTGTGCCGGCAAACATCAAATCCGTAATTCTGAAGCCAAGAATTTCATTTGCTTTTTCAAACATGGATTTTGCTTCAGGAAATTTCTCATAAAGGTCTTTGCCCATTCCTACAAACTGAGCACCCTGACCTGGGAATACAAAAGCTTTCATAATTGATTATTTATTTATTACACTTTCAAAATTTTTTCAAAGATATATAATAGTGTTGATACTGAAAAAATCATTTGTTATTTAAAGATAAAAGACAAAATTAACGTACAAACATAAATTTTTTTAACAAAACGTCTACAGTCTACAGTCTACAGTCTACAGTCTACAGTCTACAGTCTACAGTATGACTGACTGCCGACTGCCGACTTCTCCGACTGCCGACTGCCGACTGCTCCGACTGCCGACTGCCGACTTCTCCGACTGCCGACTGCCGACTTCTCCGACTTCTCCGACTGCCGACTGCCTGACTTCCGACCAAAAATTATTTAAATAGACCAACTTATTAATATAAAAAAATATTGTTTTGATAATAAATCGTATTTTCGCAAAAAAAAATTAATGATTTCTGCTATTGTATGGGATATAGACCCGGTTATCGTTCACATCGGAGAATGGGGATTGAGGTATTACAGCATTCTGTTTGCCGGCAGCTTTGTTGTTGGCTGGTATATTGTTCAAAGAATCTTTAAAAACGAAAACATTCCTCTGAAAGAATTGGATAGCCTTACAACGTATATGGTATTAGGAACCATAATTGGAGCACGATTGGGGCATGTTATTTTTTATGAACCCATTTATTTTTTTAAAAATCCATTAGAAATTTTAAAGGTATGGCATGGCGGTCTTGCAAGTCACGGCGCGGCAATCGGCTTGCTTACCGCTTTGTATTTATACACAAGAAAATCTACGAAAAAATCATATATGTGGACTTTGGATCGCACCGTGATACCCATTGCTCTGGCTGCGGTAATGATACGAACTGGAAACCTTATGAACTCTGAAATTTTCGGAACAAAAACAGACTTGCCTTTTGGATTTATTTTTGCTCATATAGAAGAGAAAGACCCGCGACATCCAACGCAAATTTACGAAGCCTTATCTTATCTGCTTACATTTATATTATTAATGAAAATTTACTGGAAGCACAAAGGATTATTACCAAAGGGGCTTATTTTCGGAGTTTTTCTAATAGGTATTTTTGCTACGCGTTTTTTCATTGAATTTTTAAAAACAAATCAGGTTGGGTTTGAAAATCAAATGAGCCTGAACATGGGACAAATATTAAGCATTCCGTTTATTATTGCCGGAATTTTTCTTGTATACAGAGCTATACATAAAAAAAAATCGGTTGAAACAGCTCAAGAATAAATACTTAAAAAAAGCCGTATAAAAACGGCTTAATTTAAAATCAAATCAACATTATTACCTGATTTCATATCTAAAAAATAATAGGAATCAGAAAAACCGAGTATATTATTTATTGTATCAGCAGAAGGTTCTTTTTCTTCAGCATTCAGCCAATCTGATACCATGGAGTAATCAGCATAACCGCTTTCGATACCGGTTTCTAATGTTGAGTAAAAATAAAAAAGTGTAGATTTTTGATACATAGGCAAATTTATTTAATTTATGATAACAACAAATTAACGTTCGGTTTTTTATATTATTTTGTTAATTTTCTTTTTTTTACTTTTTTTCAGATTATATTGTATTAAGTATAAATAGTGCCAGCAAGAAAACTCATGTTTTTTGCTCACAATGTATGTGCCTGCAAGAAAACATCAAGTTCAAGGCTTGCGAAGACCTGAAAATTAGGAGTGTACTAATGTACATGACTACTTTTCAGGTCAAGCGTAACGATGAAATTGATGTTTTCTTGCAGGCACTAAATAACAAATAATCAAAAAGCAGTAAGCCAAAGAACTAAGTATATAGACACATGAAGATTAATACAAATTTTACAATAAAATATTTGGATTTAATGTAGAATGTTCTACTTTTGCTTTCTATAAAATATTTTTTCTATGAGAAAATTCAGCATTTTTTTGAAAAGTCTTTTTGTTTTAGCGTCTTTAGGGACTTTTGTTTTTATGTTTTCCTGTACCAGCGATACGGACAATAAAAAAGTATCTGCAACTGACACTTTAACACAGGAAAAGAAACCAAAACAAGAAATTTACAAAATTCCATCTCCAATTGAACTTTACCAGTTCATGAAAGATGAAAATGTTCGTTTTAATAACAATCTGTTAAGTAACGCGGATAATGCTTCTAAATATGTTACAGTAAGAGCAAGATCTTTAAATTTTGGCATTTTTGCGTCAGACCTTGCATATTGTACAGTATTTAACAGAAGTCAGGAAACCTTTCTGTATTTTAAGGCAAGCAAAACTTTAGCTGACGGAATGGGACTTGCAGAAGGATTTGATGATATTGTTTCAAAACGTTTGAACAACAATATGAACAATACCGACTCTCTGTTTCAGATTTCCAATGATGCTTATGACGATGCATGCAATTTTCTTGAAAATGATGATAAAACAGATATTCTCGCATATATTCTTATTGGAAGCTGGATTGAAAGTATGCACCTTGTTATGAATTCTGTTACAAAATTTAATGCTGAAGATCCTGTTGTAACCAGAATTGCAGAGCAACAACTTATTCTTGAAAACCTGAACAGCTCTTTGGAAGCTATTGAAAAGAAGGATGCAGATTTTACGGATACTAAAAAGAAAATGAAAGAAGTTCAGGATTTATTTGATAAACTCTATGAAAATACAGACGTGTTAATCACTAAAAAACAATATGATGACATTAAAAAAATTATCAGCGATTTAAGAAAAGAAATTATTGGATAATATTGTTTTAAGTAAATCTGAAAAATATCATACTATGAAAAAAAATAACATCACTCAAATTATTTGTTTCTTCTTTGTCCTTTCGTTTATTCCTTTTTCATCTTTTTCGCAAAGATGTGATAAAAAAGACATTTGCAATGACGAAGACTATGGTGATTACGATTTTAGAAGCCAGACTCATTTTGCAAAATTATCTCCAGGGGATACTTCCACTATTAATATTGTAGCTTATTCCGGCAATGATATGAGAATTCTTATTTGCTCTGACGAAGAGCTTGGAGAAGTCATTTATCAGATAGTTGAATCTATTAAAGAATTAAAAGTAGAAAAAGTTACAAAAACAGAACATCTGAAAGATGTTATTATGAACCAAGAGCCTGATCCGGAAACCGGAATGCTCATGCCAAAAATGAATGATAACGGAGACACTATTTTCTTTGAAAGAGATACCACTTATATTGAAGAAAGAAAATATTTTATTACGAAAGATGAAATAAAATTTGACAGCAAAAGTAATAAGGGAAAACCCTATTATGAAGAAAAAGCTATTAAAAAAACAAAAAGGCTTAAAATAAAGATACAGGTACCAGCAGGAGATGAAGAATTAATAAGCTGCGTGAATGTTCTGGTTGGTAGAAAAAGCGCAAAATCGAATAAATTCTATAGAGGAAAAGAATAAAAATTATAGCTAAGCTCCTTAATGGAGCTTTTTTTTTATGAGAATAATTAAATTAATATCTGCAATAACGTTTATTTTCTGTTTTGCTTTATTATTGAGTTCTAATAGTATCGGAAAAGTTTCAGATAAAACGAAATCAGATGATACCACTGCTAATGCTTCGTGTAAAGACACATTCTTTTGCACAGGCAGTGAAATGGAAAATTTTGATTTCAGATCGCAGTCTTCTTCGTTTGAACTGACCCCGGGAGACAGTATGGTCTGTACTGTTATTTTGTACTCAAAACAGGATTTCCGAATCATGGTTTGTGGAGATCAAGGTTATAGTAGTGTAAATTTTAAAATTAGCGAACCAAACCGGGAAACGCTCCAAAAGGTAAATAAAATTAATGAAAGCGAAGAAATTATCTATAAACTGGATGAATATGGCGAACCTGTTTTAGGGAGCGATGACAAGCCTGTTGTTCTAAGCAAAGATGTTTTACGCGATACCATTTGGGACAAATCAGTTCTGCTACACGAAACAATACTCTTTGAAGGAACTTCAAACGGGAAAAATTTTTTCGATATTCCAAAAAATGAAAAAACACGAAGAATTAACATTATCGTGTACACTACAGGTGCAAAATCCACAAGCCCATCATGTGTAAGCATAATGGTTGGACGAAGATACAATAAACCTTTCCAAATTTCTGCTCAGTAATAATTCAAATAACATATTCCTCTTTTCTTTTTTTTCTTATTACATTTTATTATTTTTAGCCTTTAATAATTTTAACAATTCAGTCTTATGAGCGAATCAATTCTTAAAGCTCTCATGCAACTGTTTGCAATCGTAGCTGATGCAGGTACAGAAGAAGGCGTGGTATCTCCTTCACGAAAAATTGTAGATGGCTACCTTCAGCAACAACTCAATAAAGAATTATTGGAAGAATATCTTCGGATTTATGATGAATTTGTTGCAAAACATCATAAAAAGAAAGGCGAAAAAAGATTAGCTTCCAATTCAGTGAAAGTTCTCAGGATTTGCGAACAAATCAATGATGAACTCAGGCAGGATCAAAAAATGCTCGTGCTGCTTCAACTTATTGAATATGTAAGTTTCGGAGAAAACGTTTCAGAAATGGAGTTGCAGTTTATTCAAACAGTTGCTGAAACATTTAATATTTCCAAGGAAGAATACCTGAATGCAAAAGAGTTTTTATTCGACAACATTGCACTAGTTTCCGAAAAAGAAAAATTGTTAACAATAGACAGTTTTGGACCTCCGGATAATAAAGATATTAAATATATTTTCAATGAAAACCTTCGCGGACAGATTGTGTTTTTATATATAAAGAGCACGAATATGTACGCCTGCCGCTATTCAGGGAAGAGTTCATTGTTTATGAACGGACGCAACCTGAAACCCAGATGGGGATATATCTTCCCTGCCGGTGGCTCTATCAGAGGACCAAAAGTTAATACTATTTATTACAGCGATGTTGCCGGGAAATTTCTTCACGATGAATCGAAAGCTAAAATTGAATACGCAGCCAGAGATGTGGAATTCCGTTTTAAAAACAGCGAAAATGGTATTCAGAAATTTAACTTTACTGCTCAAAGTGGTCAGTTGATTGGCGTTATGGGTGGTAGCGGTGCTGGGAAATCAACACTACTTAATGTTTTCAACGGAAACCTCAAGCCTCAAAAAGGCGCAGTAATGATTAACGGCATTGACATATACAATGAAAAAGAAAAAGTGAAAGGCATCATTGGCTTTGTCCCTCAGGATGATTTGCTGATTGAAGAATTGACCGTTTATCAGAATTTATATTACAGCGCAAAATTATGTTTTGATAATTTCAATGAAAAAGAAATTGATGTTGCTGTTTCAAAAGTTTTGCAGGATCTCGATTTATATGAAATCCGAGACCTCAAAGTCGGTGGACCTCTTAATAAATTCATCAGCGGCGGACAGAGAAAGCGTTTGAACATTGCGCTGGAGCTAATCCGAGAACCCTCTGTTTTATTTGTTGACGAACCAACCTCCGGTCTGTCTTCAATGGATTCAGAAATGGTAATGGATCTTTTGAAAGAACAATCTTTAAAAGGAAAACTTCTTCTCATTAATATCCACCAGCCTTCTTCCGATATTTACAAAATGTTCGACCGAATCCTGATAATGGACAAAGGCGGGCACGCTATCTATTACGGAAATCCTATTGACGCTGTTACTTATTTCAAAAAAATGACCAACCACGTCAATGCAGAAGAAGGAGAATGTATAACATGCGGTAACGTCAATCCGGAACAAGTACTTCAGATTGTAGAAGCAAAGGTTGTGGATGAGTACGGCAAACTCACACGTAACCGAAAAGTTTCCTCAAAAGAATGGCATAATCTTTATAAAGAAAATATAGAATCGAAGCTAAATAATGAGGTTACAAAAGAAACAATTCCGGAAAATAAATTTAAAATTCCCGGGGTTCTTAAGCAATTTAAAATATTTACAACACGTGACATACTCTCAAAACTTACAAACCGTCAATATGTTCTGCTTACATTCCTTGAAGCTCCATTACTTGCAGTTATCTTAGGATATTTTACAAAATATATTTCTGGAGATTTCTATATTTTCAGTGAAAACGAAAACCTTCCTGCTTATGTTTTCATGGCAGTAGTTGTATCATTATTCCTTGGGATGACAATCAGCGCAGAGGAAATTATTAAAGATAAAAAAATACAGCAAAGAGAACAATTTCTTAATCTGAGTCGAACCGGCTACCTGTATTCTAAAATAATTATCATGTTTGGAATTTCTGCAATTCAGACTATAACTTTTGTTCTTATCGGGAATCTTATTTTAGGAGCAAGCAGCATGAATCTTAATTACTGGTTGGTTTTATTTACAACCTCGTGCTTTGCAAATATGCTTGGATTAAACATTTCTGCAGCATTAAATTCTGTTGTTACGATATACATTCTCATACCGTTTATTCTTGTTCCTCAATTGTTGTTAAGCGGTGTGATTGTGAAATTCGACAAACTGCATAAAAATTTCTCATCCGTTGAATTTGTCCCGTTTGCCGGAGATATGATGACATCACGCTGGGCCTATGAAGCGATTATGGTATCGCAGTTTAAAGACAACAAATATGAGAAACATTTTTTCGATATTGAAAAAGAAATCAGCTACAATTCTTTTAAGTGTAATTATCTTATTCCCGATTTAATTTCAAAAATTGATAAATGCGAAAACATTTTAACAGACGCATCCAAAAAAGAAGACCTTTCAAAAAATTTATTGATTCTTTACAATGAAATAACAAAAATTCACAAAACAGAATACGACAAAGAATTCAAATCTCTTGACGATTTACAGCCTGGGAAATTTACTGTTCAGACTGCAGAGAAATTAAGAACATACCTTGATAAAGTTAAGAAATTCTTCTCAAAGCAACTCAGCGCAAGAGAAACAGATAAGGACAATAAGTATAGAGAGCTCGTTGAAAAATTTGGTTCAAAAGAGGCATTGGAAGAATTTAAGAAAAATTACCATAACGAACAAGTTGCTAATATCTGCCTGAACGCACAGGAAATAAGAAAAACGTGCGAAGAGAATAATCATATTGTTCAAACGATGAATCCGATATTTAAAGACCCTGTCTCTAAGATTGGAAGAGCACACATGTATGCTCCGGTTAAAAAATTGTTTGGATTAAAAATAGACACTTATTGGTTTAACATTGCATTTATTTGGCTTACAACTCTTATGATGTATTTTGTTCTTTCATTTAATTTATTGAAAAAAGGACTTGATTTTTTAGAGAATATGAAATTGTTTAAAGTTGTTAAAAAAATCAGCTCTAATAAACCTGATAAAAATGGAAAAGAATAATGGTATAGTTTTTTTTTATGTGATAAATAGACTGTAATTGGTAGTTTTCACAATATATGAAGGTACTCATGCTAAAATTAATTTGTTTAAAATTTATGAAATAAAAATATTAGCTTTAATAGGCAAATTTGTTTCTAATTTGTTATTTTTATTGCCTTAAAAAGTATACTATAAAATAGTTAATAGCAAATGAATTATGTGAATTTTTTTTCTGATTTAGGTTTTAACTTCAAAGTAGATTTGATGCTTAAGCCTATTGATATGGAAGAAAAATCTGCGCTAATTGATAGACTTAAAAAATCTGTTTTCTTCTACAAAAGTCCCAGCAATACAAATACTTCATTTTATCTAATTACAACGGAATTAAGAACTAATGAATTTGAAAAAATCAGAAAATATATTTGGAATAAAAATGATGCTGATTTAATTTTCTATTATCCTAATGAAGCTACTAAATTGGAAATGTATTATGCTAAATACTCTCCTAAAATAAGTAATAAGGAGAGTACAATAGACATTTTTACTACTATTCAAAAAGATTTTAAAAAGTTTGAAAAAATCAATAAATGGCAGTTTGATAGTGGAGCTTTTTGGTTAAACTATCAATCCTTTATTGACAAAGCAAAATATAGAGGGATTGACAAAGAGTTAGTATCAACCTTAAAAACGTTAAAGGACAATCTTTACGATACCTTATATCATTTAATTTCTGAAGAAAATGAATTAAATAAGATTGTTCAAGCACTAATAGATAGAACATTATATATTAAGTTTTTAGAAGATAATCATATTATTAACTCCCACTTCTATAATCATTATTTTGTAGATTCTACCCTAAATTACGGGAAGTTATTAGTGAAAAAAACAAATACAGACATTAATAAGCTGTTTAAAAAAATTCACGAAATTTTTAATAATGCCTTATTCGACCAACCAACAATAGATGATAAATATTTAACTAGTGATGTTCGCAATTTAATCGCAGCCTCATTTAATACAGAAAAAACTGGACAATTAAGATTATTCGATTTTCAATTTAATGTATTACCCATTGAACTTATTAGTAATATTTATGAAGTTTTCTTATCCGAAGAGCAAAAGAAAAACGGAATTTACTATACACCAAAAAAATTAGCCCAATTAATTGTTGATGATGTAATAAACGAAGATAAAATAGGCTCAATTTTAGATCCTTCATGTGGCTCTGGAATGTTCCTTATTGTTGGGTTTCAACGGCTTTTAGAAATAGCACAGAAACAAAAAAAAGAACCTGAAAATAATATAAAAAAAATTGAGGATAGAATCAAACTTTTATCTGAGAATATATTTGGGGTTGAAAAGACATTAACAGCACAACGATTTACTCTATTTTCGCTTTCATTACAGATTTTCAAAAATATACCGGCAGAAGAAATCAAATTGTTTATTGCAAATGAATTAGAGCGAAATCAGGAAATCAAGATTTTTAAAGAACATAATTTCTTTAAAAATATCATCTGTCAGAATACTTTAGACATTAATAATTTAGCATTTGAAGGCAGGACGTTTGATTACATAGTGGGAAATCCTCCATTTGTAAGAAAAGAAGTAAGTGAAGAAGCAAAAGACTTCACAAATAAATATGAACTTGAGCATTTAGGAAATAAATATATTGCAAAAAATATTATTGAAGGATATCAAATTTCGCAATGCTTCTTATTAAAAATAAAAGAATGGAGTAAGCTTGAAACAAGATTTGGATTTATATCTAATAGCTCAAATTTCTATAATGAAGCCGAAAAGTTTCAAAAATTCTTTTATTCAAATTATGGTATAGAAAAAATATATGAACTTTCAAGAGTAAAAGACATCTTGTTTGAAAAAGCAAAAGAAAGTGTTGTTGCAATTATTTTTACTAATAACTATCAAAATAATGTTATTGATTATTATCCTGTAGATAAAGGATTATTCTCAGAAAAGCCATTTGATTTATTGATAATTCAAGAAGATAAAGTTATTCAAATTGAGCAGGAAAAACTTATTGGAAAAAAGATACGATTAAGAGATTTTTTGATGGGGAATGATTTTGATAGATTATTTATAAATAAATTTAATGAATATTCCAAATTAGAGAATCTATTAGATATAAAAGATGAAAGTATTCAAGGATTAACAAGAAAAAGCAATAAAGAAATTGCTGATTTTTTCAATTTAAGTATTTCTCATTTTAAAAAACTAAAGAAAAAAGATAAGAAAAAATTTCAGAAAGAATTTGAACTAAAAAATTATTTGTCCGAAAATCTCAACAATAATTTCAAAACCCCTTACCTTTATGAATATTCAAATATAAATCATTTTAAAATAAATAATTATGATGGCTTCATTAATTTAAATTCAATTACAAAAGAAAATTTTCAAAGACCAAGAGACGTTGAAATATTTAGAGAAAAAAAAATATTAATAACAAGAGTTGGCAATAGTATAAAAGCGGTTTATACTCCTTTTGATATTGTGTTTTCTGTAAATATTTTTGGAGTAAAGGTTTTAGAAAACAAGTTAAATTGTTTTATTACGGCTTTATTGAACTCTAATTTAATTAATTATATAATTAATATTAGAGATAAAAAACGTATAGGAGATAATCTGCCAAGAATTGATGGTAGCATACTTAAGAATATACCCATTCCAAAAGAATTAGACCAAGATTTAGTAACTCAAATATCAAATATAAGCAAAGACTTAACCGAAGGAAAATATAAATATTCAGTAAAGGAAAATGAATTAAATGAACTCATCTTTGATTTATACGAGTTATCTTATTTAGAGAGACAACGAATAAAAGATTATTTATTATCTGATGCCAAAAAGCCAACAACCAATTCTATAATAAAGAATTATACAGAAGCTTTGATAGATACATTAGAATTTTATTTTTCACAAAAAATCACTATTGAAAATTTTAATGATTTCAATTTAAGAGTTATAAAAGTTTTTTTCGGTACAAATAACAATCCTACTGCAAAGGAAGTTGGTCTATATTCTTTAGAACAGATTTTCAAAGAATATCAAAATGGTAAATTCTTTTTGGAGCAAGAATTTATCTTTGGTAAAGACTGTGTTTATATTCTAAAAAAAGACATAAATCAAAACTGGACAGAAACAAAAGCATTTGAAGATGGGCAAAGTATTTTAAAATTTACACCGTATGAGCAGAAGGGATTATGTTAAAACGGGTAATTTAATGTCTTTACCTGACTCAAGTGTTGAAAAAAGAAAAATTAGTAATGACATGTGGAAAAAGCAAGTGTTTTTCCATTTATTAAATTTCTATAAAAGTTACAACATTCTTGATATTTTAAAAATAATTAATATTAAAAAGATTAATCCTCAAATAAAAGTTGAAGATGAAATCGCTCTTTTTTTAAGAAATTCATTGAAATATAATAGAAAATTCGGATTACAAGGTTTTTTAATTGCAGGTGGAGTTAATAACGATGAAGAAAAAAAAGGCTTGTATGATATTTCTGTTTTTCATAGTGATTGGAGAAATGACGAAGGCTTTCCAGTTGAATTCCATTTTGAATGTAAAAATTTGAATGGTAGTCAGAATTTTGTCAATAAATATGTTTACTATAATACCTACGAAAAGGATATTAATAATGAAAATATTTATGATGGCGGTGTTTACCGTTACTTCAATGGAAAATATGCTCAAAATATGAATTTTGGAGGCATGATAGGATTTGTATTAGAGGGTAATGTTACATATACAAAAAATGAGATTATCAACAAATTAAATGAAAAATTCAATACTTCACCAAATGGGGATATAATAAGAGTTATAGATGATTCCATTGAGCAAAATAATTTCACTTTCGATAGTTATCATAATAGATTTAACTCTGAATTTGTAATACATCATTTACTCTTTAATTTCTCTTAATTTTTTTATTGCATTTAGACACAAATGAAGATATTTTATATGTCTTAAAATGAATTATTATGAAAAATAAACTTTTATTACTGTCATGCGTTGCTTTTATTTTAATCAGCAATGTCTCAACTGCTCAATCTTACGAAGAACAGCAAAACAATTACATCCTTGCAGATTCTCTTGAGAAAGCAGGGACGTATTCTGAAGCGGCAGAAATGTACGAAAAAGCAGCAACGCTTACCGCAGATTCAGCAGAGCAAAATCTGAAACTTGCAACACGTGCATTGTCAGGAGCAGGTGGCTGTTATTATCAGGTTGGACAATTTGATAAAGCAATTGACAATTTTCAGAGAGGCTTAAAAGTAAACCGTAAATTAAATAATGAAATGGCTATTGCAACCAGTCTGAATAATGTTGGAATGGTTTACAAAGCATGGGGAAATTTTGACAAAGCGTTGGAATTTTACCAGCAGGCACTAGAAATTGATCAGAAAAATAATGACAAAGCCGGAATGTCAACAGACTTTAATAATATCGGAAGCGCATATTATAATAAAGGGATGAATGACAAAGCACTCGAATTCTATCGTAAAGCACTAAAGCTCGACGGAGAACTTCAAAATCCAGAAAAAATGGCTATTCGTTTCAATAATATTGCAGGCGTTTATCAGGATATGAAAAAATATAAAGACGCTTTAGAATACTACAGCAATGCTTTTGAAATTTACAACAAAGCAGAAAACATGAAAGGGATTGGCTCTTGTATAAACAATCTTGCGTCTTTATATCAAAGCTGGAAAAATTATCCCAAAGCATTAGATGCCTATTTTGATGCTTTGAAATTAGACTCAGCGATGCAAAACCAACCCGGAATTTCAGATCGTTTAAACAATATCGGTTTGGTGTACATGCTTGATAAAAAATACAACGATGCTATAAACTATTTTAATAAATCAATTGATCTGAAAGAAAAACTCAGGTTGACTGCGCCATCAGATATAAGAAGAGATTATCTTGCAAAGCAAATCAACACGTATCAAAATCTTATATTAAGTTACATTTATAAAAATGATTATGCCAATGCATTTCACATTATAGAGCTTAGCAGTTCCAAAGTACTTGCAGAAAGAATTTCCGGTTCTGATAAATCATTTACACAGGTAAGCCTTGAAACTGTGCAGAAAAATCTGAATACGAAATCTGCAATAATCATCTACACAACACTCGACCAGCCTGAAATAACACTTTTTGCCATAACAAAAGAAAAAACGCATGCAGTACTGCTTCACAAAAGTAATTTTGTTAACAATGCTATTTCAAATACAGGTGTTAAATCATTTATTATGTCAAAAATTCCTTTTGATGATCTTGAAAAATTTCAGCTTTTTTCACTTGCTTCAATGGAAGAAAGAGATAAAAAATTTGAAGATAAAATATTTGAAATTATCATACACAACTACAGAGACATGCTGATGAAACCCCGACCTGAAAATGCAAGCAAACAGGAAGAACTTTCTAAATTATTTTATAACTTTTTATGTGATCCCGTTCAGGAAATGCTGAAAGAAAAAACAGATTTAATTGTTGCTCCCGGTGGCATTCTCGGTTATTTGCCTTTTGAAACGCTTATCAATAAAGAAGGAAAATATCTCGTTGAAAAATTTGATGTTACTTACACGCAATCATTAAGTGTTTCCGAAATGCTTAAAACCCGCAAATATCCTGACACACGAAAGCCAATACTCGCTTTTGGAGGAGCAGTGTACAGAGAAAAAACTTATAAAGAAGATATGAGTTCTGCAGAGAAATTAAAACTTCGCGGAGCAGGCGTAGGAAAAATAAATCCCAAACAATTAAATTATATTCAGAAAAAAGTTGATAAAGCAATCGCAGAAGGCAAGCCACTAACAGCAGAATATAAATCTTTGGGTTATGAAAACTGGGCGAATTTGAAAGGAAGCCTTGTTGAGGTGCGGGCAATCTGTCAACTGCTTCCGAAAACAGATACTATTGTTGGTGCGCAGGTAAGCGAAACAAATTTCAGAAAAATGGCTAAGGAAAAAAAACTGGCAAACTACAAAGTACTTCACTTTTCCTGCCATGGGATGACCATTCCGGAACTGCCTGAAATGTCAGCATTGGTGCTATCTCAAATTGAATCTGAAAATTTAAAAAATAATCAGGACGGGTATCTCAGAACTGCTGAAATTGCAGAATTAAACCTTCAGGCAGACTTTGTTGATTTATCTGCATGCGAAACAGGACTTGGAAAAATATATCCGGGAGAAGGTGTTGTGGGATTGTCGCAATCATTTATAATAGCCGGTGCAAACGGAATATCTGTATCGCTTTGGGAAGTTGCAGATAAATCTACTGCTGAATTTATGGTTGAAATGTACCGACTTGTGGAAAAAGAAAAAAAATCGTATTCACAGGCAATAAACGAAGTGAAAAGAAAATTCATAAATGGCGATTTTGGTTATTACTGGAAAATGCCTTTCAACTGGGCTCCCTTCGTTTATTATGGGAAATAATGCTCTGAAAAATTCATTCATTTTTTGGATGTTAATATAAAAAGTTTACTTTTGTTCTTTTATGTTTAATTAAAATTTAATCGGTTATGAAAAAATTAGCGTATTTTATTGTTGCATTAAGTATTGCGGTTATCGTATCATGTAGTTCAGGTCCTGATAAAAAAATTGTTGGATCCTGGAAAATTGACAATGTTGAAATGTCAAATCTTGAAGAAGCAGTAAACCAGGCTTTGGCTGCTTTTCCAGACAGTATGAAAGAAGCTCAGAAAGAAGCTATGATGGAAGGAATGAAACAAGGTGTTGAAGCTATGAAAGGTTCTACAATGAACTTTAAAGAAGACAAAACTTTTGAATCAACATTCCAGGGTAAAACAGAAGCTGGCACATGGGCTATCAGTGAAGATGGAAAAATTCTCACTACTAAACAGGGAGAAAAAGAAGACAAACTGAATGTTGATGAACTTACTGATGCTAAATTAGTAGTTTCAATGGATCAGGGTGGCTCACAAATTAAAATGACTCTTGTTAAATAATGTTTGTCCATAATGTCCGATTTCTGCGTTATGCTCATAATAAAAATAAGTCATTTACATCAGTAAACTCCAAATTTTTATTATTTCGCAAGCCTTGAACTCGAACATTCTGCCTCAAACATTGACTTTATGGACAAGCACTAAATAAAAAAAAAGCTGCACATTGTGCAGCTTTTTTTTATTACAAATACACTAATTAAGCCCTGGGTTTTCAGGATATTTAGTCCACAATTTGTACCTGCTGCCTAAATTTGAAAGTGCATCATTCCATAAATTTGCATTGCAATTCATAATATTTTCAGTTTCCATATCTGCCACCAGCCAGGAATTTTCAGATATTTCATTTTCAAGTTGCATGGGTTCCCAACCCGAATAACCTATGAAGAAACGTATCTGTCTAGGCAAAATTTTTCCTTTTGAAATTAATTCTCTTACCGCAGAAAAATCTCCGCTCCACCACAAATTTTCTGTTACCTGAATGGTTTCCGGAATCAGAGTTCCCAGTGTATGAATAAAATGAATCGTATCAACTCTTACCGGTCCGCCAACAGATAATTTTGCATCAAAAGCAGGAAAATCTTTAGCCGCATCATGAATATTCATTTCTGTAAACTTATTCAAAACATAGCCTACAAAATGCCCTTTATCATAAGAGACTAAAAGCACTACCGATCTTTTAAAATAGGTATCCTGTAAAAAAGGTTCGGATATCAATATCTTTCCCTGCGCAGGAGCTACTCCGTTATGCTCAATTTTAAAATAATCAACATTGAGATCCATTGCAAAATATATATATACTGTTTAAACAAAAAAAACAAGTTTCGAGAATATTTTTTTTACAAAATTCAGTATGAAATATTCCAATTCCAATTCCAATTCCTACTCCATAACATCCATGCATTCAATTAAAAAAAATATTCATTTGCAAAATTAATACATATTTTACAAAAAAAGTGAAAAATGGAATAGGTATAAAGACACATTTTTAGGGGAAAATTAGGAATTAGGAATTACGAATTATAAATTATTATTCACGATTTTTGAAAATTTAATAAAACCAAAACACTATAACGAATTATGAGTCCCATCGCAAAATGGAGGATTTTTAGTTTTTTTACATCCGCAAAGCCAAATATCTCCATCTTTTTCTGCTTTAAAAGATTTAGGCTTTATGTCTGTACCTTCATGAGAACCATCGCAAAATGGCTGATTGTCGCTTAACCCACATGAACACCACCAGTAAACTTTTCCTGTCTGGGCATTAACTTTATAAGGCCCTTTTTTATTTTTTTCCATATTTGTTTATATATTGTGAAATATTAGATTTCAAAAATCGGATTTTTTTTTTTATTCTTGTAAAATTATATATATATTATTTGATAAAAATCATTATTATGGAAATTAAAGGAAGATTATTTGCAATACTTGAGGAACAATCAGGAACTACAGCAAAAGGAACCTGGAAAAAACAGGAATTTATTCTTGAAACAATTGAACAGTTTCCACGCAAGGTTTGCATATCGCTTTGGGGCGAAAAAACAGAATTTTTAAGGCATTTTGCAATCGGCGACGAAATAAATGTGTATATCAATTTAGAATCAAGAGAGTACAATCAACGTTGGTTTACGGATGTAAGAGCATGGAAAATTGACAAGGAATCAGGTCAGACAACGGTTTCAACACCGTCAGTTCAAAATCAGACACAGGAAGTGGCTGATGGAAGCAAAGGAGATTTCAATCCAACTACCGAAGATTTGCCTTTCTGATTTTTTGTAAAAAATTATGCCCGGAAAACTGATAATCTTTTCTGCTCCTTCAGGTGCCGGAAAAACAACGATTGTAAGGAGTATGCTCAACGAAAATTTCAAACTTGAGTTTTCTGTTTCTGTGTGCACTCGTGCAAGAAGGCCTAATGAAATTCATGGAAAAGATTATTATTTTATTTCACCTGAGGAATTTCGTGAAAAAATAAATAATAATGAATTTATCGAATGGGAGGAAGTTTATTCCGGTTGTTTTTACGGTACTTTAAAATCAGAAGTTGATCGTATCTCAAAGGAAGGAAAAAATATTCTTTTCGATGTAGATGTGGTGGGAGGCTTGAATATTAAGAATCTTTATGGCGAAAGGGCATTATCTGTTTTTGTGATGCCTCCTTCTCTTGAAGCACTGGAGCAACGATTGATGATGCGGAATACAGATGATATTGCAGTCGTTAAAAAGAGATTAGCAAAAGCAAGTCAGGAATTGGAATTTGCGCCTATGTTTGATAAAATTATTTTTAACGACCAGCTCCTTGTTGCTGTTGAAGAAGTCCGTAGTTTGTTGAAAGAATTTTTAGCGGAAGAAGGGTTTTAATTCAAAAAATATAAAATGAACATCGGATTATTTTTTGGTTCTTTCAACCCCATTCATATAGGGCATCTGGCAATAGCTAATTATATTATTGAGTTTACAGAATCAGATCGTGTCTGGTTTGTTATTAGTCCGCACAATCCGCTAAAAGATAAAGCAACTCTGCTGGCAGATCATCATAGGTATCAAATGGTGCATAGAGCAATTGAAGATGATTTCAGATTTAAAGCGTCCGACATAGAATTCAAATTAACGCAACCTTCTTATACCGTAAATACGCTAGCTATTTTGAAAGAAAAATATCCGGAACATAATTTTTCTTTAATTATGGGAATGGACAATCTGAACACATTTCATAAATGGAAAAACTACAAAGTAATTCTTGAAGAACATCCCATTTATGTTTACCCACGCGCAGGAGTAGGGAATGAGTCGAAAGTTGAATCTTCAAAAATAAAAATTGTTGATGCTCCTATCATGGAAATAAGTTCCAGCTTTATCAGGCAGGCTATAAAAAGCGGAAAAGATATCCGTTATTTTTTACATCCCAAAGTTTTTGAATATATTGAAGAAATGCGCTTTTACAAGAAATAGATGCTTGAAAAATAGATATAAGTTTTTTTATCTCACGATTGTAACAGTTCCATTCAAAGCTTCAGTTCCATTATTCAAATTGATAATATAAATAAATGAACCTGTACTAACATCTTTTTCATTATATTTGCCATCCCAAGGACTTGTATAGCCTGTAGACTTAAATATGGCTGCGCCCCATCTGTTAAAAATTTCAACACTTACCTGTGGATACAAATCTATATGTTTGATAATCCATGTATCATTTTTTCCATCGCCATTGGGTGTGAAGGCAGAAGGAATTTCAAGACAATCTTCGGGTTCTGAATCAATAATTATTTCTGTAGTTACAGTACAATTTTTATTGTCAGTTATTGCAACACTATAGCTTCCTTTCGCAAGATTTATTGCAGTGTTTGAGGTTTGAACCGGATTTGTACTCCAAATATAAGTGTGTGGAGCATGACCTCCTGCAGATACAATTGTTGCGGTTCCATCTGTACTTCCCAGACAACTTGTTTTTGTTGTCGTATAGCTTGCCGTTATTTCTTCAGGAGCTTTTACGATTGCAGTATCAGTATAAGAACATCCATAGCTGTCTGTAATTGTTATAAGATATATTCCGGCAACAAGATTTTCAGCAATTGTGTCTGTCTGCGCGGGTGTTGAGTTCCATAAATACGTGTAAGGCGCAGTTCCTCCTGTAACAATGCAGTGCGTTTTTCCATCCGATGAAGCGAAACAATTTGTGCTGTCGGCATATATAATGGCTGTTATAGCAGAGGGTTGTGTGATTGTTTCAGAAGAAGTTTTTGTGCAATTGTTTGCATCTGTAACAGTAACGGTAATTACGCCGGCAGGTAAATTTGTTGCTTGTGCAGTTGTTTGTACAGGAGCACTGCTCCATGCAAAGGAGTAGCCGCTTGTGCCTCCGGTAGCGGAAACGCTAGCTGTTCCGTTGTTTTCTCCAAAACAGTTTACATCGGTTTTTGTCAGACTGAGAATTAGTTCAGATGGTTGATTAATCGTAGCATTCATAATATTATTACAGCCGTTTGCATCAGTAACAGTAACTGTATACGTGCCACTTCCTCCTGTAATATTTGCGTTTGTTGCCGTATTCGACCAGAGGTAGGACAGGGGAGGAGTGCCACCTGTTGCAGATGCTGTAATTTGTCCGTCTGTACTTCCATAGCAGTTTGCATTTGTTACTGTTGTGGTAATATCAATATCGCCAATTTGCAGGATTGTTGCGCTTCCTGTATTGGTACAGTTGTTTCCGTCTGTTACTGTTACTGAATAATTACCTGCTGCAAGTCCTGAAATATTTTGGGAAGTGGCACTTGTTGACCAATTATAAGTATATGGTAATGTTCCTCCCTGAATATTCAGATTAATGGCTCCCGTAGCGGCTCCGAAGCACAATACGCTGTTGGTTGCAAATCCGAGAATGAGTGAATCGGGTTCTGATACGGTATCTGTGAAAACAAGCGTGCATAGATTTGCGTCTGTAATGGTAACAAAATAAATTCCTGCCTGAAGGGGCGAAGGGTTTTGATTCGTATTTCCATTCGACCAGAGGTAAGTGTAACCGGGCGTTCCACCGTTAACTGTTAATGTGATGCCTCCATTATTTCCGCCATAGCAGGATGCGTCCGCGATTGCTGATTGAGCCCCAATAGATGAGGGTTCTGTAACTGTAGCTGAGGCTTGACCTGTGCAGCCATTGTCATCAGAAATTGTTACAATATATGTTCCTGCAATTAAATTTTGAATGTCTTCAGACTGACTGAAATTAGACCATATATACGTATAACCGTTGCTGATAGTACCTCCGGAAGGACTAAGATTAATTGAACCATTATTTCCATTGGCACATGAAACAGGTGTAATAACTGTAGTTCCTTGTATCTGCGCAGGTTCTGTAATTACAACCGAATTGATCGAAGTGCAGGAATGTGCATCTGTTACAGTCAGTGAATATGTTCCGGCTATGAGTCCTGTTATATTTGCAGATGTTCCTCCTGAAGACCACTGGTAATTATACCCTGAGGTTCCTCCTGTTACAGAAGCATTGGCAGTACCATTTGCTGCTCCGTAGCACGTTGCATTTGTTGCGTTAAAATTAATGGATAAAGCGGAAGGTTGTGAAATTGTAATAGATTGTGATGCGGTGCACGTATTCCCATCTGTAACAGTAACACTGTGCGTTCCGGCTGTCAGATTTGATGCTGTAGCTGTTGTTGCTCCTGTTGACCAGAGATAAGAAATAGTCCCTGTTCCGCTAGCATTAACCGTTGCTGAACCGTTATTTCCACCATTACATAATACATTTGAATTAAGAACAACAGATGCAGAAGGCCCACCAATATTACTAACTGAAACGGTTGTAGATTTCTGGCATCCGTTGCCATCTGTTACAGTAATGCCATAATTTCCTGCTGCAACATTTGAGATAGAGCTGTTTGTTCCTCCGTTTGACCATGAGTAGGAATAGGCGCCGGAACCTCCGCTTGCAGTAACAGATGCAGCCCCGTTTGCATTTCCGCAACTTGCGTCTGTATGAGCAGGTGTTAATGTTATTTCTGCGGGTACAGCAATTGTATTTGTTGTAAGCGTAGATGTACAGCCATTTTCAGTTACCTGTAACGAAGCAGTGTAGCTTTGAGAAGAAGGCCAGGAGATGGAATAGGGACCTTGTCCTGATCCTGAAATTACAGTGCCGCCTCCGAAATTCCAGATGTATGATGCACTGCTTCCTGCATTGCCTGTGTAGCTTACAGAAGAATTTGAATTATAACACGACGGTGCAGGAGATGAAAATGTTGATGTGGGTGTTTGCTTAACAGTTACCGTAACTGGCTGCCTGTGCGAGAAACACCCTGTAAGCTCATGCTGGTGCGAAACATAGTATATTGTTGTTGTATTTAAAACAGGTGTAGTATAAGATGCGTTTCCGGTTGCTAATGCTGTTCCGCCTGTTGCTGCATCGTACCAGTTATAACTTGTAGTTCCGGTTGGTGACGAAACACTGAGACTTGCTGTATTTCCACTGCATATTGTCGTGTTGCTCATTACGGGCGCAACTTCTCCGATAATGAAATAATAGGGAGAAAGTGAAGCAGGCAATTGCGATGTGATATGGCTTGTTCCTGCTGCTGTTACAGTTGTAAGCATGGTGTTCCAGTCGGGTGTTGGAATAATATCGCCCCGCATTACTGTTAATGCGCATTCTGTTGTTCCTGATGGAAAATCATTACTAAAATTGTAATTTACTTTTACCTGCGCATTCGGGTTTCCAGCATCAGAGCCAATCTTGAAATACCAGTTCGCTTTGTTTGTTCCTGTATTGCTTATATTATCTTCATACATTGCAATAACACTTGCACCTCCTGAACTTGTTTGTTTGTATGTGATGGGTCTGTATAAGCTGGAACCCATATTAAGCGGTCCCATTGGAAAAACATAATCTTTAATGCCGGAAACTACACTGCGCCTTAATCTTCCTGCAATAAATCCGCTGGAACTATAGCTAACGATGGAAACTGTATCAGAATTTGAAACCCACACGCCATAAGCAGAAGTTGTGTTGATAATACCTCCTGACAGGTTAAGCTCATTCGTAATTTTCATATCCGAAGCAAGCGTAACACCCGCATTATTGCTGATAGTAAATTTATATAATTCGCTTCCTCCCATATCTAATGTTTGCGCTGAAGTTCCATTCATAAGTAATCTGCCAAGATTCGGTACGAAAATTCCTCCGTTTGTTCCGTTCACAAGCACATTCCCTTTTACATACAAACGATGCACGCCACCGCAATCATACGAGCCTTTTTGAACAGTGAAATTATTATTTACATATAGATTTCCCCATAAATTTCCATAACCTGAAATTTGTGTAACACTACCTGTTGTCTTGTTTATGTATAAATTATTATAGGGGTTTAAATCGGGATTTGCCTGATAAAAATCCTGATTTGGATGCGTAGCGTGTGCGGGGTCGTAAGAAAACCAGATTGTACTTGTTCCGCAAATAAAAGAACCCTTACCTGTCCAGTTTCCATATAAATAAATTGTTTTGGATCCGGCATTCAACGTGCAGAGTGTATCAATTACAACATTGTGAAGGTAGAAAGAAACAGTTCCTGAGAGCTGTGTGTTTCCGGCAAAAGTTATTTTATTATTATAATTCGCATTACTGTTTCTATTGAAAGTTCCGTTAGCAACCATATTCCCTTTTACAATTGTATGTGCTTCATGCAGGGACAAGCCATTTCCGATTGTATTGTTTGTATTACTGCTGGTAAGATTGAAAAAAGTAACACTGGTCCCACCAAGTATTCCCTGTCCTGCATTTCCATTAAAATTAACAGTTCCGGTGTTACAGTTGAAAGTACCACCATAACATTCCCAGTTGCCTGTTAAATTAATGGTTCCTGTATTTAGGTTTAAAGTTCCTGTGATAAACATGCTTCCGTAGTTTATTGCATTACCTTGCAGTGTGAGTGTATAAGAGCCTATGTTAAGCGTACCTCCTGTATTAATTTTGATTTTGTAAATAATAGCATTGGTATTTAAAGTAATGTTTGCTCCACTAACAATAACAACTGTGTCATTTGTTGAAGGTAAAACTCCTCCCGACCATGAAGTGCCGCTTGTCCAGTTTCCGGTTACTGCATTTGAAGATACTGTGGCGGCAAAGCCTTTTAAAGTCAATAGCAAAGCTATTGATATTAGGAAAGTGTATTTTAACATAAAAATTTCAGGTTATGAATGTACTTACAAAGGTAGAAAAAAAATAAATAATCAGAAATATCTCAAGCTTTTTAAGTAGTGCTGTATTATTGAATAATTTTCAAATTGAATAATTTTCAAATCAAATAATCAAAAACTCTCAATTCTTAATTCTTAATTTCCACTCCAAATTTCCCATGCTTTTTCTGCCTGTAATTTCAGCATTGCAAGTCCATTGAATGTAAAAGCACCTTGCTCTCTGCATTTTTTCAGAAACAATGTTTCTTCAGGATTATAAATAAGGTCGTATGCAATTGTCGTAGCATTTATAAGTGAATAAGGAATATCAGGGCAGTCATTCATATCCGGGAACATACCCACAGGGCTTGTATTGATAATAAACGGATAAGATTGAATCAGATCCGAAGAAATATCTTTATAAAGAATGATGTTTTTTTCTTTATTCGGATTTCTTGAAATTTTGTAATAAGGGATATTTAATTTTTTTAGAACAAAAGCTACTGCTGCAGATGCTCCTCCAGTTCCAAGTATTAATGCACCTTTTGAATAGTTTTTTGGAAGATAATCAAGACTTTTTTTGAAACCAAAACTATCTGTATTATATCCATAAAGATTAATTTTTTCTTCACCACGAATTATTTTTATTGTATTTACAGCTCCGATTTCTTTTGCTTCGGGGTCAATATAATCAAGAAGTTTTATTATTTCTTTTTTGTACGGTATAGTTACGTTCAGTCCTGATAATGTGGGATATTGATTAATAATTTCTGTTAGTTTGTTTAAAGAGTCAATTTGAAAATTCTCATAACTTGCATCAAAAATATTTTCAGACAGAAATTTTTCTGTAAAATATTTTTTTGAAAAAGAGTGGGAGAGAGGGGTTCCAATTAATCCAAAAATTCTATGAGCAGATTTTTTTTTCAAAATATTACTTTATTTCAAAGTAATTACTGAATAATTCATTTCGTTGAGAATTCTTGTATTTTACCTGATAACCTTCACCCTTTTCAATGTCTTTGGGGATGATCCATTTAAAAGTTCCGGAATCCAAAGTGCTGACAATACTTTTTACATAAGCGCCTTTTTTATACAATTCAAGAGATATTTCTTCTCCCGAGCTACCACTGCGCCATAATATTGAAATTTCTGATTTGCGTTTTGTTTTTCCTTCAATCAAAACAGGAAAATAATTTGCAGGAGGATATTCGTTTGCTTCAACTTTAAAATCTAATTTTGTAATATCTGCTTCTTCAAATTCTTTTTTCACGTCCCAGATAATTTTCAAACCTTCACCTGAATTGATATTTCGCCCTACTGCTCCACTCACATATTTCAGCGCATTTTTATAATTATCTTTTGAGGTATATACATTTACAAAACATTGCGCTCCTTCTTTTGCCTGAAGATCAAAATAAATATAAAGCTTGTGATTATCATACTCGGCTTTAACATTGGAGCATTTTTGCGACCATGCAAAAATTGTGATTGCGGAAATTGCAAAAAAGAAGAATATTTTTTTCATAAGAATTTTTATAAAATAAATTAATCGTACAATTTTATGTATTCATAAGTATTTCCTGTGTGTTTCAGAAATTTTTCAAAATCATTCTTTGAAACAACCATAGATGCCGTATTGATATTCGGATGAAAGCTCATTTTTTCTTTTGTTTTGAGATTTTCATCAATGAAAAGATGCACATGTTTTGTTTTATCATTGATTAGTCCAAAAGGAGATACAGAGCCGGGTGTAAGCCCAAGATATTCTTGCAGCCTTCTGTCAGAGCCAAAGGTAAGTTTCCCTTGTTTGAGCCTTTTTTCCAGATCATGAATATCGAGGGAGCAATAAAATTCAATAATTACAAGATAATGCCTGTTTCCTTTATGATTCCTGAAAAATAAATTTTTACAATGCGCTGCATCCATATCTTTCCAGTAGATAGCTGCTTCTTTCACTGTTGGCACAGGCGGGTGTTCGTAATAATCAAAAGCAATATCCAGCTCTTTTAAAATTGCGTATAATTTAGGATCGCCATTCATGTTGTAAAAATCTTATATTATCAGCAAAATTAGTAAAAAACGGCTAAAAGAAAATTTTCAATCTGCTGCTTTTCTCAAAATTCAAATTGCAGTTTATTATCTCGCTTATTTTAATAAACACGACCTGTTGCTAATTGGCTAATAATGAATTTGATTTATTTTATTATGAGAAAAATCAATATGCGAAATTTATTAATATTAAAAAACTGACTATCTTCGCAGTCTTGATCTTAAGATGAAATTTTAAATTTAAATGATATGAGAAAGAATTTTGTACAATTATTAATTAGTCTTGTTTTATTAACAGGATTTGGTGAAAGTTTATTTTCACAAACAGCAGGTAGTCTTGCAATCATTGGAGTTAATACAGATGCTCCGAAATCTTTTATTGTGGTAGCCTTGGAAGATATTCCGCAGGGAACTGTAATTACATTTACAGATAATGCATGGAATGGTACTGCTTTCGCAACAACGGAGGGATATGTAACGTGGACTGTTAGTCCGGCTATTACAGCGGGATCAACTGTAAGTTTTGTACAGGGAGCATCCGATTTCACAGATGCAACAGTGTCAAATGGGACAGTAACTGCCACAACAAATTTTAATTTAGCTGCAAGCGGAGATCAGCTTATTGCCTTTAAGGGAGACTGGGCAAGCAGACCTACTACTGATGATGATGTAAATTTCATTTATGCTTTTTCTCTTGAAAATTTTATTTCAACTGGAATACCTACATCGAATCAATCATTTCTCCCCGCTGCATTAGCGAATGCTAGTTGCTATATGACAACATCTACTACCGAAACCGACAATGCCTATTTTGCAAACGGAACGACAGCTATTACAGAATTGACATTATCTGGAAGCAAAATAGAATTGCTGGCATTGTTTAATAATGGGATTGATAAATACTATAAAGACAATACCGGACCTCTTACTTTTCCTGTTTATTTATTTACAATAACAGCATCACTTCCCGCCACACAACTATCATTTGTTGATGTCCCCGCTACAGGATTTACAAGCAATTCCTTAACAAGTTTTACTGTTGAAGCAAGAAATGCCAGTAATGGCGTGGATACTGATTATTCAGCAGATATTACAATTGCAAAAACAACTGGATCGGGCGCAATTACTGGTACATTAACCAACGCAGCCGTCAATGGTGTTGCAACATTTAATGATATTCAATTTGATGCTGCTAGTACCTATGTTATTGGCGCTACATCAGGAACTTTAACTGCAGCAACGAGCGCAGACATTGTTATTACCGATGCGCCTGCTAATGCTACACATTTAGCTTTGGTTACAATGCCAACAAGCGGAATCCAAAATCAAAACCTTACCACTTTTACTGTCGAAGCAAGAAAATTCGACAATTCTGTTGACATTAATTATACTGCTGATATTATTTTAACTATAGCAAGCGGAATCGGAAATTTAACTGGGACAACAACTGTTGCTGCGGTTGCAGGCGTTGCTACTTTTAGCAATATTCAGTTTGACGCATACAACACATTTACGATTACAGCCAGCTCCGGCGCGCTTACTCCGGCTACCAGTGAAGATATAATAATTGTATCTGAAAATGCCACGCAACTTACATTTACAGGAGTATCAGCAACAGGATTAACGGGAGTAAATTTAACAGCTTTCACTGTTGAAGCAAGAAAGAGTGACAATAGTATTGATGCCATGTATACATCAGATATTATTATTTCAAAAACTTCTGGAGTCGGTGCTATTTCCGGCACTCTTACAAAAGCTGCTGTTGGAGGAGTTATTAGCTTTGAAGATATTCAGTTTGACGCTGCTGATACCTATACGATTTCTGCAGCTTCCGGAACTCTTACTGGGGTTACAAGCGGAAACATTGTAATATCTCCGAATGTTGCTTCTCAATTAGCATTTGTTACAGTACCTGCAACCGGAGCTACCTCAACAAATCTTATATCCTTTACTGTAGAAGCTCGTAAAGCAGACAATACAGTTGATGCAAGTTTTACAGGAGATATTATTATTTCAAAGGCAAGCGGAACAGGCGTATTATCTGGCACAACAACAAAAGCTGCTGTAGCGGGTATTGCAACATTTGATGATTTGCAGTTTGACGCAGCAGGTACCTACACGATTGCCGCAGCTTCAGGCGTTTTAACAGGAGCTACCAGTGGAAATATAGTTATTTCTGACCCTTTGATTGCAACAACAATTCCAACTACTTATGACTGGCTTACCTCCACATCATTACCAACAGGCTGGTATTCTTTTGGAATGGGAACCCCATATACAACAACAGGCAACTACAACATCGCACCTGATGCAGGAAAATTTGATAACACTGGGGATAATCTTATTGTTTGCTTTAATTCAGCAGCAGATTCTGTTATTTATTATTTAAAAGGACAAACAATAAGTGGTGCTTATCTTTTTGATGTACTCGAATCTGTAGATAACACAACGTATACAAATGTTATTAATCATTCTGAGTCAAATGAACCTTTGTTAAATACCGGATTTGTAAAATACGCTGCCAAATTGTTACCTGCATCACGTTATGTGAAATTTATTTTTACAAATAAAGCAACAGGGAATGTAGCTATTGATGATGTTACTCTGACAGCACCTCTTGATCCGGCAGATCATATCAGCATTGTTAATTTTCCTACAACAGGTTTCACTAGTCAGGCTATCGGTTCATTTACTGTTCATGCTCTGAGAACAGACAATAGTATTGATAATACATTTGTTGGAAATGCCACTATCTCAATAGCAAGCGGAACCGGAAATATTGGAGGAACATTAACGCAGGCTTTTGTTAATGGTGTTGCCACTTTTAATGATATTGCATTCGATGCTGCAGGTACATATACTGTTTATGCAGATGCCGGAGCTTTTACTCAAATTACAAGTACGAATATTATCATTTCTGATCCTTCTGCAAATGCCACACAATTAGTATTTGTTGGTGTACCTGCAACAGGTTATACAAATCAGAATCTTGCCTCATTTACCGTAGAAGCGCGTAAAAATGATAATTCGTTAGATTTGAACTATACCGAAAATATTACTGTTGCAATTGCTACAGGAACAGGAGTCCTCACAGGAACTTTAACCGTAGCGGCAGTTTCAGGTGTTGCAACGTTCGGTAACTTACAATTTGATGCTGCAAGTACTTATACCATTACAGCAACATCTGGTACTTTGCCTGTTATAACAAGCGGAGACATTGTAA
The DNA here is from genome assembly GCA_001769125.1 of Bacteroidetes bacterium GWF2_35_48. Classification (GTDB taxonomy): domain Bacteria; phylum Bacteroidota; class Bacteroidia; order Bacteroidales; family GWF2-35-48; genus GWF2-35-48. The sequence goes on along the minus strand of MEOG01000008.1, from coordinate 16,951 downwards.
TATCAGTTCCTTTACTTCCTGCAAATCATCTTGCTTATGTAAATCTTCCAGCAACTGGAGCAACTGGAGATGCTCTTACTGCTTTCACCGTGGAAGCTCAACGTCCGGATAATAGCGTAGATACTGATTATGCAACAGATATTACCATTGCAAAAGTAAGCGGTTTCGGTGCTATTTCAGGAGCGCTGACACAAACACCTGTTAATGGTGTTGCCACATTTACGGACATTGCTTTTGATGCTGCTGATACATATATTATTTCTGCAACATCGGGAATCCTCACAGTTATTAATAGTACAGACATTGTTGTTTCTGATCCTGTTTATGTACCAACGAAGCTTGTTATAACATCTGTTAATAATTCTGCTGATTTGTATGCAGCTACTCCTTTTTTAATCACAATTCAGACACAAGATAATGCTGGTCATATAGCAAATGTAACCGAAGACAAATTAGTTACACTTTCTCTTGTTACAGGAACAGGAAACGGAACGCTCTCCGGCACTCTTACAGGAACCATTTTAAACGGTGAAAATTCAGTTACTGTTACAGGAATTTCTTACAGCTTACCTCAAAGTGGCGTTAAAATAAAAGCAGTTTCAACAGGGCTTGCTAATGACACTACTGATGCGCTTTTAATTAATGCTCAAGAAGCTGTGTTGCCTACAACTTATGCGTGGGATGCTTCTACAGTTTACCCCACAGGTTGGTATGCTTTAGGTTTGGGAAGTTACACGACTGGAAATATTGCTGCTAATTCAGGAAGAATTGACGATACCGGAGATTATTTATTAATAAGCTTTGATTCCGAACCAGATTCAGCCATTTATTACCTGAAAGGAAATTCATTAAACGGCGCATATAATTTCGATGTTTTAGAATCCGTAGATAATATTACTTACATTTCAGCGTTTTCACACACTTCTACGGAAAATATTATTTCAAATTCTGTCTATACAAAATATGCTGTTTCTTTATTACCAGCCTCAAGATTTGTAAAATTTGTTTATACATTAAAAGATGCTGGAAATATTGCAATTGATGATATTACAATAACAAAACAGACTTATCCTGTAAGCTTATATGTTGCTCCTGTTAATAATGGAAATGATGTTTTTATAAATTCAGCATTTACTTTGGATGTTTATGCTGTTGATGGAAATAATATTCCTGCAGAAGTTACTCAGGATACAGAAATTTCTTTAGCATTAACGAATGGAACAGGAACACTGGGAGGTACGCTGACAGGAACAATTCTTCAGGGAACAAGTCATGTAGAATTAACAGGGCTTACACTTAATGTTGCAGAAACAGGTGTTGTTGTCGGAGCAAGTGTTACAAGCGGAGATGCCTTAACCGCAGATAATTCAGATGCTTTCGAAGTTCTGGGTCTTGCGTCGAAATTAGAATTAATAAATGTTCCCGTTGCAGGAAATCCCAATATTGTACTTCCTGCATTTGAAGTTCGCGCACTCAGAGATAATAACTCAGTTGATACTTATTACACCGGAGATATTACTATTGCAGTAAATCAGGGAACAGGTATCATGACCGGAACATTGACAAAAGCTGCTGTTGCCGGTATTGCAACATTTGACGATATTCAATTCGATGCAAACGATACGTACAAAATAGAAGCATCTGCAACAAATCTTACTTCTGATATTTCTGATGATATTTTGATTTCAGATCAGGCGCTTCCGGCAATTAAACTTGCTGTTACTGTTATTAACGAAGGATTACCTGTATATAAAAATACTGCTTTCAGTCTTACTGTAGAAGCAAGAAATATTAATAATATTGCTACAAACGTAACTGCTGATACAGAAATTGAAATTGTTCTCGCAACCGGAACAGGAACTTTAACAGGAATGGTTTCCGGCATAATTCTGACAGGCACAAATTCTTTAATCATTAATAACATTTTGTATAATATAGCGGAAGACATTTCTCTTACTGTAAACAGAACTTCAGGAGACGTTCTGGCTTCAGCTACTAGCAATATATTTACAATGAATGATGTGGCCAGCATGCTTGAATTTGTGAATTGCCCTGCTACAGGATTTACAAATACGCCTTTAGCAAGTTTTGAAGTACATGCAAAAACAAGTGGTGGAATAACAGATGTTACTTTTAATGGTACAATTACCTTGGAATTATATTCTTATGATGCTCCCGGAACTCCGGTAATAGGAGGTACTCTAATAAAAAATGCAGTAAACGGAATTGCAACATTTGATGATATTACGTATTCAAGTATTGAAGGCTTTATAATGAGTGCATCAAGCACAGGATTAACAGATGGAATAAGCCCATCAATATATATTTATGGTATTCCTGCAATATCTGAAATATACATGCCTCAATATATACAAGGCGCTTCTGTTTCAGGAATAAATAACGGTCGAACACCTGCTGCCTGTTTCTTGAAAATTGAGAACCTTATGCCTGCGACAACTTACAGATATATTAATAGGGTTGATACATCTGCAACATCTACTGATGCTTTAACTGTAGCAGGTATTCCTATTTTTATAAATCAATCGGGAAATTTTGCCAGAGTACAAACTCCGAGTCTTGCAACAGCAGGGTCTTTTGGTACATTTACAACAAATATTGAAGGTAGCTACTCCGGTTGGTTTATTATTGAACCAACAGGGAATGCCCGATTTACACCCGGTAATAATCTTTACACGAAAATATTTTTGAATGATGGGAATAACGGAACTTCCGTTGCACACGCTTTAATATCACCATCTTCGATGAAAGCTATTAATTATGGAACAGGAACAACAAATGCCGGAACTGGCTTGTGGAGCATTTCACAGGCAAGTCCTAAAAATTTCGTACTCGTTTATGATGAAACAACAGGCAGCAGTATTCCTATTGCTATAGGCGTAATCGAAAGCGATGGAGCTCTTGCGCAAACAACGTATCCTGATTTTTACGAAAATAATGAAACCAGCGATGGATTCTGGGGAGTTATTATTCCTAACGAAAACCCGAATGGTATCCGCAGAATAGAACAACGGTCATTAGCAGACGCATCATTAATCGGTTGCGCAATTGATGCTGATGGTGTTTGGTCAACAGGAGCTGTAAATACAGTTAACCCTGCTATTGGTGTTACTGCACTTCAAATTGATGCTGTAGATGCGCCTCTTATCAATTGTATTATTCCTGTGCCGACTGCATTATCTATTACATCCATTAACAATGGAAACCCTGTTTATGCAGGATTGCCTTTCTCAATAACTGTTTCCAGTATAGATGTTAATGGAGATATTGCTGCAGCTACTAGCCCTGTCTTTGTTACATTATCTCTTAATACAGGATCTGGAAATCTTGGTGGAACGCTTATTGGGACTATTAATATCAACGAACATACAATTACTTTTACAGGTCTTACATATAGTATTGAGGAAACAGGAGTAAGCATTATTGCAAGCGAATTGTCATCTGCGCTTTTATCAGATACAAGCGAATTATTTAATGTATTAGCAGTTCCACCGCAACCTGAAGCTTTGGTTATTACCTCTGTAAACAATGGGAATGATGTGTTTGTTAATACACCATTCTCTGTTACTGTTGGCATCGTAGATATTCAGGATCAACCTACAGTTAGTTTAATGAATACAGATTTTACATTATCCATGTCTCAAGGAAGTGGACTATTATCCGGAACAATTACCGTCACTATTCCTGCAGGTTCTTCCTCTGTAACAATTAACGGTTTGTCCTATAATATTGCTGAAACTAATGTTCAGATACAGGCAGTTGATGATGCAACAACTCTTACTAACGGCTACAGTCCTTTGTTTGATGTAATAGCTGTACCTTCAAAACTTGTTATCACTTCTGTAAATAACGGAACAAATCCTTATGCTGCAACACCATTTGATGTTGTTGTTGAATCATGGGACGACAATGGTCCTGCTCTAGTTGCAACAAACACAACGATTACATTATCGAAAGCAAGCGGAACAGGGATTTTAGGTGGAACGTTAACCGGAATTATCAACGCGGGATCTAATTCTGTAACAATTTCAGGTGTTACATACAATACTGCTGAGCCTGGAGTAAGCATAATTGCTGCAACAACAGGACTTATAGCAGACACAAGTGATTTATTTAATGTAAATCTTCAGCAGGCACAATTACCGACAAGTTATGCATGGGATACAGGAACAGTATATCCAACAGGGTGGTACAATTTCGGACTTGGCTTCTACACGACAGGAAACCTTGCTGCAAACTCCGGTCGTTTTGATAACACAGGAGACAATTTCTTCGTTTATTACGATACGGTTGCAAGTTTCTGCGAATACTATCTGAAAGGAAATTCATTGAGTGGCGCATATCAATTCGACCTCATGGAATCAGCTGATGGTATTACATATTCCAGCTTATTCACACATACAGATACACAAAATTCCCTTACAAACTCTTATCAGTACTTTACATCTGTTCCTGCAAGCACAACCCGTTACCTGAAATTTATTTACACACTTAAAGTAGGTGGAAATATTGCTATTGACGATGTGCTTATAGACATTGATACGCGTGTAAGTTCTTTAGAAGCACAGGAAATCAGCATTTATCCGAATCCTGCAAAGAGTGTATTATATATTAATAATGCTCAAAACAGTTCAATTGTTATCACAGATATGGTAGGGAAGATTATCTCAAATCAAATATCAGAGAAGGAGAATCTATCTTTAAATATTTCTGATTTAGCACCCGGAATTTATATGATTCGCTTTGTCAATAATAATGGTGCTGCTTTTGTAAAGAAATTTATTAAACAGTAAGGATCTTTAAGCATTAAAAAAGCCACATTTATGTGGCTTTTTTTTTTTGTGTTTATATATATAGACCCACAAGAAAACTTTTTTTAACACTTTTAGTGCTTGCAAAAAAAACGTCAAGTTCAAGGCCTGCCTGGCTGTTGCTGGCAGACAGGCTTTCGAAGACCTGAAAATCAGGAGCCTGCCTTGTCGGCAGCTACCGTGTGGACACATCTTTTATCAGCTTGATTTTGTCACAAAATTTGCATAATTGTATTGTACTGTCAGATTATACATTAATATTGTGCAAATTTTCCGCCAAAATCTTTTTATTATCATTCGTTTATACCCCGAGCTTGAGCTCGGGGTTATAAACATTCGACTCCTCCGGAGTCGTTTTTCAATATTTGTGTCCACACGATAGCTTGTCGGCAGACAGGTGTACTAATGTACATGCGATGCGTTGCGATGCGCTGAGCTAGTCGAAGTGAGCTAAGCCGAAACGACTGTTTTTCAGGTCGAGAGTAACGCAGAAATTGACGTTTTCTTGCAAGCACTATCTAAAATTCTTTCAGCGTTTCATGAGTCCCTTTATGAATTTCATACCAGAAATCCATTGCAGCTCCATTTTTATCTCGTTCAAAATATTCAATCCATTTTATTAATTCCGAATCTTTCGTATTATCAATAGTTTGTTTACGCTTTAGGAAAGCATATACAAAATCAATATTTCGCTGTGACTCCCAGAAAACAGAAGAATTCCGAGCATTTATACGAGAAGAAACTCTGTGTATTTTAGAAAGGAATAATTCTTTTTTTCCGTATAAAGATTCTATTATGTCGGGCATCATATCTTCAGCCCAGCCCCTGTGGAAGCGGCAAAACCCAAGATTATCAAGAATAAGTTCTTTTTGCATTCGTTCTGCATTTTTACGTCCAAGCTCACGTGGAGGAATAAAATCAGTACCATAATACATATAATATTTTCCCATTATAGCCATAGGAGAAAGCGCTCCGGGAGTCCAGTACTGGTTGGGCACCATCCATCCACGGCGGGCATAAGCATTGTACACAAATTTATCAAGTATTGCACGACCTTTCGATGCAGAAAGATTTTGAGCAACAGATCTCGCACCGTTTTCAAAATTTAAAATTCCTTTTTTTTCAATAATATTTTTCAATAATTCAATACAAATTTTAGCATTGTGCATAGAATCTGTAGAAGCAGCAAACCCTTCAGGTGAAAAAATTGGTTTTTCAGAAACATTAAGTTCTTCTTTCGTTAAAAGATTTTCATCAAGACATTCCAATAACCATGAAAGAACTCCTCCGATAGAAATAGCATCAAATCCTAAAGTGTCGGCAGTGTGATTCAATAATTCGGCAGCGCGCTGGTCAAAAATTCCACAAAGCGGACCCATAGTTTGATAAGGTTCGTAATCTTTTTTAAATTCATTATTCATCTTTTTACATACAGCAGCGCAGGGTTCCCCACAATTTGCCTGTTGTTTTTTTTCTATTGTTTCTTCATTAAATTGTTTCAAATAATGATCAACTACAAGCTTTTGGTGCATATCCAACCTGTCTTGTTCTTCCATAAAAACGGTCTTGTAATTAAATGCCATAATACGGCCGCCAAGTGTTGCAAAATTTACTCCCAATGTACCACCTGTCTGCAGGTTCGGGTCATACCTGTATTTTGTTGTAGCATCAATATCCGCAACAGCAAGTTTTTTATTATATTTTTGTTCGAACCATGCATCTGCAACTTTGCGATCCCGGAAGTCAATGTCTATAGCTGTACCACCGTAAATGACAGCGCAAATCCCATGTTCCTGCATTAGTTTTGAGCCAAAGCCTCCACGACCTGCCCATGTATCCACGTGCGTATTTTCGCCTTTTTTTACAGGAACAGAAACTACAGAACCAAAATCAGTAGATAACGCAGATGGACCCACAGCGAGAATTCGCGGATCATTTTCATATTTTTCTCCATAACGGTTCAAAGCATAATCGAGAAGCGAATATACGCCACCTCTGCCTTCATTCCATATTTTCTGAATATTTACCGGATGCACTTCAACCTCTATTTCTTCTCCATGCATACGGTTCAGATAAAGAATAGAAGGAGATCCTGCTTTCCCAACAATTGAAAGCATATTAATTCCAAGGTCATCAAAAACAAGACCGGCTCCACCCATGGATGAAATGTAAAAGCCACCCCAGCATTGAGTAAAACCTGAAAAAACCAACCGATTTGAGCCGGGAAAAATAGAGCCTGCAAATAATCCTGGCCCAATATTTAAACTGTTATGATGTGCCGATAAATGCAGCCCGAGATCAACAGGTCCAAAATAATCGCCAACTTTGAAGCGGTTAATTTTATAAAATCCCGTTCCGCTGTCTATCATTAATACTTTAATTTGTGAGTCCATTTGATTTAATGTTTTTAAATGTTGAATGTTGATTATTGTTTGTTGAATATTGAATGTTGTTTTGAAATTTTTTTAATTTAAAAATGGAAATTTTGATTATTGATTAAATTATTACGCTGCATAAATATAGACAGTCTATAATGTCAGTGTCTGATTCAGAAAGTTCGAGTTCAAGGTGACACATTGAGCTTGCCGAAATGCGTGCGAAGCATTTTATATTAGGAGTTTACTTCCGTAAATGACTAATCTAAAATGTAAGCATAACGCAGAAATCGGACTTTATGGACGGACACTAAATAAGTCTGCCTCAGAATCGCATACCCGCGCCAATTTTCCAGAACATGGGTATTACATTAATTTTTATATCTCTCAATTTAATTGTTGTTAAATCTGCGCCAGCAGTAAATGATGCAAAAAATATTTCTCCGTTATAACCTATTGCAGCACGACCATTAAACTTGTATGCTCCACGAAATTTGAATTCTGATTTATTATCAAATTTGTTGTATTGAGGCTGCAAGCCTACGCCTGCATAACCGACAAGAGTAAAATAAATACTCTTTTCAAAAACAAAAGTTTTTCCATATCCTGGAGCAATGGCGAAAGTATTGTAAACACCGGAACGGTAGCTGGCAAGATGCGGTAATGTATTTAAAAATGAATCAGGAACAAGAATTCCTTCATTAGAAATCCCCGAAAGAAGATAAGATGTCATGAAAAAAAACGAACCTGCAGTTTTTAATTGGCGTTGAGTCTGGTTAAAAGCAGCGGCAAGCGACATCTTTTTTGAAAATTGCCAGTACGCGCTTAATCCAAAATTGTAAACACCTAGATCTTCTTGCTGGGGAAAAGTATCGCTTAATACGCTAAAATTAGAAATAAAATCTTTTGCATTGAAGAGGTAGAAGCCGTTGTATCTCTGAAAAAAAGCTTCAGCGCCAAAATGAGAAGTTGTTATATTTAATTTAAAATTAAAAAATTTCGTATCCCCAAATTTTGCCTGCATAGATTTTATTCTCGGAATTTTTGCTGAAAAAGCAAAACCAAGGAATTTGTAGTTTAATTCAACGCCCGTATATAATTTAACATTTGGATTATAGATCACATTCTTTGACTCATTATCAAAATCTATAAAATTCAAAGACATGAATTGTTGCGATACAAAAGGCTTTGCAGTGATTTTATTTTTATAAGGCATTACATAAACTGAATCTGGGTTTCTTTTGAAAATTTTATCGAGAAGCTGAGAGGAAGCCGATAAACAGTAAAGCAACAATATCGAAGAGATAAATATTTTTTTCATTTTTTTCATGTTTAAGGTTTCATGTTTAAGGTTTCATGTTTCAACTGCTGACTGAGCGGAGCGATGCGCTGCGATGCGCTGCGATGTGTTGAGCCTGCCGAAGTGAGCTTGCCGAAGTGCCGAAGTCAAAGTTTCATATTTATTTTGTAAATGGTTCGTATTTTAAATCTATTTTCACGTCAATAATGTCAGCTACTTTATTTATTACAAGGTTAGGAATTTTTATTCCATAATCTTGCAGCGCAATTTTTAAAATTGATTTTGCATGTATTTCACCTTTTCGGATTTCAATAATACCTGCTTCTTTAATTTTTTTTGTTTGTCCGTGAATACTCATTTCTCCTTCTACCTCAACATACTGTTGTCCATCTTTAGAAAAATCAATTTTGTCAAAATTAATAAATTTTCCTTTAAATTTAGCTTGGGGATATTTTTCTGATTCAATATAATTTTCATTAAAGTGCTCTTCAGCCAATGGAAGTTTAAATTTAAATCCACGCATCGGAATCATAAAAATTACTTCACCGTTTTTTGTATTCAGGATGCTTGCAAGATTATAATTATCGGCATCAATGTCTATAATGTCTGTTTTTGAAATAAAGTAAACATGACCTGTTTTGCAGATGTATTTATCTTGAGCGTAAGTTGTAGTGTGAAATAATACAATACCCATCAGGGAAAAAAATATTACTCTTAAAGTATTCATTGTTCTATAAACGATCTTTCTATTTTGTCTTTTTCAAAGTAAAAACCCGTGAGATATTAAATCCTATTCTGAATCCTCCATCAAAAATATCACCAGTTGTTTCTCCTATAAAATGATTTTCCAGAATTCCGCTGGAGTTCGTGATCATTAATTGAAAAACATGGCTGCCCGTTTCTATATCCATACCTATTGAGATGGGATGATAATAATTTATTCCACTTGTGTTATTTAATCCATGAACATAAAAAAACTCCGCAGTAACTGCAAGTCGGTTTGTTAGTTTATAACGACCCCCAGTTCCGAGCGCATAAAGATCATTTTTATCACTTTTATTATGCACAAGATTCCTGTGTACAAGAACAGGCATTATTTGTAAAGAAAATTTCTGGTTGAATTTTCTTGCAATTAATAATTGATGTATGTAAGATAATCGTGAATAAAAATAATTACTTCGCTCCGGATTTGTCCATTTCAGAGAGTTAAGCGATACTCCCTGCATCCATGAAACAGAAACCGGTACAGATTTTTTCCCTGAAGATTGTCTAATAATGCTGAGTTTATAAAATCCATGAAATGTTTTTTGCATAGTTCCCCTGCCAATGCCTGTCATAAGCCAATCTGTTATTCCATATTCAGCAGCAAGGTACGAGGACGAATAATCTAATCCGAATAATTCATAAACCCCGGTGTTTACTTCCCCAAAGCGATGCGAAATTCTGAAATCCAAATCGCCTTTTTGCATGCGTTCAATAGTGTGGCTGTTTATTAAACGTGTAGATTTAAAAGTGGCAATGGTTAATTCCGGTTTTATTTCAATTTCTTTTTCAAGCAGCGATTCAAGGTCTTCTTCCTGTGAAAATGCTGGTGTTGTAATTAGTAGAAAAAACAATATTACAATGGGAAAAATAAGACGAACAAACAAGATACGGTTTGCTGATCGAAAAAAATAATATGTTTTTTTTATTTTCAATTTTGTATTTTCAATTTCAATTTTGGATTAAGGATTAAGGATTAAGGATTAAGGATTAAGGATAAGGATTAAGATTAAAGTGCGTAACAATACATTCCTTAATCCTACTCTTACTTCTTAATCCTTAATCCATTTATTTCACACCCTTATTTCCTGCAAACCTGTGAGCCTGCCTTAAGGGAGCTACCACGCAAACCTGCCCACGAAACCTCACAGGATTGCATCAATCTTCTATCGCTCCATTATCAATCCAAACTTTTATTTTTAAAATCGTACAATCATCTGTTTTTAGATCCATAGGCATCGGCTTGTATGATGCATTCCATAAAATTGAACCAAAAAAACTTCCATTATCAACATATTTTTTCACATTGCTGTATCCTTCCAAATTAATATTGTTTCCATAAATAGGTGCTGTTGTGGTGCTGTGGCAATTCAGGCATTGAAGATGTAAATAGGGAAGAATTGTTTTTTTATAAGCAACATTTGTTGTATCACAATTTGTCAGGTCAACAGGGTATAATTCTTCTTCATTGTCGTAATAACATGCATTGAATGACAGGATGCAGAAAACTATCAGAAGTTGCATTATTACAATTGTGATTATTTTTTGTTTTCGTTTCATGAAATTATAATGCGCATATTTTTTACACATTTGGAAATGCTGTAGTTGCTGTTAAATATCCTTTTCAATATTATCCTCTTCTGCTTATATCCTGCAATTTGTCCATGTCATTAATAATAATTTCTTTTCCATTTATAGTTATGATTCCTTCTTTGTTAAATTTAGATAGCGTAATAATAACATTCTCGTGCGAACAGCCTGCAAACTCGGCAATTTCTTTTCGGGTTAAAGTGAGTATAAATTGTTTAGTTTTATAAACATGTTCTGAAAGATAAATTAAAATATCAGAAATTCTTCCGTTTACCTGTTTATGAGCAAGACTGATATAATTAAAAATTGAAGCCTGAAACATTTCTGTTGCCCGTTCAACAAGAGTAAGTAAAAGAGAACCATTTTCAGCTAAAAGAGACATTAATGTTTTACTGTCAAACAAGCATACATCGCAATCTTCAACAGCAATTATAGAAAACAAATTATAATCTTTAAAAAAAAGATTTGCGCCACCGAGAAGCTTCGGTCCTGAAACGATGGTAAGAATAATATTTTTCCCTGCATTATTTTCATAATTCATTTTTATTACGCCTTTATGCAAAAAAAGCAGATGGGTTGTTTTTGAGCCCTGCTTAAGAATTACTTCTCCTTTTTTAAATTGCAGTTGATTGGCTGTTTTTCTGATTTTTTCATATTCTTCTTCAGGCATATACATACAACTGTACATGCGGAATATACACTGCGTACAATCAAATAATTTTTTATCACTAAAATCAGTCATATATGAAATATTTAATACCCGAACATTAAAAATTTCATATCAGGTATTTATTTATTGCATACAAAAATACTGTAATTCCTAAGATGTACAATGTATTTTTACACGAATTAATATTTATAAAATGTTTCTTTTCAGAAACAAGACAAAATCATATAAGCAATCGGTTATCAGGGACAGACCTCTCCGCAGTGTTATGAAAGCAATAACGTGGAGAGTTGTTGGCACTATAGACACAATTGTACTTTCATATCTTGTTACAGGAAAAATGATTGCGGCTCTTTCTATCGGTTCTTTTGAAGTCGTATCAAAAATGATTTTGTATTTTTTACATGAACGATTCTGGGCAATTATCCGATGGGGCAGGATGCTGGTTGTTTTAAGAAGAAATACAAGATGGACTACAAGAGTTGTTAAACGAATAATATTGCCATGAACTCAGATATTGTTAATCAAATTTTTAATGAAACAAGAGGCTTCTCAATAGAGGAACATTTACTCTACTTAATACGTGTTTTTAAAAATGAAATTGTTTTTTCGACAAGCTTCGGGTTTGAAGATCAGGTAATAACTGACCTGATTTTCAAAAATAATATTCCCATTGAAATTTTCACGATTGATACAGGACGCCTCTTCCCTGAAACTTATCGGGTTTTCAATGCTACACGTGAAAAATACAAACAAAACATACGTGTATTTTATCCTGAAGCAGAAAGCTTGGAAAAATTTGTTACAGAGAAAGGACCTAACAGCTTTTATGAATCACTCGAAAACAGAAAAGAATGTTGTTTTTTACGTAAAGTTGTTCCTTTACAACGCGCCTTAAAAGGGAAAAAATGTTGGATAACCGGACTCAGAGCTGAACAATCTGAAAACAGACAGCAACTCTCAATGTATAGTTATGATGCGCTTTACGATATTATTAAATTCAACCCTTTGCTTGAATGGACTTTCGATGAGGTGAAAAATTATATTCAAACAAATAATATTCCTTATAATAGTTTACATGATAAAAATTTTGTAAGCATCGGATGCGAACCCTGTACCAGAGCCATTAAAGATGGAGAAGATTTTCGCGCCGGGCGCTGGTGGTGGGAACAAAGCAGTGGGAAAGAATGTGGATTACATACGTAATTTTAAATAAATAATTTGAAAATTTGAAAATGAAGCAATTTGAAAATTTGAAAATAAAGCAACCTGCCTTGTCGGCATCTACCGTGTGGACACAAATATGCGAAGTATTTTTATTGAGGGTTTGATATTTTTTAAATATTATGCCTACTCTGAAAATTAATTAAACCTAATATATGACACGAACCTGCCTTGTCTGGCAGATTTACCTGTTGTAAACAGGCAGGCAGACAGGTTTCACAAATTTCAGAACTCCTGACTGACCACGGCAGATATAAAGTGAGAAAAACGACTCCGTAGGAGTCGAATATTTGTAACCCCGAGCGAAGCTCGGAGTATAAACAAATAATAATTAAAAAGATTTTGGCGGAAAATTTGCACAATTCCTATGCTAAACCTGGCAATAAAATATAAGTATGCAAATTTTGTGACAAAATCCAGTTAAGAAAAAGATGTGTCCACACGGTAGCTTGTCGGCATACAGGTTTGAACATAAAATATTGTATTCATATAACACCGTACAATCTTCAAATCTTCAAATCAAATAATTTTCAAATCAAATAATTTTCAAATAAAAATGACCTCACATCTTAAAGCATTAGAAAACGAATCAATTTTTGTGTTCCGTGAAATAGCGGCGCAGTTCCAAAACCCTGCTATTCTTTTTTCAGGGGGTAAAGATTCGATAGTATTAGTACATCTTGCCTTGAAAGCATTTTATCCGACTAAAATTCCGTTCCCATTATTGCATATTGATACAGGGCATAATTTTCAGGAAGCGCTTGATTTTAGAGATGATCTTGTAAAGGAACATGGTCTGCGCTTAATAGTCGGTTCTGTTCAGGAAACCATTGATTCGGGAAAAGTTGTTGAAGAAACAGGCTACAATGCGAGCCGAAATAAACTTCAAACCGTAACATTGCTTGATGCAATTGAGAAAAATAAAATTGATGCTGCTGTTGGCGGTGGCAGAAGAGATGAAGAAAAAGCAAGGGCAAAAGAGCGATTTTTTTCCCATCGTGATGAATTCGGACAATGGAATCCTAAAAATCAGCGACCGGAATTGTGGAATATTTTCAATGGGCGTAAAAATATGGGCGAACATTTTCGGGTTTTTCCTATTAGTAACTGGACAGAACTGGACGTTTGGCAATATATTTATGAAGAAAAAATTGCTTTACCCAGTTTGTATTATACGCATATCCGTGAAGCATTTTGTCGCAATGGTGTATGGCTTGCTTATGCTCCTTTTATGAATTTAAAACCAAACGAAAAAGTTGAAGTAAAACAGGTTCGATGCCGCACAGTTGGTGATATTTCATGTACGGGTTTAACTTTATCAAAAGCCAATAATCTTGAAGATATTATTAAAGAAATTGCTGCAACACGCATTACAGAAAGGGGCAGCCGCTGGGATGATAAACGCTCTGAATCTGCAATGGAAGATCGAAAAGTGGAAGGCTATTTTTAAACCGATAAACAAAGCATCATGAATTTACTTCGTTTTACTACAGCAGGCAGTGTTGATGACGGCAAAAGCACATTAATTGGTCGTTTATTATATGATAGCAAAGCAATTTTTGAGGATCAGCTTGAGGCAATTGACCTTGCAAGCAAAAGAAAAGGAGAGGAACACATAAATCTTGCGTTGCTTACAGACGGGCTGAAAGCTGAACGTGAACAGGGTATTACCATTGATGTTGCTTACAGATATTTTGCAACTCCAAAACGCAAATTTATTATTGCAGATACGCCCGGTCATATTCAATACACACGTAATATGGTAACAGGAGCTTCTACTGCAGATTTAGCTCTAATTCTTGTTGATGCGCGAAACGGAATTTCCGAACAAACAATCAGGCATTCTTATATCGCATCGCTACTCCAGATTAAACATATTATTTTATGTATAAATAAAATGGATATGGTTAATTTTTCGGAACAAATTTTTCAAAATATTAAGAAAAATTATGTAGAAATTGCTGAAAAATTAAACATACAAAATGTTCATTATATTCCCATCAGCGCATTGAATGGAGATAATGTTGTGAATAGATCAGAGCACACCCCATGGTACAAAGAATCTTCTCTGATAGAGATGCTTGAAACAATAGAAGTAAATAATAATACTGAAAAGTTGCCTGCACGCTTTCCTGTACAATATATCATCAGACCAGAATCAGATAAATTTCACGATTTCAGAGGATATGCAGGGCAGCTTGCAGGTGGGGCTATTTCAGTAGGAGATCTAGTAGTTATTTTACCCAACTTAATTGAATCAAAAATTACCGGAATTACAATATACAATGAAAGCATAAAAACTGCTAATATAGGCGAATCTGTTTGCATTACCCTTGAAGATGATGTTGATGTAAGCAGGGGAGATATGCTTGTAAAAAAAGACGAGATGCCTGAAAAAAATCAGGATATTAAAATGATGCTTTGCTGGTTTAATGAAAGACCCATGAATCAAAATGGAAAATATATCGTACGACACACAAGCAATGAAGTTCGTTGTATTATCAAAGATGTTTCTTTTAAAATGGATATCAATTCACTTACAAAAAACACACAGGATAAAAAGATTGGCATGAACGACATTGCCTGTGTTGATATTCGTACAAGCAAAGCACTTTTTACTGATTCCTATATAAAAAATAAAATTACCGGAAGCCTTATTTTAATTGATGAAGTTACCAACGAAACAATGGCAGCAGGGATGATAATGTAAAAACATTTCATGATAACACCCTATATTTTTTTCAATCGCATTATTTCCTGAAAAAACTTTATATTTGAAAAATAATTTCAAAATATGTTATCAGAAAAGGAAATACGCAGATACAGCCGCCATATTCGTATGGTTGAAATCGGCGAAAAAGGTCAGGAAAAGCTGAAACAGGCAAAAGTTCTGGTTGTTGGCGCAGGAGGGCTTGGATGTCCCATTCTTCAATATCTTACTGCTGCCGGAGTGGGAACCATAGGCATTCTTGACTACGATACCGTTGATGAATCAAATCTACAACGCCAAATTTTATTTACCCCTGAAGATATAGATAAACCCAAAGCTCTTGTTGCAAAAGAAAAATTATCGAAACAAAATCCGTTTGTTAATTTCAATATCCATTTCTTGAAACTTACAAAAAAGAATGCGCTTGATATTTTCAACGATTACGATATTATTGTTGAAGGCTCCGATAATTTTCCTACCCGTTATCTTACCAATGATGCCTGTGTAATATTGAAAAAACCACTCGTGTATGGAGCAATTGAAAAATTTTATGGACAAATTACGGTGTTTAATTATTTGAATGGCCCAACACTTCGTTGTCTTGCTCCCGAACCTCCCGATCCGCTTGAAATACCAAGTTGTTCCGATGTAGGGGTTATGGGTGTAATGCCCGGAATCATAGGTACTATGCAGGCTTGTGAGGTAATAAAAATAATTACAGGAGTGGGTAATGTATTAAACGGAAGACTACTGCTTGTTGATGCGTTAAATTTTAATTTCGATACAATTGAGTTGGAGAAAAATCCGGATTCTGATACAATAACTGAACTTAAAGATTATACCGATTTTTGCACAAATGAAACAACTGTAAAAAAAATTTCTGCAAAAGAATTGAGAAACCTGCTCGATTGCAAAGAGAAAATAGTAATAATAGACTTACGTGATGAAGACGATACAGAAAATTTCAGTATAGCAACAGATAATATTCCTTTAGGTGAGATATCAAAAAATATCCATAAAATCCCAATTGATATTAAAGTTGTTTTTGCATGCAGATATGGGATAAAAAGTCTTAGCGCTATTAATTACCTTCAGAAAAAAAGCGATTTCACAAATCTGTATTCGTTAGAAAATGGTATTGCTGAATGGAATGCAACTCTTGAAAAATAATTGAGACTCTTAATATATTTTTAAAATATTGTATCTTTCCTACAAAAATAGTAATCCAATAAAGATATCAGAGTGCTACACGTCAAAGGAATTTAATCAGAAAAAAAATATTTATTACGAGTAAACCTAATAGTAATTTAAGTAATGTTCAAATTGAACTTTTAAAATTATGAGTCCTCTCCGAAAACCCTTCTGCCACAGATTACACCAATTTTCACAGATTATTAATACCTAACATTTCTCACTTCAAAACTACAAAATTTAGCTGAGGAATTTGATGTGGGGTAAAAATATTTTTCAGCAATTCGATTGCTTCATCTTTTT
>MEOG01000007.1 GCA_001769125.1 Bacteroidetes bacterium GWF2_35_48 | reverse complement strand
CCACTTCATTGCCCGCTGTTTGGCCAATCCATCGCACAGGCATCTGTTAGCAAAACATCTCTTATTCTATTATTTGAAGTGAGAAATGTTAGTAATCAATTGGTCTCCTGAAAAGCTCTTGTAAAGCAAACCTCAAATTAAAATAACTGTCTGCATAATCAAAAGGGTCGTATGATTCTATATCAACAACTAAATCAATATCACTTTTTCTTTAAATCCATCTGTCAATGCAGAACCAAATACATATAATGATGTAATATTGTATTGAAGACACAATTTATTAATCTCATAAGTAAATTATTCCAAGTACATCTTCCAACTTTCATTAATAAAACAAAATTATAAAAAGTATATTTTTACTCCCAAGCAATCCAGTCTATTTGAAGATTTTGTCCCCACATTCCACCAGAGCTGTCAACTCTGTAAACATTTACTTGGAATGACGAGGTTCCTATATTTCTTGTTACGATTGCAAATACATCTGTAAAATTTTCGCATCTGATTGTAACAACCACCTTTGGAGTAGATGCAAATGTTGCTCCATAATTTACAGTAAACGTTTTTACTCCACCCGATGCATTTGTACCAAGAGCAGCAGTACCAGCCATTATTTTAGTAAATGTAGTTCCACTGCTGATACGAAATGTTCCGTTAACATCTAGTTTGGTTGCAGGGCTTGATGTTCCTATTCCGACATTGCCATTTACGTACAACCCGTTAGCCGGTGGAGTAGTATTAGCCCCTATAGAAACTCCGCCACTATTGTCAACCAGCAATTTAGTAGAACTTGCTATCTGAACTCTTAATCCATCCTCACTAGCACCTGTTGCATTTATATGCAATCTTGCAGTAGGGGTAATGGTTCCCAAACCTATCTGCGAATCTGAAAAATCTCCATAAATCAGAGGAGGGTTTGAACTTGAATTTGCAATGTATAACTTGTCTGAACCAGTTTCAAATTCGCCTGCATAATTTCCTATAAAAACATTATTGGATCCTTCCGAAGAATAGCCGCTGTAATTTCCTATATACACATTATTGCTTGCCGTTGAAGACCATGCCGCCCCTGCCCATGTCCCAATAAAAACATTATTATTGCCTGTTGTATTTGCAGCACCTGCCTGTTGCCCGATAAAAATATTTGAGATCCCTGAAGTATTGTCAAAACCAGTTCCATATCCCATAAATACATTATAAGTACCAGATGTATTACTATAACCTGAACGATTCCCTATAAAAATATTATAATTGGAATTTGCATTTGAAAAGCCTGTTTCTCCACCAATAAAAATATTTTGATCTCCTCCTGTATTCCCATGCCCTGACATATAACCGAGAAACGTATTATGATGCCCCGTGTTATTACTTTTTCCAGCCTGATAACCCATAAAAGAATTATAATCTGCATTACTTGAATAACCTGCATTTTTACCTAGAAAAACATTATAACTTGCAGTAGTGTTTACATACCCGGAACTATCGCCAATAAACACATTGCTAACTCCGCTGGTATTGCTTCTTCCGGCTTTAAAACCCATAAATGCATTATTGGTTCCTGTATTATTGTTTCTCCCACTTTCATATCCTAAGAAAACATTATTGTCGGCGTTATTAGTATAACCAGCATAATATCCTAAAAATACGTTATAATTTCCAGTTGTATTTGTGTATCCGGAACGGTTTCCCACGAAAACATTATTAATACCTGTGCTATTATCCCTACCTGCCTGATATCCCATGAAAGCATTGTTCGTACCACTTGAATTGTATCTGCCACAATCATAACCTAAAAAAACATTGTAACTGGCATCATTAGTATATCCGGCATAATAACCCAAAAATACATTGTTCCCTCCCGCAGAATTTGAGTAACCAGCTCTGTTGCCTAAAAAAACATTGCTTCCGCCTGATGTGTTACTTCTGCCAGCCAAATACCCCATAAATGCATTATTTGTACCGCTCAAATTATTATAACCACACTCGTAACCTAAAAAAACATTGTTAGCTGCATTAGAAAAATAACCTGCATAATAACCCAGAAAAACATTATAGTCAGCTGTTGTGTTCGTATATCCGGCATTATCACCAATAAAGATATTCCTATATCCTGTTGTATTATTATAGCCTGATTTTGTTCCTGCAAAAACATTGGAATACCCTGTTGTATTATAATTTCCACTTTTATTGCCAAGTAAAATATTGAAATAGCCGGTAGTATTTCTTACTCCTGCACTATCTCCTATAAAAAGATTTTCATAGCCGGAAGTATTGGCAAATCCAGAACGATAACCTATAAAACAATTTTCATAACCCGATGTATCATTGTAACCAGATTCCATACCGATAAATGTATTATAAGCACCTGTATAGTTTACGGGAGAAGATAATTTTTTTCCAGCATCCTGACCCATTAAGTTATTAAGGGGGTTCATATAGAAATAATTATTTGTTATATTTTTTGTGCTGTTTTTACCACTCACGGCAAATGCGCCCTTATTCTCTGCCTTGGAACCACCCGGATCTTTTATAAAAAAATGAATGCTGTCATTATAAACAACCATCACTGTTTTATTAAATTTATCTTTTATTTCAAAAATAGGAACGGTATCATGAGCTGATGCATCGGCTTGAATTTGCACCCTTCCAGATGGAGTGATTGTTCCAATACCTATTCTTGCTCCATTCTGATACAAAAGGGAATTATCAAGTGCGGTTGAAGAAATAAATTTAGGAATATAATTGGCAGTACCCGATGCTGAACTCATTGAGGGAGTCTGCCACGTTGCATTTCCGTTAGCATCGGATGTTAAAACAAAACCATCGGCTTCAGTGTCATCGTTAATACGAATAGAACCCTGAACATGCAGCATTGACAAAGGATTCGAAGTTCCTATACCAACATTTCCGGAATTATTATTAAAAATAGAGTTCGTGTTTGTTGTCCACATACTGTTGAATGTTGTACCAGTTAAGGTTAAGCCTGTACCCGGTTGGTATTCAGTATTCGCATCTGTTGAGGATATTGTAAAATCAGGATAAGCTCCTGATACAATCGTTGCTCCGTTTCCTGTTATATTTACAGTTTGATCAGGAGCTGTATTTGTAATAATATCTGACGAAATATCTATTCCATTACCAGAGGTGTAAGTTCCTGCGATACCTTGTGCCCCACGAACGTGACCCGCATTAATAGTTGTGTTATCTGACAATGTTATATAAAGACTATCATTATTAACATAAGAATTAGTCAGGGATATTCCTTCAGCTCCTGTATTTCCTTGTACTCCCTGAATGCCCTGCGCACCTCTTACATGACCTGCATTTATGGTTGTATTATCTGAGAGTGTTATGTATAAACTATCGTTATTTACATAAGTATTCGATACAGATATCCCATCTGCACCATTAATCCCATTTGTTCCATTTGTTCCATTGATTCCTGGCAAGCCCTGTTCACCCTGAACGCCTTGTAGTCCCTGTAGTCCCTGTACTCCCTGTACTCCCTGTACTCCTGTTACATGACCTGCATTCAAAACCTGTGCATTGGATAAAACAAGATACAAGCTGTCATTAAAAACATAGCTGCTTGTAATGCCTATACCATCAGTGCCGGGCTGACCGTCCTGTCCATCTTGTCCGTTTTGTCCGGCAGATCCTGTTTCACCCTGGATCCCTTGTGGTCCGGGAGTACCTGATGCTGCAAACAAAGCATAAGGAACACTCAATAATTGTGTTGTACCCATTTCTGTATAGATGCTGCCTCCTATAGCATCCATCTCAATTTTTATATAATACGGACCCTGCGCCCAGTCAATACTTGCTATGGTGCCTGTCTGGTTTGTACCGCTACCGATCTCAAGATTTACAAGACCAAAACTATTTGTTGTTGCAGCGTGTTCTTCTGAATACACAACTGCTCCTGTTGCGCTGCTTTGCAACAAGGAGATTTTCAAACTCACACTTTGCGTTTGTAAAACTGTGCCGCTTGCATTACGTATTACTGCCTGATAGCGGAAAGACTGGGGGGATTGGGCTCGTAGTGAAACGAATCCTAAAATAAAAATTAAGCATAATAATGCTATAAAAAAATTGTTTTTCATGTTTTTAATTTTTAGTATTTTACAAAAATAAAAACCGCAAACAAGTAAAGAATTCTCATAGATATTTTTTACTTGTTTGCGGTTTCGAATTTCAAATTTCATTTATTTATTCTGTTGCTCTAAAGCATCTATTCTTTTCTGTAAATCTTCATTAATTTTCAGTTGCTGTTCAAGAAGCTTTTTTAGATCCTCTATCATTTTTTGTTGTTCCTGCATACCTTTAACAAGTGGAACTGTGAATTCGGCGTAACGCAAACCGTAATGGTCTTTTTCATTTTGAGGTTTTTCAATTCCGCTAAAATCAAACCCAAGCTTCTGTGCTGCGCTTTCAACATCCTGTGCAATAAAACCTGTTTGCAGAATATCTTCCTTCAATTTTTCGGCATCCTTTCTCCGCATGGAGTCAGGAATTTGATTGAATTCATTGATTTTACCAACATCTAAATGATAAGTAACAGGTTTAAGTTCTAAAATAAAATCAAGTCCTGGAACATTTTCAGTAATATCTTTTTTGAAACGAGCATCAGAAACAGTTGTCCACCCAACATAACCTCCAATGCTTGTCACATCTGAGGCTCCCAATCGTACACGGTTGCTTCCTGCCATAGTGGTATTAGACCCTATTGCAGTTGAATTAGTATAATTTGATGATGTAGTGAATGCACCATAGCCAATAGCCGTATTAAAACTGCCTGTAGTTTGATTCTGAAGAGCATAAACACCAAATGCGGTATTGTCACTCCCGGTTGTGTTATTATACAAAGCATCAAACCCAAAGGCACAATTTGCACTACCAATACTATTTTTCATTGCACCATAACCAACAGCAGTATTATATATCTGATAAGTAGCCGAATTTAATGCCAGATATCCAACAGCAACATTTCCAGTTGCTGCTGTCAAAGCAGATCCAGCACTAGGTCCAATAACTACATTATACGTTCCTGTAGATATTTTTATACCTGAATTATCCCCAACCACAACATTTGACCTGCCACTCGTATTTAAAACACCTGCATTCTCTCCAATAAAAATATTTCTGTAACCTGTATTATTTGATGAACCTGCGTTATTTCCAAGAAAGACATTTCGGTAACCGGTTGAATTCGCGCTACCGGCATTATCGCCAATAAACACATTGCTATAACCGGTAGTATTAAGAAGTCCTGTACTGTCACCTAAAAATACGTTATAAGAACCCGATGTAAGTCCTTTGCCTGATCTAAAGCCAATAAATGTATTGTTCGTTCCTGTTGCGCTAACTCCCCTGCCTGCTTCATAACCAAGAAAAACATTATTACTTGCATTGCTTGTATACCCGGCATAATACCCTAAAAAAACATTATTAACACCTGTTGAATTTGTATATCCCGCATTATCGCCAATAAATACATTGCTAGCTCCTGTTGTATTGCTTCTTCCTGCCATATTTCCCATGAAAGCATTATTCCCTCCCGTTGTTGTTAATCTTCCTGCTTCATAACCTAAAAAAACATTAGAACTTGCATTATTTGTGTAACCAGCATAATACCCCAGAAAAACATTATTTGCAGCGGTTGTATTTGTATAACCCGCATTATCTCCAATCATAACATTGCTTGATCCCGTAGAATTGCTTCTCCCTGCCTGATAACCCATAAATGCATTATTAGTACCTGACGAATTATTCCTTCCTGCATAGTAACCTAAAAATACATTGTAACTGGCAATATTTGTATAACCTGCGTAATAACCAAGAAATACATTGCTGGCACCTGATATATTATTATAACCTGCGTAATATCCCAGAAATACGTTATTGGGTCCATCTACATTATTGTAACCAGCACGATTCCCAATAAAAATATTGCTAGCACCGCTTGTATTATCTAATCCAGCCTGATAGCCCATAAAAATATTGTTACCGCCTGTGGAATTGACTTTTCCCGCCTCATAACCTATGAAGGAATTGCGGCTTGCAGTATTTGAATAACCTGCCCAATAACCAAGGAATACGTTGTAATCACCCGTTGTACTTAAGTAGCCAGCATTTAATCCCAGAAAAACATTTGCATTTCCATTAATATTTGAAAAACCTGTACTGTTTCCGATGAACACATTATTTGTTCCGCTTGTATTGCTTTTACCACTTTCGTATCCTAAAAAAACATTATTGTTTGCAGTATTACTTGCACCTGAATTATAGCCAAGAAAAACATTAAAATCTCCACTAACATTCGATTTTCCACTTTGATTTCCAATTGCCACATTTTTATAACCATCAGAATTAGTATAACCTGCGCTGTCTCCAATAAAAATATTGCTATAACCCGAAGTATTTGAATAGCCTGATCTGTAACCTAAAAATGTATTTTTATATCCGGAAGTATCATTGTAACCAGATTCATAACCAAGAAATGTATTGCTGGTACCGGAATAATTCACAGGAGAGGACAACCTGAATCCGGCATCTTTTCCTGATAATAAATTTTCAGAATTAAGGTTAAAATAATTGCTTGTAAAAGATTTTGTAGAATTTTTTCCACTCACAGCAAAAGCTCCCTTATTTTCAGCTTTGGATCCATTTTCATCTTTTACCCAAAAATGAACACTGTCTTTATATACAATCATTACTGAATGCCCTAGTTTGTCTTTAATTTCAAAAATCGGCTCTATGTCTGCTGCTGCTGCATCCTGTTGTATTTGAAATCGTCCAGAAGGAGTTGTGGTTCCCACTCCAATCTTTTTTCCATTCTGATACATTAAAGACGTATCTAAGGATAAAGTAGCATCAAATTTTGGAATGTAATTTTCAAGACCAGTTCCTGTAATCCCACTTGTGTTATTTACAAAGTTTACCCACATTCCATTTTCATAAAATTCAAATTTATTTGTTTCTGAATTATATCGGGTCATGCCATTTGAGGCTGTTCCTGGTCTTTGCGCTGTAGTTCCTTTAGTGAAGGTTAAAGATGCTGTACCCGGTAAAATTGGGTTATTTGCAAGACTTACTGTCCATGTTCTGTCTGCAGCAAGGGTTTGTGCACCGGCAGAAAGAGAAATTTGGTTTGCTGTTCCGCTTATTGTAAGTGAACGACTCGTTGATACCGCATCTGTTATTCCATAACCAGAAATTGTAGTAGGAGTAAAAGTAATGGTACTCCATGTGTTATTGTGAGTCGGAATATCTTCTGCTGCCAGTATTCTGAATGAAGGAGTTCCTGCTGTACCATTCGGTGCTGCAAAAACAGTATTGGCTGCCTGCGATGCTAATGTAGCAGCCAAAGTGCCTGTAGAAGTAACCGGGGAGCCTGTAACCGTAAATATTGAAGGCATTGATAAGGCTACACTCGTTACAGACCCTGTTGTAGGACTAATCCATGTTGGAACAGACGTTGCTCCAGCAGAAGAAAGAACCTGACCCGATACGCCCAATGAAAGCTCTGACACTTGTCCGCTGCCATTTGAATAAAACAATTTCCAGTTATTTGCAGTATGATCAGAAGCAGATGTAATAGCGTGCGACTGATTATGTAACTGTGAATGCGTGTGATTTCCCTGCGCTACTGTTCCTAATGTAGTGCCAAAATTTGCACTAATAATTCCAGAACTTAACGTGATTCCAGTACCTTGCGTATAAGTCCCCGCAGGTCCAACTAATGAAATTCCTGTACCCCAGACCCCGCCTGTTTTAGGACCAAAAAGCATATTGGTTGCTGTGTTAATATAAAAATCACCATTTAATCCTTCCGTTGTAGGGTCTACTGTTCCATTAAGAACTGTTTTACCATCAAGACCATTAATACCTGCTGTACCCTGCTCACCTTGTGGCGCCTGAAATTCTATCCAGTTTACTGCATCAAGATAAGGTTGCGTGTTGGAAACAAAAGAACCAGCGTTTTGAGATATCCACATTGAATTAATAAAAGGATCAATTGAGGAACGGTCGAACACGTAATCACTGGGATCATACGTAGTTCCTGTTACCCAGTTACCGCGATTGGTTAATCCTGTGCCGGCAGGACCCTGTGGACCCTGAATCCCCTGTGTACCTACAAGTGAAATGCCTGTACCCCATACTCCTCCTGTTTTTGGACCAAAAATCATGTTTGTAGCCGTATTGATATAAAAATCACCATTAACACCTTGTGATGTAGGATTTCCTGTCCCGTTCAAAACTGAATAACCATTTGTTCCATTTGTTCCTGCTATTCCCTGGGGACCTATAAGTGAAGTTCCTGCTTCCCAGTATCCATCTATTTTTGGACCAAAAATAAAATGAGTAGTTGTGTTAATATAATAATCACTATCTGCTCCATCTGTGTCTGTAGGATCTGTTGTTCCATTTAAAACGGTGGCGCCATTATTTCCTGCCGGACCTTGTAATCCTGTGGCTCCTGTTGCACCTGTTGCACCATCCTGAGTCATTATCTGCCAAGTATTGCCATCATAGATAAACGATGTCTTGTCTGTGCTGTTATAGTATGCCTGATTTAAAGATGCACTTGTCGGCACTGATGCAAATGTGCCCAGCCATGATATTGAGATTCCATCAACTCCTGCTGAACCCTGAATTCCCTGGCCTCCCTGGATACCTTGAATCCCCTGTGGTCCTTGCGCACCATCTGCTCCATCCTGAGAAAATACTTGCCAGGTATTGCCATCGAAAATAAAAGATTTTTTTTCTGTGATATTGTAATATGCATCATTTTCTGATGGAGTAGCAGGTACAGTAAGGAATGAACCCAACCATGTAACAGAAATACCATTTTGCCCCGCAGGCCCCTGAACACCGTCAATAGCCATGATGTTCCACATCTCACCGTCAAAAATGTAGGATATGTGATTGGTAGTGTTGTAATATGCCTGATCTTCAGAAGGAGTGGGAGGGGCAGAAGAAAGGGAACCCAGCCATACTAAAGACAAACCATTTGTTCCGGGTAATCCCTGGATGCCCTGTATCCCTTGTGCTCCGTCAAGTCCGTCCTGAGTAATAATTTGCCATCCTGTGCCATTATAAATATATGATTTCTTATCGGTAGTGTTATAATATCCTTGATTTAATACGGGAGATGCAGGTGCAGTGGCTAATGATCCGAGCCATATTACAGATACCCCATTTGCCCCATTCGTTCCATTTGTTCCATTAGTTCCGGCAACTCCTTGTTCTCCCTGAAGTCCCTGTTCTCCCTGAATCCCCTGCAAACCTTGTATCCCCTGTGAACCCTGAATTCCATCTGCTCCATCCTGTGATAAAATTTCCCAGCTTGTACCATTCCAGATATATGATTTTTTTTCAGTTGAATTATAATACGCCTCATTTGTATTTGGAGAAAGGGGAGCTTCTGTGAATGAACCCAACCATACTATTGATAAGCCATCCTGACCTGCAGGTGCCTGGAATTCGATCCAATTTGTAGCATCAAGATACGGGTTTGTACTGGATGTGAATGGAGAAGTTGTCTGGCATATCCACATAGAATTAACCAATGGATTGTCTGTAGATTGATCAAAAACATAATCGCTCGGATTGTACTCTGTACCTGTTATCCACGTACCACGATTTGTCAAACCTGTACCTGCAGCACCCTGAGGCCCTATTGGTCCCATTGGTCCTGTATTTCCTATTTCACCCTGAATTCCTTGAACTCCTTGCGCCCCTCTTACATGACCCGCATTAATAGTTGTGTTATCTGAGAAAGTTATGTATAGACTATCGTTGTTTACATACGTATTTGAAACAGATATCCCATCAATCCCATTAATCCCATTTGCTCCATCTGTTCCATTTGTACCGGGTAAGCCTTGTTCGCCCTGATCGCCTTGTAATCCCTGTACTCCTTGAAGTCCTTGAATACCCTGTGCGCCTCTGACATGACCTGCATTCAAAACCTGAGCATTGGACAAAACAAGATACAAGCTGTCATTCTGAACATAACTGCTCGTGATACCGATTCCATCTGCGCCGGATTGACCATCTTGTCCGTTCTGTCCTGCCAGACCTTGTTCTCCCTGCGGTCCTTGCGGTCCGGGAGTACCTGATGCTGCATAAAGCGCATACGGAACACTTAATAATTGAGTTGTGCCCATTTCTGTAAAAATGCTACCTCCTGTTGCATCCAACTCTATCTTTATATAATACGGTCCATTCGACCAGTCTACCGTAGTAAAAGAACCAGTCTGGTTCACTCCATTTCCTATCTCAAGATTTACCAACCCGAAAGTATTCGTGGTTGCAGTATGTTCTTCTGAATATACAACTGTTCCTGTTGAACTACTTTGCAACAAGGAGATTTTCAAACTCACATTTTGCGTTTGCAGAACATTACCGCTTGCATTGCGCACTACTGCCTGATAGCGGAAAGACTGGGGGGATTGTGCGTTGAGAATACTGTTACTGAATAAAAATAGTAGTAAAATCAAGCTTGCAAGTAAATTTTTCATAATTCAAATTTTTTATTATAGCACAAAATTAAAAAATAAGATGACAAATAAAAATATAAATATATGGGGGTTTTTACCCATAAAGGTTAAATAATTTTTTTAAATATTCCGCAATACCATGCCCAGTCATTATCGTCTCCACCGCAGTGGCGATTACGCTTTTGAAAAACATTACCGACAATACTATTATTTACTCAAAATCGCATAAATGAATTCGCTGAAAAATGATATCAACAGCCATTTTCAAGAAAATAATAAAATATTTTTTGCTTTTTCTATTTTCATGAAAAATTAGGACTGAAATCAAAAAAATAATATTACGGTGCGCTGCACCTTTATAAACAACGCAGCTATCGCTGCTACAAATGTTGTCGCAGCTCTGCTGCTATATTTAGAATGCAGCGGCAGAGCCGCAAAATATTTGTAAAATATAAAAGACTATAGAAAAACCAAGGTGCAGAGCACCGTAATATATACTGAAACTTGACAGGTTTGCAAACAAAGCTGCATAGATTCAGTTATGCTGAGCGATTGCAAATTTGATGATATTTTAGAACCCTGTTTAGCGATGCACTGCGATGCACTGCTTTGTGTTGAGCTTGCCTAAACAAGCTTGCCGAAGTGAGTAAATCGCCGCAGTGATGAACAGTCGAAGTATCTTTTGCATGGATTAATGTTAACAATTGTTTCAAATTACAAAAAAAATAGTTCTTTTCATGCGAAAGTTCAGTTATTTAGTCATTATCAGCTTTTCAATATCTTCTATTCGTCTTTGCAAGTCTTCATTTTTTATTTCTTGTAATTCTAATTTTTTTTGAAGATCAATGTTTATATCATTCAACTCTTGTACGGCTCTTACTAATGGAATTGTAAACAAAGAATATGCAACGCTATAATTGTCTTTATCACTTACAGGCTTATGAATTCCATTAAAATCATAACCCGATTTTTTCGCAGCCTCAACTACTTCCTGCGCGATAAAACCACTCTGTCGTATTGAATAGGATTCAGAATAATCATTTTTTGACAGCTTTGTAAACTTTATACTATCAGGCATATCTTTCATCAGAAATTCATCAAAAGCTTTTGTATCAAAATTGTAAACAATAGGTCGCAAAAGTGTTATAAAATCTAGCCCTTTTACTTCTTCAGTAATGTTCTTTTTAAATCTTCCATCTGAAGGAAAAGTATAAGCAACCTGTCCTTCTATTACCGTAACATTTACATCGCCAATACGAACTTTGTTGCTTTGTGTCATAACAGTATTTGCGCCAATAGCAGATGAATTTGAATAATCAGCCCCTGCAAAAAAAGCATAATTTCCGATTGCAAGATTATTACCTCCTATTGTATTTTGCATAAGAGCAGCATGTCCTGTAGCAACATTTGAGCTACCTGTTGTATTAAAAGAAAGCGCATATTTCCCATTTGCGACATTATAGTTTCCGATAGTATTATTAGAAAGAGATCCTGATCCATTGGCAACATTATCAAAACCAGTAGTATTTTTATTAAGAGCATAATAGCCATTGGCAACATTATTATATCCTGAAGTATTTGAATAGAGGGCTTCACACCCGTTGGCAACATTAAAATTTGCAGTATTTGAATAAAGAGCCTTGTATCCATTCGCAGCATTTCCCCATCCAACAACATTTGAATAACCCGCCATATAACCTATAAATACATTATATGCGCCCCAACTACTCGCAAAAGATAATCCTACATTTGAAAAACCTGCTTTATAACCAATGAATACATTTTGCCGACCAATTGTATTTGAAAATCCACTGCTGTCACCAAAAAAAATATTTCCGTAACCCACATTATTTGAATAGCCACTGTTATCACCAATAAAAATATTACTGTATCCACTCGTTGTAGAATGCCCTGCCTTGTACCCGATAAAATAATTTTTATAACCCGAAGTATCGTTATATCCTGCTTCGTAACCGATAAAAGTATTGTGTTTCCCAGAGTAATTCATCCCAGAAGAAAGTTTTTTACCAGCATCACTACCAGAAAATAAATTTTCAGTATTCAAATGAAAATAATTGTTTGTAATATTTTTTGTAGAATTTTTTCCACTGACAGCAAAAGCTCCTTTGTTTTCTGCCTTTGAGCCTCCTGGGTCTTTAATGAAAAAATGAATACTATCGTTATAAACCACCATAACTGTTTTATCATTTTTATCTTTAATTTCAAAAAGAGGAACCGTATCGTGAGCTAAAGGATCTGCCTGAACTTGTAATCTACTTGTTGGAGTAGTTGTTCCTAAGCCAATTTTCGTACCATTCTGATATAACAATGAATTATCTAATGCTGTTGAAGAAATAAATCTGGGTATATAATTAGCAATTCCTGAAGATGATGTCATAGATGAAGGCTGCCATGAAGCATTACCACTAGCATCTGATGTTAAAACAAAACCTTCCGATTCAGAATCATCATTTACTCGCAATGACCCATTAATGTGGAGAGAGGAAAGCGGGTTCGATGTGCCTATCCCGACAAAACCTGTATTATTATTAAAAATATTTGTATTACTGGTAGTCCATGTACTGTTAAATGTAGTACCAGCAAGAGTTAAACCTGTTCCGGCTGCATATTCTGTATTGTTATCAGTAGAAGATATCGTAATATCAGGATATGTTCCACTAACACTTGTAGCACCAGATCCGGTTAGATTTATCGCGCTACCGGGGTTTATGTTATAAAGAGTATCATTAGATATAGAAATTCCAGTACCTGCATGAATGGTTGCATTAGTACCTGGCAAGCCCTGCAAACCTCTTACATGACCAGCATTGATTGTCGTATTATTTGATAGTGTAATAAATAAACTGTCATTGTTTACATACGTATTCAATACAGATACTCCATCAATCCCATCAATCCCATTTGTTCCTGGCAAGCCCTGTTCTCCCTGAATTCCCTGAAGACCCTGAACTCCCTGCACTCCTCTCACATGACCTGCATTTAATACCTGAGCATTAGATAAAACCAGATACAAACTATCATTCAAAACATAACTATTTGTAATCCCAATACCATCTGCACCGGGTTGTCCATCCTGACCATCTTGACCGGCAGTCCCTGTTTCGCCCTGCGGCCCTTGTGGACCTGGTGTTCCCGAAGCAGCAAAAAGCGCATAAGGAACACTCAACAATTGTGTTGTTCCCATTTCAGCATAAGTGCTGCCTCCAGTAGCATCCAATTCTATTTTTAAATAATAAGGACCTTGCGCCCAATCTATACTTGCTATAGTGCCACTTTGATTTGTGCCACTTCCTATCTCAAGATTTACAAGCCCAAAACTGTTAGTTGTTGCGGTGTGTTCTTCTGAATACACTACTGTTCCAGTCGAGCTACTTTGCAATAAAGATATTTTCAAACTCACATTTTGGGTTTGTAAAACGTTTCCGCTTGCATTACGGACTATTGCCTGATAGCGGAAAGACTGTGGGGTTTGGGCTCTGATAATACTATTACTGAATAAAAAAAGAAATAATATCAGGCTTGTAGGAAAGTTTTTCATAATTTGTAATTTATTGAGTTTAGCACAAAATTAAAAAATAACATGATATATAAAAATATATATGGGTATTTTTACCCATAAGAGCAAGATATGAATTATGGATTAAACGAAAGGAACGTATAAATTTGATGCCTTATGGGATGCAATCAATAACTTGACAAATAAAAAATGATACTATCATAAAAAATAAGAAAAAAACCTATTGAAAGGGAAAAAACAGTAAAAATACCCATTGCAAAAAACAATATTTATACATATATTTGTACCTTTAAGATTTATTATGATATTTCGTTTTCTAATATATTTATTTATCTTTTTCCCTGTTGCTCTATTTGCTCAATCGACTGGTGATTTTCGTTCAGCAGGAACTGGCAACTGGGGTACGGCAGGTACGTGGGAACGGTACAGCAGCGGAGGCGTATGGCAGGCTTCAGGTGTTGGAGAAAACAATCCGGGACAGGTGCCGTCAAATACAGCAGCCCTTATAACGATTCTGGGGGGAGATAATGTTACAGTAGCTGCGGCAGCAACAGCAAAAGCTTTGGTTGTTGATGGAACACTTATTATTGGCACACAAACAGTAAATGCAACAACATTTCCGATAAGTGGTGCTGGGACAATCACTATTTCAACAGGAACAATTACCTCCGGTGATTTTTTACCTTCAACTGTTACCGCAAGCGGAGCTGCTACAATCAATTGCTCTGGTAACTGGAATGTTACCACTTTTACACCTTCTACGAGTTCGGTTGTATTTACGGGTACTGCCAATGTAAATTCTGCAAACACCTTTAGTACGTTCAGGGTAAACAGTGGAGTTCGAATCCTTGCTGCTGCAACAGTTATTGCGAATCTGAATATTATTGCAGGCAGTACTCTTGACTTGAACAACAACACCCTTTCAATCTCCGGTACATATACAAATGCCGGTACTTTAACCGCAAACGGTGCTACATCTACGCTTATTTTCAATGGCACTGCATTACAAGCTTTCAATGCAGGAACTTATACTGGTTCTTTAATCAACAATTTAACCATCAGCAACACAAATGCTTCGGGAGTAAGATTGGATGCCGCTGTTACTGCCGGGGAGTTATTAATAAATGGGGCAAGTTTTCTGAATCTTAATGGACGAATTATTTCTGTTAAAAATAATCTTACAAACAACGGAACACTAACATCTACAACTGCAAACTCTGCAATCAATATGATTGGGACAGTTGCCCAGATAATTTCCGGAACAGGAATCTTCACAACCGGTGTTGCAGGAAGACTGCTGAACCTGACTATTAATAACAGTGCTGGGGTAGATCTTCAGAAAAATGTGGCTATTCAAACTGGACTTACACTTACAGCGGGTTCTTTAAGTACATCAAATGCTTCAACATTAACTCTGGGAATTGGTGCAGCAAGTACTTTAACTGTTACACGCAGTAACGGGGATATTGGCATTATCCCTATTTTTGACCTGACGAATGTAACCTATAATCTCACTTACGGACCAGCTGCTTCTGCTTTATTAACACCTGCCAATGAATTTTATTCCCCTGTAAATAATTTTACATTAAATTCTGCAAACGGACTGGATTTAAATGCTCCTTTAACAATCAATGGAATATTCACGCTTACTACGGGAAAAATAACCCTTAATGCAAATGATATTACCTGTAACTCTACATCTTCTAATGGCGGAGCGCCTTACAATGCTTCAAAAATGGTTGTACAGAATGGAGCAGGAAGGCTTTTAAGGGTTTTTAACGGCGCACAGGCATTCACATTTCCCATTGGCGATGATAACACGGATTATTGCGGGGTTACATTAAATTTTTCGGCTAATTCTGAATCCAATAGAAAAATAGGAGTTACTATAACAGATGCGACACACCCTGATAATGGCGTTCAAACGCATTTTATTTCAAGATACTGGACGTTTTCAGACGATCAGGCAGGAACATACACCTATACTGCTTCATTTACATACAGCACAGCAGCTCCTACAGATGTTAACGGAACAGTAGGAAATTACAAAATTAATCGCTGGGATGGAGTAGAATGGTTTCAATTTCCAACTTATGTTGCAGCTCCGGTAATGACTACAACAACATCTCATACTGAAACTATCGGTTTGCTGAATGGAGCTGATTTTACTGCAAGGGTTATCCCTTCAAATACTTATACGTGGAATCAAATCGGCACAGCAGATTTTACTGATGCTGCTAACTGGACACCAAACAGAACAACACTGCTCGAGGATGATATTCTTGTTTTTGACAATGGAGCAACGACTACAGCGACCAATGTTCCTACACAAACCATTGGTAAAATACTTATTTCTAATAATACAAACCTTTCGCTTGAATCAACAGGCACTCAGACTCTAACTATAAGTGGAGGCGCAGGTACACCTCCGGTATTAAGTCTTGATATTCCAGTGGGTTCTACGCTTCAGTTAAGCAGCACCGGAGCTGATAAAATTACAATTGCTTTTAGTGGTGGAATTACAGGAACAATATCAGGGAATCTTATTATCAATGCAAATACTGCCGGTGATAATACTTTTAGAACTGCAACAACAACTCCTACTCAAATTGTTACTGTTAATGGTACAATCACAAACAATGGCGGTGTAATCACATCCACAGCAGCTTCACTCATTTTTGCAGCAGGAAGCACATACAATCATTCACGGGATGGAGGAGTATTGCCTATTGCCACATGGAATGCTACCTCAAATTGTAATGTTACCGGAATAACTATAACCAATTTAACAAATTTTGGTCAGACATTTGGCAATTTCACATGGAATAATGCAGGACAAACCACTGCTACAGGCGCAATGAATGCTGCTCCAACTTTCAATGGAAACTTTGCTATTCTTGCCGGAAGCATGACAGACGGTGGTTTCCAGATAATAGGAAATGCCGGAAAAACTATCATCATGGCAGCAGGAACATCTCTTACTTTAGGAACTGCTGCAACAGCAAGACTTTTTCCAACTTTGTATATAAATGCAAATATTAATTTAGATATAGCAAGTACGATAATATTTAATTCCAATGCTGCAACAAATATTTCGGGTGTACCCAATTATGGAAACTTAACCTTATCTGCAACTGCAAATGTTACAAAAACAGCTCTTGCTGCCATTAATGTTAATGGAACATTAAACATTGGTCAATACAATACTTTTGCAGATGGTGGTTTCACAATCACAGCAAAAGGAAATGTTACAAATAATGGTACTCACTCCGGCGCTGGCAAGTTATACCTGAATAGTGGCTCTGCTGCTCATACTTTAACTGGAGCAGGAGCTTATGGAAATCTTGAATTAAATGATATTCAAGGCGCAAATCAAGCTTCAAATAGCAATATTGATGGTAATTTTACACTGACATCCGGAGAATGGAATACTGGTAATTTCAATATGACACTTGCAAAAAACTGGAACAATACAGGAGGAACATTCACACAGGGAACTGGCATTGTCAGCTTTGACGGGAGTATTGCCCAAACCATTCAGAACGGGCAGAGTTTTACTTTTTTGAATATAAACAATTCTAGTACAGGTGTTACAATTAGTTCAAATATTACAGTAACTGATCAATTGACTTTTACCACAGGGCTTATTAATACTGGAGCTAACCGTGTTATTGTAACCTCAACAGCAACAAATAACATTACGGGCAGCAGTATTACCGGATACATCAACGGAAACCTGCGGCAATATGTTGTAAATGCAACAGAGTATTATCTGCCTGTTGGTACTGCTGCACATTACGAATGGGCAAAAATTGATTTTACTTCAATAGCCGGTATTAATTATATAGATGTTTATTTTACAGTAAATAATGAAAATCCTGTTCCCGGAGGATTAACTGTTAACGGTCAAACTATTGATTTTTTTCTGAATTATGGTTATTGGACTGTTACTCCCGATGCCGGTACCGGTACTTACAATATTTCCTGCCAATCTAAGGGGCATGCAGATTTGGGTGGAACAGAAGATAATTACACCCTGATTACCAATCTGGGCGGCGGAGGCTATTTAAGTAATGGCATTCATTCAAATACAACACAGTATTACACAACTACTCTTGTTACTGCAAGAAGATCAGCACTGTCTGCTTTTGGAAGGTATGTGGTTGGGCATTCTGCAACAGTCCTTTATACGCCACCGGCTGTAACAACAGAACTTCTTAATAAAAGTGTAAAAATCAAACAGGCTGCCGGAAGTAATTTATATGTTATTGGAGCAGCAACACATCTGAACAACAATTCCGGTGGAACGATTACAACCAATACCGGTGCAACCCTAAGTGTTGGCGGAAACCTGAATAACGCTGCCAGTACAGTACTAATGAATGATGGTACCGTTTTAGTAACCGGAAATTTAAATAATACTGCCGCAGGAACGTTTACGCATACCGCAGGAACAGTAAGTATTACTACTGATTTGTCTAATGATGCCAGTACATATTCGCAAGCGGCAGGAACTTTAAATGTTACTGGTAATGTAACAAATAGTAACAGTGCTCTAATTGAAATTATAGGAACAGCAAATATTACAGGAAACACAATCAATAATAGCACTTCAACAATAAGTGTTGATGGCACTTATAAAATTAAAGGAAACTGGACAAATAACGCAGAGCAAAGCGTTGCTTATGCCGGGGCTACATTAGGAACAATTGAGTTTAACGGAACTGCTGCTCAAATAATAAACGGATCTGTATCAACTTATTTTGAAAATCTAACCATTAATAATACAGCAGGTGTTACACTTAATACCGTAAATCAGCACGTTGACGAGGTTATGTCTTTTAGTGCCGGTGTGTTAAGTACATTGAATAACTGG
Source organism: Bacteroidetes bacterium GWF2_35_48 (assembly GCA_001769125.1). GTDB lineage: Bacteria > Bacteroidota > Bacteroidia > Bacteroidales > GWF2-35-48 > GWF2-35-48. The sequence goes on along the minus strand of MEOG01000007.1, from coordinate 30,407 downwards.
ATTATTATCAATAATACGAATACCGCATCTCTTGTCGGTTATGATGATTCAAATACAAAATATATTAATGGGAATTTACGGCGTTATGTTACAACCGGAGAATATGAACTGCCTGTTGGTTCTGCAACCAACTATGAACTGGCTACAATAAATATTTCCAGCGCAATAGGATTAACTTACTTAGATGTTTTTTTTACTGTAAACAATCAAAATCCACCCGACCCCTTTTTAACGGCAAATGGAGCCAGAGTTGAAAATTTTCTTGACGAAGGATATTGGACAATAAGCCCGAATACCGGAGGCTCTGCCACTTATGATTTGACTTTGAGAGAATCAGGACACACAGACTTATTGCCAACTGCTGACAGATATGCAATGCTTTCAAATCTTGGTGTCGGATGGACTGATTATGGGACACATTCTCCTGCAACACAAATATACGACCCGGCATACGTAATTGCAAAACGTTCGGGCATGTCTATTTTTGGTCTGTACATAATAGGTAAAACACTCGATGATGCCTATGTACAGCCGGTTATTACAAATGAACTGAGAAACGAAGGAACAAAATTTAAAATCCCAACCAGTGTTACTGTTTCTGCTCTAGGAACTGATGCTGAAATTAATAATTATTCCGGTGCAATTACAACAGTAGATGGAACTCTGGTAACAAATGGGGATGTCAATAACAATGGTATTGCTTCATTTTATAAAGTAGATGGAACAATACAACTTCAGGAAAATTGGACTAATGACGGAGGAGTTACGGTTACGGATCTTGATGTAACTTACGGTACTGTTGAATTTAATGGAACAGCCGCTCAAACTATCGGAGGGTCTGTGGTTACACAATTTGAAAAACTTTATATCAACAATGCTTCTGGTGTTAATCAAAATCAAGATGTGCAAGTAGATCGCCAACTTATTTTTGCTGCTCTGGGTGGAATTCTTACTACTTCCGGCTATAAACTTATAAACACAAACACTGCTGGGATTAACGATGCTGTAACAGGCTATTCTTCTACAGGTTTTGTCAATGGAACTATCAGACAATACACAATTGACGCAGGCACTTATTATCTTCCATGCGGTAATGCTACTACCTACGAACTTGCTACTTATGAACAAATAAGTAACAGTAGCATGTCTTATATTGATGCACATTTTACTGAAGACCACACTCAAATACCTCCCGGTGGTTTAACTGTTAATGGGCAACTAATTAGTGAATTCCTTGATTATGGCTATTGGAATTTATCGCCACAAACAAGCGGTTCTGCGACCTATAATGTAATTGTACGTTCAGAAGGTCATTCAAACGGTGGTGGAACTCCTGACTTGTATTCTGTTATTACTAATACTGGTACAGGATGGGCAAATCTGGGGAGTCACTCTACAGGAACACAAAGTTTTGACGGTTCTGCCATTATCGCAAAACGTTCTGCCCTTACTGATTTTGGAAAATATATTATTGGGAAATCGCTTTTAGATTCCTATACACAACCCCCTATTACAAACGAATTGCGGGTTGATGGCGCTAAATTCAAAGTTCCTACTGGAGTAACCGTAACTTCTTTGGGGAACAGCGCTGCTGTAAATAACAGCAACAATGGTATTATAAGTGTTGATGGAATATTATCGTCTGAAGCCGACATTTCTAACGATGGGGGCGGGTCGTTTATTAAAATTAATGGGACTGCAAAATTAAATGGTAACTGGACTAACAATGGCGCCGCTTCATTAATTCTTGGAGATGCGGCTGCAAAAGGCACTGTTGAATTTGAGGGTACTGCTGCGCAAACCGTGGGAGGCACAACACTTACCGAATTTGAAAACTTGATAATTTCCAATACTGCTGGCGTAAACTTATCAAGCAACCAGCGGATTGACGAACAGTTGATATTTAATACATCCCCGGGCTTATTGAATACGGGTACTAATAAAATTATTATTCATAACTCAGCAGGTACTGCGTTTTCAGGATATGGAACAACAAAATATGTAAATGGTACAATTTCTCAAGAAGTCGTTGCCGGAACATACATCCTGCCATTAGGAGATGCTACGAATTACGAACAAGCCACTATTGAAATTACATCTGTTGGTACCCTTACAGCCATGGATGTTAATTTTACGATGGATGGAGTCCAAACTCCTCCCCCTGCTTTAACTGTAGGCGGACAATTAGTAACCGAATTTTTAAATTATGGATATTGGAATCTTACATGTACCGGTTCCGGAACATACAATATTACAGTTCAATCCGGTGGACACAGCAATGGAGGTGGTACTCCTGACTTATATTCTGTTGTAACAAGTACAACCGTTCCTCCTGTTTCAGGAACTTCGTGGCAGGACATTGGCTCTCACTCATCAGGAACCCAGGGCTTTGACGGAATCTATGTATATGCAAAACGCTCTGCTCTTTCAGATGTTTCCGCAAGTTTTATAATTGGGAAGGCAATTGCCGATGCTTACGTTCAAGCCTCTATCACAAATGAATTGCGAAACTCTGGAGCAAAATTAAAAGTTTCTTCTGCAGCTTCTATTTCATCGTTGGGAGTCTCTGCAATGATAAATAATTACAACAGTGGTGCTATATCTGTGGATGGAACATTAATTTCTGCCGGAAGTTTTACTAATGAAGGAGTAGCCTCTACTGTCGCTATAGATGGTTCAGTTAAAGTTGCAACTACATGGACTAATAATGGGGCAGCTTCATTGTCTGATGGTGATGGTACTTATGGTACTGTAGAGTTTAACGGATCTGCCGGACAAAATCTTACTGGTACAACTGTTACTCAGTTTGAAAAATTAAAAATGAACAATGCAACAGGTCTGACGCTTGGAATAAATACACAAGTGAATGAAGAACTTGTAATGACATTGGGCGATATTTCAACAGATGCGTTCAGGGTAATTATTAATAACACATCGAATACATCCATCACATCCTACAGTGAAAATTCTTATGTCAATGGAAATCTCAGGCAATATATTGCTTCCGGAACATATCCGTTACCCATTGGAACAGTAGCAAATTACGAGCTGGCAAATTATGAAGTCGTTACTCTTGGAGCTTCATCTTATATTGATATTAACTTTACTATAGACGGCGCACAAACGCCTCCTCCGCTTTTAGTTGTTGGAGGTTTACTGGTTACAGAATTCCTGAATTACGGATACTGGAATCTTTCAGCAGATAATTCAACAGGTTCAACGTTTAATATTACAACTCAATCAGGCGGTCATACAAATGGAGGTGGTACTCCTGATATATATTCAGTGCTAACCTACAAAACCGCGGGTACGGCATGGGAAAGTTTAGGAATCCACTCAGCAGCGACTCAAGGATTTAATCCTGTTTCCTATATCTATGCAAAACGTTCAGCCCTTGCTGACTATGGCAAATTTATTATTGGAAAAGCAGATGCCGATACTTATACTGAAATTGCCATTACTAATGAACTCAAAAATTCCGGTGCAAAAATAAAAATTGCCGCAGGAGCTTCTATGTATTCTTTAGGAACAAACACTGCCATTAACAACAATGCTGATGGAGTAATTACTATTGATGGAACATTAGGTTCAGGTACTTCGGCAGTGGCAGGCGCAATAACAAACAGTGGCGCAGGTTCTCAGTTTAAAGTTGACGGAACATTGAAGTTATCTGGTAATTTTACTAACAACGGTATGGCCAGTCTTTCTGATGGTGACGGTACGTTTGGCACATTGAATCTTTTCGGAACAGCGAATCAAAATGTAGGTGGAACAGCAATTTCACAAATTGAAAATGTTACTCTTGATAATGCTGCCGGCGCCACACTCACGAATAATATTCAGGTAGATCAGGTCTTTACTTTTGGAACCGGAGGAAAGCTCACAACAGGAGCAAATAAGCTTATTATAAGCAATAATGATGCAGTGGCTATTGCAGGTTACAGCACGGCAAAATACGTGATTGGAAAAGTATCATGGAATATGACCAATACAACTTATAATATTCCGTTGGGTACCGCATCCTATTATGAACTGGCAACCATTGTTATTAATAGTTCTTCCGGATTAAGTTATCTTGATTTTATTTTTAACGAAAGTGATGAAAATCCGGTTACGCCAGTTGGGTTAAGCGTTGCAGGCGGTGGACTTGGAACGATAGATGCTTTCTTAAATTATGGATACTGGAATATATCAGAAACCGGGGCACCTACTGCAAACTTTGATTTGACAATTCAATCCGGCGGGCATTATAACGGAGGAGGTATTGCAGGAGATTATGCTGTATTGTCCAGAATTCCCGCAGGCGATTGGGGGGATAATGGAGATGCTAATAATCCGGCAGACCAGAGTTTTGTTGGTGCTTATGTTAGTGCTAAACGTGCGGGAATCACTGCATTCGGAGATTATATTATTGGTCGTGGAAATGACTATACTCCTTATTCTCCGCTGACAAATGAAATCCGAATAAAAAATTCTGTTTTTAAAACAACAGGAAGCACGAATACTACAGTTTTCGGCCCCAGCGCAAAAATCAACAACTATAATAGCGGTTATTTAATTTCTGAAGTGAATGCAACTATTATTTCAGAAGGCGATATTAATAACAATGGCGCAGGTTCCTTTATTCAGGCCAATGGGACTATCCAACTCAAAGGAAGCTGGAACAACGAAGGCGAAGCAAATCTTACGCTGGGAGATAATACAGATTATGGTACAATTGAATTTAACGGAATCGCCTCACAGTCTTTGGGCGGAAATATAAATACCCTGTTTGAAAACCTGAAGGTTAATAATGCAGTTGGCATTACCCTGAGCAGGGATCAGCAGGTTGATAACATTTTAACTTTTACAAGTGGTAAAATTACAACCAATGCAAACAAATTAATAGTTTCAAATACAACCCCCACTTCCATTGCTGGTGGTTATGATGCGAATAAATATGTGATTGGAAACCTCCGAAGATTCGTCGGAATCAACACTTATGACTTTCCGGTAGGTACTGCCACTTATTATGAACTGGCAAACATTCAGGTTACCAGCGCAACAGATATGACTTATATAGATGCTATTTTTACAGCAGGCAACCAGAATCCTGTTACTCCTCCGGGACTTACCGTTCAGGGAGTAATAGTCAGCGAATTTTTAGATTATGGATACTGGACACTATCATCTGATGCAACTGCAATTAATTACAACGTTTCCATAAGTTCTCTGGGTCATACCAATGGTGGTGCTACGGCAGACAGATATGCGGTCATTTCAAGGTACATTCCTCCCGGAACAACCTGGGCAGATAATGGAACACACTCAGTATCCACACAAGTTATTAATGGTAGCACGATAACTGCTGTCAGATCAAATCTTACCACATTAGGTGACTTTATTGTGGCAAAGGGAGCCTCACAATTTTACCAGCAAATTCCTGTTACCAATGAGCTCAGAAATAAAAATTCGGTTTATATTGTTTCCAATGTTACCAATGGGAGTGTTTCCGGAACATCTGCTGAAATAAATAATAGCAATTCAGGTTTGTTTAAAATCGAAACAGGTGCTGTATTTAATGCCAATGGAAACATAAATAATTTAACAAGTGCCACCATTAAGGTTGAAGGAACTATCAATATTACAGGAATCTGGACAAACAATGCCACTGCAAGTGTTGGAGACGGAGATGGCGATTACGGTCTAATTACATTTAATTCTTCAGTTGCAACACAAACTATTGATGGAACTACAGTAACTCAATTTGAGAATTTTACAATTAACAATTCTTTTGGTGTTAATCTGAATGTAAATACAGAAGTTCAGAGGACGCTTACATTTACTTCGGGCTTAATTAATACAGGAGCAAACCGATTGCTTGTCAGCAATTCAAATGCAGTAGCCATTGTCGGCTATGGAAATGCAAAATACATCAATGGGAATCTCAGACGTTTTGTAACAAATAACACCTATGATTTACCCGTTGGGACTGCAACACAATATGAACTGGCAAACATTCAAATCAATAGTAATACAGGATTAAGTTATGTTGATGTAAACTTTACTGCTGTTAATCCGAATCCTGTACCCGGTGGTTTAACCGTAAACGGTGTTACAATTACTAATTTTCTGGATTATGGATATTGGAACATAAACGGAGATGGTTCTGCAATTAATTACAATCTGTCCATTCAGGAAGGCGGTCATACTGATTTAGGAGGTACTCCGGATATGTATGCTTTACTTTCTAAAATCCCGACACCGGGGACTTATGCCGATTTAGGGATTCACTCAATTTCGACCCAGAGTTTTAATGGAAGTTACGTTATTGCTCAACGCTATGCTCTTACAGGCTTTGGCGACTTTGTTATAGGTAAAGGAGCAAGCATGCTGTACCAGTTGCCAGCTATTACAAACGAATTGAGAAACAAATCTTCTGTATTCAGGATTACCGGCACCACTTTCGGGGGTGTGTCCGGCAGTTCTGCAGAGCTTAACAATAGCAATACGGGAATCTTCCTCGTTGAAAACGGCGCTACGTTTAACGCTTCAGGTAACATTAACAATTTGACAAGTTCTACCATTACAATTGATGGTATCATTAATATTACCGGAACCTGGACCAATAATGCTACAGCCAGTTTATCGGATGGCGATGCAACGTATGGTTCAGTTAATTTTGTCAGTACTACAGCAAGCCAAACCATTGCCGGTTCTGCAATTACTGTATTCGAGAATCTGGAACTGAACAATTCATTTGGTCTGACATTAAGTTTAGATGCGGATATCAGTCGTACCCTTACCATGACTTCCGGGAAAATAATAACCGGAGCAAACAAAGCGATTGTAAGCAATACAGCTACCAATGCCATATTGAGCTATGATGCGAGCAAATACATAATTGGCAACCTGAGGCGATATGTTTCAAACGCTACTTATGACTTGCCTGTAGGAACTGTGGCGCAATACGAATTAGCCAATATACAGATAAACAGTAATACAGGACTTACCTATATTGATGTTGCCTTTGCAGCAGGAAACCAAAATCCCGTACCAGGAGGATTAACCGTTCAGGGAGTTGCTATTGTAAATTTCTTAAACTATGGATACTGGAATATAGCAGGTAACATTGGCTTTACCGCAGTTAATTATAATTTGGGAATCACAGAAACCGGACATACCGATCTTGGCGGAACATCCGATATGTATGCGCTGATATCAAAAATCCCCTCTACAGGATTGTATGCCGACAATGGCGTTCATTCTTCCTCCACTCAAACCTATGCCGTAAATAATGTGTATGCGAAACGCTCCTCTTTATCCGGTTTTGGACATTATGTTATAGGAAAAGCAAACTCTTCGATTTATCCTACTTATGCCATTACAAATGAAATACGAAACAAAGGTTCTGTTATCCGAATGACAAATGCGAATACAGCTACAGTTTCAGGAACTCTAGCACAAATAAATAATTCAAATTCGGCAACCATTAAAGTTGAAAATCTGGCAACATTAACATCAAAGGGCGATATCAATAACCTTACCAGCTCTACCATTCAGATAGACGGAACAATAAACATTGAAGGAAACTGGACAAATAATGCGACCCAAAGTTTAGCCTTAGCCGGTGCAACAAAAGGAACCGTTGTTTTCAACGGAACAACTGCAGCTCAAATATTAGGTGGCACTGTAAGCAGCTATTTCGAGAATCTGACAATCAATAATGCCAACGGCGTGAGTTTATCTGTTGATGAAAGAGTAGACAATATCATGAATATGACTTCCGGAAAAATAACAACCGACGCGTTTAACATGATTGTTAACAATGCCAGTACAGCAGCAATTACGAACTATTCAGAGACAAAATACATTGTTGGCAATTTAAGAAGATACGTGGGTGTAGGAACATACGATCTGCCTATTGGTACATCTGCATATTATGAACTGGCTACTCTAAAAATTAATACTATTACCTCAGGGCTAAATTATGTAGATGTTCATTTTATACAGGATGATGCACAAATACCTCCGATGGGGGGAATTGCAGTTGGAACCAAAACTATTAATCAGTTTATGAATTATGGTTATTGGTACATTGCCCCTGATGGTGCTCCTGTGGGTCTTTCTTATGATTTTACGATTCAATCGGCAGGTCAAACCAACGTGGGTGGTATTGCCAGCGATTATTCATTAATTACCGATTTACGCGATGGCAGCGGATGGATAAGCTACGGAACACATACCGATGGAACGCAGAGTTTTAGCGGATCCTATATTATTGCGAAACGTACCAATCCCACAATGAATGCCTTTGGTAACTACATTGTAGGAAGAGCCGGCGATCCTGCTATGCCAATTGTAACGAATCAGCTTAAAAATCTTAACGCAGTACTAAGAATTACGGGGATTGAAAACATTACATTAGTGGGTACTTCTGCAGAACTTACAAATAGTGGAACATCTCAATTCCTTATCGAACAGGATGCCTATGTTTGGATAAAAGGAAATGTCATGAATAACGGAACTTCTACCATCAGTATTGATGGAACTCTTGGAGTGAATGGAGACTTAACAAATAACGCCAATGGAAGCCTTATAAAAGGGGGAGGTTCTATGGGAAAGATAGAATTACTTGGAGCTACTCTTCAAACTATAAAAGGTACTGCAACGACATCTTTTGAAAAATTAACTATTAATAATACAAATGTTGGAATACGATTAAATTCTAACATAAATGTCAGCAATGAATTGCTTATGACAGATGGAGACTTTAACCTTATTAACTATAATATTGAACTTGGCACTACCGGATTTATTACCGGAGAGACTGCTTCTAACAGAATAAAAGCAACGAATGCTGTTTTTTCTGAAGGTCTTGGAACTGGTGCTATTACTTACACAACAAATATTAATATTGGGAATAATAACAATATTGCAGGTTTAGGTTTAAGCATTGATGCTTTCACAAATTTCGGTTCCACAACAATAGAACGCGGGCATCTGAAACAACAAGGATCAGGGGATTACACCCTCAATTATGGAATTAACAGGTATTATAAAATTACTCCTACTGCCAAAACAACACATTTTGGGACTTTCGATGTTAATTACCACTCATCTGAATTAAACGGTCATTCTGACGGGACTCTGGTGCTTTATCAGTGGTATAAACCCGCATCAGCCTCTGCATATTGGAAACCATTGTCCACAACAAATGTTTCTCCTTTAATTACGGCAACTTCATTGACTCACGATTTGCCCTATATTAAAATAACTGCTGGCTCTACGGGTGTTCCGCTTCCTATTCAACTACTCTCATTTACGGCAAAAACATTTGACAATGTTGTGCTCTCTGAATGGACAACAGTTGCTGAAATTAACAATGATTTCTTTACTTTGGAGCGCAGCAAAAACGCAATAAATTTTGAAGAAGTAACGCGGGTAAAAGGCGCAGGGAACAGCAGTTCGCCGATTAAATATTCTGCCTTTGACAATAATCCGTATAAAGGCGTTTCTTATTACAGGTTAAAGCAAACCGATTATAACGGACAACAAAGTTATTCTTATATTGTAAGTGTATATATTGACGATACGCAAGCACCTATTTCTGTATCAATGTTCCCAAATCCCGCTGATGCAAAAACCGGATTCTACCTGAATTGTTCAGATTTTGATACCAATACTGATGCTGTCATCTCAATATCTGATATGCTGGGCGAAACTGTTTATACTTCTAAAACTGTAATTTCTGAAAAACAAAGTATTATCAAAATTAGTAATTTAACCATAGCCCCAGGTTTATATTTTATAAATGTGTTTAATGGGAAAGAAAATTATATTAAAAAAATTGTTATTAATTAGTTAATCTAAAAATCAAATAGTATGAGAAATTTTAAAATTTCAATCTTAGACGAAAATACCTGGGTCAGCAGGTATGTCAAAATTGGAAAATTCAGTCTTATCGTTTTTATTCTTTTCTGCATACCACTTCTGTCCATAGCGCAAGTTGCAATTAATGAAGATGATTCTGATGCTGCTTTAAATGCGGCTCTGGATATTAAATCTACGACCAAAGGTGTCTTGTTTCCAAATTTATCTGAAACCCAGAGAAACAACCTCCCCTCTCCTGCAACGGGATTGCTGATCTTTAACAGAACAGTCGGGTATTTTAATTATTACAATGGATATAACTGGTGCCGTTTAGATCGCCAATTAGTCTTAAATCCTGCTGTAAATCCATCGGGTGCAGGAACAGAAGTTGGAGTTGGTGTTGGAATTGCTGATCCTGATAATTCTGCGATTCTTCACGTTAACGCAAATAATAAAGGAGTTTTATTCCCAAAATTAGCGGCAGATGTTGCAGGTGCAACAGAGGGAATGATTTATTTTAATACTGTCAATAATAATATAAGATATTATGACGGCTCCGACTGGATAATATTAACAAGATCTGAACAATCATTGGCGGCCGCTGGCGCAGGAACAGCAGAGGGTGTTGTAATTGGAGGAACAACTGTAGACGCTTCTGCTAAATTGGAAATATTACCTACCGGCTCACAGGGGCTTCTTATTCCAAGGATGACGACTGCAGATAGAAATGCTATTGTTTCTCCAGCTGAAGGGCTTATGATTTTTAATTTAACACTGCACCAACCTGAATTTTTTGTTGATAATGCCTGGTACACTTTCACCCCACACGACCCGGAATATGGAACTATTGTTACAAAACCTGGTCTTTCGTGCAGAGAAATTGTAGAAAACAATGCTTCTGCAGCCGGTGTGGATGGGACTTATTATATAAACCCCGACGGTGGTGGAGCTTTCCAGTGTTATTGCGACATGACATCTGATGGTGGTGGTTGGACTTTGGTAGAAAATACCGGACCTAAGTTTACAAATAACAGAGTTGCAGCAGCCAGTGGTGCGGTTCCCATACTGCCAACAGACCTTACATTTAAAAAATTAAGCGATGTGCAGATTAACCTGTTAAGAGGGGGAGCTACAAACTATGCTACTTCGATATTACGGGTTGATAAATTAAAAGCATGCCAGACAAGTTCAATCTATTTCATACAAAACAGAGTTTTTAATTCTGTTGCTGCAAATAATACCCAATCAATTATTACCTATTATACATCTTATGCAAATGCAGTATCTAATACAAGTATGCAAACCGGTACAGCTAATTATGGTTCTGCATTTGATTCGTGGACCGGTGGTACTGCCGGCTATCAGATTATTTTTCAATATGGTGGCGAAGGGTTTATTTTAAGTGGGTGCAGTAGTCCTCATGCAGATTGCCCTGCTGTTAATCGTTCTGTTTGTGGTGTTTTAGTATGGGTTAAATAAATAATATTTAAAATTATGAAATCAATAATAAATATATCGGAACTAAAGATGAGATTCAGAATCTTATCGTTCCTGATGCTTTTTAGCTCAATTTTAGTGGCACAAACTGTAATCCACGAGACAGACCCTCTCGCTACACCTAATGCTAAATCAGCTCTAGATGTTCAATCCACAACCAAGGGCATACTGATTCCCAATTTATCAACCAGCCAAATGAGTTCCCTGCCTTCTCCTGCAACAGGCTTGCTGATATATTGCAGAACCGACGGGTACTTTAACTATTTTAATGGCACTAACTGGGTAAAAATTGCAAGAACGCTTGTTACTGTAGCATCGAATCCCGGAGGTAGCGGTACTGATCAGGGCGTTGGGATTGGTCTTGATGATCCCGATAACTCTGCATTGCTCCACGTGAATGCTAATAATAAAGGATTGCTACTTCCCCGACTCACTACTGCAAATAGAGATGCTATTGCTGCAGGGGGTACTGAAATAGGTATGCTGGTTTACAATACCACCACAAATCTTATTAATTATTATAATGGCGCATGGACAGCAACAACTGCCGGAGCTACAACAGCGCCTAACCTTGGAGCAGGAACAGCCGCAGGTGTTTTAATAGGACAAAGCGGAACAGTGGATGCGTCTGCTAAATTGGAAATTAAACCAACAGGTAATCAGGGCTTTCTAATTCCCCGCTTAACAGATATCCTGCGCGATGCAATTCCAACCCCTGCCGAAGGTTTATTGCTTTATAACACTGATGCAAATCAGGTGCAGTATTATGTTGCCGGTTCGTGGTACAGTTGGTAAAACTGAATGCATAATTTCATATAATCAGAACGACTGACCTCTCGCTAAATAAATCTTTGCCATCTATTGATTTTGTGTTAGAGGTCAGTCGTTCTGATTTTTTCCACATCCCATCAATTTACCCCCTTCCGCTCCACCAATTGGACCGAGTTCTATTAGGAAGTCTGCATTTTTTATAAAAGCAGGATGATTTCCGGCAACAATTACTGTGTTTTTATTTTGAATGAGAAAATCTATCAGAAGGAGTAATTTTTCAACATCATAAGGATGAAGACCTGTATAGGGTTCGTCCATTAAAAAAATCATTGCTTTCGGTGAGCGATTCAGCAATGCAGAAGCAAGTAACAGTCGCTGTTTTTCCCCTCCTGATAGAGAGGCAGGACTTTGCAGCGGATTCAAATATTCCAGACCCGCATCGCGCATCACTTCACAAAAACGGGCAATTTCTGAATTTGAAAATTTTTCTTTCATTTCTGAAAAAGATAAATTCAAAACCTCTGCCACAGAAAGACCGTTTGCCTTAATTTCCAGAATTTCTTCTTTATACCGCAAACCATTACAAGACTCACAAACAGAAGAAGAAACTCCTAAAAAATCAAGCGATGTTTCGATATGTCCCTTCCCTTCACATTTAGGGCATTGACCCGCTTTTGAGTAAAATGAAAAATGATCTTTTTTGTATTTTCTTTTTTTAGATTCAGGCTGCAATGCATATTCCCTTTTTATTACTTCCATCAATCCAAGAAAAGAAGCAAGCGTTGAATTTGAAGAAAAATAAGTATGTTGAATGTCTGTAAAAATAACATGTTCAGAACCCACATCCGCCTTTATATAATCACAATTAACAGGTTTTTCCGAAATAAGCGACTCATATAATACATTTTTCAGCAAACTGCTTTTTCCGCTTCCTGAGACGCCCCTGATAACAGAAAAAGCACCTGTCGGAAACTGAATATCAAATTTTTTCAGATTGTTTGCCCTTGCATTTTTTATTTCGATGAAAGAAAAAAATGAATTTTGTTTATCACGTAGTAATGGAATATCATTTAAAAGATATTTACCTGTTAATGAAATAGAATTATTTGTAATATCGCTGACAGAACCCGATGCAATGATATTCCCTCCATTCAGACCTGCACCTAATCCGAAATCCAAAATAAAATCTGCTTTTGAAATCAGTTCTTTGTTATGTTCAACCATCAACACGGTGTTTCCTTTGTCTTTGAGTTTCTGAATAATTTCATGCACGCTCTCAACCTCATCAGGATGCAGACCGGCAGATGGTTCATCGAGTACATACAGCATTCCGCTTAATCCTTTTCCAATTAAAGAAGCCAATCGTACACGCTGTAATTCACCAGAAGACAAAGACTGTATTTTTCTTGAAAGACTTAAATAAGAAACGCCAGCATTCATGAGAGATTTCAATAGTTCTTTAATTTCTGAAACTAGATTTTTTTCAGCTTGATTTATTGGCTGATATCTTGACAAATAATCTTGCAGAGCGGCTATTGACTTATTGAAAAAATCTATAATAGGAATAGTATTCCATTTTACATCTCTTGATTTTTCAGAAAGCATTGCGCCATTACAAGCAGGACAGACTTCGTCTTTCATCAGCTCCTCCAGCTCATCAGATCTGCCGCTTAATTTTTTTCGTTCATACTCTTCGTTCACATAATTTAAAAATCCCTTCCAGGGCGCATCCATTTTATAAAGCCCTTCCCGCTCCTTTCTCTTGTAGCTCCATTCAACATTAAAAATTTCGTCCCCTGTTCCAATCAAGGCAATATTCCTTGCATTTTCATCAAACAAATTAAAAGGGATTGAAAAATCAATTTGATACTTTGCGCCCACAGCTTTTAACGTTGCAGTATATTGTCCGAAAATTTCTCCATAAAAAGCGCCTGTTTTTGTTCCGTCAAGCGCACCTTTTAATAATGATTTTTCAGGATGCGTGATTAACTTATTTTCATCGCAGGATTTAACAACACCTGTTCCTTCACACACAGAACAAGCTCCTGCGGCATGATTGGGAGAAAACATGCTTGATGTTAAAAGTTCATGCGTGTAATAATTACATGCAGAACAATATCCATCAGCAAAGACAATGCTTCCGCAAACAGGACATGCTCTTAACCCAAATCTTGAAAATAAAATTCTTACCAAATCATAAATACCGGAAAGACTGGCAACAGTGGCTCTTAAATTTGTCTGAAACACACGCTGACTTAAAGCAAGCCCAGGCATTAAACCGTGAATACTTTCAAAATTTCCTCTCTTTCCTCCGCCGATACGCGTCCGCACAAAAGTCGAATAATTTTCAAGATACCTGAATTTACTTTCTGCATACAAGGTATCAAATGCAAAAGAAGATTTACCACTGCCGCTTATTCCTGTTACACATGTTATTTTGTTTACAGGAATATCCACATCAATATTTTTTAAATTGTTTGTAGAAATTTTCATACAACGTATGGGCGCATCTGCTTTATCCTTTTCAGAAAAATTCTCAAAATTGCTGAAATCATTATCAATTAAATTCTTTAAAAATATTCCGGTTTTGGAACGCTTGCATAAAATCAAATCCTCCACACTCCCTTCAAAAACCAGCTGTCCGCCTTCATCGCCACTATCGGGACCAAGATCAATAACATGATCCGCAGATAAAATAATTTCCGGGCTGTGTTCTATTATTACCAGCGTGTGCCCTTCATCTGCAAGTGAGTGCAAAGCATTCATAAGCCGTTTGATATCTTCAACATGAAGCCCTGTTGTTGGTTCATCGAGAACATATAAAATTTTCTCAGAAGACCGCGCACTCAATTCTGTTGCAAGCTTGATACGCTGCGCCTCTCCTCCCGAAAGCGTTGATGAGCTTTGTCCTAATTTCAAATATCCAAGTCCTAATTTATCAAGCCACGATAATAAATGAAACAAACGCGGCTGATCAGAAAAAAAATTAACAGCATCACTGATTTCTAAGGCTAAAATATCAGCAATATTTTTTTCTTTATAAATTATTTCGAGTGTTTCCTCATTATATCTTTTGCCGTTACAATTCTCACATACAACTTCCGATGCGCCGAGAAATTGCATACCTACTTCGAGAGCGCCTGCTCCTTCACAGGCTTCACACCGACCGCCTTTCACATTAAAACTAAAACGACTCTTGCTCCACTTTCTTTTTTTAGATTCAGGCAACGCTGCAAAAATATCACGGATAACATCAAATATACCAGTATAAGTAGCAGGATTGGATCTTGAATTTTTTCCAATAGGTTTTTGGTCAACTTCAATTATTTTATGAATAAATTCGCAGCCTGAAATAGAATCAACATCGCTTAAATTATTCGTTTTTCCTTCTTTTATTTTTTTTAAATTTGGTACAAATATTCCATGAACCAGAGAAGACTTTCCCGCGCCGGAAACACCTGTAACTACATTTATGCAGGCACATTGGATGGCAATATTTATGTTTTTTAAATTATTTTTTTTTGCTCCTGATAATCGAAGATAATTATCAACAACACGCTTTTTGCTCTGAAAAAATGAAAGATAATTTTTATCGAGATATTGCTTTGTACGGCTGTTTCCGGAATCAAAAATCACATTATTTTTTTCTTTGATATACGTAATTTCTCCACCGTTACGACCTGCATCCGGACCAATATCTATAAGGTAATCGGCATGTTTCATCGTCTCTATATCGTGCTCTACGGCTATAACTGTATTACCATTGTCACGCAAACGAAATAACAAATCAAGCATTTTTTTATTATCATAAGGATGCAGTCCTACAGTAGGTTCATCGAGCAAATAAAGCACGCCCCACATACCACCTGCAATCTGAGAGCAAAGACGGATACGTTGTGTTTCTCCGCCTGTAAGTGTTGCAGAAGGTCGCGACAAAGTCAGGTATCCAAGCCCCAGTTCATTAAGCTGGGCTGATTGATGAACAATATTCTCTACAATTATTTTCAATGCAGCATCATTCCTTTGTAATGAAGAAAAAACATAATGAATATTCAGGATATTCATCTCATTAAAATCGTGAATGGTTTTACATTCAAACAAAACATTCAGGGCATCGGGATTTAACCGTTTACCGCCACAGGAGCTGCATCTCTTAGAAGAAGTATATTTTAAAATATTCGGATTTCTATCTCGTTTTAATATTTGTTCCATTACGGGAATAATGCCTTTATAAAAACCTTCTTCCCTTGGGCGCGCAGTTATTCCAGTCCATGTTAAACGCGATTCAAGGGTATGTTTTCCGTAGGGAATTTTAATGATTTCTGTTCCAAATAAAATTGTTTTTTTTTGCTCATCCGTCATGTCTTTCCAGGGGATATCAATAGAAAAACCATGCGCATTACAAACCTGATTCAGCACATCGGGAGTAACCTGCGAATACATGAGGTAGCCTTTATCATTTGTAATTAAAAATGCGCCCTCACGAATAGATTTTGAGGGATCTCCAATCAACATATCGGCATCAACTTTTTCTTCAAAGCCAAGACCCCTGCACACAGGGCAAGCCCCTTCGGGAGAAACAAAAGAAAAGAGGCTGCGATTAATTTTTACATTTGAGGGTTTTTCAGCTTTGCCGAAACGGGCAAAAAGCAATCGGAGTAAATCATATAACCCTGTAAGCGTTCCAACAGTAGACCACGCGTGAGAAACTTTTGTTTTTTGCTCAAGAGCGATTGTTGGATGTAAAAATTCCACAGCATCAAAATCAGCAGTGTGTAAGCGACTCATGTACTGTCGTGCATAAGAATTCAAATTTTCAAGATAACGCTTTTGCGCCTCCTGATGCAATGTACCAAATACAAGCGAAGATTTTCCGGAACCGGAAACACCGGTAACAACAATAAATTTATTTAAAGGAAATTCAATATCAATATTTTTGAGATTGTTTTCTCTGGCTCCTTTGAGGGTTATTTTATTGGGCATAATTGGAAATTAAAATTGAGTAAAATTGATAATATTTTAAGGATTTACAAATACTGAACTAATAGTACAGAGTGTTATACTAAAAAATAATTGAAAATTTAAACAACGGTATATGCGCTGGCACAGTTTTTTTTACCTTAGACCTATCGCGCATGCCCGTAGGGCTAGCGTTATCATGTTAAAAAAAATTGTGCTACGCACAGTGTTGTAGCCATGTGTATTATTATCACAATATTTTAATTTCATTTTCTCTCTTTAAAAGCGTAGAAGAAAAATTTTTGAAAATGTTGAGTTTACAGGCTCTTTTGGCTTTGGTGTATGTGCTGTCGGCTTTGTGTGAAAAGCCAAATGTGCCTGTAATTGTGATGGCATATTTTTACAATACTAATAATCGTTTCATACTTTCTTGTTTTATTCAACAATAAATTTAACCTGAGAAAACCTTTTCCCCTTCTGCTCCACCACACAATAATACACACCCTTTGCCCATTTTGAAGTATCAATATTTTTCTGATTTTCATTTTCAGCAACAATAAATTTTCTGAAAAGCTCTCCTTTGGAGTTGTATATTTTCAATAAGGCTTTTTGCTTTTCCGGTAAAGTAAATTCTATTGTAATATTTCCATTTGTCGGATTGGGATAAATTTTTATTTGTTGTTCTTTTGTAGAGGCTTGTAGTTCTGTGGTTACATTAACAGAATCCGGGTGAATATACCATTTGGCAATACACGAAGAAGCAAGGCCTCCGGCATGTTTGAATTGTCCGCCAACATATAATTCGTCTTTATATTCAGCCATTGCAAAAACAGCATTGCCTATTCCGCTCCCCACCTGTTCCCAGTTATTGCCATTAAATTTTGCGAGATAAGGAATGCGCTGTGTTCCGGCTGTGTCAAAATAACCACCTGCATAAAGCTGACCCCTGTAAATTTCTATTGTCTCAACATCCTGATTGAAACCGCCACCAACATCATACCAGTGAGAACCATCCCATTTGGCGATGAAACGGACGTGCGTGTTATCTCCTGTATTAAAAAAAGCGCCGCCAACATACAATACATTTTCAACTGTATCAACCTTGAGTGATTTCACATAGCCATCGAGCCCACCGCCTACATCATGCCATTGAGCACCATCGTAACGAGCAATAAAATAGGCAGGCGTGCCTGAAACCGATGTGAAAAATCCTCCCGCATAAAGTTCATTATTAAAAATAGCGAATGCAGATACAGCACCGTCAAAATTTTCAACATGGTGCCACTGCGAACCATCCCAGGCTGCAATTCCATTAAAATAAGTTGAACCAATATAGCCAAAACCACCACCTATATATAACTTGTCTTTAAATGATATTGCCCGAACAGAACCATTTGGTGAACCGATGCTACCAACAGGCTGCCAGGTTGTGTCATTCCAACAACCTAAATAATCAATAATATCATTATCGCTTAAATTAATGAAGCCGCCACCGTAATATATTTTATTTTGAAATAGTTCTATACAAAAGCCACCACCACCATAAGATTTAGTGAAGCCTACTGCGCTCCATTTTGTGCTATCCCAATTACCAAAACCCCATAAAGTGGTATCACCCGATTTCATAAAGGCTCCAGTAGCATATAATTTTGAATTAATCACTTTAAATATATTTATATAAGAAGTGGGATTACCGGGTATATATAAACTATCTGCCCCAAAAGATTTCCACACCTGGGAATAACTAAAATATGAAGTTAAGGCAAGTAAGAAAACAAATAAATTTTTCATCTTTTTTTATTTTACTAACATCATTTTTTTATTTTCGATAACTTCACCATTTGATATTAGGCTGTAATAATAAACCCCCGCTGCCCAATCTTCAGTATTAATTTCTAAAAGATTTTTGCCGGTTTTCAAAGAGAATTCAGAAAGCATTCTGCCGTGAACATCTTTTATTTGCATAACAGCAGACATACCCTCTGGCAGATAATACGGAATTACAGTTTTGCGATTAAAGGGGTTCGGATAATTATCTCCCAGAAAAATATTTTCTTCATCAACAATAGAAAAATCGGGAATATTTTCAGGATTATTGCTATACCTCGCAGTACTCAGAGTATCGTCAGGGCAGGGAATGAATTTATCATTAAAGACAATTCGTAAAATTGATTGTGCATTCATGGCTGCAAGCCCTGCGGGGCATGTTGTTGCAATATCACGGAGTTGCAGCACTTGAGCGCTATTCAGGTCATAAATGGTTTTGCCCTGTGTTTCTAATGATAACAGGATATTGTTTACAATAAGCCAATCTGCCTCGTCGGCATCAGCAGGAATAAAATTGCTTAACAGGGTTGAAGCCTCTGCAAGCCTGTTTTCTGCAATGAGCGAAGCAATAAGCGTTTGCTTTGATCCTGCATCAGATTGTGTCTCCAACAATTGAATGGCTTTATCGGTTTGTCCGCTGTCAATGTATATTCTCGTAAGTTCAGACATGATTTCTTTTTGTATGATATTGTTTCTGTCTAATTCCCTTTGAATAGATGCAAGCGTAACCACGCCCGGATTGTTTCCATGAAGCTTAATCAACTGATCTGCAATACCGGGAGGCAATTGTGTTATTTTATCAAGGAATTCAGGTTCAACTGTTTTTGTTACAGGCAGGTTTTTACCCATTACGTTTTTGAAATTACCCGGAGCAAGTTTATTGCTGCTTATCAATTCAGACAACACATTATCTGACAAAGGTGAATTTGTAAGGAGTTTATTTTTCAACTGTCCTTCGTTTGTATTGCCCTGAATCATGCTTATTAATAATGCAGTCTGGCCTTTGTCAAGAATATTTACCACACTATCGAATCGCAGCCTGAGTACAGAATTAGACGTATTTAACTGATTAAACTGTGTTTCCAACACAATAATTGATGGTGTTGTATTATCAACAGGGCAAGCTGTGGTGCTGGTAAACCACAAATTATTTTGATCGTCAACATTAACATTGCCAAGCGGTACAGGTTTTACAGACCAGGGATTTTTATGACAGAAGTATTTATAAAAAGTATTTGAATAAATTTGTTGGTAATTATATGGTGTAAAAGTATTACCTGCCGGCTTGGTAACATCGTTGCCAGGCGCTTCACCCTGCCATGCAAGAGTTCCGGCATTTGTCCAGTTTCTGAAATAAGTATTAGAATTAGTTGAATTTGTGTGTGTATTACACTTTATTTTCAGCGCAGAATTGTCTGATATGGTTTCAATGCTTTTTCTGCAATATTTAAAAATATTACCTTCATTACTGATACTATTTTTAATGATACCGCCTGTAGAACCGCTTTTCATCACACGGACACCAATTTTGAAATTTTCAAAATTGTTATCAAATATATTAAAACCTGAAGAAGAATGAGCCAAAATACCACAGTTATTTTTAGACTGTAAAGAATATTGTCCACCAAAATTACAATCCTGAATCATATCGTTTTTTCCGCCATTAATATAAATACCATACTGCAACCTGTCGAAAAAGCACTGGTTGTAAATTTTGTGGAATACATTTACGGCAGATGTGTAATTATGTATAAGAATACCCATTTCTAAATCAGTAAATGAACATTTTTGAATATCGAACCTTGCATTAGCAGATTCAATACCATAAGCCATATTCGTGAATATATTATCTTTAATGCTGATACCACCAATATTTTTCAGGTTTTCAATGTAAACACCAATATATGATTTTCCCCCTGAACTTGCCGAAACAAAAGGGTTAGCATTTGTGGGATAACATGTGTAAACATCACTAAACACATACAGTGGGTCGGGCAAAGAAGCGCTTCCCTCAAAATTACACTTTTCTATTTTGTAACCCGAAGAAACAGATACAAGGCTCTTTGGTAAAACTTTTACTCCAATTCCATTGTGGCGGAATACTGTACTGTATTGCGTGGTTGTATTTGCGCCTGCTTTTATTTTACCGCCGCTTTTCAACAAATTAAATGTTATTTGAGAATTATCGCAAATTTTATCCATATTTCTTGCGCCGAGCAATACTGCAATATGCGCATTTTCAATTATAGAATTGTTGTCAATCTGAACCTCGCCCTGCAGGGCGCCTAAAGGCGATTGCGCCGCATTGCCCCATACTTCAATGCCCTGCCATAAATAGCCGGGGCAGTTTGAAAGAGTTGATAACAGGGAATTATTAATGATTAAATGCGCTCCTTCCATTACTATAATTCTGCCCTTGGGTCCAAAACGGAGTGTGCAGTTCTCAAGAGTGAGGGTTTGATATTGGGTTATATATAAATCGCCTTCTATCTTTGTTTCCAGACTGTTCCATGTTTCGGTGTTGACAAATGAATTGTCGGGATAATGGTAATTGGCAACATTGTTGCAGGCGCAGGCGACTGGAACAATGAAGATAGTTTTTGAGTTTTCTGCTGTTGCGCAACCTGTGTTTACTACCAAGTCAACACAATAGTACCCGTAACTTTCAAAAGTGTGAGAAATATCAGGACTTGAGCCATCAGAATACTCAACAGAACCATCGCTGAAAGTCCAGATGTAAGTGTAAGCAGGGTTGTTTATGGTGCTGTTTATAATGTTTGACGGAGAGCCTGTAATACCGCAGGGTAAATTAAATTCTGGCTGCGGAACAGGAATTTGTGGTATTATTACATCGGCATCGTTCCATTGGGCATAAGTAGTAGTAGTGGCTTTAAAGGATAGAAGCAGATAAAACAATATTGAGAGAACACTAAAAGATTTCATACTTTCTTGTTTTATTCAACAATAAATTTAACCTGAGAAAACCTTTTATCCTTCTGCTCCAGCACACAATAATACACACCCTTTGCCCATTTTGATGTATCAATATTTTTCTGATTTTCATTTTCAGCAACAATAAATTTTCTGAAAAGCTCTCCTTTGGAGTTGTATATTTTCAGTAAGGCTTTTTGCTTTTCCGGTAAAGTGAATTCTACAGTAATATTTCCATTTGTCGGATTGGGATAAATTTTTAATTGTTGTTCTTTTGTAGAGGCTTGTAGTTCTGTGGTTACATTAACAGAATCCGGGTGAATATACCATTTTGCCAGACCATAAGCTGAATCGCCACCAGCTAAAGTAAAATCACCACCTATATAAAGTTCGTCTTTGTAAACCTCGAATGCAAAGACATTTCCATTAACCCCATTTGAAAGAGAATCCCATTTTATACCATCCCAAACTGCTATATGATTAAAATGCTGCAAAGAATCCCCAGATGTTGTATAATACCCACCAGCGAATAATTTACCTCTATACATTCCTAAAGCGAAAACTTCAAAGTTAAAACCAGTACCTATATTAGACCATGTATTGCCATTCCATTTAGCAATTGCTCTGGCATTTATTGTACCCCCACCTACATTAAAAAAAGAACCGCCTATATATAACGCATTTTCAATAGTGTCAACAATCATTGTATAAATTTGAGCATTCACTCCACCTCCCACATCGCGCCATTGAACCCCATCCCAACGGGCAATATAATAAGCAGGCAGACCACCTGCAGAATAAAAATTACCACCAACATATAGTTCATTATTGTAAACTGCCATTGCTTTAACATACATTATTCCGCCACTCACACCACCACCTACATCTGCTATAGTAGAACCATCCCATTGCGCAATATTGCCGCATATAATACCACCTACACTTGGAAACCTGCCGCCAATAAATAATTTGTTATTAAAAACCTTTAAGGAATAAACCTGACCATTTACCTCGCCATTTGTACTTACGGAATCTAGTTCACTACCATTCCAAGACGCAAAATAATTAGGTGTTAAATTTCCATTAATACCACTAAACTCACCCCCTATATATACAAGGCTATTATAAACCGCTATAGACTTGACCCCTCCCCCTCCAAAAGTAACACCTGTCCCTAAAGCATACCAATTAACAGAGTCCCATTTTGCAATACATTTGGTAGGAATACTACCTGCTTTAATAAAACCACCACCAACAAATAATTCATTATTATAAGTATGCAGGCAAAAAATAGTAACAGGTCCTCCATTAGAATTAAGATATGGATAAACACTGTGCCACTCTTGCGCTTTACAAAAAAAAGAAAAAAAAGAAATAAAATTTAAAATCAATAAACTTTTCATAATAATTTACAATTTAATAAATGCCCTGCTGATATAAAAATCAGCAGGCTAAAATTATTTAATTACGGTCATTTTCTTATGCAGGAAAACTGCATTATTTATCTCGATAGAATAGAAATATAAACCGGAACTAAAATTGATTGTCTCAATTTGTAAATTATTATATCCTTCAGCTAAAGAATAGCTTTGTAATTCTTTACCATTAATATCTGAAATTATAATTCTGCCTTTCGATTCATAAGGTATATAATACGGTATTGTAGTTGTGTTGTTAAAAGGGTTGGGATAATTATCACCTAAGTACCAATCATCGGTTTCAATATCAAGAAAATCTGAAACTGTTTCAGGGTTCATATAACGGGCAACATTATCTTCGCATAAATCAAATTCTGCATTATATAATAAAGTCAGTATTGCCTGTGCATTTGCAGTTGCAATTGAAGACGGGCATTTTGAAGCTAAATTTGAAACTACTTGTAATTGCACATCATTAAGGTCAAATAGTGTATTATTGTTTTCGCCAAGCTCAATCATTAGGGTGGTTAAAGTAATAAAATCGGCAACAGCAGGGTCGGATACAGGTAATTGTGCAAGTTTGTTTCGGGCATTGGCGTAGTTTCCATCAGACAGATAAGTGGCTGCCAGTAATTGATTTGCTACAAGAGTGTTTTCTGCTTCGAGCAGTTGAATAGCATCTGCTTTTGAACCGCTACCAATTAATTGCTGAACCAATGAAGACTGTGCCTGATTACGTAGCATCTCGTACTGTAAAATATTACGTTGTAAGGTTGATAAAGTTGTGTAATCGGGATTTGAAACCTGCAAATTCCGTAACTGGTTAGCGATGCCTGATGGTAAAGAATTGATACGTGCCAAAAACAATGGTTGCACATTGTCTGATACCGGAAGATTCCGCTCCATTACCAATTTAAAATTTCCGGGCGATAAAGCATTGGGCTTATTGAGCAAAACTGTAATTACTTCGTCTGATAAGGGAGAATTATTAACAAGTAAATTTTTTAACTGACCTGTAGGTGTATTACTATTTATGGCTATAATATGTTGTGCAGTTTTTCCATGGTCAATGTTTGAAGCAATCTGTTGATACTGTTGCCGGAGATAGTTTAATTCATTATCAAGAATAGCGAGCATATCTTCAGGGTCGTCGCTTTCAATACTTTTGCCTGGAGGATGAGAATTACCCCATATAATAATAGGCAAACATGAAGTAAAAGTTTTCTGAATGTTTGTAGGATGTAGCTGAATTGGAGAACCCGAAACATTGGGTGTAACTTTTAATGCATTCCCCAAAACATCAGTACTATGCCTGAAATAGTTATATTGAGAATTTGAAGACAATAAACGTTTAACAGCATCTAATTCAGGAGAAAATTCATTGCCAGCAAGCCACCTGTCATTGTTAGTAGAATAACCAAAAGGCAAAAGTGGTATGCTACCTTGGTTGGCAAGCATACCATTGTTTTCCCAGTTAGTAATAAAATCACTTTGTAGGTTATCAGAATTATTACATCTTAAAGTGAGATGAGAATTATTCCCTGTGGTAACAATACCTTTTTGACATTGTGTAAAAATATTCCCAAAACCAGAAATATTTGGGCCTATCAGCCCACCATTAGAAGCAGAATTATATGTTAAAATACCTGTTCTAAATTTTTGGAAAGCATTATTAGTGATTTTAAAATTTGAAGAATTCAAAAGTTGAATCCCTGTATGATTTAATAGCATTTGAGAGAAAACAGTTCCGAAATTATTATTATCAATAACATCACCAATACCTGCATTAATTTGAATAGCAGCAGCAACATTTTTATACAATAATGGGCAGGCAGGAGGTTCCTGACGGAACTGGTCGAAGTTTATTAAGTTGTTAAATGTATGGCTATTGTCAATACCAGAAATAGTATTATTTATTCGTATCCCATAGCGTAGTTTACTAAAAGCACCTCCTGACACATTGAATTTTGCATCAAAGGCATCCATACCAATTTCAATATTGACAAATTGATTGTTTTCAAATGTTACACCATCAACCATATTTTGCCAGATACCTATCGTACTTCTACAGGTATTATTAGCAAAGCCGTTGTAGGGATTGTGAATATTTGGATAAGCATAAGGATTGGCTAAACTGTTTTTACAAGTTGAATAATTATTATCTATCAGGGCAGTGCTGTTAAATCTGCAATTTTTAATTGAATTAGTTGAGGATTCTGACTCATCTTTTAAAATAAATTTAATGCCTATGCCATTAGAAAAAAACGTAGCATCATTTGCCCTGATAACGCCACCGCTTAATGAAAGATTAAAAGGTCCGCTGCAATGCGGCGCGCCTGTAAAAACACAATAGTCTCTTGCGCCCAGCAAAACTCCGATGTGGGCATTGTTAATATAGACATTATTTGTTGGGTCTCCTGCAATTATTAAATATCCATGTTGTGTGATATTTGTTGACGGTTGTCCTGTAGTTCCCCAAACTTCAATACCCTGCCACATACATGGACAAGACGGGTCAAGTGAAGTTAAAACAGCGCCAGGTGAAATTATGACTACACCACCTTTTTTAACAACAATTCTGCCCATGGGTCCAAATCTTGTATTGCCTGATTGAATAGCAAGAATACCGCCGGATTCAACATTTATAGTACTTTCAATTATTTGATTAACGGGCAAGGTTAAATCAGATGAAATTGAAGTAAGCGGGTCGCCTTCATGTATAGTGTAATTAGTAAAGGGAGCAGAAGAACCATTACAAGAACATTCGTTGGGAAGTATATAAACAAGTTGTGGTACTGTTTGAGAACCGCAAACATCAATTATTGTAAGCGTTACCATATAATAACCTTCTGCAGGGAAAGAATGAGAAGGATTCTGTTGAGTTGAAGTTGTGCCATCGCCAAAATCCCAGTGATACGAAGTAATATAGCTGTTAGATGGAGCATTGAAATTTATTATTTCATTTACAAAAATACAATTTTGTAAAATTGAAAATGTGTAAGACAGGGGGGCATAAACAGGAACAACGGTAGAAGTATTTGAACAACCATTTATATCAACAACAGCGACACTATAATTCCCCGCCTGAGAAACAGTAAGAGTTGAGGAAGTTGCACCAGGTATATTAGCACCATTTAATTGCCATTGATAAAACAAACCTGTGCCGGGAACAGCATTTAATAATAAAGAACCACCATTGCAAAGTATGTCTGATCCGGTATAATTTATAGAAATAGATGGTAACGGAAATTCATCAATGATTACAGATATGGGAGATGAGCAACCATGAGCATCGGTGATAGTACAATAATAAGTACCTGCGGATAAGCCCGTAGGATCTTCGACATTTGAACTAAAACCTGAACCAACCCAGTTATATGAATATGGAGGCACACCGCCAGACATAGTGATATTTATTGAACCCTGACTTAAATCTATACAGGTATTCGTTGTTTCAATTTGCAAGGCTGTAAAATCAAAACTATTAATGATAATATTTAATGTTGCTGTGCAACCGGAATTATCTGAAACGACAATTGTGTGATTACCTGCACAAAGATTATTTAATGTTGTTAATTCAGATGCTGAAATTGACTGATTACCTATCTGAACAGTATAAGGAGAGCTACCACCTGAAATAGCAACAACAACTGAACCTAAACAATTATTATTACAGTCGTCTTGTGTGGAAACAAGCGATAATGTAACAGGTTTAACCGGAATAAATTGTGGTAATCCATTTAGAACCTGAGCCCCAGAAAAACCAGTTATGTATACTGGTGTAAACAAAAAAGATTGATCTGTTTCATTATAATTAAGACAACTCAATACATTATTGATTTTCTCGGTAATAATAAAAGTCAAATTATCAAAAGGATGACGTTGAAGGCTGCCCATATCTGTTCCTGTGCATAATAATGGTGACTGGTTATGTTGAATAAGTGTATTATTCTGCGAAATTTCATAAATATATAAATGATCCGACAGTTCATTCGTTATTATATATTTATTATCAGTTGTAAAATCAATTCCAGACGGAACATGAACGAAAGTACCTGTTAAAAAATTAATGTTCCCATTTTGATTATTAAAAAGAAACAATGACAGCGAATTGTCTGGAGAAGAGGTGTAAGTTGCTGCCAAATAAGAACCGTTATCTGAAACCTTCATGCAGCCATTATTATTTAAACCAAGCGGATATTGATTTGTAATAGAAGAAACCACATAGTTCCCTATTCCGTTGCTTGTAACTGGTATTGAATAAAAATTGTTTCGGTTATTAACAATTATCCAATAATCATAACCATTATTATCCCAAGTCCATGTAATTTTATGTGTAACATTTTCTGGAAGTGAAATTGGATTGTTTAAATTTACAATAGGACTATTTGCATTTGTTAAATCTACCTCATGGTATAATAAACTGTATCCGGTCTCAATATTATCAACTGTGAAAATATAATATATATTTTCTGTTAATGGTTTTGGTAATATAATTACACCCTGTGAAGATAGACTGTTTCCATTTAAGCCGTTTATTGTACTACCATTGCTAAAAAATATACTCTCGCCATTAGATGCAAAAAGAAAACTCCCACCAGCATCGGAAATAGAAGCACAACTTGCTGGGGCTATCATTGGAGAAGCAAAACCGGATTGCAAAATAGGATTAAACTGCAATTGTGCATTATTACCAAAGTACCAGTTATTATTATAATTTGGTGTACACTCGCAGGGAGCTGTTGAAAAAGTTACATTTTCACTTGACAAAACCGTGCAGGAAGGAAAGCTGGAAAAAGAAGTAATAGTATATATAGAAGAAGGTGCATTATCGGGTGGATTAACAATAAAAGTATATGGATTTTGAGTAATACCGGATATTGCATGAGGAATGCTATTATAATCTGTATAAGTAAAATTAAATGGTGGATTTCCATTAATGAATTCTACTGTTATAAAACCATTATTTCCATTACACATTTCTTGTACAGACTGGCTGACATTGATAGATGGTTCGATAATATTAACCGTATGAGTTATATAATTTGAACCATTATTATTAGATACTGTTAAAGTAACCAGATGGGAGCCGGCCGTGCTAAATGTAACAATTGGATTTTGAAGATTAGAAGTGCTTGGATCACCATCTGTAAAAGTCCATGCCCATGTTGTAGGCGTTGTTCCGGTTCCTTCGTATTGAAATTGTACGTCCATTCCGGTACAGTTATATTCATATTCTGTAAAAAAATCTGGGTAAGCCTCTAATGTTCCTAGCAGACAATTAATTGCATCAAACGAATTAATTCTACCTGCACCCATTAAATTTTCATAAAGCGTACCGTCGTCAATATCAACAGCAGACATTTTCATACAATTTTCAATTTGAGTTGCTGTGCATTCCGGACAAACGGAAAGCATTAGTGCACATAAACCTGAAACCATCGGCGCAGACATAGATGTACCGCTAAGTGTATTATAAGAGTCATTATTCGGTTCATTCCAACAGCTTAATATTTCAACCCCCGGTGCCATAAGGTCAATTTCACTGCCATAGTTAGAATCGTCAGCTTTAGAATCATCGTTATTTGTTGCCCCGACACTGATAACTCCTGGATAATCAGAAGGAAAGTGAGGAGTTTGAGTATTCAAATTACCTGCTGATGCAACAAAAATCAAATTTGGATTATTTGTTATCGCATTAGAAATTAATTGCTCTAATGAGGTTGAATTTGCATAAGCGCCGAATGACATATTTATTACATCTGCACCAGATTTTATTGCATAAAAAACACCTTGCTCAACATTTAGCAAATCGCCGTTTGTACTATTATCTTTTCTGCATTTAACAGGTATAATTTTAATTCCCCTGCTAATAGAAGCGATGCCAGTTTGGTTATTTGTAGTTGCGCCAGCTATGCCTGCAACATGAGTGCCATGAAACCACTCACTTAAATATGGTACTAATGGATCATTGTCGTGGTCGGCTACATCCCACCCATGACTATCATCAATAAAGCCATTATTGTCATCATCTTGATCGTTATCTGGAATTTCATTTGAATTATTCCAAATAGTTAAATCTTCATGATTAATATTAACACCATTATCAACTATTGCAATTTTTATATTATTGTCAAATGTATAACCTCCATCAATAACAGCATCCCATGCAGATTGTGCATTGATAATACTTAAATATGGTTGTTGATTTTGAACATAAGCAGGATCGTCTGTTGGGACAACACAACTTCTGTAAATAGGAACCCTTTCAGTATAATCTAATTGAATGCTTTGATTTAACATTAAATTTAAACTGTCGGCAGGATAATTTTCATTAAAGTAAATTTTATAGATATTTTGAAGAGCAGAAAATTTTGAATCTGTGGATTTGAATAGTTTTTCAATTTTAAAAATACCACAAACATTAACAATTGAATCAAAATTTGAGATAGTTGAATAAAAAAAAGTATTTATAAATGGGTCATATTCTTGTATTGCATAAGGATAATTATTTTTTGTTTTTACAAATACCATTCCATTATAATAAACCGGAGGAATATCAGAAGTCGTTATAAAACAACTATCACCGTAACTTTCTACTTGTGTATTAATATAAACTCTAACATTAATAGAATAAGTCGTATTATATCCAATCTCTGGTATTTCAAATAACTGGAAATGATTAAATGGTTTTATAACACTTGCAGAAAGATTTGTTGAAGTATTGGTTACTAAAAATTCATATTGCGTAGCTCCTGTAATTGGATTTGCAGTTAAAGTCTGATTTAAAGCAACATTTGTTGCTCCACAATCAGCATCAATTAATTTTGTTGTCAAAACTGGAAGCCCCCAATTCATTATCCATGCAGCGCCACTATTTTCATTGCCATCATCGGTACCATAAGCCGAAATAAACAAGTCTATATTCCCATCATTATCTTTATCTCCCAAACAAGCAACTCCTGTCCCGAAATAATCGTAATCATTAAGTTGCCCTGTAAAACCACTTTGAGTGCTGCTGATTTTCTCGTAACTTTTTACTGTTCCATTCATGTTCATGTATAAAATCCAGGCAGCGCCACGGTCTGTCCCTCCATCGTCATCATTTCGTGAACCTACAATAAGATCTTTTACCCCGTCCGAATCAACATC
>MEOG01000006.1 GCA_001769125.1 Bacteroidetes bacterium GWF2_35_48 | reverse complement strand
TTATTGACACAATTATTAAAAATGGTCAAAATATTTTGAGTGGATTAAATCTTATTGCTAAATTTGAATTTCGGTAAAACTGATTAGTTACAAAAAATGTTATAAAAATATAATTGCATTATACTGTTCTTTATCAGTAACTTAATAAAATTCGTATTTTGTCCTTTTACTAACAATGAAAAGTTAATAATTTTTTCTTGAAAATATTTGATTAACTAAATAAATTTCACTTACTTTGCAACCCTAAAAAAATAAAACGGTTTATGTCACAAATTTGTCAGATAACAGGAAAGACGGCGATGGGAGGAAACCACGTTTCTCACTCGAACAGAAAAACAAAAAGGGTCTTTAATCCAAATTTATTTACAAAAAAGTTTTTTCTTGAAAAAGAAAATCGTTGGATTACCCTGAAAGTATCAGCATCTGGTATTCGTACTATTACAAAAAATGGTATTGAAAAAGCTTTAAAAGATGCAAAAGAAAAAGGTTATATTTCTAAATTTTAATAACGGGAGGATAACATAATGGCTAAGAAAAGTAAAGGCAACAGGATACAGGTTATCCTTGAATGTACAGAACATAAAACAAGCGGTATGCCTGGAATGTCAAGATACATTACAACAAAAAACAAAAAAAATACAACAGAACGTATGGAGTTGAAAAAATACAACTCTGTCCTTAAAAAAGTAACTGTTCATAAAGAAATTAAATAAATTTGAACTATGGCAAAGAAAGTTGTTGCTACCTTGAAAAAAGAAAGCTCTGGCAAAGATTACGTTAAAGTAATTAAAATGGTAAAGTCTTCAAAAACTGGAGCTTATGAATTCAAAGAGAATATCATAACTAATGAATTGGCTAAAGAATTTTTTGAAAAAAAATCATAAGTTATTATCAATGCACTGAAAAGGCTTTTTCTTTTTTAGAAAAAGCTTTTTTTGTTTCTATTTTATTTATAAATTGCTGACTTTCTTATAACAGACAAATGGGATTCTTTAGTAAAATATTTTCCAAAGAAAAAAAAGAAACCCTTGATAAAGGTCTTGAAAAGACCAAAGAGAGTGTTTTTCAGAAAATTTCTAAGGCGATAATCGGGAAATCCAAGGTTGATGACGAAGTACTCGACAATCTTGAAGAAATCCTCATTTCCTCTGACGTAGGTGTTGAAACTACCCTTAAAATCATTACCCGAATAGAAACACGCGTTGCTAAAGATAAATATATCGGAACCGACGCCCTCCACCGCATCTTAAAAGAAGAAATCGCTTCTCTTCTTGAAGAAAATAATACAGAAAGTTTTGAAGATTTCCATATCCCACAAATGGATAACCCGTATGTGATTATGGTTGTTGGTGTAAATGGCGTAGGTAAAACTACTACCATCGGAAAATTGGCATATCATTTCAAAAATGCTGGAAAAAAAGTGTACCTTGGTGCTGCAGACACTTTCAGAGCTGCGGCTGTTGATCAACTAAGTATCTGGGCGCAACGGGTTGATGTTACGCTTATTAAACAGCAAATGGGTTCAGACCCCGCTTCTGTTGCTTTCGACACACTTACCTCCGCGAAAAAAAATAATGCCGACCTTGTTATTATTGACACTGCCGGAAGATTGCATAACAAAATTAATTTAATGAATGAACTCACTAAAATTAAAAAGGTTATGCAAAAAGTTATTCCCGATGCACCCCACGAAGTCTTGTTAATTCTAGATGGTTCTACGGGTCAAAATGCATTTGAGCAGGCGAAACAGTTTACATTAGCGACAGAGGTTACTGCTTTAGCTCTTACTAAATTAGACGGTACAGCTAAAGGAGGTGTTGTCATAGGTATTTCTGACCAGTTTAAAATTCCTGTTAAATATATCGGAATCGGCGAAAAACTTGAAGACCTTCAGGTTTTTAATAAAACTGAATTTGTTGACTCTTTATTCAAAGCCACTCATTAATTTTTTTATGAAGAAAAATTTGATCATGCTTACACTTGTGTCATGTTTTTGTATTTTTCAAACTTCAGCACAAGACAAATCTAAAAAAAATATAACTGTTTGCATTTCTCTCGAAGAAATGAAGCTCTATAAGCTGATTATGGAGTATCGAAAAGAAAAAGGCTTACCCGAAATTCCTCTATCAAAGAGTCTTACCTATGTTGCCCGCTTGCATGCGAAGGATGTTGAAAACAACAAACCCAAGGTAGGATGCAACATGCACAGTTGGTCGGATAATGGTAAGGGAATATGGGAATATTGCTGCTATCCTTCTACTCATAAAAATGCAACCTGTATGTGGGAAAAACCAAGACAATTAACCAATTATCAGGGAGATGGCTTTGAAATTGCTCATGGAGGCCGCGATGGGTACGTTTCAAATCCGGAGGGTGCGCTGAAAGGTTGGAAAAACAGCTCTGGTCATAATGCGGTAATTATCAACGAAGGGAAATGGGAAAATAAAAAATGGCAGGCAATCGGCATCGGGATATA
Organism: Bacteroidetes bacterium GWF2_35_48; assembly: GCA_001769125.1. Classification (GTDB taxonomy): domain Bacteria; phylum Bacteroidota; class Bacteroidia; order Bacteroidales; family GWF2-35-48; genus GWF2-35-48. The sequence continues at coordinate 5,143 of MEOG01000006.1, read as the reverse complement.
TAAAGGATTTGCAATGGTTTGGTTTGGGCTTGAAGCTGATCCTGACGGAAAACCAGGTATTTGTACAAAATAATGACACTCTTTTTTCAACCGGATATTTCTACTGATTCAAATTTCCTTTCTGCTGAAGATTCGTATCATTGTTCAAAGGTTTTGCGCCTGAAAAAAAATGATCCTATTCAAATTGTTAATGGTAAGGGTACTTTGTTTGAAGCTGTTTTATCAGAAAGCAATCCCAAAAAATCCTTCTTTGAAATTACAGGCATCATTGAAAACTTCGGTAAAAGAAACTATTTCATTCATATTGCAATTGCTCCCACAAAAAATATTGACAGATTTGAATGGTTTCTTGAAAAAACAACTGAAATCGGAATTGATGAAATTACACCAATATTATGCGAACATTCTGAAAGAAAGAATGTTAATAATGAAAGAATGGAAAAGATTATTATTGCAGCAATAAAGCAAAGTAAAAAAGCATATTTTCCTAAATTAAATAAATTAATACCTTATAAAGATTTTCTTGAACAAAACGATACACTTGTAAATATGATTGCCCATTGTGAAAATGGGTTGAAAGAAAATATAAAATCAATGAATGTCTCCCTAAAAAATACTACAACTCTGATAGGACCTGAAGGTGATTTTTCGGAAAAAGAAATTATTTTAGCGAGGCAAAAAGGCTATCATGAAATAAACCTGGGCTCTTTTCGTTTAAGAACAGAAACTGCCGGCATAATAGCCTGTCACACAATATCATTATTAAATGAATAGTTTGATTAGACATAAGCGAATACTGATTATTTTCTTGTTTTCTCTTGTTATCGCTACTGTTTTAGCGCAAAATACAAGTGTAAAATTTGGGTTGCTAAAATACAGCGGTGGGGGAGACTGGTATGCAAATCCTACCTCTCTGAAAAATCTCATTAAATTCTGCAACACCAATCTTGGAACTAATATAGCCCCGGAAGCAGTAGAAATTGAAGTGGGAAACAAAGACATTTTCAATTTACCTTTTATCCACATGACAGGGCATGGAAATGTTATCTTTTCGGATAATGATAGAGAAAATCTACGCAATTATTTAATTTCCGGAGGCTTTTTGCACATTGACGATAATTATGGAATGGATGAATTTGTTCGCCGTGAGATGAAAAAAGTTTTTCCGGAAGCTGTTTTTGTCGAATTACCTGCAAATCACCCAATTTATCGTCAAAAATACGATTTTCCAAATGGCTTACCTAAAATACACGAACACGATGCAAAATCGCCACAAGGTTTCGGAATTTTTTATGAAGGTCGTTTAGTCTGTTATTATACCTATGAAACAGACCTCGGGGATGGTTGGGAAGATCAGGCTGTTCATAAAGATTCTGATGAAACCCGTACCAAAGCGCTTAAAATGGGAGCGAATATAATCAGTTATGTATTTGGTTTTTAATCCTGAACCAATTCCTAATTCTAAACCTACCAGCCTGCCTTTCTCAGACAGGCCAAAAACATGCAGGCTGGTTCGTAATTCGTAATTCCTAATTCTTAATTCATTTTTTTACTAAAAATGTATATATTTGCATTGCAGACCGTTCTATCGTTCCGTATTAATGCGGAAAGGAAAGTCCGGGCAACACAGGGCACCATTCTTCCTAACGGGAAGATATCTGAAAAGATATGGTAAGTGTAACAGAAAATAACCGTGCCGTCTTTGGCGACACAAGGGTGAAAAGGTGGAGTAAGAGCCCACCGGTATTGGTGGTAACATCAGTAGCCGTACACCCAATGGGTTGTAAAATCAAATATACCGGCGCAAAAGGGCGGCCCGTCCAAGCCGGGGGGTAGATTGCAGGAGCATATTAGTGATATTATGCCAAGATAAATGATAGAAATTCATCAATTGGCGAGCCTGCTGATGAATACAGAACCCGGCTTATAGGTCTGCTTATTTTTTTGTAGGAATTATGATATTTTGCGGGTAAAGGTATGTTGCGAGGTAATTGTATCTATTTGTTTTTCGTAGTAATCAACCTGCAACCTGCAATCTGGGTTTCGACTTCGCTCAACCCACGGTTATTATGCAACTTGCAACCTGAAACCTGAAACTTGAAACTTGAAACTTGTAACTTGTAACTTGTAACTTGAAACATGAAACATGAAACAACTTGTATTTAAAGTATTAGTTCTATTATCCCTTGTAAGCTTCTTTAATTCATCATATTGTCAATATAAAGAAAGAGAAACTTTTTGGGACAGAGTTTTTTGGGGAGGCAGCATCGGCGGCTCAGCCGGAACAATAATCCAGTTAGATATTTCCCCAACAGTTGGATATTATATCACAAATCGCTGGTCAGCCGGTTTAGGGGGTTCTTACCAATTTTATAAAGATACACGCCCCTTATACAATTTTCAAACAGATATTTACGGCGGAAGAGTATTTTCATCTTTTATTGTAATAGATGATCTGAGTAAAGTATTTCCTGTCCGCAGCAATGGAAGTTCCGTTTTTCTTCATGGTGAAATTGAAGTACTTAGCCTTGAAACAAGGGTATTCGATCGTTTACATAAATATCCGAGAAAAGATCGGTTTTATATTGATAGCTACCTAGTTGGGATAGGCTTAAAACAACAAATAGGACGCAGGGCTTTTATCAACCTCAGTTTTTTATGGAATTTAAACGAATTAACGTATTCGCCTTATTCCAACCCGGTTATACGAATAGGGTTTAACTTTTAATCAGCCAATCGTGTTCAGGATTATTTCCTTTTTGTTATTGTTTGCAGTTTCTTCTGCTTTATCATATTGCCAGCCGGCAGATTCAATTTTAAATAAACCCTTAAATAAAAAAGCGCTTTCTCTAATTTTCACTTCAGAAGCTATAATTTATACCGGTACAATGATTTCCTTAAATGAAGCCTGGTATAAAAATTATCCAAAATCGTCTTTTCATTTTTTTGATGACAGCAAAGAATGGCTTCAGGTTGATAAGGTAGCTCATTCATTTACATCTTATCATACTGCTAATTTTGGATATTTATTGTTTAAACAAGCAGGAATGGAAGAAAACAAAGCAATTGCAATAAGTGGAATTCAATCTGTTTTTTTTATTTCATCCATAGAAATATTCGACGGTTTCTCGAAAGAATGGGGCGCTTCATGGTATGACCTATCCGCCAATATTGCCGGCACAGGTCTTTTTACATTGCAACAATACTTCTGGAAAGAGCAAAAAATAAATTTAAAATACTCGTATTCCAACAGCGGACTTGCCGGATACAGACCTTCTGCCCTTGGTAACAATTTCCCTGAAAAATTAATAAAAGATTATAATGCACAAACTTTTTGGCTATCTGCAAATTTAAAATCAATCTTGAATCTGAACAAATTTCCTACCTGGCTCAATATTGCTATTGGCTATGGAGCAGATGGAATGTTAGCAGGGCATTCTAATGATGAAATTCAGAATTTGAATCTTTTGGTAGAGCGAAAAAGGCAATATTACCTCTCCCTTGATATTGATTTAACCCGGATTAAAGTAAAAAACAAAGCTTTAAGCACAGCATTCAAAATTATCAATGTATTGAAATTTCCTTTTCCTACGATTGAATTTAGTAGTAATAAACTATATTTCCACCCCGTTTTTTATTAACCCAATCCTGTGAGGTTTCGCAGGTTGGCAAGTGGGAGTGCTCCTCACTGGTTTAATTTGATTAGCAATGATTTTATTAGTTCAATCCTGTGAAGTTTTAAGGGTAGGCTAGTGCGCCTGCTCCTCACAGGTTTGCGATTTATTGAAAATAAAAAAAGCCGCTTCGCGGCTTTTTTTATTTCGGATATAGTTTATATATCTCTGGATTGGAAGGAAACGAAATAGTTTTATCACCTGCTTTTTTCACCCATTTCAGGAATCTCCCTGTTCCTTCGCAGGAATATGCAAAAAAAGTATCACCGGGAGCAAGGCTTTCTTTATCAAAAATACGCCAGGTTATATTTGTATTCTGAACCGCAACTTTAATATCAAGCGTTTCTTCACATATATTTACCAGTGTCAGTTTATAAGAATCTTTGTAATTACTTTCACAACCAAGACATTTTTCACCCCAATTCGATTTTACTTTTTCAAGGCAATCCCTCATGTCTGTAGGGTGTTTATCCTTTGAGTGAAAAGCTGTAAAAACGATAACAGCAAATAACAATAAACTGGCTAAAGCAACACTTTTTTTCATTTCCGTAAAAAATTAACAACCATTATTTTTCATGATAATTTTGGCTTCATCATTGCCTTTTTTCTTGGATTCCTTCCAATCTTTGCAAGCACCTTTTTTATCGCCCATAAATTTTTTCGCCCAGCCTCTGTTATTGTAGGCTTCAGTATTAGATGGGTCTAATTCAATTGCTTTGCTCAAGTCATTTAAAGCTTTTTCATATTTTTTCAACTTATTGTATGCAGCGCCACGACTAATATAAGCAAAAGTATGCTTGGGTTCTTTTTTAATAATTGTTGTGTAATCAGTAATCGCACTTTCATAATTATCAATCAAACCATAAGCATAACCGCGTTGTAAATAAAAATTCATGTCATTGGGATCTAATTCTATCGCTTTCGTGAAATCTTCAACAGCGCCTTTGTAATCCCTGTTTTTGAATTTGTTCTTTCCGCTTTCAAGGAATGAGTTTGCATCTTGTGAATAAGAAAAATTCACAAAAATCAGCAAAACAACAATAATGCCAAATAATTTTTTCATATTTTTACAAATTAATTTTATTGCAAATGTATTTATTTTGCCATAAAATACAACAAAATATAAGCCATAAATTTTAAGCGAACTTTGAAATGTAAGATTTTAAATAATCTGGCACAAATCATTCAGATACATTTTATTGAATTTCAATACAAAAAATCTGTTAAAGTATGTTGCGCTATACATGATTTGTGAATCGAAGCGGCGATATGTGGCATGCAAGTTTTCAAAATGGATTTATTTTTGTTATTCGCTAAAATTAGTGGAAGGTTTAAATGGGGAGATTAAATATAAAAGTTGTAGGATTCAAGTTGTTATTAACTAACGTTTCGGACTTCGTAATATTCTGATTATTAACAACATAATGTTAATAAATACTTAAAAAAAGGTTGCATATTTCGATGTAATT
>MEOG01000005.1 GCA_001769125.1 Bacteroidetes bacterium GWF2_35_48 | reverse complement strand
ACAAAAATAAATTGTAAATTTTAATGTCAGTTTTTATTAATTATTAACCACAAAAAACTGTCAACCATTTTCAGGACGATACATGATGAAATAGTAAAATAATTATAAAATTATATGGTTATGAAAAATATTATTAAAATCATACTTATTGCTGGCACTTTTAACTGGGATTTTCAATAATATTTATTCTCAAGAACAAAAATATGCAACCATCTATATTTATAGACCAAAAAAATTTATATTATCTGCGGTAGATGTACAAATAACGTTTAATGATTATCAGATATGTAAATTAAAAAATAACACAAAATTAAAATATAAAGTTTATAGTGAAGGTAAATTAAAGATAAAAGCTTTTCAACCAACAGAAACACTTAATAGGTGGAATATACCCATTACTATAAATATAAAACATGGTAAAGCTTATTATTTAAAAATTAATGCTACAGGAACAAGAGGTATTGAACTTTTAAATAATCAGGACAATGGTGAAGCTGAATATTTAGCTATTGAAGATAATAAACTTATTTCAATTGAAGAAGATATTAATGAGCCGATAACTGAAGGTTACAATAAGATAAGCACGAATACAGTGAAAACTGATACAGTAAAACAAATAATATATGTAAATACGGAACAACAAAAATACATTTATAAACCTATTTCTGATATTGATAATAACATTCCTGTAAATTCATTAATCAATGATAAGCATTTTGCAATAATAATCGGGAATGAAGATTATACAGTCATCAAAAAGATTTAAAAAGTGAGGTTAATGTTGACTTTGCAAGAAATGATGCAAGTGCATTTAAAGAATATGCTATTAAAACCCTTGGTATTCCTGAAAAAAATATAATATTTATATTGGACGGAACATCTGGTCAAATAAATCAGGGTATAACAAAATTGAATCTTATAACAAAAAATACAGAAGGTAAAGCTTTTATTTACTTTTATTATGCAGGGCATGGATTACCAGATGAAGTTACTAAAGAGTCATATATAATCCCTGTTGACGTAAGTGGCTCCAGTCTTAATTCAGCATTAAAACTAAAAGATATTTATTTGAAATTAACAGAATTCCCTTGTAAAAGAGTTACTGTTTTTCTTGATGCATGTTTTACAGGAGGAGCAAGAAATGTTGGATTACTAACTTCTAGAGGTGTAAAAATCAAACCAAAAGAAGAATTATTAAAAGGTAATTTAATAATTTTTACTTCAAGTAGTGGAGATCAATCTTCTTTGTCATATAAAGATAAACAGCATGGAATGTTTACATATTTTTTACTTAAAAGACTTCAAGAAACAAAAGGAGAGATTTCATATTATGAGTTAGCAAAATATGTGAAAGAAAATGTAAGTCTTGAATCTATTTTAGTTAATAGTAAAGAACAAAATTCAGAAACAATTATAAGTCCTGATTTGCAAAATATTTGGATGGATTTCAAATTAAAATAGGGTCTGCTGAAAAAGTCTGTCGTGTGCCAGATTCGAGACGACAAGACGAAGATGTATAATCATACTTCGAGTCGCAGGCAACGAAGAAGATGGTATGCGACAGGCTAACAAAACAAAAATATAAACTTAAAAAACAGATGCACGGATTTTTAATATAACCTTTTTTTATCGTGTACTTGTTTTACTAAAAAATATCGGAATCATTTAGTAATACAATGGTTTTGTGATTTTCAGCAGACCCTAAAATAAACCAGCCCATAATAACGCTGCGCAGCACAATTTCGCTTTTATGATAACGCTAATCCGTTAATGCGGATATGCTCAATAGGTCTAAGGTAAAAAAAACAGCGACAACGCAGGAACTGTTAGAATTCAGTTCTTTTTCCCGGCACTTGCAATAATATTTTCAAAATACATGGCGAAAGAGCGGTAAAGGAAATGGGACCATTTGCCAAAGGGAACAATTATCGCGGCCCACTGAACCAGAACAATTATATGGAATAAGTAAATCCAAAAATGATTTTCAATAAGACCCATGTCAATAAAAAGGCGCACAAAAAAGGCAGAGAATCCCATTAAGAAAAGCCAGATTACGAACAACCAGTCTGAGGGCTGAGAAAATTTAGCCACTTCTTTTTTCTTTTGGATTCTGCCAAGCATAAAATGAAAAGTTACAATAAAAATAACGATGCTTTCAACATAGCCCAGAACTATGATGAATTTATTTGTTGCAGAAAACCAATCGAGAAAAACAGTTGTGAAAAGTAATGCAATGTACCCAAATACAAGAATCATGTGCTCGAACCATCTTACCTGATTGTCGTCGCAACCCAACGCGCGTTTTTGAGTAAACATGTGAATAAATAATTCTTTCGCACTGTTTAAATATATTTTGAAATCTGCTTTTACCTTTGGTTTTACAATAACATACCACCACATTCTGATTAAGTTCGGAGTAAGTATCAGTGCGAAAACAGCACCAACAGCAAACATTTCAAAATAATGACCAAAGTGCATGATTGTTTCCTGATTGAAATTTTCTTTAAACGCAAAAGCAATCACGCCTACAGCAATTAACAGCATTGCTATAAATGTTAAAGCAAAAGATTTATAAAGTAAGCCGGATAAACCTGTCCAATCGTATTTTGCCGTAAGCCATCTTCTGAGAGACATCATCAGTTCTCCGGGATTTGCTGTTTGCGGGCAATGTTCTGTACATTCTCCGCAGTAATAGCAGAGCCACGGTTTCAAAGATGCTTTGATTTCGTCCTGCATCCCAAGCGCACTGTAGCGTACCATTTCACGGGGAAAAGAATGTTCTTCTGTAGACAATGAACAAACAGCAGTACAGTTTCCGCAATTATAGCAAGCCTGAAAATCAACAGTGCCAAATTTTTTTAAATCCGTTCCGAATTTCGTATTTATCCTTGACATTATTTTTTAATTTTATAGGTAAAATATTCATCCATATCATCTACACTTCCAACTTGCACAAACCCATATTTTATAAGAGACATAAGGTAGTACAGCGTTTCTGCTTTTGGAAGATTCAATTTTTCTGTAAGCTGATTTACGGTAAGTTCTTCATCTTTTAAAGCCTCAAGTATATTTTTTTTAATCCTTGTATATTGCTTCAGATTTTCTGTTACCTGAGGAGAAACTTGTCGTTTCTCTTTCATTATTTTTACAGTTTTTCCCTTTTCTGTTTCCATGATAGTTTTTTCTGTCAGGTTATATTTTACAACAAAGCATCAATCATGCTTTCGATTTCTTTATTTGAATATGCGATAAGCTCAATTGCATCTGTAGGGCAAACAGGGAGGCACATTCCGCAACCTTTGCAAACAGAATTATTCATTATAGCAAAATCTTTTTTCCCATCGTTTTCCATTTTAATTGCGCCAAAAGGACATACTGCAGCGCATTTTCCGCACCAGATACATGCATCTTTATTTATTACTGCAATAATTGGTTCCAGTTCAAGTTCTCCTTTGCTTACATAAGAATAAGATTTTACTGCCGCAGAAAGTCCTGAATTAATAGATTCCATCACATTTTTCGGACCCTGGCATGCTCCGGCAATAGTAATTCCGTCTATAACTGTTTCTACAGGCCGGAGCTTCATGTGTATTTCATTGAAAAATTTATCTCTTCCTTTCGGGAGTTTGAACAGCGACCCGATAGAATTATCTTCACGCGGTGTCATTCCGGTTACAAGCACCACGAGGTCTGCATCAATATCAACCTCTTTCTTTTTTGTCAGAATATCATTTATACGAACAATAGTTTTGCCATTTTCTATTAAAACCTGTGCAGGGTCGTCTTCGTAGGATTGAAGATAAACATCGCCGTTCAGCAACGATTCTCTGTATAAAATTTCTTGTTTTCCATAAGTACGTATTCCACGTGTAAAATGAAAATTATTGATTTCCGGAAATTTCTTTTTTGCCTCAATTGCCGCATGAATAGTAGTTGTGCAGCAATAACGCGAGCAATATTTGTTTTCGCCCTCAACCTGTCTGCTTCCCACGCAATAAATAAAAGCTATATTTTTTATTTCTTTGTTCAGGTAGCTTAATTTGTTATTTGAATTTGCAATCAGGCGTTGAAATTGAGGTAAGGTAATTACATTATCCGATTGCTGATATCCGAATTCTGCTTCAGCAGGCATGTATGGGTCAAAGCCTGTGGCCATAAGGACAGAGCCAATATTGATGTCAATAATTTCTTCTTTCTGCGAAAAATCAATCTGATCGCATATTTTTTCACAAACACCGCATTTCGTGCAGCTCACAATGTCTATTACAGGTAATTCAGGAAACTCGCCCGGGAAATTTTTGTAAATAGCTTTTCTTTTTGTGATATTGAAATTAAATGCATCCGGAACTTCTACAGGACAGGCATCAATTGCTTTTTGAAGTTTTTCTGTGTTTGAATTATTGTGAATAAAACGGGGTTGAATTTTCAGTTTCAGATGAAAATCTCCGATGCTTCCACTGTATGATATGACCTCTGCTCCTGTATAAAGCTGGATGTTTTTTTTCGATGAAATTTCTTTATATAGGCGGGAGATAATATCTTTTCCTTTGTCGTTGCTTGTGCATAAATTATCCCATTGCGCCACTCTGCCACCGATAAAAAAATCACGTTCTATGAGGTGCACGTTCACACCCATATTAGCAAGTTCGAGTGCAGATTTTAAGCCTGCCACACCTGCTCCAATAACAGCAACTGATTTTTTAGATTCAATTTTAATAGGGTTGAGCGATGTTGCCAGGCGGGCTTTTGCTACAGCCGCTTTTACTATTTGTATGGCTTTTTCAGTTGCTTCTGTTTTTTTATCAGAATGCGCCCACGAAGCCTGTTCACGGATATTTGCATGTACGTAGTTGTACTTGTTTAAACCTGCGCGTTCTGTTACAGCCCTGAAGGTTATCTGATGAAGCTTTGGGGAGCATGAAGCAACAACAACGCCTTCAAGATTATTGTTTTTAATGTCTTCCACCATTTCTTTCTGGTTGGAATCGGCACAGGCAAATATCGTTGTTTTGGAAAGTGAAACACCTTCTTCTTTTTCAATAGCCTGTTTTACTTTTTCAACATCAACGTAGTCGGAAATATTTCCGCCACAATGACAAATGTAGACGCCAATTTTTGTTTTCATTATATATTTTTTAGAGTCTGTCGCCGCAACGACTATAATTCAGTGTTTGATTCAGAATGTTCGAGAGCGAGGCTTTCGCAGAATTGAAAATCAAGGAGTTTACTTTGGTAAGCGACTGTTTTCAATTCAAGAGTAACGAAGCTATCGGACATTATGGACAAACACTATTTAAATAGCTAATAGCTTCAGTTGAAGCTGCACCTGCTGATAAAATTGAATCGGGAATATCCATTGGACCGGAAGCAGTTCCTGATACGAATACACCATCAATACTGGTTTTTGAAGGGCTGATTAAAAGATCGGGCTGGTAAACAAAATTGTATGGATCTGTTTTCAGTTCCTGTTCGGTAAACATTTTTGAAACACCCTGGTTTGGTAAAACACCAACAGATAAAACCACCATATCATGTTCTGCTTCTTTTACCACGCCTTCGTTGATATCTTCATAACGGAGCTGGAGGTTGCCTTTTTCGATTTCTGTAATTTTTCCAATTTTTCCTTTTACAAAAGTTACTCCCATTCCTTTTGCCTGTTCGTAAAATTCTTCAAAGCCCTTACCAAAAGAGCGAATGTTGATGTAATAAATCGTGATGTCTGCCATTGGCAAAGCGCCCATGAGTAATTGCGCCTGTTTTATGGAATACATACAGCAGATTTGTGAACAAATAGGGTTGCCTACACTTGTGTCTCTTGAACCGGTGCAAAGCACATAAGCAATTTTATCTGGCATTTTTCCATCGCCGGGTCTCAGAATTGTATGGAAGGGGCGCGTAGGAGCAAGAAGCCGTTCCATTTGCATGGAGGTAATTACATTATATGATTTTTCATAAGAATAGCGTGGAATTTTCAGCGGATCAAACAAGTCAAAACCTGTTGCAATAATTACTGTTTTTATTGAAATTTCAAATTCTTCTGGTACCTGTGAAAAATCAATACATTTAGTCGGGCATGCTCTTTCACAAGCTCCGCAAAGCGTACAGTTTTCAATGTCTATTGCTGCAACGCGGGGACTCGCAATATTGAAAGGAATAAAGGCTGCTTTTCTTCCCACTAAATTGAATTGATACTGATCGGGAACATTAACCGGGCATGCTTGTTCGCAAAGCTGACAACCTGTGCAATCTTCCTGAATAACGTATCTTGGATTTTTTCTGATTTTTGCTTTGAAATTATTTTCGGCAATTTTATTTACATGCAAAACTTCAGATCCATTGTATATCGTAATCAACGGATGCCGGGCAATTTCTGAAATTTTTGGAGTGGTAATACATGCCGCACAATCAAGCGTGGGAAAAACTTTGCTGAGCAAAATCATTTTCCCACCGATTGACAATTCTTTTTCAACAATGAGTACTTTATATCCATTGTTTGCAAGGTTCAGAGCAGACTCGCCTCCAGCAATACCTCCGCCGATTACTAAAGCATCGAAAGCCATTTTATCAGACATATTATTTTTTTTAGGATTTAGAAAGTATACTTCGACTAGTCAGGTTATTTCTTTGGTATCAATCAAAATTTTTTGTTAAACCTGACCGCTCAATATAACTCAAACTAAACAGCTTTACTGTTGTAAACCTGTCAAGTTTGAGTATAAATATTCGTTAAAAGTTTTCATTTGTTTAACAAATGATTCGCTGCAAACAGAGCATAATGCAGCCATTCTCAATCGTGCGGGATCAAGCCCTTTTTGCTTCATCAGCTCGTGCGTTTGGTCTACGATATGACCTGTTTTCTCCGTGCATGATTCGCCGTAAGTACAGTCGCTGCCATCAGCGGCAATAAAAACGCCATCAAAACCTTTTTCCAGAGCATACATAATCCAGCGTGGTTTAATTCCGCTTGAACAGGGTACGCTTATGGTGTAAGCTGTAGGAGGATAATGCATTTTCAGGAGCCCTGCCATATCAATAGCAGGGTCTGAAATTTTTTCCGTTGAAAAAACAAGGATTTTTGCAGTTTTTTTGTTTGCTGACATGACAGTATCTTATTTTTTCTTCATGAATACTTTGAAGTAACCACTTTCTTCTAATGCTCCGAGATATTCATGTCCCTGTTTTGAGCACCATTTTGGAATATCTACTTTCGTTCCTTCGTCTGCTGAAAGAATTTCCATAACATCGCCTGAACCGATAGTTCCGATTGCTTTTTTTGCTTCAAGAAGTGGTCCGGGACAAGCTGTTCCTCTTGCATCAACAGATTTTGCTACTGCTACATTTTTTAATTCTTCGGGTGTCATAATTTTAGTTTTTAAGATTTATAAATATGTTTTGTACTTTGATTAATTATTGTTGCAAGTTGTTTGATGTTGCAAGTTGCAAGTTGTTAAAAAACAACATAAGCGTCTGTCAAGATTAACTCTCGTAACCTGCAACTTGCAACTTGCAACCTTCACTAAATAGTGTCCGTCCATAAAGTCAGTGTTTAGTTCAGAATGTTCGAGAGCAAGGCTTTCGAAGCCCTGAAAATCAGAAGTGTACTTGGGTACATGATTGATTTGAAGGGCAAGAGTAACGCAGCTATCGGACATTATGGACAAACACTAAATAAACAACTGCATACTGCTTTCCCCTGCTTCATTCACAAAGGTTCCGGCACCAGCATATCTTAAATTCGGATAATCAATCATTTCTTCTTTTTTGAATCCCATCAAATCCATGGACATTTCACATATTGTAATTTCAATGCCCAACTCGCCTGCTTCCTGAAACATTTTGTCAAGCGACATTACATTTTTCTTTTTCATAAGATGTTTAATCATCATAGGTCCCATGCCTAGCATGTTCATTTTTGATAAATTCAAATGATTTTTGCTTTTAGGAAGCATCATCCCAAACATTTTTGAAATAAAATCTTTTCCTTTGGGGTTTTTATTAGGATCGCGAAGAGCAGCCAGCGCCCAGAATGAGAAAAATAATTTTACCTGTGTATCACTTGCCGCAGCGGCTAATGAAATAATCATTGCAGCTAAGACTTTGTCCATGTCTCCTGAAACAATTGCAATGGATAACTGATCTTTTCTTGCATTTTCAAGAACAGAAATTTTTGCATTTAATGCATCAATTTGTTTTTGTAGTTTTTCTAACTCCTGAGTCATAGTTTTAAATTTTTAGATTATAATGATTATCTTTTATGCAAAGAAACGGAGTATTATAACATGAATTTTAAAAACAGGTGTTAAACACCATAATAAAAAATGTGATATTCCGCACATTTTTTTATTTTTGTATCATTAAATATATATAACTGAACTTTCGCCTGAATAAGAACTATTTATTTTTGTAATTTGAAACTATTGTTAACAATAATCTATGCAAAAGGATATTACGGTGCTCTGCACCTTAATTTTTCTATGTCTTTTATGTTTTACAAATATTTCGCGACTCTGCCGCTGCATTTCAAATATAGCAGCAGAGCTGCGATAACATTTGTAGCAGCGATAGCTGCGTTGTTTAAATAGTATTATTTTGATTTCAGCCCTAATTTTTCATGAAAACAGAAAAATAAAAAATATTATATTATTCTATTAAAAATGGCTGCTAATCTCATTTTTTTGCGAATTAATTTATGAGAAAGTTCAGTATATAGTGTCAGCAAGAAAACTCTAGTGATTGATAAGAAAAGTTCAATTTCAAGGCTTTCGAAGCCTGAAAAAGCGGAGTTTACTGATGTAAATGAGCACTTTTCAGGCGAGAGTAACGCAGAAAGTGGACTTTTCTTGCAAGCACTATATAAGATTTCCTACACCATTTAATAAATTAGAGTTAAAGAGATAACAAAAATAAATTATTCAATTATGGAAAATCACACATGCAGACTTTGCAAACTGAAATCCAATGCAGCAAAGAAACTAAGCAATGATCAGCTTGATGTTTTAGAAAAGGGACATGCAGAGGTTTCTTTTAAAGCAGGGGAAATAATAATTAAACAAAATGCCCTTTCTACAAATGTTACATATATTAAATCGGGCTTGGTAAAGATACATAAAACCGACTTTGAAAAAGAGAGAATATTAAAGATTATCAAAGCACCCGCCTACATTTGTCTTCCCAGTAATTTTAGTGAGAAAATTAATCAGTTTTCAGCAACGGCACTTGCAGATACCATTGTATGTTTTTTAGACCTGGCTGTTTTTAAGAAATTTATTTATGAAAATGGAGATTTTGCCTATCAGATTATTTTGGATATGAGTAAAAATGAGTTAAGGAATTTTCAAACTTGTCTTAATCATGCCCAAAAACAAACAACAGGAAGAATTGCAGAATGTATATTATATTTTGCAAATGAGATTTACGAAAATGATATGTTCACACTCCCATTTTCGCGGCAGGATTTGGGAGACATTGCAGGAACAACAAGAGAAAGCGCCAGCAGAACTTTAACAGAGTTTCATAATGAAAAAATAATTCAGTTAGACGGAAAAAAAATAACGATATTAAATGAAAAGTTATTGAGGCAGATTAGTGAGAAAGGGTAGATTTAATTACGAATTACGAATTACGAATTACGATTTAAGAATTGGTGCTGTTTCTAAGCCACCGATTACAAATTTCAGACAAAGAACAGGAAAAATTAAGATATTTGATAAAAAAATATATTTTTGTTTTCCAAAAAATGGTTTTATGAATTTTGATATAATAATTATTGGAAGTGGCCCGGGAGGCTATGTTGCTGCAATCAGAGCGTCGCAGCTTGGTCTTAAAGTGGGTGTTGTTGAAAAAGCAGAACCGGGAGGTATTTGTTTGAATTGGGGCTGTATCCCTACAAAATCATTACTAAAAAGTGCTCAGGTATATAATAATATGGTTCATTCAATTGAATATGGTATTAGTGTTGAAGGAGCGATTAGACCGGATTTTCAGAAAATAATTGAAAGGAGTCGGAATGTTGCTGCAAATATGAGTAAGGGGATTCAATATCTTTTCAAAAAAAATAAAATTGAAATAATACAGGGAAGGGGAAAACTTGTTGATTCCGGTACAGTGGAAGTTGCCGCCACAGATGGTTCTGTTATAAATATATCTGCACCGCATATTATTCTGGCAACAGGAGCGAGGTCGAAAGAATTGCCCGGTTTGAAACAGGATGGAAAAAAAGTAATTGGATACCGCGAAGCTTTAACTTTGCCGGAACAACCCAAAAGTATGATTGTGGTTGGTTCAGGTGCAATAGGTAGTGAGCTGGCATTTTTTTATCAGACAATTGGAACAAAAGTTACATTAGTTGAATACATGCCTAACATTGTACCCCTTGAAGACGAAGAAGTTTCAAAGCAATTAGCCCGCTCTTTTAAAAAAGCAGGAATGACGGTTCTTACGGAAGCAACAGTTGAATCTGTGGAGCTTGCTGGAGAATTATGTAAAGCTAAAATTAAAACTAAAAAAGGAGAGGAATACCTGGAAGCTGATGTGGTTTTTTCCGCAGTGGGAGTCAGTACAAATATTGAAGGTGTAGGTCTTGAGGAGGTCGGAGTTCAGACAGAAAAAGGAAAGATTTTGGTTGATTCGGTTTATAAAACGAATATTCAGGGAATTTATGCAATCGGAGATATTGTTCACGGACCTGCACTCGCTCATGTTGCTTCTGCAGAAGGAATAGTTTGTGTTGAGGCTATTGCAGGAAAAAATCCCAAACCCTTGAATTATTCAAATATACCCTCATGTATTTATACAAACCCCGAAGTTTCGTCTGTTGGCATGACAGAAAAACAAACCAGAGAAGCAGGGTTTGAGTTAAAAATCGGAAAATTTCCTTTTACCGCCTCTGGAAAAGCAAGTGCTGCTGGAGAAAAAGATGGTTTTGTAAAATTGATATTTGATGCCAAAACAAATGAGCTTTTAGGTGCCCATCTTATAGGGTATAATGTAACAGAAATGATAGCAGAATTGGTTTTAGCTCGTGAAACGAAAATAAATGGTCATGAATTAATAAAAATAATTCATCCGCATCCTACTATCTCTGAGGCGATTATGGAGTCTGCTGCTGCCGCTTATGGGGAAGTAATTCATATTTAATGCGTAATAATACCTATGAATTAATTTTTTATTAATTTTGCAGAAATAAAATAAATGTGTAAATTGCATTTTATTTTCAAAACCATATGAATCTAAACTTTAAATTTCTGAAGTCCGTTTCCACCATTTACGATGAAATGGTTCATAATGGCTTTTCCATGGTGTATCTGGGCGAGTTCAGCGCGGAAATCACAGGGATGTTTACAGCGATGACTGAAAACAATCTTTCTAAACAGGGCGATGAAAAGTCTGTGAAAAAAAGAGTATTTCATGTAATGGTTGAAGTCCTCCAAAATCTCAACAAACACTCTGATGAATTAAAATCTGAAGATCCAAGCAAAGATCAAAGCGGTAATGGATTATTTATTGTTGGTCGCATTGAAGATACATACTACATAATTACTTCAAATAAAGTATCCAAAGAGAGACGTGATTTACTGGAATCAGCAATAAAACAAGTAAATAGTGCCACACACGATGAATTAAAACAAATGTACCTGAAGCAAATCAAAGAGGGGCAATTATCCTCAAAAGGGGGTGCCGGACTTGGTTTGATAGATATTGCAAGAAAAACAGGAAAACGTCTTAATTACCAGTTTATAGAATTGGATTCAGAGTATTATTTTTTCATCCTGCAAGTAGAAATTTCAGGGAAAACTGCTGTCAAGGAATAATTTTTTCTTTCTTCCTTTCTAAAGTTTACAAGAACCATTTGTCTTGTATTGTTTCATAGTTATATTCTTCTATGTATTGTAGAGCTTCTTCCGGAGTTGAAACTATTGCATATAATTTTCTGTAATCTTCTTTTGCAAATTTTTCATTATACAGTATTTCAAACTGAGTAAAAAGATGTTCGTAAAAATTTTCAGCATTAAGAAAAACAATAGGCTTTGTATGATATTTCAATTGTTTCAGCGTTATAACTTCAAGAATTTCTTCCAATGTCCCAAACCCACCGGGTAACGCGATAAAGGCTTCTGCCAATTCACACATCTTTGCTTTTCTTGCTCCCATATCTTTTGTAACAATCATTTCATCATCGTATTCAGAAACGATTCCTTTTTTATTTAATTTTTCAGGAATAATTCCAATCACTTTCCCTCCGTTTTCCTTTACAGATTTTCCTATAGCACCCATTAAACCTATTTGCCCTCCACCGTGTACTAAGGTATATTTTTTACTACCCATTATTTTACCAAGTTCATTTGCTACATCGTAAAAAGATTTTTTTAAAGCATCGCTTGATGAGCAGAAAACACAGATTCTTTTATTTTCCATTTGTTTGAAATTATTCAATAAATAAGGGATTCTTAATGTTGTGATATTTTCTGAAGTAGCAACTGATCCAGTAATACAATAGCGGTCATGGCTTCCACAATAGGGACAGCTCTTGGCACAACACAAGAATCGTGTCTTCCTTCTGCTTTGAAAATAATATTTTGATTTTCTGTATTGATAGATTCCTGCGCTGACATTATTGTTGCAACGGGTTTAAATGCAGCTCTGAAATAAATGTCCTGCCCATTT
Source organism: Bacteroidetes bacterium GWF2_35_48 (assembly GCA_001769125.1). Taxonomy (GTDB): domain Bacteria; phylum Bacteroidota; class Bacteroidia; order Bacteroidales; family GWF2-35-48; genus GWF2-35-48. The sequence goes on along the minus strand of MEOG01000005.1, from coordinate 80,883 downwards.
GAAATACCTCCCTGTATGCCTCCTGAAAAATTTGTTTTTGTGGTAATTTTATTTTTATTGATTTGAAAAATATCATTGTGTTGAGATCCGTACATTGAAGCGGCATCAAATCCGGAACCTATTTCAAAGCCTTTACATGCTGGAATACTGAGTACAGCTTTTCCTATTTCTGCATGAAGTTTATCAAAAACAGGTTCGCCAATCCCGGCAGGAACATTTTTCGCAATACAAGTAATAGCACCGCCTAAAGAATCTCCATTTTTTTGGGTTTGCTCAATAAGGCGAATCATTTTTTTTGCAGCATTTTCATCGGGGCAACGAACTATGTTTGTCTCAGTTTTTGTTAAATCATATTGCAGATAGTTTTTTTTAAGTTTTACATTCCCGACTTGTGAAACATAAGCAGAAATTGATATTTTATATTTCTCAAGAATTTGTTTTGCTATAGCACCTGCTACAACACGAGAAAGAGTTTCTCTGGCAGAAGCTCTGCCACCACCCCTGTGATCTCTGATTCCGAATTTTTCCTGATATGTGAAATCAGCATGTGAAGGGCGATATATTGATTTTAACTGATTATAATCTTTTGAATTTTGATCTTTGTTAAATATCGCAAATGCAATAGGAGTGCCGAGTGTTACATTATTGAATATACCTGATAGAAATTCAATATTGTCGTTTTCATTTCTTGATGTAGATATTTTTGATTGCCCGGGTTTTCTCCGGTTAAGTTCTTTCTGAATTGCATCTATATTTATTTTTATACCGGATGGGCAGCCATCTATAATTCCTCCGACTGCAGTACCATGCGATTCACCAAATGAAGTAAGTTTGAATATTTTTCCGAAAGAATTTCCTGCCATACTTTTATTTTTTTATCCAGAGTGTTTCAATTGATTTTGTTTCTTTAGAAATGATTCTTGCTAAAACAAAAAGGTAATCAGACAAGCGATTCAGGTACATCAATACAAGGTCATTTTCTTTTTCATTCATTTTAATTTCCAAAGCTCTTCGTTCTGCCCTTCTGCATAAGGTTCTTGCAATATGACAAACGGATACTGCTTCATTTCCTCCGGGTAAAATAAAAGATGTTAACGGTGTAAGTTTTTCTTCCATTTTATCGATCTCTTCTTCGAGGAATTTAATTTGGCTGTTACTGATTTTTGATAATTTATTAAATGCTTCGCAATCTTCACAGGCAAGTAATGCTGCAATAATCATAAGGTCGGATTGAATTTGCAGTAGTTTTGTTTTGAGTATAACAGAAATTTTCTGATCACGTAAAAGACCAATGTAACATATAAGTTCATCAACAGTGCCATACGCTTCCAGCCGGGGATGTGTTTTTGAAACCCTTTTACCACCTACAAGGGATGTCGTTCCTTTATCTCCTTTTTTAGTATAGATTTTCATTTCTATAAAACATTCATAAGTTGTTCTTTAATTTTTTCAAGCTCATCTTTCATGCGGATAACAAGTTTTTGTATGTCCACATCATTTGCTTTTGACCCCAGAGTATTAATTTCACGACCTATTTCCTGGGTAATGAATGATAATTTTTTTCCCGGTAAATCTTCTTTGTTTAATGTTTCGATAAAATAATTCAGATGATTAGCAAGACGAACTTTTTCTTCCGTGATATCAATTTTTTCCAAATAATATATAAGCTCCTGTTCAAATCGGTTCATATCTATTTTATCTTTACCTACAGCATCTTCAAGATTTTGATTGATACGAGAACGAATATTTTCTATTCTTTTTTCTTCAAAAGGACTTACTGCATTTAAAAAATTTTCTATTAATTTTATTCTCTGAATGAAATCCTGTTCAAGAATTTTTCCTTCTTTGATTCTTGTTTCATCAAGCTGTTTTATTGCTTTTGTAAATACGGTTAAAACGTTTTCCCATTCATCTTTATCTAATTCCGGCGCATCTGTTTTTACAACATCCGGCAAACGTGTAGCTATAGTAAAAATGGTTTCAAAATTTACTTGTTCTATTTCATTAGCAATATCTTTAAGTTGCTTGCAATATTGCTTCACTAATTCTTTATTAATAGTTGCAGCCCGTATATTATCTCCTGCATCAATAGTTAAAATCATTTCAATTTTTCCACGATCTAAAACGCGAGAAATCTCATTTCTTAAATCAAGTTCTTTTTCTTTATAGAGAAAAGGCATTTTGAAATTCAGGTCGAGTTGTTTTGAGTTAATTGATTTTGCTTCAACTGTGATTTTTTTACCGAAAAAATCAGTGGATGCTTTTCCATAACCGGTCATTGATTTTATCATATATATTTTTATTTTAATGATTTTTATTTACACATTATCAACTCTGACAACAGAGTTCACGCTTTTTATTTTTTTTAATTTACTCATAAGATGCTCAAGATCGCTCAGGTTGTGAACATACAGGTCAATATTTCCCTCAAACACACCATTCAGAGAGTCAAAATAAATAGAACGCATATTTACACTCAACTCTTCCGAAATAATACGAGTGATATCATTTACAATACCAATCCTATCAATTCCATTTACTTTGATGTGTGTTAAAAAAGATTGAACTCTGTGTACTGTCCATTTAGCAGAAAGAATTCTGTCGCCATAACTTGACATGAGTTTAATCGCCGTCTGACAGGTTGTTTTGTGAATCACAATTGATTTATTGGAATCAACAAAGCCCATAACTTTATCTCCGGGAATCGGATTGCAGCATTTACCAAGCGAATAGTTTGGAGCATCAGGGTTTTCGCTGAGCAAAAGTGCATTTTTCTTTTTACCTTCTTTTTTCATTTCAGCAAGCTCAATGCGGCGTTTATCTTTTCCTCTTCCCAGCAAAGAGGTTGTTTTCCCAAGAGAAATATCCCAAATAGTAACAATTTTATTTTTTCTTTTTGTTTTAATTACATTTTCAAAATTATCAAGTGAAATCATGTAATTTCCAATCTTGGCATAGAGTTCATCTTTAGTAGATACAACATAAGCGCTGAATAATTTTTGAAAAAGTTCTGTATTGGGAAGTAATTTGAATTTATTTAATTTTTCTTCCAGCATAGCTTGTCCAAGCTTAATACTTTCACGTTTTTCGCTTTTAAAAGCATCCTGCAATTTTGCTTTAGCATTAGCTGTAACCACAAAATCTATCCATTCTCTTTGTGGCGTTTGTTTGTCTGATGTTAGTATCTCTACCTGATCTCCGCTTCTTAAAACATAGCTGAGCGGTTCTAATCTATGATTTATTTTTGCGCCAATAGCTTTATATCCGATGGCAGAGTGAATATCGAAGGCAAAATCGAGTGCAGTAGCACCTTGAGGAAGCCTCTTTAACAAACCTTTGGGTGTAAAAGAATATATTTCAGAGGAAAAAAGATTCATCTTGAAATTATCAAGAAATTCAATAGCACTGCTGTTAGGCGTGTCTAATATATCACGTAAATTTTTAATCCATAATTCAAGCTGGCTTTCATCTGTGCTTAAATCCTTATATTTCCAGTGAGCAGCGTATCCGCGTTCAGCAATTTCATCCATACGAGAAGAGCGAATCTGAACTTCCACCCATTTTCCCTGCTGACCCATAACTGTAGTGTGCAGTGCTTCATATCCGTTTGCTTTGGGAGTACTTACCCAATCGCGTAAACGTGATGGATTTGGCTGGTAGTAATCTGTAATAATAGCATACAAAAACCAGCATTGATTTTTTTCCGGCAAATCCTGAAAAGGTTCAAAAACAATTCTTACAGCAAAAATATCATACACTTCTTCAAACGGAACATTTTTTTTCTGCATTTTTGTCCATATAGAATAAATGGATTTTGCACGTCCTTTGATAGTGTATTTTATATTTAATTCATTCAGTTTTGCTTTAATAGGCTGGCAGAAAATATCAATATATTTTTCGCGTTCTTCTTCGGTTTCTTTAAGCTTTTTATAAATTTCATTATAAACAACAGGTTCTTTATATTTAAAACTTAAATCTTCGAGTTCCGTTTTAATGGCGTAAAGCCCCAGTCTGTGCGCTAAAGGTGCATAAAGGAATAGGGTTTCAGCTGCAATTTTTAATTGTTTATGTTCGGGCATTGACCCCAGTGTACGCATGTTGTGGAGTCGGTCTGCCAGTTTGATAAGAATAACTCGAACGTCTTCTGATAGTGTAAGCAGCATCCGACGGAAGTTCTCTGCCTGCAATGAAGAATTTTCATCAAATATTCCTGAAATTTTTGTCAGCCCATCTATGATTTGCGTTATTTTAGGACCAAATATTTTTTCAATACTTTCGAGTGTGAAATCTGTATCTTCAACAACATCATGCAGTAGAGAACAGATAACTGATTTTGTTCCCAGTCCTATTTCTTCTCCACAAATTCGTGCAACAGCAATGGGGTGGTAAATATAGGGCTCGCCGGATTTTCTCCGCATACCCTTGTGCATTTCATAAGCAATATCAAAAGCTTTTCTTACTAATTTCCGGTTTTCTTCTCTTCGGCTATGCTCACAGTAATCGAAAATCTCTTCATACCTGCGTTCAATCTCAATACGTTCATCTTCCTGAATTACTTCCATACAGTCTTTTCCTAAATAAAAATGTGCATACAAAATTAAAAAAAATCATGAGCTTTGAAAAGGATTTGATTAGATTGTTCATGGTGTACGCATAGTAAAAATGTAATTCAAGTCTGCATTAGTTTAAGCGCAAGGTCTGCAATTTTATTTTCATCAATCTGACGCATACAAAGAAAGTGGTTTTTGGGACAAATTCTGAAACCTATTTTTGTGCAGGGTCTGCATTTCAGATTTTTTATTTCTACTATTTCAGAGCCTTCGCCCGGCATATAGGGATACATACCAAATGCAGGAATTGTATTACCCCAAACAGAAATAATTTTTTTATGAAAAGCTGCTGCAATATGCATAAGTCCTGTATCGTGTGTAATGACAACCCCTGCCTGCTTTACAATAGAAGCAGACTGATTCAATGAAAATTTTCCGCAGATATTTACAATGTCTGATTTCTCGGTTTTGGTAATAATTTCTTCTCCTTTTGCAGCGTCTTCTTTTCCTCCGAGTAGTAGAACAGGAGCGTTAAGCCGATTACATATTTCAACGATTTTTTCTGTCGGTAACTGTTTTGTGAAATGTTTTGCTCCGATTACAAAAGCAATATATTTTTTCGGAAAAATATTTTCTGCAATTGTTTTTAAATTAATTTCATCTTTTTCTGGAATAAAATAATCAAGTCCTTTTCCATCATTGGCAACATCAAACATAGCAACAGTATTAAGGTATCTGTCAACAATGTGAATATCGGGCAGACGGTTTATTTTAAAATTTACATAAAGCCATTTTTCAATATTTAACTTTTTGAATTTGAATGCACCGAGTCCGAGCTGTGAAATAACTCTGGAGCTTCTGAGGCTGTGATGCAGGTCAATTACATAGTCGAAACATTCATCTTTCAGCTCTTCTATTGTATCTTGAAAATTATCTTTCAATACATGAACCTTTGTAATGTAGGGGTTATTAGTAACAATACCTGCAAATTGCGGTTTGGTAAGAAAATGAATTTCTGCATCTTCAATCTGTTGTTTCATACAGCGAATTACGGGGCTTGTAAGAACAATGTCGCCGATAGAACTAAAGCGGATTATGAGAAATTTGGCTGTTGTATTCAAAATTTTGGGAATTAATAACTCAATGTGTGTTTTTTTATTAGTCTACAGTCTACAGTCAGTCTGACTGCCGACTATTTTGACTGCCGACTGCCGACTCTTTCGACTGCTGACTGCCGACTTCCTATATAAGTAACATACCATCATTTAATAATATAACTCATCTGTTGTGATTCGAATATATTTGTTAACGGCAAAATAAGTAGAAATCCAGGCTATCAGAATACCAAAAATAATCAGCAGAAAATATAGAATAGCCATCATCATGCCGTCAATAATATTTCCTATTTCCTGCAATTCTTTGTTGATGAAAAAAATAAAAAATGTTAACATACAAAGCGCAATAATTGCCCCGATTAATCCTTGTAGTGTGCTTTTGAAAATAAACGGCCAGCGAATAAAACTGCTGGTTGCGCCTACTAGCTTCATCGTGTTAATCAGGAATCGTTTTGAATAAACAACCAATCGTATTGTATTATTAATAAGAGCGAAGGAGATTATAAACAGCAGAACCGAAAAGAGGAGTAAAATAAAACTTATTTTTTTTACATTTTCATTCAGCAGGTGCAACATATTTTTTTGATAAAACACTTCTTTTACCAAAGGAAACTGTAGGAAATTTTTTTCAATGATCATCAGACTGTCTGGATTTGCGTAGTCAGCATATAGATGTACATTTATAGATGCCAGTAATGGGTTGTATCCAAGAAATCGGATGAAGTCTTCACTCAGTTCTTCCTGCAAATCTTTTGCTGCCTGCTCTTTTGAAATATATTCTGTTGATTTCACAAATCGTGCAGCATCCAGACTTTTTTGAAGCGCCATCACATCTGCCTCTTTGGAATTATCTTTTATTATTATCGAAAAACCGAGGTTTTCTTTTACATGGTCTGATAATTTTTTTGCATTAAGAATCAATAAACCCATTATGCCTAGAATAAACAGAACAAGCGAAATGCTTACAATGGTAGTGAAATACGCGCTTCTGAGCCTTCTGCGTATAAGTTTAATTTCTATATTTTTTTTTGCCATTTTTTTGAATACTAATGTACCGCTTCTAAATTCCTAATTCTCAATTCTTAATTCTTAATTCTCTTCCTTCCTCTTCCCAATAATTTCCCAGACAATAATTCCAAGAGATAGCAATATTAATGATATTGAACTTGCGAGAGAAATTTTATTTCCAACAGAATAACTTTTAGGTTCAAATTTGAATTCAATTTTATGATCGCCTGCCGGGATTTTCATTGCGCGCAAAATGTAGTTAGCCCTGATGTGCGGAACTAATTTTCCGTCTAAATACGCATTCCAGCCCTTGTCATAATAAATTTCTGAGAAAACAGCCAACTGGTCGCTTGTTGCCTTTGCTTCATAAGAAAGTTTCATCGGGTGATATGATGTTAATTTAATAAATGCGTTTGTGTCGGTATTTATAGTTAAATTTTTTACTTCGTTCTCGAAACGCTTATCAATAATAGCTTCTTCGGCAGCTTTAAATTTATCAAGCGCAAGAATTTCAGAGTCTGCATTTGCAACAAGTCTGAATTGTTTTACAAACCACGCATTTCCTAAAGCTTCGGGATTAGGCATTGCTTTTGGAGTCTGATCTTTAACAGGAACAATTAAATATTTTGTGTTTAACATATTCCAAACTTCGCGATTATTTTTGCTGATATGATGCTCTATCATTTCCTGATATCTTTTCAGTTTTGCGCCATGATACCCGCCTACTGACTTATGAAAGTAGGATGTACTTGCATCATTAAATGTATTTGCGGCAAGGTTAAGTACTCTGAAATTCGGATCTTTGTCCTGCAAAATATCAAGATTTGCCTGACTTGGTTGAAAAGGTTTTTTTACTTCCTGCTTTGTAACAAAAGAGTCGCTGTTCATATAGCGTTTACAGATGGGCCACAAATCGAACAGAAATAATAACGCAAAAGCAAGATATGCATATTGAACTTTTATTTTTTCTTTTAAAAAAGCATAAACAATACCAGCTGCAAGAAGAATAAATACGAGGGAACGGATGGCGTCTGTTCTGAAAATAGATTCGCGATCGCTGATCAGTGCCGCAAGGAATTGTGGGTTTTGTTGGTAAGGAGCATCGCCCGCAGATGTAAAATCAAAAAATAATCCTGGAAGAAGAGCAAGCAGCAGAACAAGCCCTCCAAGAGCAAACAGCGTATATTTGAAAGGCTTCATTAATTCTTCTTTTGTGATTTTTTTAGAAAAAATAGTATGAATAGCTAGTATAGCAAGCAAGGGCATTGTAAATTCAACAATTATCAGAATCATAGAAACAGTCCTGAATTTATTATATCCCGGAAAATAATCTAAAAATATTTCTGAAAACCACATAAAATTTCTTCCCCAGGCAAGGAATAAAGCCAAAACCGTTATTGTCAGCAGCCACCATTTGATATGACCTTTTACAATAAATAAACCGAGTATAAAAAAGAAGCAAACAATAGCGCCTACATAAACAGGACCCGATGTAAAAGGCTGTTCTCCCCAGTATAAAGGCAATTGTTTAACAACTTGTTTTGCCTGTTCTCCATAACCTTGCTTCAAAAGTTCGTAGGTGTCAGAGCTTGTGCTGAGTTCTCCGTGTGAAGAGCCTCCCATGAAATTCGGAATTAAAAGGGTAAATGATTCTGCCTTCCCATAGCTCCATGAAGTTGCATAATCCTTATCAAGACCAGTGGTTTTATTTATGTTATCCTTATCGTCGAGTGTAAGTTCTGACTTTCCGCGCATAGAATCTTTTCCCCATTCGTAGGTATTCAGTATACTCCCGGCATTTGAGCCGACTGCAAGCATCGCTACAAAAATAAGAGCTGCAGAAGCCTTCATGAATTGCATCATTTCTTTTCTGCGGAACATAAAAATAAACTGAAAAATTACAAAGACAAGAATTATCAGGAATGTATAATAAGTTATCTGAAGGTGGTTTACTAATAATTGAATTGCAAGGAAGAAGCCTGTAATAATAGCTCCCAAAAGAATTTTTTTATTATAAGCCAGATATACTCCTGCAATTATTGGCGCCATATATCCTATTGCATTAGCTTTTGATGAATGCCCTGCATCAATAATAATGAAAAAGTAAGATGATAATGCAAATGCAATTGCCCCTGCAATAGAAAGCCATGGGTCTACTTTAAATGCAAGGAGTGTGATGTAAAATCCGAGCAGGTACATGAAAATAAAATTTGCAGGGCGGTCGCAGAGAAAGTGAATAAACGATATGACTTTAGTGAAAATATTCGCATCATATCTGACAGAGATAAGATATGCGGGCATTCCTCCAAACAAAGCATTTGTCCATAGAATTTGTTCCCCGGTTGCCTCTCTGTAATCAAATACTTCGCGCGCCATTCCGTAGTAATTGCGCATATCAGATTGCAACAACGTTTTTCCCTGAATTTGCGGATAAAAATATACATAGGACATAACAAGGAACAATACAATCGCTACAATATGAGGAAGGATTTTTTTTAAATTTATTTTTTGCATAATCTTTTTGTGTTTAGATATATTATTTTTTGTAAATTATTATTTCTCATTTTTCAAATAAGTTTCAAAAATAATCTATGTTTTCATAAAATAAAATTTTTAGGGAAATGAGTGTGTAAGTATATTTTTATGAGAAACGCAGAAATAATTTTTTTTTCAGAGAAATGTTCTTATATTTGCAGCAAAATGTGGCGAAGATTTATAGGGGACAATGTCCCCTATTTTATTGTAAAAGCAAGATGATTAAAAAAGAACTGATACAGGAAATTGTTTTAAATTCTATTTCGGGAACAGATATTTTTATTGTTCATATTTCTGTTGGAAAGGATAATAAAATTTTTGTGCGCATAGATAATTTAGTTGGAATTACTCTTGATGAATGCCTTCATATAAGTAAGTTTATTGAAACATCACTGGATCGTGATAAAGAAGATTTTGAATTGGAAGTTTCATCTCCGGGTCTGGGCGAGCCATTCAGAGTAAAACAACAATTCTTAAAATCTATTAGTCGTACTTTAATCGTTATCGACAAAGAAGGAAAAAAACGCATAGGTGTTTTAAAGAATGTTGATGAAGATGAAATTACAATTGAGGCTGAAGAGAAAATTAAAGATGAAAAAACAAAAAAGAAAAAAACTGTAATTAATGAATATAAGTTTAATATAAATAATATCACAGCAAAAGAAGTACTATCATTTTAAACAGTAAATTAAAACAAAAATGGAAAATTTAAATCTGCTCGAGACCTTTCAGGAGTTCAAAGAACTGAAGAACATTGACAGGCCTACAATGATGAGTATATTGGAGGATGTTTTCAGAAGTACTATTATTAAATTATATGGTTCGGATGAAAATTTTGATGTCATTATCAACATTGACAAAGGAGACTTTGAAATATGGCGCAACCGCGAGGTTGTTCCTGATGGCGATGTTGATGATCCTGTAAAACAAATCGGACTTAAAGATGCCTTAAAAATAGATGAAGATGCTGAAATCGGTGAAGAAGTTACAGATGAAGTGAAGTTTTCAAGCTTTGGCAGAAGGGCTATTCTTGCGCTCAGACAAAATCTTACTTCAAAAATTCTTGAACTGGAAAAAGATAATATTTATACAAAATATAAAGACAGAATAGGCGAGATAATTTCCGGTGAAGTATATCAGATTTGGAAACGTGAAATAATGATTCTTGATGATGAGGGCAATGAATTGATTTTACCAAAAAATGAACAAATACCATCAGATTTTTTTAAAAAAGGAGACAATTTACGCGCTGTTGTTGTTAAAGTGGATATGAAAAATAACACTCCTTTGATTGTATTATCTCGTACATCTCCTGCTTTTCTTGAACGTTTATTCGAATTGGAAGTACCCGAAATTTTTGATGGCTTGATTACTATTAAAAAAATTGTAAGAATTCCCGGAGAAAGAGCAAAAGTTGCTGTTGAATCGTATGACGACCGGATTGATCCCGTAGGCGCATGTGTTGGTGTTAAAGGTTCCAGAATTCATGGAATTGTTCGCGAACTCAAAAATGAAAATATTGATGTTATCAATTATACTCCAAACGTACAATTATATATTCAACGCGCTCTGAGTCCTGCTAAAATAAATATTACAAAACTTGATGATGTAAACAAAAAAGCGGAAGTGTTTTTAAATCCCGATCAGGTTTCTCTTGCAATTGGAAAAGGCGGTTTAAATATCAAACTGGCAAGTCAGCTTACCGGCTATGAAATTGATGTTTACAGAGAAATTGACGATAACGACGAAGATGTGGATCTTGATGAATTTGCAGATGAAATCGAAGACTGGATTCTTGATGAGTTAAAAGCAATAGGATGCGATACAGCTAAAAGTGTTATTGACCTTTCAGTTGAAGATCTTGTTAAACGAACAGAACTTGAGGAAGAAACCGTTAAAGAACTTCATAGAATATTAAAATCAGAATTTGAAGCATAATTAATTTTTTATCTGAAATTTATTTACAGCGGCGTTAGTCGCAAAAAAGAATGTTATTTAATTACAAACTATGTCAGAAGGTAAAAGCATAAAATTGATCAAAGTTGCCAAGGAATGCAGTGTGGGAATACCTACAATTGTAGATTTTCTGAAAAAGAAAGGCATTGAGATCGACTCAAACCCAAATACCAAAATTTCTGAAGACGCATATTCTCTTATTTTTAAAGAATATAGCACAGACAGTAATCTGAAGAAAGAATCTAAGGAATTGAGTCAGAAAAATAAAGAGCGTAAAGAAACCATTGCTCTTGAAGATAGGGATGTAGTAATAAAAGAGCCTGCTCAAGAGCAGGAAGATACCTTATTTATAAAGGATTTATCCGGTTCTTTGACGAATGACATTAATCTGAAGATTTTAGGTAAAATTGATGTTGATTCTCTAAAAAAGAATATAGAACCGAAACTTGAGCCCAAAGCTTCCAAAGAAGAGGAGAATACGAATAAAACTAAAGCAAAGGCGGATGTAAAAGAACCACTTATTGATTCTGAAAAGAAAGAAGAAATTGTTGAGGAAGTTAAACCTGTTGAGGAAGTTAAAAAGGGAGAAGAAGCTCCTAAAAAAAAGACTCCTGTAAAGGAAGTTGAAAATATTCCTACAGCTAAAGTTGAGCTTGATGAGATTAAGGTTCTGGGCAAGATTGACCTTGATTCAATCAATCAGAAAGTTCGTCCTGCAAAAAAATCTAAAAAGGAGAAAGATGATGAGAGGAAAGAGAAGAAAAGTTCTAAGAAAACAAGCGGAAAAAAATCTCTAAAGACTGAAGTTGAAAATATAGAACCGAAAGAAATTGTTTTACAAGAAAAAGAAATAGAACAGACTCCGGTATTAGAAACGGAAGTAGTTGTAGAAGTTGAATCGGTTGAGATTCCCGGAAAAAAAGAAGCTGATGTATTTCATACAAAGATTGAAAAATTAACAGGGCCAACAGTTCTGGGAAGAATTGATCTTCCGGTTAAAGAAGAGAAGAAGCCTTTAACATTAACACCGGCATCCGCAGAAAGCAAAGATTTAAAGAAAAAGAAAAAAAGGAAGAGGATAAAAAAAGAACGTGAAACAGTGGTAACTGTCGATCGTGTTCCGGAAGAAAAACTTGAGTTGAAAAAAAGAAAGCCCGGCGATAAAAAAGAACGAAAACGCCCGCTTAAAGCTGAGGTTGATGAAACAGAAGTCGAAAAACAGGTTCGCGAAACGCTTTCAATCATGACTTCCAAAAGCAAATCCAAAGCTTCAAAATACAGAAAAGAAAAAAGGGGAGAGGTTAGCCAGCGTATGATGGATGAAATGGCTCAGCAGGAAGCAGATCAGTTTGTTTTAAATGTTACAGAATTTGTTACTGTGAATGAACTGGCAACAATGATGAATGTGCAGGTTGCTCAAATTATTGGTACTTGTATGAACCTTGGTTTATTTGTTTCTATAAATCAGCGTTTGGATGCAGAAACAATGGTACTTGTTGCTGAAGAATTCGGTTATTCCATAGTATTTGTTGGCGTTGATGCGCTTAAAGAAATAAAAGAAGAAATTGATGCTCCTGAAGATCTTTTACCGAGACCTCCGATTGTTACAGTAATGGGGCACGTTGACCATGGAAAAACAAAACTTCTTGATTATATCAGGAGAACAAATGTAGTTGCTGGTGAAGCGGGAGGTATTACACAGCATATCGGCGCATACAACGTAACTCTTGATGATGGGAGAAATATTACTTTTCTTGATACTCCCGGTCACGAAGCCTTCACGGCTATGCGTGCCAGAGGTGCTCAGGTTACAGACGTTGCAATTATTGTTATTGCAGCAGACGACAATGTGATGCCTCAAACAAAGGAAGCGATCAATCATGCGCAGGCAGCGGGTGTTCCTATTGTTTTTGCTATAAATAAAATTGATAAACCTACTGCACAACCCGAAAAAATTAAAGAAGAACTTTCTAAAATGAATCTTCTTGTTGAAGACTGGGGTGGAAAATACCAATGCCAGGAGATTGCCGCTAAGCCCGGTTTAAATGTTGATCTCCTTCTTGAAAAAGTCTTGCTGGAAGCTGAAATGCTTGAATTAAAAGCAAACCCGAATAAAAGAGCAGTGGGAACTGTTATTGAATCATCGCTTGACAAAGGCCGTGGTTATGTTTCTACAGTTCTCGTTTCTTCCGGAACATTGAAAATCGGAGACATCATGCTTGCAGGTAGTTATACAGGACACGTGAAAGCTATGTTTAATGAAAGAGGGCTTAAAGTTATCGAGGCTGGTCCATCAATGCCGGTTCTTATTCTTGGTCTGAACGGTGCTCCTCAAGCCGGAGACCCGTTTAATGTAATGGAAACAGAACGTGAAGCAAGAGAAATTGCTAACAAACGCGAACAATTATTAAGAGAACAGGGTTTGCGCACGCAGAAACATATTACGCTTGATGAAATCGGACGACGATTGGCAATTGGCAACTTTAAAGAAATCAACCTTATCGTGAAGGGTGATGTGGATGGCTCTATTGAAGCACTTTCTGACTCCTTAATCAAACTTTCTAATGAAGAAATTCAGGTCAATGTAATTCATAAAGCCGTTGGTCAGATTTCTGAATCGGATATTATGCTCGCCTCTGCATCCAATGCTATTATTGTCGGATTCCAGGTTCGACCTTCAGTTGGCGCACGTAAATTAGCCGAAAAAGAACAGATCGAAATAAGGCTTTATTCTATTATCTACGATGCTATTGAAGAATTGAAAAAAGCAATGGAAGGTATGTTGTCGCCGGAACTTAAAGAAGATATTATTGGAACTGCTGAAGTTAAAGATGTTTTCAAAATTCTTAAATTAGGAACAATTGCTGGTTGTCTTGTTGTGGATGGGAAAATTCAGAGGACAGCGAAAGTCAGGATTATTCGCGATGGTATTGTGGTATATTCCGGCGAACTCGGCTCTTTAAAACGCTTCAAGGATGATGCCCGCGAAGTTCAGGCCGGTCTCGAATGCGGATTGAATATTGATAAATTTAATGATATCAAAGTTGGGGATTTGATTGAGGCGTATAATATTACTGAAATTAAGAAAAAGTTGATGTAGTTTATTGTTGCATGTTACAGGGTGTCTTCGACTCCGCTCAGACACCTTTTACTCGCAACATACAACTTGCAACATGCAACAAAGGCAACAGCGTTTTTTAAGTTTACGATGTTAAATCGTTTTCTCGTGTTAATAATATTTGCAAAAAATTTACAGACCGAATTTATTATTAAAGTACTTTTGTAAAAATATGTTTTGAAAACATGACCCGAACCAAAAAGTTGATTACCGGATTCATTGTTATTCTTATCATAGCATTATGCGCTGTTATAATTTCTGTTTATGTATACAGAAGTAGGCAATTGGCAAAATTTGATGATTTAAAAAGTATCCCGCAAGCTGAAAAGCAAAAAAAGTACAGTCCCGATAATCTCTATTCTTCTAATAAATACTACAAATGGGTAAAAGGCGAGCTTTGCTACCGCGAAGTTTTTACATTTGATCATTTAGGCAGGGTTGCAGAAAAAAAACGCATTAAGCCCGATGGCAGTATTATCCGTCGCTATACTTTTTCTTACAATGAAAAAAGCAATGTTCTTGAATGGAACATTTATGGTTCTGAAGGAACATTAAACTACAAAGTCGTTTATCAGTACGATAAAAAAGGGAATGAAATCAATAAAAAAGTTCTTGTTGTTGATGGTCGCGTAATAGCGGATGGCGATTCACTTTTTACAGATGCTGAAAATATTTCGCTGGATGCATCAACTCAGGTTATTGTATCTCTTGATTATAAAACCGGTTATTTATACGACAACAAAGGTAATAGAATAGAAGAAGATATTTTCTACGAAAACGGATCACTTTTTTTACAGAATACTTTTTCTTACGATGATAAAAATCGAAAAACAGAAGAGCATAATTACAATTCAAAAAAATCGCTCATAACACGCTACTCTTACGTTTATGATGATAAAGGGAATAAAATCGAAGAGCTTAGTTATAATCCGGGAGGTTTATTCAGAAAATATAAATATAGCTACGATGATAAGGAACGTATGATAACTCAAACGACCCATTATCCGAGCGGTTCTCTCATCCGTAAGTTTGAATATCAATATAATGCTTCCGGGAATAAAATAGCCGAAGTCTGTTTAAAACCTGATGGGAAAGTAGAAGAGAAAATTGTTTTTTCGTATGACTCAAAAGGAAATAAAACAGAAGAAATTACCTATTCAGGAAATGATAAACAAGTTGGTAGAACAGAATTCAAATACAGCAAGAGAAAAAAGATGGAGGAGAGATCGTATGATGCGCATAATAAATTAATAACGCACACGAAATTTACATACGACAACCGGGGGAATGAATTAGAAGTAACAACTTATAATGATAAAGGGGTTTTGGTTCAGAAATTTCTTTACGGATATGAATACGATAAAAAAGGAAATATTTTAAAGAAAAATACTTTTTCCTCAGAAAAAAATCCTGAAAAAAAATAAAAAAAAAGCTGATTTACTCAGCCTTTTTTATTGATAATCTTATAATTTATTTAACTTTCGCATAAAAAATTATAATTATATTTTCGTACATCTGCTGTTGTAAATAATACCTTCGATAAGAGGTGTTTTGACAGTTCATCGCCTCCACCGCGTAACAATTGCTTTCTGCATCGCTAAACAGGGTTACGAAATATTATCAAGTCTGCGTTAGAGCAGTAAATATTACGGTGCTCTGCACCTTAATTTCTCTATACATAATTTTTTTTACAAATATTATGCAGCTCTGCTGCTTCAAATGTTACCCAGGTTATGCTGTAATTATTATTTTGATTTCATTCCTGATTTGCATAAAACAGAAAAAGCAAAAAATATTTTATTATTCTCTTGAAAATGGATGCTGATGTCATTTTTTAGCGAATTAATTTATGCGAAAGTTCAGTAATTTATTTAACCACTGTTATTCTTTTAGAAATTGTCTTCCCTTTATTCGTGATATTTAAAAGATAGACTCCATTTGTCATGTTTTCTGTACTTATAATATATTGTGTATCGCTGTTATTATCATATACAGCCTGAATCTTTTTTCCCATTATATCGAAAATTTCAAAGGTTAAAGCATTTGAAATTTCATCTCCGAAATCAATAATAACAAAGTCATCAGCAGGATTTGGATATATATTTATCTTGTCAGAAAAGTTATTTTTTTCAGCACCAACAAGACAGGGAATAATTTTTATTTCAAGCGATGTTGAAATGTTGAGAGCAGAGGTAAATGATTTCCATACGGAATTTTGTTTTACGTATGCAGTGTTCAAACCATAAGTGCCTCTGTCATTAGCCATATAAAAAATCATCGTATCGGTACTTACAAGACTTGTTACATCATAACCAACGAAGAAAGTTTCTCCAACATTAATAGGTGTATCAAATGTTATCAGGTTGTACACGTTTTGAGATAATCCAGAAACAGGAATCGTGATAGTTCCAAGCACTGAATCAGGCAAAGTGTTACCATTCCATACATAAAATTTTACTTTTGATGTAAGTGCGCTGGCTTTTTTCTTAGCAACCGGAATAATAATTCTGTCTATCTGACTAAAAGTTTGATTTGTGAATTTTTCTGCATACACTTTTCCGTATTTATAGGTACCCGGCACATATCCCCAGCCACTTTGATATGTTTTGTACCAAATGTTTTCAGTATTGCCAACATTTGACATCGTATCGCAATAACTGGTAATGGGAGTGCTTGTAACAAGAATGTATTCGTTTTTAATTTTTGAAGAAGAGCCGTTTGGATTAGTGGCAGTAAGTGTAACATTGTAGAATCCTGCGCTTGCATAAGTAATTCCAATAGGATTTTGGTCTGATGAATTGTCGGGTGTACCATTAGGGAAATACCAGTTCCATTGCAAAGGGTTGTTTGTAGATAAATCAGTAAAATTAATAGGTTCGCCAATGGTTACCAATCTTGGACCGGCAGTAAAATCAGCAACAGGAGATAAGGTTCCCGGGTCTGATAATACATGAATATATGCAACTTTTGTTAGCGAATCACTTCCCAGCGTGTTGGTTGCTTTCAGTTTTACAAAATAATCTCCTGCTGTGTTATAAACAATTCCCTGTGGGTCTTCGTCTGTAGATGTAGCAGGTGTGCCACCGTCAAAAGTCCATTCAAAATACAAAGGATTTCCATGACTTAAATCTGTGAAATTTACCGTTCCACCCACCATGATATTCGTAAAATTGGCTGCGAAATTTGCCTGTGGTAATTCTGTACTTGGTTCTATTACCGTAATGTAAGCCGTTTTTATGATGCTATCGCTTCCATGACTGTTAAAGACTGCGAGAGTAACCTGATTGATTCCGGTAGCATTGTATTGTATAACCGGATTTTGAGTTGTATCCACATAACCCGGAGTTCCTCCCTGGAAATACCAGTGCCATGCTGTGATGGAGTCAGTACCGGGAAATGTTGAAAGATCTGTAAAATTAACAGTACCACCTACCACAACGGTTGTAGGTGTGCCAACAAAATCAGCTATCGGGTAATAATCGGAGGCAGGATGAATATGCAGAATTGCATCCTGATCGGCAGTATAATCGCCGGAACCGCCACCCGTACCTGTTCCTCCCGGAACAAGCGAAGTTAAATAATTGTAGCTGTTATACGAACCGCCCCAGCCCCAGTTAAAATGAAAATGGTCTGTTGCCTGATATCCGTCACAAATAAAAGCATGACCGGAACCGCCAGCAGGGTCATTTCCTGAATATATGATTGGCCAGCCTGCATCAAGGTCGGCTTTCAGCAAGGTTTTCCATTCTGCATCGGTGTGTGAGGCCATGGCATCAATAATTGCATCGGGAGAATATTTGAAATTATTTACCAATGCGTCTTTAGCATCCCATGTTGAAGCACCAGAGCCATCAGGAGCATAGTCCATTTCTACAGAAACGCCGCAATGGTAAAGAACTGTAGCGACATCAGCATTTGCAGATGTTACTTCATCAGGCATATTTGCCCAATTATAAGTGGTAGTGCCAAAATTAGCAGATTGTGCTCCATAAGTAGCATGCGTATAGGAATGTTGTCCTACACCTGTTGTGGGATATTCCCAGAATTTAAGAATTTGAGACATTGCTGTAGCAACACAACCTGTAGGGCATCTGTCGCAATAATAACTTCCCGCAGCAGCATCTTCCGGACAAAGGGCATTGTAATGGCATATCTGATTCCATTTAATAGGATCAAGCAATGGAGCTACATCTGTCGTTTCTTTTGTTCCTTTATAATTTGTTGTAATATTATTCCAGGCAATAACCGCTTCTGTATTTTCAATAGTATTTGTCGAAATATAATCTATTTGTTTTTTATACTGTTCAAGCCAGAATTTGTATGCATCCGGAAATTTCGGGTCTGAATAATTGAAGTTTCCCTGATAAGAATAACTGAGAACCGGATAGCAATTTTCTTCTGCTGATATAATAACAAAGCCCTTTCCGGAGGAAATGTTGAAAACATAAAATACGGTTTTATTATTATAAATAACCGAAATTTCAGACGATATTTTAATATCGCTGAATTTCAGATTTGGCTTATCTGAATTTTTATAATAATGATTTTTTGCCGCTTCTCTTGCTTTGCTGATTGGAACAATGCCTGCATAAGTTACAAGGGAAACCAGCGAAAAAATAATCAGGATTATAATTTTATGTTTCATCTTATGCGTTTTAAATTATGATTACTAACAGATATGCAAATTTAACAATGTTTATAAATAAAAACAGCCCGATTGGGCTGTTTTTATTTTATTTCACTACAGATATTTTCTTCGTAATATTAGTATCTCCTTTCCGGAAATTAATAAAATAGATACCTGTAGGATGATTCGAGAATTCAAGCGTATAATGGTTGTCATCATCTTTGATGCTTCTGATTGATGTTAATTTTCCCATCATATCAAAAACTTTAATGTCAACACTGCTCAGGTTTATATCATCTTCAATCTGAATATGAATTTTATCTCTGGTTGGGTTAGGGTAAATCAACAGTTCTTTTTCCTGTATAACTTCTTCCACACCAACAAGGCATGCAATAGGGTCAATAGCCAGTGACGTTTGTATTCCATACATCTGGTAGCAGGTTGACCATGCATTGTTATTTCTCATTACGTATAATGTATTTGGTCCGTTTGGCCTATCGTTAGCCATAGCGCATACAAAAGTGTCTCCGGGTGTTGTATTGTTAACTTCGTATCCGAGGAAAAATCTTCCATCTACTTGCACGGGTGGGTTAAACGTAACAACTTTTACGTAATTCGTACTCATCGAGTTTATTGTAACATCAGAATAACCGAGTGCATTTACAGGGATATCTGTTCCGCTCCACACCCTGAATCTAACCGTGGAAGAAGGACCTCCTGATTTTGCAATTTTTACAGGAACTACAATTTGCCGTATTTCGCTAAAGCGGTAATCAACAAATTTATCAGCATAGGCTTTAACTTCGTCGTTGTTTCTGCCGGGCAAGTAACCCCATGCTCCGGTAGATGAATTTGTAAGATTTCTGTAATATAATTGTTCATGATGCGCAACATTGCTTATTGTGTCGCAATATTCTCCCATGCTACCAGTTGTAACCAAAATAAAATCCGATTTACACAGAGTATTTGAACCATTCATATTTGAAACAGTAAGACACACATCATACCAACCGGGATTTGTATATGTTATTCCTGTAGGATTTTGTTGCGTTGAAGTAGCTGGAGAACCTCCTTCAAATGTCCAATCCCATTGCGTTGGGTTTCCAGTACTCATATCTTCAAAATAAATGGTTGAATTCATGGTAAACATTCGCGTTGAAGCGTCAAAATCAGCAACAGGGGGCTGTGATCCAATGGAATCTAAAACAGTAACATAATCTACTCTTATGAGTGAGTCAGAACCATTAGAATTAATGGCAATTAGTTTAACGTTGTAAGTCCCTGCTGCATTATATTTAATGTATTGCGGATGTTGAACTGAATCTGTAGCAGGTGTTCCGCCTTCAAAAGTCCATTGCCATGTAATCGGTGTATTTTGTGATAAATCAATAAAACTAATACTATCCCCAGCGAGAATCGTGGTGCGGTCTGCAACAAAATTTGCTTCCGGTTTGTAGGGGTTAGGATTTGATACAATAATACAGTTTTGTACTAATTTTGTATTATTACCACCAGAATTAGTAACTGTAAGGCTTACATTATAACTTCCCGGAGCACTATAGGTAATAGGAGGTGGATTTTGTCCAATGAATGTTGAGGGTGTTCCTCCTGTAAATGCCCAGCTCCATGATGTTGGTCCGTTAGTTGATAAGTCAAGGAAAGAAACAGAGCTTCCGGTAAGAATAGTGGTGGGAGTAGCAGAGAAATCTGCAACCGGAGGATAAACTGTACCCGTAACAGTAATATAGTCTGTCCGAATTAAAGTATCCGTATCTGTACCATTGGAAACAATTAAGGTTACACTGTATGATCCGGCAGCACTATAGGTAATTGTCGGGGGAATTTCGCCGCTATAGCTTGAAGGAGTACCACCCGGAAAACTCCATTCCCACGAAGTTGGAGGAACAGTGCCACCGGAAGTGTTCGTGAATGTAACATCTAAAGGCGCATCTCCAGTTGTTGGTGTTCCTGTAAAATTCGCGTTTATATTTGGATTAACGGAACTGCATGAAACAGTAGATTGCCCGAGTTGTTCAAGGGGACCGCCTACTGCAAAACAAGCCTGCAGTCTTGTTTTCTGGTCGGGCGTGAAGTTTGCGTATGCTACATCATCTACGTAATCCATAAAATTCATGTACATGATACCGGGAGATGTAGTTGAACAGGCATCTGTAATAACGCCTGTGGGAGCACCATATTGTTCAATGTCTTGCAAGGGAGTATCATCACATAGATCATCTGGTGAGCATCCACCTGAATCTCCCCAAATATGTTTTAAATTAAAACAATGCCCAATTTCATGGGAAACAGTACCACCTAGATTGTAAGGTGCTGAAGCACCAGTAACTCCTGTATATTCATAGTGACACACCAAGCCAAAAATATCACTCAAGGGAGGAGTTGGATAGTAAGCGTAGCCACAAAGACCACCTCCAAGTTCAACAATCCACACGTTAAGATACCTGTTTGGATCCCACTGGTCTAGCCCTCCCTGAGCTGTATGTTTGATATCACTATCTTCAGACGACAGCCATGCTCCATGGGTAGAAGTTAACCTGTTAATTCCAGTGGAAGGCGCACCGGTCGTGTCTTCCTGTGCCAAACAGAATTGTAATTCAGTGTTTGATTTTAAAGATGTTGCAAAAGCACCCATGGAGTGTGTGTTTAGACCTCCATAATCTTCATTTAAAACAGTAATTTGTTCTTCCAGTCTATCATCTGTAAAAGCTGTATGCTGCGCAGCGCTTAATATTACATGAAAAACTACAGGTATGGTAACTACTGCTTTTGGTGAATACCCATTAGGATTTTTTGCAACAAAATCATTGGTAAAATCCTGTAATTTTTGATATTGCTTTGCATATTCAGGATTGCTTTGCATCATTTGCTGGTGCAACTGGTCGGTGTCGCATTTTCTTTTTCCCGGTGTTTTATTGTTTTGAGCAAGTGCCATGAATTGCATTCCGGCAAATAAAACAAAAGATAGAAAGAGTACTTTAAATGTATTCATAATCATGATAATTTAATTTTTTTGCAATTTACATTTTTTTGAGAAAAAACAAATTGATTTTAACAACAGTTTAACACAACAAAGACGCAATTTTGCTAACAAAGTTGCTTGTATGTTAATAAAAATAGAAAAAGCTCCCTTTTGAGGAGCTTTTTCTATAAAAATTAGGATAGATTATTTATTAATAGAAATCTTTTTAACAATGTTACCATCGGGCGTACTTACATAAATGAAATACAGTCCATTGGATTGATTGGTAAAATTATACGTGACAATTTCACTATTAATTTTTTTATCAACAATAATTTCCTTACCCAAAGCATCATAAACATAAACATTTACATTCTCAATTGAATATTTACCGAGGTTAATATAAACATTTGAAGACGATGGGTTTGGATAAATCTTAATTGCCTGATCAAGACCAGTAACATCAATACCAACAGAAGTAGTTGTAAATGTAATCTGGTTGCCATATGCCGTTCCAGCACTATTTGTTGCATATGCCCTGGCAAAATAGGTCGTGTTTGTAGTTAGACCAGTTAAGTTGCTGGTAAAAGTTCCAGTACCAGTTCCATTTGTAGTGTGTAATCCGGTTACAAGAGGATTTGTAGAAGTACCCCAGCATACACCACGTGCAGTAACAGTTCCACCTCCATCAGAAGTAACATTTCCACCACAGGTTGCGGTAGTGTTTGTTATAGTTGTTGCAGCTGAAGTTGTTAAAGTCGGAACTGTTACAGTTGTAGTAGGATCACAAATGATAGGGTAAATTCCTAATGCAGCTGCAATTCCCCATGAATCTACATTAGGATCGTTAAAAGTATACCACAATCCGCCATCCCATTGTTCCCATGCAACGTTATAACTGAAAGTAGCAGAGGTATCTGCCAGAATTACTGCAGTGTCGCCAGCAACAGTTGGAAGTGTAACTCCAACATAACAAGGACCAGAAAGTGTAACAGGGGATGATAAATGAATCCAGGTTGTAGTCGCATTGTTAACATCTGTAGAAATTGTAGAAAGGGTAACTGTTTTGCTACCAAGTACAGTTCCAGGAGAACCATTTGCCCCTGCATTGCTCCAGACAGAAATAGTCGCTGTTCCAGTTGTTCCTACTGCATAGATAAAATCTACGCCGATATCCTGAATTGTTTGCCCGCTGGTGGAACTGGCATAATAATTTGCTTTTGCTAAATCACCGTATGAATTGTTTCCACATGCAAAGGAATACCACGGTAAGCCACTAGTCATAAGATTTGTAGTATCGCATCCGGTAGTTGTTCCACCAGTAGTTGTGAAAGTAACCTGATTGCCATAAGCCGTTCCGTTCGTGTTGGTTGCAAATGCACGTACATAATAAGTAGTTGCAAGAGTTAATCCAGTAAGGTTGCTTGTAAATGTTCCTGTTCCAGTTCCACTGTTAACAACCGTGTTAGATGTTGTTGGATTTTGTGTAGTGGCAAAGCAAATACCTCTTGCTGTAACGGTTGCGCCTCCATCTGCAGTTACATTGCCACCACTGGTTGCAGTAGTATTTGTAATTGCAGAAGCAGCAGTTGTAGTTACAGTTGGCACAGAAGTGCCTCCGGGAGGTACACAGCCTAAATTATTTTGTGTCATGGAATAGAGTGCTCCACCAGAAGCAAACAATGCTTGTATTCTTACTTTTTGATTAGGAGTAAAATTCGACATAGTAATATCAGGGGAATAATCCATGAAATTCATGTACATAATACCAGGGGAAGTTGTAGTACAAGCGTCTGTATGTACACCTGTCCACTGGTCGTAATTTGCATCTGCCTGATTGGGTGTGTCGGTACAATAATCCGTTCCTGAACATGATCCGCCGTCGTCTCCCCAAATATGGTACAAGTTAAAGCAATGACCAATTTCGTGGGTTGTTGTAGCTCCTAAATTGTAAGGGTATCCTGTACTTCCTGTTAACCCGAAATAATTATAATGTATAACAACTCCATAAGTGCTATTAATTCCGCTGCTTGGAAATTGCGCATAACCGCAAAGACTTGTTCCAAGATTACAAACCCAAATGTTCATATATTTTGTAGGATCCCAAGCTGGAGCATGTGTTTTTACTAAATTATTTGTTGAATATGTTGATGTTGTAGTTGTAACCCTGTTAATACCATTTGTTGCCGTTCCATCAGGTTTTCTTTGAGCAAGGCAGAATTGAAGCTCAGTATTTGCTTTCAGGTTTGTTGCAAAGGAAGCCATAGAATGAGTGTTCTGCCCTGCATAATCTGTGTTTAAAATAGTAATTTGTTCTGTTACTCGTGCATCTATTGCAAAATTTTGAACAGTAGCCGTTCCGACAACGTGCACAACAACAGGAATTGTAACAACAGCTTTATTTTCATTATTCAGATATTCCTGATTATTTTTAATCCAGTTTTCAGTGAATTCTTCAAAATCAAGCCTTGATTGGATAAGGCTGGGGTTTTCTGCTTCTTGTTTTGCAAGATATTCCATTGTCCCGCATTTACGAAGGGGTGCATTTTGCGTTATGTCTTGAGCAACTTTGTTTTGTTTTTGCGGAGTTAGTTTTACCGCTGTTCTCTGAGCATAGCTTATCCCTCCCGAGACAACAAACCACGCAAGTAATAGTAATAGAATTTTCCTCATGATTTTTATAATTTAAGTTAAACAAAAAATAGACTTAAAAATACATTATATGGTTGCATTGGTTGAAAAATGTTTTTCCAACAAACGCACTCGTCCTCTCCCCGCAAAGCATTACCCAGAGAGGAGCGCAAACGGAGAGAACGGAGAATTATTGATTATTTGACCTGCCTGCTGTAGGCATGGTGTTGATTATTGAATATTTTTAACGCTCAACATTCAACATTCAACAAAAAGAGCTGTTGTTTATTGGTTGTTGATTTTATCGTTTTTTAAATAACCAGAAAAAACTTAATCTGACATTTGCAACCAAAATAAAAAAAGAACGTCTTTAGACCATGTTGGAAATTAATTGTTGGGTTGGATAGTTTGCAATTAAAGCAATTTTTTCTAAGAATGAAAAAATATTTTACAATATACTTCAATACTTTTCAACACTCAATAAATTTTTGTTAATTTTATTGCTATTAGAAAAAATTATATATTTTTGAATACCTTAATTGAAAATTCAAATTGATACATGTTTAAT
Organism: Bacteroidetes bacterium GWF2_35_48; assembly: GCA_001769125.1. Lineage (GTDB taxonomy): Bacteria > Bacteroidota > Bacteroidia > Bacteroidales > GWF2-35-48 > GWF2-35-48. Next base: position 55,795 of record MEOG01000005.1, on the reverse strand, counting down.
TAAAACCCGTAATTTATGAGTAGATTTACAAAAATTAAAAGAATGTTGCTTGCTGTTGCACTGATGTTTTCATCGGGTGTAATGCTGGCTCAGACAGTCCATCCGGATTTTATTGATGGTCGCGTGTATATGAAGCTGAAAAATAGTTATAGTCTGCCTTATTCTCAGGAAAATGGAGCTATAAATATGAAAAATCTTGCTTTTATGCAGGATTTAATCAGTAAATATAATGTAAGCTCCGTAAGAAATACATTTCATACAGCAAATGACATCAACCTTGAAAGAACTTTTTTAGTGAAGTTTGCAAACAAATCACAGGTTGATGAATTCATAAAGGAATTAGAGCGCAAAGAGTGCATTGAGCGAGTAGAAAAAGCGCCTTTATTCAAATTGCATTACACTCCAAGTGATTATGGAACAACAGCCGCTAATAATTGGCATCTTACAAAAATAAATGCTCAGGGTGCTTGGGATGTTTCTCACGGTGATGCAAATATTAAAGTTGCTGTATTGGATATTGCATGTTATGCAAATCATCCGGATTTAATAAATAAGATTGCAGCAAAAATAGACCTTGCAGATGGAGATGGCGATCCAACACCCCCTGCATTTTCTTCGACATTAGATCCTACTTGGTCGCATGGTACTCATACCGCGGGTTTGGTAGGTGCGCATACCGATAATGGCGTAGGGATTTCATCTATTGGTTTTAATGTAAGTCTTATTCCTGTTAAAGTTGCTGAAGATTCATCTATGGCAATGAGCGCAGGTCTTGAAGGTATCGTATGGGCAGCAGATACAGGGGCGCATGTAATTAATATGTCGTGGGGCTCGCCTCAGTTTGTACAGGTAATGCAGGATGTTGTTAGCTATGCATACAATAAAGGTTGTGTAATGCTTGCTTCTGCCGGAAATAACGGAGATGGCGCCTCTGACCCTAATACAGAAAATGCGATTATGTATCCTGCAAATTGCGATCATGTTATTGCTGTTGGTTCCACAAATGGGAATGACAAAGCATCTTCTTTTTCACAATTTGGAACATGGATTGATGTGATGGCACCCGGAGGTTATCAGAATGATGGTGGAATATTAGATCAGATAATGGGCTATTCTGTTTATAGTTCTGTGTATACATCTGCTGCCGGAGGTTACGGAAAAATGCAGGGAACTTCCATGTCTGCCCCTATTGCAGCAGGACTTTGTGCTTTGATATTATCCATCAATCCTTATTTAACACCGGATGAAGTAACAAATATCTTAAAAACCACCTGCACAAACATTGAATCATTGCAAGATGCAACACATCAGGGAATGGTGGGCGCCGGAAGAATCAATGCACAGGCTGCTGCTGTTGCTGCACAAAATTCTGTATCTGCAATTAATGCCAATTTTTTTGCTAATTCTGTTATTATTGCGCAGGGAGGATCCATAACTTTTACAGATAATTCTAATGGCACCGGAATCAATTCATGGGAATGGAGTTTCACAGGAGGAACACCTTCTTCTTTTACAGGACAAACTCCACCTGCTATTATGTATGATATTCCGGGAATTTACGATGTTTCTTTAACTATTTCTGATGGTGCTAACACAGACACTGAAACAAAGGTAGGTTTAATTGTTGTTAATGCTCCTCCTCCACCAAGCGCATGGATTGAACAGGCAGCAGGATATACTGCATTATACAGAGGCGCTTATATGCTTTCTATCGTTGATGAAAATATTGCCTGGTCTACTGCTGTGGATGGTACGAATGGTAATCCGGTTAATGAATATACCAAAACAACAAATGGAGGTTTTACCTGGCAGCCGGGTACAATGACAGGTGTTCCTGCCACAACGCGCGTATCAAATATCAGTGCTGTAAGCGGAACAACTGCATTTATTGCTGTTTATAATACAAGTGTAGCCGGTGGAGCAATATGGAAAACTACTGATGGTGGTGTTTCATGGACAAAAATAACTAATACAGAATTTACGAATTCTACAAGTTTTCCAAATGTGGTTCATTTCTGGGATGACAATACAGGTTGGGCAATGGGCGATCCTGTAAGCAGCGAGTTTGAACTTTATACGACATCCGATGGCGGAGCTACATGGACGGTTGTTCCGGTTGCAAATATTCCGAATGCAGTATCCGGTGAAATGGGATGGACGGATGTTTATTCCGTTTACGGGGATTATATCTGGTTTGCTACTAATAAAGGCCGCATTTTAAAATCAACCAATAAAGGTTTGAACTGGGAAATTTTTGATACAGGAATGGGAGATTGCCAGAAAGTAAGTTTCAGCGATGCTGATAATGGAATAGTACAGAGAATTGTTTATAGCACAACCGATGGCTCTATTACAACTTTTACTATGAAAGTTACACACGATGGTGGCGCAACATGGACTGCTGTTACACCAACCGAACCTATTTATAAAAGCGATATCAGTGCGGTTCCGGGATTAAACGGTCGTTTGATTTCAGTAGGTTCAGATGGAGGATCACAGACAAATCGGACTTATGGGTCTTCTTTTAGCCTTGATTACGGCGCAACATGGACACTCATTGATACAGGTCTACAGTACATTAATACAAAATTTTATGACGAATTTACTGGATATGCAACAGGTTTTTGTACCAGTGCTTCTCAGGGTGGAATGTATAAATGGAGTCCGGCTATTGTATCAACTCCAAGTATTGTTCATGCTGAAAACGCTTTCTCTTTGTTCCCGAATCCTGCATCTTCTTATGTAGTTGTTGAAAATTCATTCTCTGATTTTGACTTACATATATATAATGTATTAGGTCAAGAAGTAATGAGAACCAATGTACAGCAAAATTCTGTTTCAATTGACCTGAATGGTTTTGAAAAGGGCGTTTATTTTGCAGTTGTGAAGAGCGAGAATAAGGTTTCTACAAGTAAATTTATTGTAAAATAGTTTTGCAAAATAATTTTATAAAAAGAAAACCCTGATTGTTTAATCAGGGTTTTCTTTTGAAGTAAAGTAGAAAAAGATGCAATATTTATCATATTTCGCAGAATTTTTCGTTTTTTTAGATAGTTTTTTTAAACATTATATATCTTTGTTCATTGAAAATTAACGAATATGAGTACAAATAATTTTTCTTTCAGCGACGATCTTGGTAAATTAATTGTTTACTTCAGACAAATACGCGATACCCTTCAGCAAAAGCAGGACAGCAGTATTGATAAGGCTTTTTTGCAGAATATAGACATGATGATAGCCAATTATGAAAATATTAAAAGTACGGTTCCTCCAGAAATGCTTAATGCTATGGGTGCGCCTATTCAAAAGCTTATGCACGTGCTGATGGATCAGTTAAAAACCGAATATGGCGATATGTATTTACCAACAGAAACAAAAGAAGAACATATAATAAAAGAAGTTGAAACCTCTACAACAAATACTCCTGATTTTAAAGCTGAAATTAAAAAGATAGACGACTGGTTGCTAACACCGAATCTTGATTCTTCCGAGATAGACAGATTGCTTGATAAACGCGCTGAACTTTCTGCTAAGCTGAACAATCAGGTAGTATCAAATTCTGTTAATGAATAGTTTTACAATAAAACAATTATGACCTTACCCGAGATAAAAGCAATAATAGAGCAGGTTTGGGAAGAACGCTCCCTTCTTCAGGACGAGGAAATAAAAGATATTATTGCAAATGTTGTTGAATTGCTGGACAAAGGCAAGATTCGTGTAGCAGAGAAAAATCAAGGGGTATGGGTTGTAAATGAATGGATAAAAAAGGCTGTGATTCTTTATTTCCCGATTCAGAAAATGGAGAAAATTGAGGTTGGACCTTTTGAGTTTCATGATAAAATTAAGCTTAAAAAAGAATACGATAAACTTGGCGTTCGCGTAGTTCCGCATGCTATTGCCCGTTATGGCTCTTTTCTTGCAAAAGGAGTAATCATGATGCCATCTTATGTTAATATCGGCGCTTATGTAGACGAGGGTACTATGGTTGACACATGGGCAACAGTAGGTTCCTGCGCACAAATAGGTAAGAATGTGCATCTGAGTGGTGGAGTGGGAATAGGAGGAGTATTAGAGCCTGTTCAGGCTGCTCCTGTAATTATTGAAGATGGTTGCTTTATTGGTTCGCGAAGTATTGTCGTTGAAGGCGTAAGAGTAGGAGCAGAAGCTGTTCTGGGAGCAAATGTTGTACTTACTCAATCTACAAAAATTATTGATGTTACCGGCACGGAACCTAAAGAATCAAAAGGCTTTATTCCAGAGCGCTCTGTCGTAATTCCAGGATCATACGCTAAAAATTTTCCTGCCGGAACTTTTAATGTTTCATGCGCGCTGATTATCGGAAAACGTAAAGAATCTACAAACCTGAAAACCTCTCTGAATGATGCATTGAGGGAGTTTAATGTTTCTGTATAATTTATTCCTCAAAACGATGCAACCTATTAATGCAAATTTTCAAATATTTTTGAAATGATAATTGGATTTGATGCAAAACGCGCATTTTTTAATACAAGCGGACTTGGCAATTACAGCCGAAATACCATTAAACTCCTCTCAAAATATTATAATGAAAATACTTATTTCCTTTATTCTCCATCTTTAAAAAATAAAATAAATTTTATTGACAGCCCAAATGTTATATTTAAAAAACCTGATTCGTTAATAGGTAATTCTTTTAAATCATACTGGAGAAGTTTTTTATTAACACAGCAATTAGAAAAAGATAATATAAACATTTATCATGGGTTGAGTAATGAATTGCCCTCGAAAATTAATAAGTCGAAAATTAAATCTGTAGTTACTATACATGACCTCATATTTTTGCGATATCCTAACCTTTACAAAAAAATTGACAGAGAAATATATAAAAAAAAATTCCAATATAGTTGCTTTGCTGCCGATAAGATTATTGCCGTGAGTAATCAGACAAAAGCAGACATTGTTAACTTTTTAAATATTAATGAGTCTAAAATAGAGGTGGTTTATCAGGGTTGTAATTTAATTTTTAAAAAGAAAGTTGATAATTTTGAAAAAGAGAATATTTTAAATAAATATAAACTACCTGCACAATATATTCTTTATGTTGGCACAATAGAACAGCGCAAAAATCTATTAAATCTGATTAAGGCAGTTCATATCGGTTGTATAAATATCCCCATTGTTGCGATTGGAAAACCTACTGCTTATATTAATAAAATAAAAGAATACATATCAATAAATAAACTTGAAAAAAGAGTCTTTTTATATCACAATGTTTCTATAGAAGAACTTCCTGTTTTTTATCAAATGGCGGAGATGTTTGTATATCCTTCTACTTTTGAGGGATTTGGTATTCCTATCATTGAAGCAATGTATTCCGGGATTCCGGTTATAACATCACGGGGAGGCTGTTTTAGTGAGGCTGGTGGAAAAAATTCTATTTATATTGACCCTGAAAATATTGAAGAGATTTTAAGTGCTATAAAAAATGTTGCTTCCGACCCTATTTTGAAGCAAAAAATGATTAAAACAGGACTTGAACATGCTAACAATTTTAATGAAGATGTAATTGCAAATAATTTAATGTCTGTTTATAATAACCTGCAATAAATATGGTAGAAGATATAAATAATGCAGTAGAAGTTTTAAAAAAAGGCGGGGTAATTTTATACCCTACAGATACCGTTTGGGGCTTAGGTTGTGATGCGACAAATGCTGAAGCTGTGAAAAAAATTTATCTCCTGAAAAAAAGAGAAGAAAGCAAAAGCATGATACTTTTTGCCGACAGTTTAAAAATGATTGAGCAATATGTTGAAACGGTTCCTGATATTGCAACGCAGCTTATTGAGGTTAATGATAAACCCATGACAATTATTTTTCAGGATGCAATTTTTCTTCCTGATAATTTAATAGCAGAAGACAAATCCATTGCATTCCGAATCCCCAATGATATTTTTTGTCAATCAATTTTAAGAAAATTCAGAAGGCCTATTGTATCAACATCTGCCAATATAAGCGGGGGAAATGCACCTTTTATTTTTTCAGAAATCAGTAAAGAAATAATTGCAGGAGCCGATTATGTTGTGAAATGGAGGCAGGATGACAGAACAAAACGTGAGGCTTCACAAATTATTAAACTCAGTGCAAAAGGGGAAATTATGATTGTAAGGAAATAACGTTACAGGCTGAGGGTTTTTATATACCTGCAAAAAAACCGGCTTATTTTATATTAAAATACTACCTCCGGAATATTTTTGCGTTGTATGAAAATTCCTTATTACGTAATTGAATAAAATAACATCCAAAGGCAAACCCTCCAATATCTAACTGGGTAATTTTGCCTGTAACCAATTCGGTATGAATTTTTCTTCCGGAAATATCATAAATATCAATTACAGTACCGATGTCGCACTGAATATGAAACTTCCCATCTGTGGGGTTTGGATAAATTTTTATTTCGGAGTTGTTTGACTGTATATGTGTTTTATTGGAAAAATCTACAATAAATGAATCAACCAGAAAACAACCGAATGCATCTGTTACAGTTACCTGATAATCTCCCGAGAATAAATTTACCAGATCCTCTGAGCCATCGCTGGTACTCCACAAAAAGGTGTAAGGGGGGAAGCCACCATCTGCCGTAAGATTAATTTCTCCATCATTGCTGGTTGCAGAAGTTGCATTCGTCAGAACAGAGGTCAAAACAACCGGTGCATTCTGATCCACAAAAAACATTTGCTCATACTGGCAGCTATTATGATCAGTTATTGTAAGTATATACGTTCCTGTAGTTAGACCATTAATGAAATTTGAAGTTTGTCCTGTTGACCAGAAAAAAGAATAAGGTGCAGTTCCTCCATTCGGGGTTTCGATATAAATACTTCCATTACTACCACCAAAGCATGACACTTGGGTTACATTGTGTATTGCATTTATAGAATCGGGTTCATTAATAATCACTGAAACAGATTTCGTGCAATTTGATGAATCAGAAATTGTCAGAGTATAAGCATCTGGGGAAAGTCCGGTAATTATTACAGGAACATTGTATAAAATATTTTTAAAATTCAATAAAAATGGAGGAATGCCTCCGCTTACAGAAATGGAAACGAAACCGTCACCTGCACCATTACAAGTTATATCCGATGTTGAATAATCAATCATTAGCTCAACAGGCTCTAAAATTTGAACGCTTCCCGTTCCAATGCATCCGGCACTATCCGTAACAGCAACTGAATAATTGCCAGCAGGGACATTGCTTACCAAATTGCCAAGCCCTCCGTTCGTCCATGAATATAAGTATGGAGGCGTTCCGCCAGATACGGTTGAAGACAAAGTTCCAGTGCTATCACCATGGCATGTATTTATATTTGTCCCTTCTGCTGTAACTACAGGACCTTCAATATCGTTTACAGAAGCATGGACTATTAGCATGCAATTATTAAAATCAGTTACTGTAACAAAATAAATCCCTGCAGACAAACTGTCTATTTCAAAACTGGTTTGATGATCCGGATCGCTCCATAGCAAATTATAAGGGCTAACACCTCCTGATAAATTTACAGATGCGGTTCCATTGTTTTGCATGCAGTGAGTGTTTGTAGTTATAATGTTTGCATTTAGAGCATCGGGTTCCACTACCTCAATTGTATCAATCAAGAAGCATTCATTATAATCTTTTACAGTTACAAAATACAGACCAGCCGAAAGATTTGCCCTGTTTTGTTCATAGGAATTATCAGACCATAAAAATGAATATTCAGGTGTGCCTCCAAAAACATTCAAATTAATTGCGCCTGTTGTAAGTTCATTGCATAAAGGGGATGCTACCGTTGATGACATTGTCAACTGTGGTGGTTCGGTAATTGTTACACCTGTAAAAATAAAACAGCCATTTGCATCCAGTGCTTTTAATCCAAAATACCCTGCACATAAATTTGTCAGAAGAGGGGAATTCTCTGCATTCAAATAAGTATAAGGCGGTGTTCCTCCTGTTACGTTTATAAAAACTTCTCCATCACATGAGCCATTACAGGAATTATCTTTAACAACTAAAGTATAACCAAGCGGAGGAGGTATATTCACAATGTGTTCAATGCTTGCTGAACAGGTAGTATTTTCAGCAGTCAACGAAACAACATGAGGTCCGGGTACACTCCATTCAACATTATAGGGTCCAAGATTGGCACCTGAATTTACAATCGCATTGTCAAAATTCCAGGAATAATTTAAATAATCTGATGCTGCACCTGTGAATTCAATATTTGTTGTGTTGCCATAACAGCTAACGGGTGTAACACTAAATGATACTTCTGGCAATTTATTAAAAGTTAATTGTACTGTATCTCTGAGGATACAGGAAGGTGCATCCGGATAACTTTCAGTCCAGATAAAATTATAAATTCCGGTATCAGTAACGCTTACATTTGTTGAAACAGAATCTGAATACGAAAAATAAGCACTTCCCGGGTTTCCAGGGTCAGACGACCAATAACCAGTAGAAAGTGAGTGAAATGTAGCCTGAAGCGGTTGTATCAATCCACAGGAAGCATCATCGTTTCCGGCAAAAGGGAGGGGTTTTCCGCAACAGGAAGGCACTTGTACCGCAACCTGCTGTGTGTCGCAGGAAGAACAACCGGACGGGTTGGTTACGCAAAGAGAAAAATTATAAACTGTAGGATTTTGAATATTGTAATAAAAAATCTGATGCGGACCAACAGTTGTATAGGTTGAAGCGGGCTGTGGATTCCCCTCGAAATGCCAAAAAAATGTTGCACCGGGTTCGTATGTACCTTCATAAGTTACAGTTGTCCAATTTATCTGATCAGGTAATACCGAGCCACATGTTGGTGTTACATCAAACGATGCAATAGGTTCGGGATTGACGGTTATGGTTGCATCATCACTATAATAATTACATCCATCATTTACGGTAACCGTATAAGTCGTTGTAGCCCCTGGTGTAACTGAAATACTACTTGATGTTTGCCCATTGTTCCAATTATAAGTATAGGGCGTAATGCCACCGGTAACAGTTACACCTAGGGTAACATTGCTTCCTGAACAAACAGCAGTATCAGAAATTGTTGTCATGCTAAGGCTTTGATAATCGTGGATATATACCGCTATGGTATCACTTTGGCATGGTATAGCATTGGTAATAATATAAACCGTTTCAATTGGGGCATTTCCTGTTCCTACTAATGGATTAATCACAATGCTTGCAGAAGTTTGCCCGGCAGGAATTACAACTGAATTTCCGATAGTAGTGTAATCTACTCCATTAACAGCAGTTCCTCCAATCTGATAGTTAATAGTTGTTGGAGTAGATATAGGATTTACAAGAGAGAATGTTACAACCCCTTGTGAACATCCTCTAATTGCTGTAGTATCAACTGCGGAGGAATAGGAAATATCTGAAGAAAGGCCATTGCAACCAAAACTACCGGCTTCAAGAAATACTGCAGAGTCATAAGATGAGTCGCCCGCATCACCTAATGCGATTTTGATATGATAGGTCTGGCACGGAGTTACAATTCTCCATGCAGTAAGTTTCACTGTGAATCCATCATATTCAATAGTTCCTCCACCTGTGTTGTTAATAAAATAGTTGCAGTTTGTACAAGGTCCGGTTCCGCCGGTTCCGTTATTTACATTGTCAATAGTTACTGGAAGGGTTGTATTAGGAATCAAGGCAATATTTACTGCGTTGTTTGAATAGGATCCGTTGATTCCGGGACCACTAATGAAAAAACCAAAAACATCATTAAAACTGGAATTCACATATTCGTGGTACTCATCCGAACCAAAAACCCATCTGAACTTTATAGTATCTGAAATAGGAACAAAGTCGAACTGCAGAACCGCTGCATCGTTAATGGTATAGCTGGAACCGAGCAAAGCTGCCAAATCAGGATCTGACCCTGATGAAGTATTTGCAGTAATACTTGAACTGCTGTTGGGCCCCGGTGCTTCCATCACATCACCGGATGAGATAACAATACCGCTAGTCATTCCGAGATTGGTCGGGGTTACTCCGGTTGTGAAGACGCCTATCTGCTGCGGTAGTTGTCCCTGAAATTGAACATTGGTTACAACAATTCCTCCACCAACGAGCACATTCTGTACAATCTGGGCAGGGGTCATGCTTGTGTTCACTACGTTCAACTGACCAAATAAGTTCCCTCCTGAAAACAGAAGAATAAGAAACGATAATGTATATCTGTAATATTTCATAACAAAAATTGTGTAGTTTTACAAAGGTAAATATATATATTTTTGTTCAATAAAGCAAGCAAATAATTTTAAGACACATAAGCAACGATTAAAGTTGTCTGAATAAAAAAGAAACCGGAAAGAACGTGAATTTGCAATACGATACATAATTACATTTAATGCTGACACCTTTGCATGAAAAATCAAAAAATAAAAAATGAAGTTCCAAACAATTTGTGATCTAGAAAAGCAGGTGGTCAATAGATATATTTTTCAAAGAAATTATACATTTTCATCACATTAAATGCTTTATTGGAACAAATGCAAACATTGGGATGATACAAAAATAGACAGAATGATAATTCCATAATTTTTGTAATTTTATTTTTATTCTACGCAATACTCCTGTTTTGAAGAAAAAATTTTATATTTGAATTATTTAGGACAGTATTGACATATACCATAAATTGAACTCAACTATGAAATTTATTGTTTTTGCGATTTTTATTTTGGCTTTCTTACAGGGACTGCAATCCCAACCCAACACTAACATTTCAACCAGCGATTATTTTGATGGGGAGCCTTTTCTCGCGGTTAATCCTCAAAATCCGGATAATATGGTAATAGCATGGATTGGTGTTGCAAGTTATCGTGTTTCAATAAAAACAATATGCAGTTTTGATGGAGGAATAAGCTGGGGAAATGTTTGTTCTATGCCCCATTTTGGCGCAACATGGGGTTCTGCAGATCCTACCCTCTGTTTTAAAAACAACGGTACTTTGTATCTTGGATATATTGATTTCACGAAAATTTCTCCTGCGGCAGGAGGCATATATGTTGCTAAATCAACTAACGAAGGGGTTTCCTGGGAAAGCCCTGTTCTTTCATTTGCACATACAGAAGATGCATCCAAGCTACCCATAGACAGACCGTGGCTTGTGATAGATAATTCATCATCTTCTACAGCAGGAAATTTATATTTGACAAGTAAACCTGCGCCCTGGATATATCCGCCTAACAGACCCTATTTTAAAAGTTCGCTTGATGGCGGTGCAAGTTGGGGCGATTTTCGATTTGTAGATACAACTGATTTTCTGGTTGGGAATGTAATCGCGCAACCTATGGCTTCGCCTGCTGTAACGGCATCCGGGAAGTTATGTATTGTGTATCCGAGTTATCTGCAATCCCAAAGTGTATATCCACGTTATTTACTTGCATCATCTCAAAATGGAGGAGTATCGTTTAATTACACAGTAATGTTGCAGCAGGTTGTAGCAGGAAATGACACAAACTTGAAAAGCGGCTATCATCTTGCAGCGCACCCAACAGATCCTGACAAATTAGCTTTTGCTTTGGTTGCAAAAATATCCGGCGATGAAGATATTTATGTGTTAACTTCTGCTAACGGCGGTACAAGCTGGAGCGCATTGAAACGTGTAAATAAAGATTCAACCAGCAATGGAGTGTTGCAGGATATGCCCTGGTGCAATTATAATCATGATGGAAAACTTTGTGTTACATGGCGCGACAGAAGGCATGCTTCCGGCATAGGCTTTTATCAGTCTAATGATTTTTATGCTGCTATTTCAGAAGATAATGGCGTCAGTTTTGAACAGGAAATACGTCTTAGCTCAGAAACAGCGCAGTTCGACAGTATTCTTATTGAGAATGGAAATGATTTTATGAGCTGTGAACTTGTCGGAAATAATTTGCTGGCAACATGGGGAGACACACGAACAGGAGAGCTTGAAATATATTTTGTGAAACATGATATTACCGGGACAAATAAACCCAATCCCATTATTGTTACGAAAGAAGCTCCCTTGCATATATTTCCAAACCCCGTTGTTGATGGAATCTGCACAATTGAGTGGCCTTATGAAATTGCATCTCCTGTTAATGTTTGTATAAAAAGCTTGAACGGAACAGAAATTTTACATAGTGTATTTTACCAAAAGCCGTTTGTTTTAAAAGGACTCAGCAGCTTAAAAACTGGGCATTATATTATTGAAGTACGCTCATCTGAAAAACAAATGCAAGGAAAGTTATTCATTAAAAATGAATAAAATTAAAATTTGAATATTAAAAATTATAAATGGAAAAATTACGATTAAAGGCATTACACCGCTATTATAAAATTACCAGATTTTACAGCTTCCTGAAAAAAATGTCTATCAGGGGAGGATTGACATTTATTGCATTGATTGCACTCGTTGTAGTTCTCGAAATATTTTTTCTTGATTTAAATGCAATGCTTGAAGCTTTTGTGAAAGCTTATCCCCCCTTATCTGTATTTTCTTTTTTTCTGGTTTCAGAAACAATTTTAGGAATGATTCCCCCGGAAATTTTTATTGCATGGTGTTATAAATCTCCTGACCCCTGGTGGTACTTATTTATACTTTCAACCATGTCTTATTTAGGCGGTATTTTTGCTTATTTTTTAGGCCATTTTCTTGCTAAAATTCCATCTGTAAAAAATTATCTTGAAAATAAAATTGCCCGTCATATAGTAAATTTGAGAAAGTGGGGCGGATTGTTAATTTTTATCGGAGCCATGTTTCCTTTACCTCATGCAATAGTTAGTACAGCTTGCGGTTTGATAAAATATAATTTTTTCTATTATCTGCTTTGGGCGCTTTTTCGTTATGTCCGTTTTTTCTTGTATGCAGCAGTATTGTATAAGATATTGTAGTGGGATTTAGTAAGAAACTTTTGGTTATTCAGCATTTTTAGTGAAAATTTATTAAAGTATACGCCTGCCTGTCGGTAGCTACCGTGTGGACACATCTTTGAGAAGAGAGAAAGTTTATTAAAAACTCCTGTCTTCTCGTACAATACAATGCTGTGATTTTGTCACAAAATTTGCAAGCATTAATTTGTACAAAATAAACTCTGTGATGTAGCAAATTTTCCGCCAAAATCTTTAATTTACATTTGTTTTAGAACCCCCGAGCTTATTTCGACTTCGCTCAATAACCATAGCTCTCAAGGGTCATCTTAAACGCATTTTTATCTGCTAAGGCGGATGCGAGCGTATTATAATAAAACGATTTGTGTCCACACGGTAGCTGTCGGTAGCTACCGTGTAGACACAAATATGCTAAGTAGTGTCAGCAAGAAAACTACTGTTTTTGCTTGACAGTGCTAGTGTCAGTTAAGAAAACGTCAAATACAAGGCTTTCGAAGTCATGAAAACCAAGGAGTTTACTTTTGTAAATGACTGTTTTCATGACGAGAGTAACGCAGTAGTTGACGTTTTCTTGCTGACACTAAGTATTGTAATTTTTCGTAAAATAAAAAGGTGGAACAATGTCTCGGAGCAAAATGATGTATTCAAAACAAAATTAACAAGCTTTTTGATTGTTAATGATGGTCTGCATGTTGCCACCAGCGTAGCGTTGCCCAATATCCCAAGATAAAAGTTGAAAGCAAAATTATATAACTAGCCGGAACTATTTGCATGCCTGCTGATTCTTTTGCAACAGAAAAAAGTCCGGGTATTGCCCAAGGGAAGTAGGGCCCAAGACCTAAAACACCAACAAAATTTGCAAGTATGAGTGTGAAAATGACAAAACCCAAAGGAGCAATAATACCTCTGCTATAACCGGCTAAAAAAGCAACAGGCGAATTAAGTAAAAGCGTAAGTAATGATGCACAAAAAAATAAATGTGAAAATTTTATAAATAGAGAAAAAGACCAATCAGGAATACCAATTAATTTTCCTAATAACATACCTACAGCGTAAGTTACAAGTGCGAGGAACATACACCAGGCAAAAGAAATAAATAGTTTTGCAAGTACAATTACCGAACGACTTACTGGCAAAGCCAAAATATCTTTCATAGTACGGTCTGAATGCTCCCTTCCAAAAATCCAACTGGTAACAAAGCCGAACCCGATAAGACCAACAGAAGCCATTGATTGGCTTAATAAGCTAAAGTAACCAGACCAGTTATTTTCGCTGAATAATTTAGCCTTTGTACCCACAATTCCCAATTTTGCAGCAATATCGGGGTTTTGAGAAATATACATCATCAAACCAGTCATTAATGGAATTACAGCAAAAATCAAAACTGTCAGGTAAAAAACCTTTGAACTGCGGACTTTCAAAAATTCCGCCCAAATAGCTACAATAATGTATTTCATAAACGATCTCCTTTCATTCCGATAGTTCTTAAAAAATAGGATTCTAAATCTTCCTCAACCACATTCAATAAAGAAGGGGGAGAACCTTTATTCACCAATAATGATGCAATATTTTCAGGTTGATTTATGGCTGAATTATCAGTAATTTCAATAAATTCAGAAGAAGTATCTTTAACGCTAAACCCATTTTCTGTAAGTATTTTCTTTGCCGTAATGTTATCTTTTGTATTTACAATAAGGCGTTTCTGACATAGTTCCTCTAACTGCAAGGTGTCTATTTCCTGTATCAGAACACCATCGTGAATAATTCCAATGCGCGTTGAAAACCTTGATATTTCACCCAAAATGTGACTTGAGATGAAAATGGTTACGCCCTGGTTTTTGGCAAGATCGTTTAGCAGTTCCCTTATTTCATAAATACCGGCAGGATCAAGACCATTTGTCGGTTCATCAAGAATAAGTATGTTTGGATTATGTATTAATGCTTTGGCAAGACCCAAGCGTTGAGCATTACCCAGCGAAAGGTTTTTGGCTTTCCGGTTGGCATATTGAGTAAGTTTTAACCTGTCTATGATGGATGAAACAACAGTTTTGTCAGAAATAAATCTGAGTCGCCGTATAATTTCAAGATTCTCCTTTACCGTAAGATCCGGATATGAATACGGGATTTCAACCAGGTAGCCGATTTCTTTCCAAAGGCTTGTGTTATTTGGATGAACCTTCTGACCATTGATAAAAGAACTACCACAGATAGGGTTAATCATACCAAGCAACATTCGGATTGTGGTGGTTTTACCTGCACCATTTAGCCCTAAAAAACCATAGATTTCACCCTTACGGACATTAAGAGATATTTCTGAAACAGCTAAAACGTCTTTGTACCGTTTTGAAAGTTTCTCTGTTGTTATTACATCATTCATTATGTTTTTTTTTGAGTAAAACTATATTTATTTTTTATGTAAACCGACCGTTTGGTCTTTGATAATAAAAAAAAATCAGGTTTTCAGATTTTTATATAAATTGTTAAAAGCTGAAAGTAAATATTTTTTATATGATTTCTGTTTATCATCATTGATAAATCTGATAAACACACCATCAGTACAATATAAAAAAAGATTCGCAATTCCTTCATCGGGTGATTCAGACTTTATCTCACCTTTTTTTCGGGCATTTGAAATAACTTTTTTCCATACATTAATATCCTTTTTATGAAATTCCAGTTCCATTTTTAAAAATTCAGGAAATCTGCTGACAGCTTCAAACATAATCAGGAAAAAATTAAAAGAACCCTTTCTACTGCCGGAATCACTGACCATTTTATTCAATGCAATCATTGAGTTATTAAGGAAATCAATGTATTGAAGGTAAAATTCCTTCAACGTATCACTTTTCAATGAAAAATAATCAACTGCGCCCATTGAAAAAAACATGTTTGCAATTTCTTTAAACAATTCTTCCTTACTTGAAAAGTAGTGATAAAAAGCGCCTTTTGAAAGTCCCGTTTTTTCAACAATTTCATTCATTGTAACATCTCGGTAGCTTTTTTGTAAAAAAAGGATAAGAGAAGTTTTAAGAATATGTTCTTTTGTATCATTCATAAACCGACCGTTTGGTCTGCAAATATAAAAACATTTTTTTTAATTTATCACTTTTTTAATCACAACAATAAAAAAGCCTTACAATTTTAGTAAGACTTTCATTTTTAAGCGAGCGAGAAACGAGATTTCCTGCCTTGCGGGACAGGCTTCCTTTGTTTGCGCTCGTCTTAGTTGAGTGCTTATTAAAAGCATAGACATTTCCCTCATTTTTTCGGCATAATTTTTGCTTAATTTGGAACGCATAAAAGGCACATTAAATTGTAATTTGTTTTATATCAAATAATTAATACTCAAAAATTAAATTTAAAAATAATTTTCAATTCATAAATACTTGGCACAAAATTTGCATATTTTCAAACGATAACCGACTTCATAAAAAAATACGCACGATTAGTTAATGTTAACCTATAAAAAGGTCTCTGAAATTCAGAGACTTTTTTATTTTTGCACTATGGAGAAGCATACTTATGATATAACACGATGGATTCCGGTTACTTCGAAAGAAGTTGAGTTAAGAGGATGGACAGAATTGGATATTATACTTTTCTCCGGAGATGCTTATGTGGACCATCCTTCTTTCGGTGCTGCAATTATTGCCCGCGTAGCAGAAAGCATGGGTTGCAAAGTGGCTATTGTTCCTCAACCTAACTGGCGCGATGACCTGAGGGATTTTAAAAAATTCGGAAAACCCCGCCTTTTCTTTGCTGTTACCTCCGGAAACATGGATTCCATGATTAACCATTATACGGCAAACCTCCGCTTACGTCAGGACGATGCGTATACCGCGGGAGGAAAGGCAGGTAACAGACCCGACTATGCTACTACAGTTTATTCACGCATTCTTAAAAAACTTTTTCCCGACAGTCCGGTTATAATCGGAGGCATTGAGGCTTCGTTGAGAAGACTTACTCATTTCGATTACTGGAGCGGAAATCTTAAAAAAAGTATTTTATCGGACAGTGATGCAGATTTGCTTGTTTATGGGATGGGAGAAAAGGCAATAAAAGATATTATAAGTGCTCTCCAAAACGGAAAACAAATTCATGAACTCAACGGTATTCCACAAACAGCCTTTCGTTGCAAAGATTATAAATCACTACCCGGAATTGCCGAAAATAAAATTCTTTATCCTTATAACGAATGCCTGAAAGATAAATCGAAATTCGGTAAGAATTTTATTGCCATAGAAGAAGAAAGCAATAAAAAAGAAAGCAGGAGGATAATTGAAAAATCGGAAGGTCATTATATTGTTGTAAACCCGCCTTATCCCTCTATCACTTCCGATGAGCTGGATTCATTTTACGAGCTACCATTTACAAGGCTTCCTCATCCTAAATATAAGCTGCCCATTCCTGCTTTTGAAATGATAAAATTCTCTTTAACTATTCATCGCGGATGCTTTGGGGGATGCAGCTTTTGCACACTTGCCGCGCATCAGGGAAAATTTATTCAAAGCCGTTCGGAAAAATCTATTCTGGATGAAGTAGTGAAAATTACTCAAATGCCAGAATTTAAAGGATATTTGAGCGATGCAGGCGGATCCAGTGCAAACATGTTTTCTTTATCCGGAATAGATTTGGATATATGCAGCAAATGCAAAAAACCTTCATGTATTTTTCCTCTGGTTTGCAATAATCTGAACACAAATCACGAGCCGCTATTAAAGCTATACAGAAAAATAAGAAGCATTCCTGAAATAAAGAAAATCACAATAGGTAGCGGCATTCGCTATGATTTGATTTTCGATAAAAAAAATGAAAAAATAAACCAGACCTATCTAACGGAATTAATCCGGTATCATGTTTCAGGGAGATTAAAAGTTGCACCGGAACACACATCCGAAGAAGTTCTAAAGTTGATGCGCAAGCCCGACTTCAAACTATTTTATAAACTTGCAGATTTTTTTGAAAATATAAATAACAAACACAACCTGAATCAACAAATAATTCCTTATTTTATTTCTTCACATCCGGGTTGTAAAAATGTAGATATGGCTGAACTGGCTTTAGCAACAAAACAAATTAATGTGAGCACAGAACAAGTTCAGGATTTTACACCAACTCCTATGACCTTATCGTCTGCAATTTATTATACAGGAATAAATCCCTACACAGATAAGCCAATTCATGTTCCACGTACGCAAGAAGAAAAACTGAGTCAACGGAAATATTTTTTCTGGCAATTCAAAGAAAACAGAGATAAAATAATAAAAGAGCTCCATAAAATGGGAAGAACGGATATTGCGCAAAAGCTTTATGGTAAATAACCGAATGGAATGTAAAAATTAATGAAAGCAATCCTGTGAGGTATCGCAGGTTTGCGGTAGTGAAAAGACTTTAGAATTTGAAAATGTATTGATTTGAAAATTTGTTGATTTGAAGATAAAGGCTGCTGACTGCCGACTGAAGACTGCCGACTGCCGACTGCTGACTGCCGACTGCACGACTAATCTTAAAAATTAAAAAAATCACTTTTTCAATCTATCAGGATTTTTCGCAATAAAATCTTTCCAGCCTGAAAAAGATTTTGCATTTTTAGAAAGAGGAGAATTACTCTGAAAATAATGACAAACAGCAACCGCCAATCCATCTGTAGCATCAAGATGATGGGGCATTTCAACAAAATTCAGTAATTTCTGCAGCATAATGGCTACTTGTTCTTTCGAAGCGTCTCCGCGCCCTGTGATTGATTGTTTTATTTTTCTGGGTTGGTATTCAAAAATTGGTACCGAACGTGAAATAGCAGCTGCAATTGCAACTCCTTGCGCTCTTCCTAATTTTAACATTGACTGAACATTTTTTCCGAAAAAAGGTGCTTCTATGGCGACCTCATCCGGCTTGTATTCATTAACCAGATAGGTAGTACGTTCAAAAATTTTTGCAAGCTTTGTATAAGGATCTTCTAATTTTTTCAAATCAATAATACCCGATGCAAGCAAACTCATTTTCTTCTGCTGCACCTGCAAAATACCATAACCCATAATATTTGTTCCCGGGTCAATTCCTAATATGATTCTGTCTTCAGCCATTAATGATGGTGTATGCGTTTACTTTGTAAATGCTTTTTGTTGCAGGTTGCAAGTTACAGGTTAACCTGCAACCTGCAACTTAATTAATAGTTTCCTTTAAATGCAATAACAAAATTAAATTTTTCCTGAAAAATTTATAAATTTACAAATAATTCATTTATAATCGAACGCTTTAATGCCAGAAAACTCTTCATTTGATGTAATAATTTCTGGAGCAGGACTCGGAGGTGCAGCATGCGCTATACATCTTAAAGAATCAGGACTAAAAATAGCTTTGATTGATAAGGCTGTATTTCCACGCGATAAAATTTGTGGCGGCGGTTTAAGTGACAGAGCCACTAATGCATTAAAACGGATGCCTGCTAATGCCTGGGAAAATTTTCTTGAAAGCTGTAATTATTTGCATCTTGAAGGTATTTCAATAACCAGCCCAAAAGGAGAAACCGCAACGCTGAACTGCCCTGTTACCTACGGATACACTGTTATAAGAAGGGAATTCGATGCTTTTCTTTTGAAAGAAGCTCTGAAATCAAACAATATTAAACTTTTTTCGATTGAAAAATCTGTTGCGTATGAATACAAAAATGAAGAGATAATTGTGCATACCAACAAACAAAAAATAAAAGCGCGATTATTAATTATTGCAGATGGATTTAATTCGTTACTCGCAAGACAAACCGACATATTCGAATATAAAGAAAAAAACGCTGCTGTTTGTGTTCAAACTGTTTTTCAGAATCCATCCCAAAAAATTAATGAAAAAAATATTGAACTTTATTATCCATCACGCTGTCTGCCCTTTTATTTCTGGTTTTTTCCCTTGCACGACGGGTCTGTAAACCTTGGGTTCGGAGTAAAAAGTAATGTTCTCCGAAAAGAAAAAAAACATATTCTTGAAATATACAAAGAACTTCTTAATTCAGATAAGCATATTCAAAATAAACTATCAGGAATGCAACAAATTTCTGAACCACAAGTTGCATTGCTCCCTTTACAGAGGCTTAACAAACGCTTTAGCGCAGAAAGAATAATGATTGCAGGAACAGCCGCCATGCTGGTAGATCCCATATCAGGAGAAGGAATAGGCAATGCAATGCTGAGCGGAGAATTTGCGGCAAACCAGACTCTGAAATGTTTTCGGGAAAATAATTTTCATGCTTCATTTATGAAAAATTATGATGCTTCTCTAAAAAAACGCCTTTCATCAGAATTTACAAGAAACCGTATGCTGCTTGAATTGTTCAATCATGAATGGCTTATAAACATAGGCGTTCACAAGGTTATTGCGAATAATAATTTTAAAATTAAAATTGAGGAAATGCTCATAAAAAATACTTCCCGATGGAAATTGGTTAACCCTATTTTTTACATTTGATAACAGCTTTCTTGTGATTTCAGTACCTGTCTTTATAATAAAAAGCTATTGCAAAATTGTCATTCAGTAATTATAAATTTCTCAATAATTATTTTTCCTGATACGGTAAAAATTTTCATGAAATAAATTCCGGAAGTGAAAGATTCGACTGAAAGAGATACATTCTTTCCAGAGCGAGATACTTTTAAAACATCATCCCCTGTAATATTTAATAATTCAATATTTAAAATTTCTTCCTGAAAGGAATGAACAGTAATAAATGAATTTGCAGGGTTTGGATAAATAGATACAAGATTTGTTGTTTTAAAATTCTCGAAAATATTTGCAGGATTAGAATATTTTGACAGACCATCATAACCACCAAGCCAAATATTTCCAAAATTGTCTTCTTTTATCTCAAGAATATTGTTACTAATAATATTGCTGTTTGAAGTATCATAAACATACCAGCCGGAACTGTTATACATGCTGGTACCCCCATGACAGGATGTTCCAAACCATAAATTATTATTGCTGTCTTCATAACTGGTCCAGACATTGGTGCATGCAGGTCCGCTCCCCTGAGGATACGATATCCAGCTACTTCCGGTAAATTGAGTTATTCCACCATCAAATCCATAACAGCCGAACCAAACACTCCCAAGATGATCGCATAGGATTGTATTGACCTGATTTGAAATCAACCCATCATTTATTGTGTAAGTAACCCAGTCCGTTCCATCAAATTTAGTTGCACCTACTGCATCAAGTCCATAAGCAAACCACATGTTCCCATATATATCCTGCGAAATAGTATAAACATAATTACTTGCCAGACCATTATTTACAGTAAAGGAATCCCAGTTTATTCCATCGTACCTGCTCAGTCCATTGACTGTTCCAAACCATAAATTATTATCTGTATCTTCATGTATTGAAATAACATAATTGTATACAAGACCGTCTTCATCAGTAATCGTTGTCCAATTGTTACCATCAAATCGGCATAAGCCATTTTGTGTACCAACCCAAATTATATTTTCACTATCCTCAAAAATGACATGCACCCTGTTATCGCTTAATCCATTTGAAGTGTCAATTAAAGTCCACGTAATGCCATTAAAAACAGAAAGCCCACTCCCACTCCACTCGTATCCAATCCATACCCTGTTCAGATAATCTGTTTCCAATGCACGTACAGTTGAGATTAAACCACTGTTTGAAGGAGTAAAATTAGTCCATAAAGCTTGTGAAAGCGATACATTGGAAGCAAATATCAGAATCAAAATACTTCCGAAACAATAAACTAAAGTTTGTAATTTTTTCATTTTTTTGTTTAATACA
The DNA here is from genome assembly GCA_001769125.1 of Bacteroidetes bacterium GWF2_35_48. GTDB lineage: Bacteria > Bacteroidota > Bacteroidia > Bacteroidales > GWF2-35-48 > GWF2-35-48. Next base: position 34,134 of record MEOG01000005.1, on the reverse strand, counting down.
AGCATACTTATTATTGAAAAGATAATGAATACTATGAGGAAAAATTAATCTATTACGTCGCCACGAAGCTTTCTGAAACGCTTGCGGGCATCGGGAATATAAATGCTGCCGGGAAATTTTGTAAGCAGTGTCCTATATAAATCTTTAGCTTTTTCTGTGTCTTTCAATTTTATTTCATTTAAAAAAGCCAGTTGAAACAGCGCTTTATCACCCAAAATTTCGGTGCTATGCAGGTCAATTATTTTTTGAAGAAAAGCTGCTGCTTCCGTATATTTTTTCTGTTTCATTTTTATTTCATACTTTTTGTAAAGTATGTCATCAGCCAAAGGATGCGATGAATACAAAATCAAAATGGAGTCGAGTTTGAGCATCGCTAAGGAATCTTTATTTCTGTAAATTAACAAATCTGCTTCAGAAAAATAAGTCAAAGCAATATTTAATGTGTCAAATTCCAGATCAATATTATCATTGATAAGTAATGCAAGATATAAAGCATCATTTGCAATCAACTTTGAAGTGCTGGCCTTCAAAACATCAAGTTGCGCTTCTGCCCAGCGATAGTCGCCTGTATAGTATGCAAGCCGGGCTTTTCTGAATTTTGCCTCATGACCAATAGGTTGTTGCTTATTGGCTTTTTCAACCTGAGCGTAGTACAACGAAGCCTGCCAGGGATCATCGTCGAAAAGCATAATATCTGCCAATTCTACTTTGCATTCAGAAATTTGTGAAGGTTTCAGAGCAGAAGATTTCAGCAAACGCTCAAGCATATTAATAGCAGTATCAGCTTTATTCAGATAAAAAGCCTGAATATGTGCCAGATTTTTAATTAAGGGAAATGTTGCTGGATTCTCCCCTATCTCTTTAAGTGTGGAGATAAAATTTGACTCAAGCTCTAATAAATCTAAATTTGTAAATTCAGACATTAACACTATTTTCTGATAAAGCGTATTGAGATAATCTGTTTTAGCAGAAATATAAAATTCATTAGCAGAACCTTTATCAATAACGTATTTATAGCAATTTACAGCAACATCAAAAGCATAATTTGAAGCGGCAATATTCCCTAGCAACATAAGCCTGTCGCCCTCTTCCTTATTACGTTTATCAAGTGCTTTTGATTGATGAAAAGCAGATTCAAAATTCTGTTCCTGAATATACAACCAGATTAGCAATTCGCTGAATATAATTTTATCGGGTTTTTTTTGAATGCGTTTCAGCAATTGTGTTTTCAACAGTTCATCAACGCTTGTGTCTGTTGCATCATACACCTGATTCTGCAAACGGTTCTGCACACTTTGAATATAGCTGTCACTCTCTTCAAGAAGGTTAAGATATTCGTCAATCATTTTGACATGATTCCTTTGCAGATAATACACATGCGCAAGTTCAAAGCTCAATGTGAAATATTCTTTCAGATTTTTTTTTGCCTGAAGATACACTTTCTCAGCCCATTCAAACTCCTGCCTGGAAAGAAATGTATTTGCAATACTGATTATTTCATTCTGACTGTCAGGAAGCTTCTTAATAATAGTTTCAAAAATTGAGTTTGCTTTTTCAACGGAGCCTGTTTGCTTATAAAAAGCCCCTAGTTCAATAGTATAAACAGGACTGTTGCCCCATTTTTTTATTTGTTTTTTAATAAATTTTTCAGCATTATCATTTTCCCCAAGTTCTGCGAGACATTTGATATAATAATCAAAATAAACTTTTGCTCCGGTTTGCTCATAAAGTTCCAAATAAAAAACAGCAGCTTTATCAAAATTTTTATTCTGAAAATAAATAAGTGCAAGCTGTGTATTATTAACAGCTTCCTGTGCAGGTAGTATAATCGGAAAAAATAATATTATCAATAAAAGTATTCTCACTTTTTTATTTCTTATTAAATCATGTTTAGCAAAATATTTTTTATAAATTCGTCCGAAGCCTACAGCCTACAGTCTACTGTCTACTGTCTACTGTCTGTCGACTGCCGACTATTTGACTGCCTACTGCCGACTTCTTTCTCAATTTACGTAACATCAGTTTTTAACTAATTCTTCAGCAAATTTCTCAACAGCTTCTTTTGATTGTAAAAAATTATTCTTTTGCTTTTCTGCATCTACGAATAAATCTTTCATGGTTTGAGTCAGATACTGCATTGCTGCTTTCTCCTGATTAAGATATATTTCTATTTTATCTTTTTCATTCAATGCTCCGCTCTTCATGTCTTCTTTAATATTATCAATTTGCTTAATAGAAACATCAAATTCTTCGGCAATATTTTTATAACGTTTTAAAATACGCTTATATTCTTTTTCCAGATCGGTATATTGCGAAAAAGTTGTTTTAAAAGTCTCATCTTTTATATTAAAAATGTGTGTTTTAAAAATTGCATTCGTTTCTTTAACTTTTTTATGAATTTGATCGTACTCTGCATACGGAATTGCAAGAAATTCTTTGTGAGCAATGTCTAATTGTTGTTTCAGGCTGTCTGCCCTCTCAATGCATTCTTTTGGAACAGAGGAATTGCATGAGTAAAAAATAATTAGTCCTAAAATTATGATAAAATTTACTGATATGTTTTTCATATTTTCTTTTGTTAATCTCTCATAAGGGTGATTGTGAAACGTTGATAAAAAAAGTAGGGTTAAGAAGCTAACTTCCTACTCCTACTCCTACTCTTACTCTTATATCTGCATTAAGGAAATTAACTCCCTTGTGTTCTGAACGATTCAGATGCAAGAAAAATATCTTTTGGGGTTGTAATCATAACCGGAACTTTCGACTGTGTTAAAATAATTTCTGCATGATTACCCAATAACAAACTTGTGATTCCCGGATTCTGTTCAGACATAATAGAAATAATATCTACCTTTGCTGTTTCTGCATATTTCACAATTGTTTCAGAAAGACTTTTTCCGCACAACATTTTTGTTTTATGTTGTATTTTTTCTTTAGTTAAACGCTTGCATACCTGATCTGCATAAGACTGTATTTTTGCTTTTTTCTCATCATTTTTTGATGATATAACCGGAGCAACAATGATTTCTGCTTTAAAAACTTTTGCCAGCTCAATAGTTGCCGGAACTTTTTGTCTGGTATCTACAGAGTGATCAAGGGGTAATAATATTTTATTTATTGAAAAAGGAACTTCTCCATTATTGAATGTGATAACTGTTTTTGTAGTATGCGCGATAATTTTTGTAGCATTACTTCCAAGAAAAATATCATCCCAACCAGAGATACCATGTGTAGATGTAACAATTATTGAATCTTTATACGAATGCGCCTGATTGATTATTTCCTGATAAACCTTTCCATGTTTAATTATAAAATCCAGTTTGTTCCTTTTGGGCATTCCGCAGGCATATTCTTTTTGAATTTCCTTAAATTTTTTCTCTGCCCATTTCAACTGCTGATCTTTGATATTTGGAAAATATTCTCCTGTTTTTTTCTGCACATACACCATATCAATATTAGCTTTCATCACCTTTGCAAAAACCAGAGCCAGCTCAAGCCCTTTAATAGAATGATCTGAAAAATCAATAGGAACAATAATGGTTTTCATAATTCAAATTTTAATTTATTTGCGACAAATATATAATTTTTTTGGTATGTACAATCGTTCCATGGAACGATTTTACACGACCAAACAAATTCCCTACACATACGTCAGTTTCAGCATATTTGCCCTGTCGTTTTTATGGAAAGGCGTGCTGGCAACATGAACAACCATGTCATCTGCTTCTATAAAGCCTTTTTCTCTTAAAAAGTACAATGTATATTCAATAGCCTGATCAATATTTTCATACTTGTCAAAATAAAAAGCCCGCACGCCCCAAACGAGGTTCAGCCTGTTAAGCAAATCTTTATTTGAAGTAAAAAAATACACATCCGCATCGGGTCTATTGCTTGCAATTTTAAAAGCAGCGCTTTCTGCATTCGCAAAAGTAACAATAGCGCGGGCATTCGCTTGTTTTGCCAATTGACAGGCTGTGTAACAAATTGAGTCAGCAAGGAACGTTCTGTTAAATTCCTTTGGAGGTTGCGTGCGATAATAACAATATCCCTTTTCCTCTGTATGTCTCATAATACTGTGCATGGCTTCAATTACCTCCACGGGATATTTACCTGTAGAAGTTTCACCGCTTAGCATCAGGCAATCCGCTCCATCAATAACCGCATTGGCTACATCAGTTGCTTCTGCGCGTGTCGGTCTGAAATTTGTAATCATGCTTTCCATCATTTGGGTAGCAATAATAACAGGTTTTGATGCAGCAATGCATTTTCCAACAATTTCTTTCTGAATCATTGGAACCAGATCGAAAGAAACTTCTACTCCAAGATCTCCGCGTGCAACCATGATTCCATCCGTCATATCTATGATATTGTCTATCTGTATGAGTGCTTCGGGCTTTTCAATTTTTGCAATAACAGCACAATTTTTCTTTCTTTTTTTAATCAGCTCTTTTATATCAAGAATATCGGTAACATTCCGAACAAACGACAAAGCAAGCCAGTCAACATCATGATCGAGTGCAAATTCTGCATCCTGAATATCTTTTTCAGTAAGACTTGGCAGAGATACCTTGGTATCGGGCAGATTCACTCCTTTTTTAGATGATAAAACACCACCGTTAATTACTTTTGCTTTTACAGTATCTTTATGGTTTGTCTCCAGAACCTGAAGTTTTAATTTCCCGTCGTCAATAAGAATAAACTCACCAACTTTTACGTCATTGGGAAATTGTTGATAAGTCATATATACCTTTTCTGCATTGCCAATGCACTTCTCATTTACAAAAAGAAGCTCATTCCCTTCAATAAGCTGCACTGCATTATTTTCCACCTCGCCGATTCTTAATTTTGGCCCCTGCAAATCAGCAAGGATTGAAATATGCAAATCAAGCTCTTCATTTAGTTCTCTGATTATTTGAATAACTTTCAGATGATCGTCATACGCTCCATGTGAAAAATTTAACCGGCAAATATCTACTCCGGCTAAAAACATTTTCCGCAACACATCTTTCGGTGCTGATGCAGGACCTATGGTTGCAATAATTTTAGTTCTTGATTCAGTTCTTTTCATACGTTAACTTTTTTTATCAATGATTACACAACGACAACTGAATTTTCAGAGTCACCGAAAGCTGTCGGAACATACTTATCTGCATCCCAATCGTTTTCCCAGCGCACACCATCTAGTAAATAACGGAACTGATATTCATTGCCCTTTGTTAACTCAATTGTTACAGAATAAGAACCATCTTTAGCTTTTTTCATTGGAAGAGATGCGTAATCCCAATTGTTAAAATCACCACAAAGACACACAGTTTGTGCATCATGTGCCACTTCTTTCGTTAATGTAAAAGTTGCCTTACAAATAGGTTTAGATTTAAGAATTTGTTTTTTCAAAGACATAATATTATTTTTAAAAATTAAAAAACAAAATTAATAAATTATTTGAAAGAAGAAAACAGGTTATACTATATAAAAAAAAAACGCCACAAATTGCAGCGATTTTCTTTTGTGATTTTATTATTGTAAGGGCTTAACCACATCTATAACTTCAGGAAGATCCATTCCGATTTTTTTCAGATGTTCAATTTTCGGAACACCATTATTTGTCCAGCCTCTTCTAAAGTAAACAGCATCCAAAAGTTTTTCATATTGCTCTTCCCTGAATTTACGTAAAGCAGCAACTTTATCTGTAGATGAAATTACTGTCGGGTCAATTCCAACTTTTTCTTTCAGTTGCTTGTCATAACGCTCCTGACGTGATTCGTATTCTTCAATCGTAACAGGACCTGCTGCGCGATAGGGCTGTGCATCATGTTTACGAAGTCCGTAGCCACGACGGATGTTAAATATTCTCTGAAAATTATATACTCTTTCTGACTGTGCAAAAAGACCCTGTTTATCAATGTTCTGACCTGTTACAGCATTAAAAATGGTAACATAATTATCCACATGTTCAGGAACTTTTGCAGGTTCATCCGTAAACTTATTACCTTCAGGTTCAACATCATTCCATGGAAGTTTGCATAATCCCTGCAAGCCAAACCAGGTACGAAAAATCGGGAAATAATGAAGCGCTTCTGCTTTAAGTTCAAACGTAGGAATCTGGTTGTTTACCATATCCATAAAAATAAGCCAGGCCTCGTCGTGCTGTGGGCCTTTGTTGGTCATAGCATAACCGCCTTGTTGCGCAAGAGATTCTTTTGATATATACATTGAATATTCAAGCCCTTTATTTTCCATTGCAATGTCGAAAATAAACTGAGGATCGCCCCAGCCTTTTTCAATAAACATTTCTTTCATTTTGCGAACACCAAGTCCTGCAATTTTTCCGAAGCCTTCACCTCTTGCTAACTGGTGCAGTATTTCCATTGCGCCTTCTTCATTTCCAAAGCTTAAATCAATACCACCGGTTCGTTCCTTATTTAAAATACCATTTTCATAACATTCCATCACGAAGCCAAGGATGGTTCCCCATGTAATGGTGCATATTCCATAAGTATCGCAATAAAAGTTCGCTTCAATAGTCCATTCTGGATTAAAAATACCCGGACAAGAACCCAATGAAGCAGCAGTTTCATATTCCGGTCCTTCAACCAAAACTTTTGTTCCTTTATAGGGTCCTGTTTTTAATTCAAAATGATCAACACCTTTCGCGCACATCATGTTACAGCCAATCCAGCAACCGTCGGACATATTCTGGGAAAAGTAGGTTTTATAAATGTTGGAATGAACTTTATAGGCATCTTTATGGCTGCCGAATTTAAAATTGTGTGTAGGGAAGAGATCATACTCATCCATCACATTTGTTAGATGGGCAGTTCCTTTGCTTCTCATTTCACACTGCACTTCATCAAAATCACGCATTTCTTTGTTAAAACGCTGACCTCTTTCCATGATGGCTTTCAGGTCAACAACATTGTTGAGATTTCCCTTTACACCGGGAACTTTACAAACCAATGCTTTAATTTTCTTATCACGTAAAACAGTGCCAATCCCACCACGTCCGGCTTGTTTCAACCGAACTTCTTTGCGTTTGGGATCGTAAAAACTAAAATTCAACATCCCTATCAGCGATTGTTCAGCAGCAGCTCCTGCAGAAACTACGGCAACATTTATTTTATCTTTATCATCATTTGCATACATATTGGTTAAAACCTCGGCAAGAATATGGCTATCCAAAGGTTCAAGCGGCGCTTCAAAAATTTCTATTTTTCCGGTTGTGCCATCCAGATATATAATGACGTCTTCTTTTGCTTTGCCCTGAATTTCGATTGAATCAAAACCCGAAAATTTCAGAAATGGACCAAAATATCCGCCCACATTGCTGTCAACAACAATATTTGTTTGTGGAGAAATTGTTACAACTAAAGATTTTCCGGTTCCGGAATACTGAGTAATACCGCAAATAGGGCCGGTATTAATGACGATTTCATTTTCAGGATCGTTCCATTTTGTATCAGGCTTTGTGGCATCCCATAAAAGTTTTAAACCAAAACCCTTACCACCTGTAAATTTCTGCTTCATCTCTTCAGAAACAGGCTTTTCTTTAATCGTGTTATCAGAAACATTAATATATAATGTTCTGTTTGCATAACCTCTGTCTAAAGGTTTCAAATCATAAGCCCATTCTTTTACCAGCTTGTGCCGACTTTTCATTTCCTGAATATCCATAAAATTTATTTTAATTTATAATTTTTTGCTCGTGAACAAAAATAGAAAAAAACAATTCAATAAAATATATTTTATAAAAAAAGCAATATGATAAAATCAGCATAACCAAAACTTAGGCAGAATAAAGGTTTATTCTGCCTTGCTTTGAAATTCTAAATTGTTAAAAAATCAAAAAAATGACATTAATCATATTTGCAGGAATAAAGAAACATCAAAAAACTATTAAGAAACATAAAAATTATTCCCTTAAAGCTTTTAAGAAATTACTATTTTAGCCCAAAATTTTTTATTCAAAAAAATCTAACCCAAAAAAAAATATGGAAAAATTAAATTTAAATCTTGAAAATTTAAAAAATGCATTTCCTGATGATTTTACCAAAGAACAGGTAGCAAAAGCGCAAACATTGTTTTTAAAAAAATTAGCAGAACTCGCTCATAAATTTTACGGTGGCAAAATTCAAACAGTACCCAAAGCGCCGGTACCGGGCTTCAATTGGTTTAATGTATGGTATACGCCCGGAGTATCAAAAGTATCAACAGATATAAGAGATAATAACAATGCTTCGTTTGAATTATCAAACAGAGCGAATCTGGTAGCTGTTGTAAGTGACTCAACCCGTGTATTGGGAGACGGAGACTGCACGCCATCCGGAGGACTGGGCGTTATGGAAGGCAAAGCATTTCTCATGAAATATCTTGGCGGCATTGATGCAATTGCATTGTGTATTGACAGCAAAGATGAAAAAGGACAAAATGATCCAGACAGAATAATTCAGTTTGTAAAAATGGCGCAACACAGTTTTGGCGCTGTAAATCTTGAAGATATTTCACAACCGAATTGCTTTAAAGTGCTGGATGTGCTTCGTGAAGAATGCGATATTCCAGTTTGGCATGATGATGCGCAGGGAACAGCCTGTGTTACACTTGCAGGAGTAATTAATGCATTAAAACTTGCCGGTAAAAAAATATCAGAAGCTAAATTTGTTTTATTTGGCGCCGGTGCATCCAATACAACTATTGCAAGACTTCTTATTACAGATGGATTAAAACCAGAAAACCTTGTCATGTTTGACACAAAAGGTTCTTTACACAAAGATCGCGAAGATATTAAGAAAGACAAAAGATTTTACAGAAAATGGGAACTTTGCGAAACAACAAATACGCATAAAAAAATGACCATGGAAGAAGCAATGAAAGATGCGGATGTTCTTGTTTCTCTATCTACCCCGGGACCCGATACCATTAAACAGGATTGGGTAAGACTTATGGGAAATAAATCTATTGTTTTTTGTTGTGCAAACCCGATACCTGAAATTTATCCTTATGCTGCGAAAGAAGCAGGAGCATTTATTGTTGCTACAGGCAGAGGAGATTTTCCCAATCAGGTAAATAACTCTATAGGATTTCCCGGTATTCTGAAAGGTGCTTTAATGGTAAAAGCAAAAAAAATTACCGATAATATGGCTATTGCAGCAGCGCATTCTTTAGCGAACTTTGCTGAAAAACGCGGCATTAATCCTGAAAATATTGTTCCAAATATGCAGGAAGCAGACGTTTTCCCCATTGAGGCAGCAGATGTTGCAATGCAAGCAATCAAAGATGGGGTTGCGCGCCATGACATGACATGGGATGAAGCCTACCAAATGGCTAAAAAAGATATTATGCATGCAAGAGAAATGACCAACATGCTTGTTGAAAAAGATTTCATTAAACAACCCGATCCTAAAATGCTGGATGAGGCTTTGGAATGGGCCGTACAGCAAGTTAAATAATAAACAAGTCGCTTTTTGCGGCTTGTTTATTATTTGAACAAATTATTATTGTAAAAACAATCTGAAAAATCATGAAAATAAAAACAATTATTTTTGCTTTTGCTATTATAACTTGCAGTTTAATATTTCTATCCTGTGAAGGACCGAAATATTTTTCTGTCACAGTTATAGATAAAACATCCAGAAAACCTATTGATAGTGTTTATGTGAAAATTTCTTCGAAAAGAGGAGAAACAGAGCAATCTGCCTACAAAAATTCCGGCTATACAGATTCTCTTGGAAATTTTAATACTGAAATGATGATTGGAATGGGAATGAGCTTTAAAAAATTTGTCTTTTTTATGGAGTACTCTAAAAATGGATACAAAACAAAAACTGAAGAAGACAAAACAAATGGACTTGTTGAATTGGAGAAGGATTAAATTTTTATAAATAGTGTTTGCAAGAAAACGCCATATAGCGCGTTCATCGCACTAGCTCGCTCAAACAAACACTGGTTGTTTGCCCTGTTGCTCTTACAGGACTAGTAGTAAGGAAGCGTGTTAAAATACAAAACCCGAAGAAATGCGAAATTTGTGATGTGAAAAAAAAATTAGGGTGAAAGGCTCATGTAATAATTAAAAAACAGGAATTACTGCTGTTTTTTCTACCACTTCTGACGAAAAAACAACCTGAAAGCCCATACGCAGACCAAGTCGGTGTAAGCACTTACGGAATAATACGCTAACTTTCACTGGTAGGAGTCTGCGACATCGCTAATTTTCGTGTGAGATTTCCTCTTTCTTCTTTAGGGATATGTTATTTCTAAATATTGCTTGAGAATATTATGGTTGTCAGGAAATTAGCATTATAAAAATTATTTAAAATACAGCAACTTGTTTACGGGATGTTTTTTTGATTTGAAATTAATACCAGAAAATGAAAAGAATCATTTGTGATTTCAGATTAATATTTAATTTTGAGGAGTTAATTATTATGTAATATTAATTTTTATGACTCAAAATTCTAAAGATATTGACTTATTTGATTTATTTGTCAGATTTATTTTATTCATTCGAAAGAGATTTTTAATAATTTTATTGGTTTGCATTCTTGGAACAAGTCTGGGTTTTGTTCGATTTTTATTAACATCCAATGAGATAAAAAGTACTTTTATTGGATATTCTTATGCTATATCTAATGAAATTATTATTGAAACGGTTAAAAATATTAAACAGGATATTTCTACAGGTAATAAAAATTTGCTGGCTCAAAAATTAGATATTTTGGTTGAAGAAACTGATAAATTAAAAAACATAGAAGCCTATACCATTAACAATACTAAACCATTATTATTTAAAATAATATTTATATCAAATGATTCCCTGTTTATCGAAAAATTTAAAACAGGTATATTAAAGTTTATAAATAATCATAATTATATTAAAGCTCAATCTGCCCATTTGAAAAATCAGAAACATCAAATGCTTGTAGAACTTACAAGGAAACTACATGAACTGGACAGCCTTCAGAAACTTCAATTGAAAGAAAACAGCAATAAACTTCTTACTGTTAATTCATACTACACTGAATATATTGATCTTTTTGAAAAGAAAATAAATCTCGAAAACGAGTATAATTCTATTGATGAGTCAAATCTAATAAAGGAGTACTATTTTAACTCTGAAAATATTTTATCATCCTCTTTAAAATATTTACTGATGTATTTTTTTCTTTCTCTTATTGCCGGATTTATAATAGCATTTTGTATTGAGCTTGGAGTTAATACGCGAAATTACGTACGAGCGAATACTTTTTCCAAAGGAAATGCATCTTGAACATGGATGAACAAATTATAAAAAAAAGCGAAGAAAATAACTCCTGCTTGTGTATTGAGCATTGTTTCAAAAAAGAAATTAATAAAAATGATAATTAAAAAAAACAGGAAAATAAACCTTTTTTTCCGAAAGTTGTTATACATAGGAACCAATAGTATAAGCAACAAGCTGATTAAAGCAAAAATACCCAGCCCAAGGAGCGTTTCAAGAAATTGGTTATGCACATTAAGCCTGTGTACTACAGCGTAATCTATATGTTTGTTCAAATATAAAGGGAGTAATTCGTCTATTACATCTCCAGGTCCTGTTCCCAGTAGAATATTATTTTTTGCTTTTTCAAGTGTAGATTTCCAAATAACAATGCGTGAAAAGCTTGAAACATCTTTTGTCGCAACAGGTAAACCTTCTTGTTTTTTGTTAATTGCAAAGCTGTGAAGGGTGTTATCTCTTTTGAGCAGAAGAAAGCGTGGATTAATAAACATCATCAATACCATGCAAATGCTAATGATAATAAAAGCAAAACGGAGAGGACTTTTATGAATGTGTCTATGGTGAAATATGTATAATAAAGCAAAAATTACTATTTCAGTAATAAAAGCAGCTCTTGATGATAACAAGAAGAGCATTATTAAAAAAAGAATAATAATAAATGAAAGAATTGATTTGACTAATTTGGGATATATCGTTTTTTGAAAGAACAAATAAAAACAGATAATTATAGAAAAAACAAGGTACATCGAAAAATATGAAGTATGCAGAAACAAAGAAAAATTAGCATAATAAAAATAACTTCCCTGATCAACAGAAACAATCCCGGATGAGCTTTTTATCATTGAATTAAATACTAATTGTCCGTCAATAAAATTCAGGGAGTTATACAATGCTCCTCCAAGACATATTAATGAGGCTGCAAAACAACCGGCAACAAATGCAATAAGAATATATTTAAAATATTTTTTATACAAATCGTTAAGCCCCATACACACTATAGGAAAAATGATAAGTGTTAACTTTACTTCTAACGAAAACCATCCTGATTCTTTATTACTTGTATATAATAATGCAAACAGGTGCATTAAGTAAAATAAAAATGTCAGACTTAAAATGAGCCAATTTTTTTTTAATGATTCAAATCTATGGATAAAGTTAAACTCCATCAACCATGTTAAAATCCAGAATCCTATAATGGTTGTGTGCAGTGGTTTAATCAAGGGGAGACCAAAAGCTAATAAAAGAGCAAAAAAGAAATTTGCTTTTTTTACAGTAGGTACAATTTTTTTAATATACCACATCTGTTTTTGTTGTATTCATTTTTTATTCAAATTTTTTCTTTTTATCCACGAGTTTGACAAAAATATATAAAACAATTATGTTAAGAAAGAAAAACAATAAAACATAATTTTTATTCACTACAGAAAAATAAACCAGCAGCAAAATTATTAGATTGATAATCATCGCAAGCAGTACTGTTTTTTGATGACTGAAACCTGCCTGTACAATTCGTTGATAAGCATGTTTTCTGTGTGCCTGACTTAATCGCTCTTTATTTATGAAACGCCTGTAAATAGTTATAGTTGCATCAAACCAAAATAATGATGTCAACATTAACCATACCACAAGGGATGATGTATCATGATTCTGATGCCAAATTGCCATAACAGCAAAAGTGTACCCCAGTAATGTACTACCAATATCTCCCATGAAAATTTTGGCTTTATCCCAATTCCAGAATAAAAATCCCAGAGCAGCAAAACCAATTAATAAAATTACAGAATCTGAAAAAAGTACGTAAACAGCTGCCGAAATGAAAATCGCTTCTCCTGCGGCATAACCATCAATACCATCAATAAAATTGTAGAGATTGATAAACCAGATGATGCCAAAAAATGAAAGAATTGTAAGTATTTCATTTTGCTGAATGACATAAAATCCAATATCAATTTTTTGTAATCCACCCATCAAATATAAAGCACTGGCTGCCGTTATGGCTTGTATTGTTAAGCGAATAATATAATTAACACCTATTAGGTCATCTACAAGGCTGACAACAACAATTAATACTCCTAGCATTAAGGTATAAAAAAGGGTTTCATCAATCATGCCTGTGAAAAAAGTAAAGATCAAACCAGCATACCATGCTATTGCAATTGCTAGTCCGCCACCCCTGGGAGTAGGTATAGTATGCGAACTCCTTTCGTTAGGTATGTCAAGTACCGCTTTTCGAATGGCAATATGCCTGACAATAAATGTCAATCCAAATGCTAAAATGAATATTATTATGTACAACAGCATAAAAAAATCAGGTGCTTTTACGAGATTTATTTTTGATTTTTGTAAGATGCAACCATTTCAGTAATTCCCTGTTCCAGCATATCTTTTGGAACTATATTAAATTTGTTGCGAATGTCGGTATCCGACACTTGCAAACTTCCAAATAATTTTTCAAAAAGACCAGGTTTGGCTGCTTTAATAATGCTTATAAATATTTTCGGTAAACTAAAAAGTCTGATTTTTTTCTTCAGGCATTTTTCTATTACTTTTATCAATTCCCGGATACTGACAGGTATACCATCACAAAGCAGGCATACGCCTGTTATTTCATTTTTTATCGCATGATCAATCAGCATGGTAAGCGTTGAAATATGGATAAAATCGCGTTTATTGTGAGCATTATTAAAAGGCAAAGGCCAGCCTTTATCAACCATACGAATCAGGCGCATCATATTGCCCGGTGCATTTCCACCTCCATATACCATAGCCGATCTAAAAATAGCTGGCTTGAAGTTTTTATCTGCCATTAATAACAAGCTGCGATCTGCCATTAGTTTTGATTTTCCGTATAATGTAACAGGAGCTTCACTTGTCTCTTGATTTATAATTTCAGTACGTCCATACACGGCCACGGTACTCATTTGGAGGAAATAGTTTATTTTATGTGCTTTTGCTTTTTCTGATAAAAATTGAGGTAGCTCAAAATTTATACGCAGATATAATTTTTCATTAGTATTATGCGGATTATGTACTATTGCCGCAAAGTTTATCACTACATCCACATTGTTAAATTCCTCGGATTTGAGAGAAAAAAAATCTTGCAATACCAGTTCATTTTCAAAACCTGTTGCAATTCTTGAGATAGCCCTTATCTGGTAAATAGAAGCATTGTTTTTGATGAAATAACGTGCAATAAAACTATCACCCCCGATTATAAGTATTTTTTTGGGATTGTTCATGATTTAAAAAATTGAAAAATTTTTGGAACAAGCCTGTATAAAGGGTACATGAATGAAACATTAAGCTGATTAACCTTAAAGGCACGATAACATTCAATATTTTGGTTGATAATGTTTTTTATATTCTTATTGGTGGCTCCTCCCATGCGCATTTTGATAAAAGGTTTTTCTATATAGAAAGTTGATATTTTATGCTTTTCAATAAATCGTAACATTAATTCGAAATCTGCTGCCAGCTTGAAATTCAAATCAAAATATCCATATTTTAGATAAATATCCCTTTTTACAAAAAATGTTGGATGCGCTGGATGCCATCCTGTTTTAAATGCTCCTGAACTATATTCGCTCGATTTCCAATATCTGATATTTTTACTTACGTCAAACTGATCTACATATATTAAATCAGCATGAACAGAATCAATAGATTTTGTATTAAAATGACCAACTATTTTTTCTATAATTTCATTATTAATATAAAAATCATCAGAATTAAGAATGCCCACTATATCTCCTGTAGCAGCTAATAATCCCTTGTTCATAGCATCATAAATTCCTTTATCAGGTTCGCTGATAAATTTTGAGATTTTTGCACCAAATGATTTTATAATATCAATTGTTCCATCTTTTGAACCACCATCAATAATAATATATTCAATGTGTTTGTATGATTGTGATAATACTGACTCAATAGCATTTTTAATATAAGTTTCACTATTGAAACAAACAGTAATAATACTTACAACTAAATTATCCACTTGAAATTTATTAATATTTTTTTTCTGAAATTGTAAAATGCAAATATAGTTTTAAAACCTGTTTCTTCTTATTCAAAATAAATGTTTTTATAGAATGGTTTGGATGATAAATTTTTCAGTGAAATATTTTATTCCGTTATTATTCAAATGATCGTGATTGTAGTAATAGTATGAATTTGGTATTGAAAGTGAAAAATCGTAGTATTTATAACCATATTTAGTATGTAAATTTTGTAATGATTTTATTAATTCATCTGTAAGGGGCTGCTTACCTAAAAGAGAAGGTGGAATGATGAATATTATCTGAGTGTTATGATCCCTTGCAATTTGGACGATTTCTTGTAAATAATTATCATATTTTTTAAATGTTATTAGGTTCAAACCATCAGGGTAAATTGCCTTAATTCGGGAATTGATAGATGAGGAGTCTGGAGTTGAAAGACTATCAGTTGTAACAGGCATACGGGATGCATTGTATTCATGCCAGTCATGCTTAAATTTTGATTTGATATAATTATATTTAACATCAATACTGACATTGGAAAACAGAGTTAAAAAGAAGAAATCTAGCTTAAATGGTTCTTCAGCTAGAAAATATAGGTCTTCGTTCCATTTAGATGTTGAGAATACAAAAGGATCGATAATGTATAATATAGTTTTTGCTGAGTTATTTTTATAAAAAAAATATTTAAGAAAAAGTTTTTCTGGAACTACTCCTGCTGCCGAAGCCCCGATATTAATAATTTGTTTTTTTAAGATTTTTTCAACTGTTTCATGATTCTTATTTCGTGAAAACATTCTGCCATGTGACGATCCCATTATTAGAATATCTGTATTAATATTTTCCGGAATAGATATTAATGCTGATTCAGTTTTGCCTTGTGGATAATTTAAATTTTTGTCCTGAATAATGAGGTAAGCAAATATTGCAGAGATAATCATTAATTGAAGTCCTGTAAATAGAAAAAGTTTTGTAAAAAATTTCTTCATTATTACTTAGAATTGAAAATATATGAATTGTTGATTACCGAATTCTCCAAAAATAAAAATTAACCAAATAAAAATACAATAAGTCAGCCATCTGATTGCAGTTGACTTTTGATTTATTACCTGAATTAATGAGCTTTTACGCTGTAGGAAGTGAATTAATTCCATAAGAAAAATGAAAAATAGCGAGTAAGCCAGCTCATTAATTGTGATGGGAATATTCAAATTCCAAAAATTACTGTTGAATGAAAATGTGTTTTTAATAATTTTAAAAGCATTGCTGATCGTATCGGCTCTAAAAAAGATCCACGATAAACAAACTAAATGAAATGTAACAAAAATATCAAAGACCTTAATCAGTTTTGATGAACAATCTAAGTTGAAAAAATTATTTATTTTGACTTTAATATTTTTTAACCATATAGCTGAAATAATATAAAATCCATGTAATGATCCCCATAAAACAAATGTCCAGTTTGCCCCATGCCAAAGACCACTGATCATGAAAACTATAAATAGGTTAAATTGCATTTTCCATTTTATTACCCGGTTTCCGCCGAGAGAAATATATAGATAATCTCTAAACCATGTTGAGAGCGAAATATGCCATCTTTTCCAGAATTCTTTAATCGTTTTTGCAAAGTAAGGAGTATTAAAATTGTCCATTAATTTAAACCCCATAATTTTTGCTGAGCCTATTGCTATATCTGAATATCCTGAGAAATCGCAAAAAATTTGAAATGCAAATAAATATGTAGCGAGTAATACTGGGAATCCGGAATATTGATCTGGATTATTGTATACTTGATTCACATACAATGAAAGCCTGTCAGCAATAACCATTTTTTTAAAGAATCCCCATAACATTAATTTTAGTCCATCTGTTACCCGTTGATAATCGAAAGTATGTTTTTCATAAAATTGATGTATCAAATTTTGTGGTCTTTCAATTGGCCCTGCAACAAGCTGAGGATAGAACATAACATACAGTGCATAAATTCCAAAATGGTATTCAGCTTTTTGAGTTCCTCTATAAACTTCAATAGTATAACTCATTGCTTGAAATGTATGAAATGATAATCCTACAGGGAGAATTATACTTAATGCTTCAATGGAATAATTCCAATCAAGAAAATGAGCTATTGCGGCGACATTGGAATTTAAAAAATTAAAATATTTAAAAAAAGCAAGAAACCCAATATTCGTGATGATACTGATGATCAGGTATAGTCTTCGTTTTGGTCCTTTTTCTTTTTCAATATATATTCCGGCAATATAGTCTACAATAATAGTTGCAACTAAAATTAAAATATAAGAAGGAATGAAAGCCATATAGAATATACAACTTGCTCCGAGTAACAATGCCCACCTTAGTTTATGAGGTAATGCAAAATATAATAAAGTTACTAATGGAAAAAAGAAAGCAAACTGTAAAGAATTAAATAGCATTGATCAGATAAGTTTTTGTTATTTCTTTATTTTGTTTGCCCCCGGATCAATGTTATTAGATTGATTAAAGGGATCAAATATATATATCATAAATTTTCATTTATAAAAGAAACCTCTTCCAGAGAATCAGATACTGCAAAAATTTTAAATCCATTTTTTTTCAGCAGCGCTATTATTTCCTTATTTTTATTAAAACCATCTTCAAAAAATCTGTAGTGAAATTCAATCAGAATTTGTTTTATTTTAATGCAAGAAGAAAGAATTTCTGGAATCACAGAATATTCAGCACCTTCAATATCCATTTTTAAAATATCAATACAATCATGTCCTAATTCCTGACAAATAGTTTTAAGACTTTTCATTTGAACTTCAATACCCTCTGAAGTTCTTTCAGAACCTTTTACAATGCTACCGCTTACATAATTTGTGTTTTTAGGTAAAT
The DNA here is from genome assembly GCA_001769125.1 of Bacteroidetes bacterium GWF2_35_48. Lineage (GTDB taxonomy): Bacteria > Bacteroidota > Bacteroidia > Bacteroidales > GWF2-35-48 > GWF2-35-48. The sequence continues at coordinate 16,011 of MEOG01000005.1, read as the reverse complement.
AAAAAGTTGCAACACCATCTTTTTTATCAATACCATATTCATGAAAAAAAAAGCCAGAAGGAATCTGAGTATTATTTTTTACCCAGTTAATAGATTTTGGGGTTGGGTCAAATCCATGAACAGAGCATTTAATTTGGTTTATAATTTCGGTATCAAATGAAATATCTTCACCAATACCGAATGAGTATACGATGCTGTCTTTGTTAAGACAATCAGGTGCGACAAAAAAACCGCCATATTCATTTCCATACCATTTTTTTGTTTTTTTGATTTCACATTTAAAAGGATATGCTTTCCTCAATATGATTTTTATATTTTTCTTAGCACATGATATAATGCTTCCCATATATTTTTAAAGATTATTTAAATAAATCCGTAACATTTCTGAAAAATATTTTATTTGAAAAATTTGTCTGATAATGCTGAAATAATTTTTCTCCTAATTTATTTTTGTCTGTGTAATTATTAAATTCAAATATTGTTTTTTTTAGAGATTCTACAGAATGTGATTCAAAAATAAAAGGATAATCACTCCCGGAAATATTTCGAATATCTCCTACATTTGTTGCTATAACTGGTAAGCCGATTGAGATAGCTTCTAAAAGTATTATCGGTTGACCTTCATTCCATGAAGGAAGAATCAGTGCATCAAATTTCTTTAAAGTTGATTTTAATTGTTCCCTTGTGATAGGTCCATGAATAGTAATGTTTTGAGTTTTTTTAGCCAATATTTCATCGTAAGTTTTGGGTTCGTAAATATTGCCAAAAGTATCTAATGAAAATGATTGTAGCTCGCTATCAGCAAAGCATTCGATTAATTCAACTATCCCTTTGCTCTTAATGTAATTTGTTAAGTAAAGAAAATTTTTCGTATAGTTTTTTTGATTTTCGAATTTTGTTTCTTCTATTCCTGATGTGTTATGAAGAATTTTTATTTTCTTTTTAAATCCGATTTTTTTCATTTGTTCAGAATATATATCTGACAAGACAATTATTCGGTCAATTAAAGTCATGATTAACCGAAAAAGAAATTTATTTAAAACAGATTTATTATAAAAAGGAAGAATGTCTCCTCTGTGTAAATGCCCTGTGAAACAAGTTTTATGTGAAAAAAGACGTGCAACTGGAAGTATGATTAGTAATTTAAATAAGCCGAATTTACTAAGCGGAATATTAAAATAGAAATGCTTGGGTTTAAAATGGAATAAGGTTGTTACATGTTTTTTGAGTAATAAGAAACAATATAACATTTTTTTGATAGATGAAAGTTTCCAGGAATACTCTTCAATGATTTCAATTTTATTATTATTTTTATTTAAAACATTTAAAATATTTGAATTAGATATACTTATTCCTGTCTGAGTATTTGGAATAAATTCTCCCCAAATCAAGATGTCAATATATTTTTTCATTTAGATAGACTTTGACTTTAAAAAATATAAGACATGTCTGTGAGGCCAATCACATTCAAAGTGTCGTCTGTTAATCACCTTCCCTTGAAATGAAAAATAATTTCGATAGTCGCTTTGGCTAAAAATAAATTTATAATACTTTGAAGCGATTTGTAAGGAGAGTTCGTCAAAATCTTCTAACCGACCGTAAGGAAAAGCAAAGTAATCACAAGTACCATTTGTTTTTTCTTGAATTAATTCTTTGCATTTTACTATTTGTGTTTCTGCTTCAGGTGCAGCTTGTAGTCTCTGATGGTCTAAAGTATGTGCTCCAATTATATGATTATTATTTTTTAATTTAATTAATTGATTCCAGCTCATCGGATTTTTTGGAGAATTTATACAAACAATATTTTTCAAAAAATTTTGTCTGTAATTTTCATTTCCATCAATAAATCCAGGATTAACAAAAAATGCAGCTTTCAAATTATAGCTGTCTAAAACCGGAGCAATTTTTGTAAAACACTCTTCAAATCCGTCATCGAAAGTAAATGCAACTTCACAATTTTTAATAGAAAAAGATTTATTTATGATTTTATCACAGGCGTCCTGAATGTTAATCAGATTAATTCCATTTTTAATTAATTTTTCTAATAAAATTTTGAATACTATATTCGAAGTTGAATTATTCAAACTAAGAAAATGGCCATTTAAAATGTGAACACCAGGTTTGGGTTTCGACATTAATGATAAAAGATTAAGAGTATAATGTCTTATATGTTTTCTTAAATTACTATTCATAAACAAGTGAAAAATACTTTAGTTATATAAATTTCATATAATCATCTACTCTCAGATTCGCCATTTTTATCCAACTATAATTATCTCTGATTTTAATAATTCCGTTATTGCCTAATTTTTCTCTTAGTTTTTTATCTTTTAGTTTTAATAAAGCATCACATAAATCAGTTGCATTATTTTCTAAATAGGTTAATCCATTTCCGTCAACTCTTTCTTTTGCTTTAACCGTATTGCTTATAACTATTGGCAAACCACACGCTGCGGCATCTAACATACTGGTTGACTCTTGAGTTGGCCAAACGCCAATATCTGATGCTCTGTAAAATTTGTCAAGTTCAAAAAACGGAACATAACTAAAAACCTTACAATTTTTTATTTTCTTTATTTCATCTATTTGTTCACCATCACCGAAAAACAAACCTTTAAAAGATTCGTTTTTATTATTTAACATTTCTATAGCTTTTGCTAAACAAAGTGGATTTTTTCCCTTAGTAAATTTCCCTGTATAAATACATACAATATCATTGTCTGAATAACCAAATTCATTTCTGATTTGTAATCTTTCTTTTGTATCTTGTTCATTAATTATTGGATGAAAAAGAATGGTGTCAACACCTAAAGGTAATACCAACGATTTTTCTTTTGGCAATCCATAATATTTTAATGATAATGCTTCACAATCAATAGTAGCAGGATAAGACCGCTCAACAAATTTGTTTTGAATCATACTTGGAAATGTCCGTGTTAACCAAAATCCAAATCTTTTTACTAGTCCATATTTCTCAGTTAAAAGCGGAAATACAGAAAAGGTTGTGTGATTAGCAGTAAAGAGCTTGAATTTTGTATAAAATTTAGCATGGACTAATTGCAGATTTACAAATGCTATTGGATCAAATGTCTGAACAATGTCCGGTTTTATTTCGTGAATTAATTCATTTAACCCTTTAATAATAATTTTTCTTTGAACTACTTTAAAAGGTAACCGATACAACGTATAACCGTTAAATTCTTTTTTACATTCCGAAACAATTGCTGGTCCTAAAAATTTACTAAAAGTTTCATTATAGATAGGATCATTATAATTAACTTGTGCTGTAGAAGAAATTACATGAACTTCATGACCTAAAAAAGTGAGAGCTTTAGGGAGACAATTTTCTATGTATCCCATTTTCTCTGAAAACCAAACGGTAACTAAAACAATTTTCATAAAATTATAAATTAAGTCGCTGGGATTACTTTTTTGTTATCTTTTAATATTAATGCAAGAAGAAACATAAGCCACAAACCGGAGGTATTTATAACAGTGAACATCGGTGTGCTTAATAATAAAAAAATTAAAACAATGAAGTATCCAAAAAAGCTGGTATCAATTTTTATTGATCCAAAAAAAAGAAAAATAATAGATAGAATAATAGAGTTTAAAAATACTCCGAAAAATCCTAAGTTCATAAACCCATCACTTACAATTCCATTATTTGCATACATGTTTAATGTATTAAAATATGTTTGTGATATTAAATGACCAATTTTCATTGAATAGGGGTTAGGAACTAATAAATTGAAAAATTGGCTTTCTGCAAAAAACAACGGTCTGCCTGCAAAGAAATCAAAATAGTAGTGATTTAATAGAGATGGAAAAAATAACATTCTCATTACAAAAGTTCCCTGCATTATTGGAGAATTATAAAATAGACTATCAATAAGCGGTAAGCATAAAAGAACAAGTATTACAATAGCTAAAAACCATAAAATTTTTTCCGAAAATGTTTTTCCAAATACATAAAAAAAGAACATAGCAAAGCAGGTTAAATATGTTATTCTATTGCCAGAAATAAAATATAAATAAAACAAACAGGAGATAGCAAATATTGATAGAAAATATTTCTTTTTTATGAGAAAATATATGAATGACACAGGAAGAATAACTTTTGAAAGCCAATTAAAAAAATAATCAAATAACCCTGTACAGTTTAATGAAAATATCTTTCTTGTTTCATTAACATCTTTTAAAAATATATTTTCAATATTTATATAAAAGCCAAATTTGTAAATAAAAGGAATTATGAAAATTAGTATCAAAGTAAATAAACCTAAAATCTTATATAGTTCTGGCATTTGAATATATATGATTTTTATTTTCAACTTGCTAATGCATAAAATTGTAAAAAGCATGAAAAATATTGAATATATAGGTGCTCTCGAAAAATTTGAATAAGAAAATAAGATTGAAGCTGGAATAAAAAAGAAAAAAATAAGGAGGATAAATATACTGAAAAGAAATTTATTTTGATAAAATAATTGCCAGATTCCAATAGATAAAATGAGTAACATCACTTTTACTTCAATATATTTTATAAAATTAAAATTTAACGGGAAATTATATTGAGAATAAGAAGGGGAAACAAAAGAGAAATAATTCCACTCTAATAAAAAATTAAGAAAGTACAATAATAAAAGCGATAATAATAGTTGTTTAAATGCGCTAATGCGAAATAAACCATGTACCCTAATTTTTGATATTGTTAATTCATTAGTCATACCAGCGCCTAAAATATAATATAATATTAATCAAAATTAATTAATATAATAAGACAATGTTAAATATGAAAATTTAAAATTTACTATGATCATGATTTATTATTGTTGATATGAGAAATATTTTTTTCATACTTTGTTAATACACGAATCAACAAAAATGCATAAAATGTATATGCTAATATTTCTATGATTGTGATCGCTATTAAAAAATGATGAATTGGCATTTTTGCAAACCAGAATAAAGATAAAATCATTATAAAATAAATAAGCTGCCAAACTGTTAAAATTTTAATTTTTTCCATCGAGGCAAGAATAATTGTAAATGGAGAAACTACTAAAGTTATGGCATAAGAAAAACAAAGTATAGTTGCATATTCTCCTGCTGGTATCCACTTAGAACTAAATACGATTCCAAATAAAAAAGGGCCTCCAAAATAAAGGATTATTATGAGTAAAATAGAAATAATACTTAATCTTTTTGCAAGTAATTTTATTTCTTCTAATATTGATTCATTTTTATTACATTTTTCAGCAATTCGTTGAGATAAAACTTGGGATAATGAAGTAACAATAAAAGCAAAAGGAGCTGTAAGAATAAATCTTGTGAAATTAAAATAACCGGAAACCATTTCACCGTAAAAAGAACTAACGATGAATACGGGTAGCATACCGGATATTGAATTTATAAGAGCAGGAAGAGCATTGTAAACTGGATAGTCAGAAAATCGCCTGAGAATATACCAGATATTAGTTTTAGTTGTTTTTTTATATGAAAACCCATTGACAAAAGCTTGTTTTATAGAAATCAGGGCATTGCTTGCCCGCCCTGCAAAATCACCCCATACAAGACCATTTGAAATATTATTTAATCCTAATATGAGTCCTGTGCCACCCTCTCCAATTTTTTGAGCTACTTTATTAATTGAAGATGCCCGAAAAGCTTTTTTTCTGATAAGCCAGGAATTAAATAATTTTGATACAGAAATAAGAAACAAGCCAAATGGAAGCAGCAATAACCAATCAGTAATTCCTTCATTATGCAGCAAAATTGCAATATTATTTCTGAAAAATAAAGCAATTATAAAAAAGAACAGCGATACAAATGCTGAAATAATAAGTCCACCCACAACAAGTGATTTAGCCTCTTCATCTTTTTCGGGAACAACAACTGCTAGTTCATATCTCCCAGATGAAACGACTTCAAGAATTGAAAATATACTGAAGTATATACCAAAAAGAGCATAGTGGGAAGGTGAAAAAATGCGACTGAATATGGGATATAAAGCAAGTGTGATTAATTGAGCAGACACGGTTCCCAGCATCAGCGTAAAAACGTTTTTATTAAAGTCAGATTTGATAATTCGGCTAAACATTTTTGGTGTCAAAAAATTTAGCATCGTTAAGATACCAGACTAAAGCTTGTTTTAATCCAGCCGTAATATCATATTTTGGATGATAGCCTAACAGTTTAGATACTTTTGCTATTGAAGCCATAGAGTGTTTTATATCTCCATCACGCTGCTTGGCAAATTCAACTTTTATTTTTTTTATTTCAGGGTAAGATTTACAAAGCTCATTCTGTAAAAGGTTGAATAGTGCAATTAGGGTTGTACTTTCTCCATAAGCAATATTATAGACCGTATTTAATGCATCTTTGTTGCTCACTATTGAAGCCAATTGATTTGCCTGAACTACATTCTCAACATAAGTGAAATCTCTAGAACTTGATCCGTCACCATAAATAACAGGGCTTTCTCCTTTTAATAAAAGTCCAATAAATTTTGGAATAACTGCCGCATAGACTCCATTTGGGTCTTGACGTTTTCCAAATACATTGAAATAGCGAAGCCCCATTGTTTCAATTCCATACACTTTTGAAAAATTCTGTGCGTAGATTTCATTAGTGAGTTTTGAAACAGCGTAAGGTGAGAGGGGAGTTCCAATTTTCTCTTCAACTTTGGGGAGATCGGGAGAATCACCATAAACAGAGGAACTGGATGCATACACAAAGCGTTTGATTCCTGCATCTTTTGCAGTGAAAAGCATGTTTACAAAACCTCCTACATTTACATCATTGGTTGTTTTTGGGTCTTTCAAAGAGCGAGGAACAGAGCCCAGAGCTGCCTGATGAAGCACAAGATCAACATTTGCTACTGCTTTCCTGCAAGCTTCAATATCGCGAATGTCTCCTTCTATGAAATGAAAGTTTGGGTTACTCAGAAATGCACTAATATTTTCTTTTTTCCCTGTGGCAAAATTATCAAGACAAACAATTGTATTGTTTTGCTGAATCAAAGTTTCAATAAGATTAGATCCGATAAAACCTGCGCCACCCGTTACGAGAACTTTTGAATTGATTATTTTTCCGGTATCTTTCAATTTAGAATGGATTTATTTATTTTGCAAAACTAACGGCTCTGGTTTCTCTAATTACAGTAACTTTTACCTGACCCGGATACGTCATTTCATCGTGAATTTTTTTCGCAATTTTGAATGACAATTCTTCGGCATCTTTATCGGAAACTTTATCACTGCCCACGATTACTCTCAACTCTCTTCCTGCCTGAATGGCATAGGTGCTTGTAACGCCCGGATGCGATAGCGCAAGAGATTCGAGGTCTTTTAAGCGTTTTATATAGTTATCAATAATTTCTCTTCTAGCGCCGGGGCGTGAGCCTGAAATAGCGTCGCAAACCTGAACAATGGGAGAAATAAGACTGGTCATTTCCACTTCTTCGTGATGCGCTCCGATGGCATTTGAAACTTCAGGTCTCTCTTTGTATTTTTCTGCCAGTTTCATACCGAAAACAGCATGTGGTAATTCGGGTTCTTCATCAGGTACTTTGCCTATGTCGTGAAGAAGTCCTGCTCTTTTTGCTAATTTTGCATTCAGTCCTAGTTCGCTTGCCATTACTGCAGAAAGGTTTGCTACTTCGCGTGAGTGCTGCAAAAGGTTCTGACCGTAAGATGAACGGTATTTCATTTTACCAATAAGCCTTATCAGCTCGGGATGTAAACCATGAACGCCCAAATCTATTGCTGTACGTTTTCCAACCTCCACAACTTCTTCTTCAAGTTGTTTTTTTACTTTTCCAACAACTTCTTCAATTCTTGCGGGGTGGATACGTCCGTCTGCAACAAGCTGGTGCAATGCAAGACGCGCTGTTTCTCTGCGAATCGGGTCAAAAGCAGATAACACAATGGCTTCAGGAGTATCGTCTACAACAATTTCTACACCTGTTGCAGCTTCAAGAGCACGGATGTTACGACCTTCGCGACCAATAATTCTACCTTTTACTTCATCATTTTCAATATTAAAAACTGTAACTGAATTTTCAACGGCAACTTCAGATGCCACGCGCTGAATTGTTTCAAGAACTACCTTTTTTGCTTCTTTGGTGGCAGTCAGTTTGGCTTCGTCCATAATTTCATTGATGGACACCATTGCTTCGGATTTAGCTTCATTTTTCAGGTTTTCGATAAGCTGTGATTTTGCTTCATTCGCCGATAATCCTGAAATCGCTTCTAATTTAGCAACATGTTCTTTGTGAAATTTATTCAACTCATCATTTTTCTTTTCAACCATTTCAAGTTGTAGCGTAAGGTTTTCTCTGATGGTATCAAGTTCTTTTTTCTTGCGCTGTAGTTCTTCTGCTTTTTGTGAATTGGCTTGTTCTTTTTGTTTTATCCGGTTTTCGGCAATAACTAGTTTGTTGTTTCTATCATTCACCTGAGCTTCGTGCTCGGATTTTAATTGAATGAAATGCTCTTTAGCCTGCAGCGTCTTTTCTTGTTTTACACCTTCTGCTTTCAGCTCAGCTTCTTTTAAAATGGTTTCTTTTCTTTGTTTCAGAACTTTGTCCAGAACAAACCACATAATCGCTGCTCCTGCCACAAGTGAAACAATTCCAACAATAATCTCAATAATCATAAAATAATATATATTAAGTTTAACAAAAAAAATAAAAAAACCCGCAAGACTTTATCGGTTCTGTGAAAACCCCTGTTAACCATGGGCGGGACTGCTGTCCTGTTTCTCACTTCCACTGTCACATAAGTGAACCCGGACGAGCCGGGTTGAGGCCTGTTTTACACAGTTCAAACTGGTCCCAATTGTGTTAGTGTTGAGTTTTACAAACGAATAAAGAAATGCGGGCGTACGTTTAATATGTTAAAGAACGTTCTTCAGTTTCCATATATTCACGCAGTTTTTCCTCTAAATTTTTAACCTTCTGAATAATGGGCTGAATCGTATTTTTTTCTTCAATATCTAATAATTTTATAGACAACTGTAGGGATATCATTGCCAAAAAGTCCTGTTCATCTTTGTTGGCAAATTTTTTATCCTTATATTGATTAATTTTTTCATTTAAAATTTTTGCAGCTTTTCTGATTTTTTCCTCTTCGTTCCTGTTTATTTTAACAGGATACATTCTTTCAGCTATATTTACTTTTATAGTCAGCTTTTCTTCCATCTTCTACTTATTCAAAAGAGCTATGCAGTCGTCTATTTCCCGCACTAATCTGTTTATTTTAATTTTAGAATCATGAATATCTTTCCCTTCGGATGTCCATGTTTTTGCTAATTTTATTATTTCTGTTTTTCTGTTTAGTTCTTCAAATTTTAATTGTGATTGCTCTAACTTTTTTTTTAAAGTTTCATTTTCTGTTTTCAATAAATTTTGATGTTCACGTAGTTTTTTATTTTCGCTTATTATCTTTTCTAACCTTATCTCTATTTTTTCAATTATTTGAAATAATTCTTCAGACATACAGAAAATTTTACTCTTAAATTGCAAAATTAATAAAAATTTAATCTTTTCCTTACAAAATGATTCATTAAAATTAACGAACCTTAAAAATTAACGAATAAAAATATAAAATAGTATTGATTATTTGTTGGTTATGGTGTTTTGCTTAAAAAGGAGTGATTGTTACTTCTATTTGAAAATCTTTTTACCTCAAACTTGCTTTGCAATACCATGTATTATAGGTCATGAATAACTGATGTTACGCAAATTGTGGAAATCAAAGTCAGAAGTCAGAAGTCAGAAGTTGGAAGTTGATGCAGCTTCCGACTTCGTGCTTCGTGCTTCTGACTTCTGACTAATTTATAAAAAAAACATTTTGCGTAACTTCAGATGAATAATACTGGTTATAATTTTCTTTTTCCCATTTGTATATTGCCTGTAAATATTTTTTGACTTATTTTGTAAATAGAAAGATTTTGATGAAATTCGATTTTCAATTAATTGACATTTAACCCAACGTATTATGAAGAAGAATCTGAAATTAGTAATAGCAGGAGTAGCTCTGTTTCTTATTGCTGTAATAGTTATTGTAAAAGTGCAAAGAAATTCCGGCGCAACAGTTCATGAGTTTGCCCGCTATATTGATGCTTACAGCTCCGGTATTATATCTAAAAAATCATCTGTAAAAGTACGCCTGACGGATAAAATTTCAGAAACTGCAAAGAAAAATGACGAGGCCCTTGAAGATGTTTTTAATTTCAGTCCTTCTGTGAAAGGAAAAGCAATTTGGGCTGATGTAAACACATTGGAGTTTATACCTGACGAAGATTTTGTTTCAGATAAAAAATATAAGGTTGAATTCAGGTTGGGCAAAATTGCTGATGTTCCTTCCGAATTTGAAGAATTTAATTTTGAATTTCAGGTTATCAAGCAAAATTTTGAGTTAAATATTGAAGAAATTATCACGACAGACAGAAAATCTTTCAAGCTACAAAAGGTTTTAGGAACAGTTCTGACATCCGATGTTGAAGATCAGAATAAAATTCAGAAATTGCTAATTGCAAAGCAGAACAGCAAAAATTTTTCAGTTAAATGGGTTCAGGGTCATGATGGTCTTTACTGGAATTTTGAAATTGACAGTGTGCAGCGTTTTGACAATCCTTCTTCATTGATTTTATCGTGGAACGGAGAGTCTATTGATGTTGAAAAATCCGGGGATACTACATTAGAAATACCATCTCTGAATAATTTCAAATTATTATTTCATAAAGTTGTTCAGTCGCCCGAACAATATGTTCAATTGCAATTCAGCGATCCGCTAAATGCAAATCAGAATCTGCTCGGACTAATTACTATCAGCAATTTGTTTGGTGTGAGTTATTTTATTGAAGACAATACTATAAATGTGTACCCCGGAAAAAATGTGAATGGGAAATACATGGCAACCATAGAAGAAGGGATTGAAAACATTAATGGAGTCAAGTTTCCACGGCAAGAGTCGTTTGAAATTTTATTTGAAGATATCAAACCTGCTGTTCGTTTTGTTGATAAGGGTGTGATATTACCTGAATCGGATAAGGGGCTGATAATTCCTTTTGAAGCAGTGAATATTAAAGCTGTTGATATTAAAATTACGAAAATTTACGAAAATAATATTACTCAGTTTTTACAAGAGAACAATCTGGATGGAAAAGCTTCCTACGAGTTGCGTAGGGTTGCAAAAGCAATAATTAAAAAGACATTGCGCCTCGACCAATCTAATGTTGTAAATTTCGGAAAATGGAATCGTTTTTCGCTTGATATGAACAAGCTGATTAAAGCTGACCCTGGCGCTATTTATAAAATTTCTCTCGGATTCAGAAAAGAATATTCGCTGTATAACTGCGGATCCAATAACGCATCTGACGAAAATGAGGAAGAGGAACGTAATTACGATCTTTCTGAAAATAATTTTCAGGATGCGGAAACTGAAAATGAAGATTATTGGGATTCATTTGATGGCGGCTACTACGGCTATTATTATGGAGATTGGGAAGATCGTGAAAATCCTTGTAAAGATGCCTATTATGGAGGAAAAAGAACTGTTACAAAAAATGTTCTTGCTTCTAATTTTGGAATTATTGCAAAAAAGGGCAGCGACGAATCTGTGAAAATTTTTGTTACAGATTTAAAAACAACACAACCTGTAGGCAATGTAACTATTGAAGTACTCGATTTTCAAAAACAGGTTTTAGCAAGCGGTGTTACGAATACTGAAGGAATAATAGATTTTGCAAAAGTTAATGATCCATTTTTTGTGATTGCAAAAAGTGAGAAACAGCGCGGTTATTTGAAACTTAACGAAGGGCAATCGCTTTCGTTGAGCAGGTTTGATGTTTCCGGCGATGCGGTAAAAAAAGGATTGAAAGGATTTATCTATGGTGAAAGAGGTGTGTGGAGACCCGGAGATTCATTATTTATATCTTTTATTCTTGAAGAAAATGCCGAAAAATTACCTGATAATTTACCAGTGATTTTTGAATTACGTAATCCGCAGTTTCAGCTTGTGAAAAGGCTTGTTGAGCAAAAAAATTCTCTGAATTATTATGTGTTTAAATTGAATACATCTGCTGATGCGCCAACAGGTAACTGGGAGGCTAAAGTTTCTGTGGGGGGAGTCTCATTTAATAAATCGCTTAAAATTGAAAATATCAAGCCCAACCGCTTGAAAATAAATCTTGATTTTGGCGTTCCCTTTTTATCAATGAACAGCAATCCCACTGCGCGTCTGATTGCCGCATGGCTTCATGGTGCGCCGGCTAAAGACATGAAAGCAAGTGTAAATGTAATATTGAGTCCTGTTAAAACTGTTTTTGAAAAATATAAAGATTTTCAGTTTGACGATGCATCTAAAAGATTTTATTCAGAATCAACAACCATGTATGAAGGCACAACCGATGAAGATGGGAAAACTTCTTTTGTTGCAAGTATAAATACAGATAATAATGCGCCGGGAAAACTTATGGCTAATTTTATTACGAAAGTATTTGAACCGAGCGGTAATTTCAGCATAGATCAGTTTTCGCTTCCATATTATCCTTACAAAAGTTTTATTGGTCTTAAAATGCCAAAAGCAGAAAAAACAACTGAAATGCTTGTAACTGATACAACCCATAAAATTGAAATGATTCTTGTCAATGAAAAAGGCATTGTTGTTCCCGAAAGTCACGAAATAGAAATGGAGTTTTATAAACTCGAATGGCGCTGGTGGTGGGACAGTTCGGAAGAAGAGCTTGCAAATTATACGGGCAGGTCTTATATTAAACCTTTGAAAAAAGAAAAAATAATTTCATCAGGAGGAAAAGCGAGCTGGAATGTGAGAGTTAATTATCCTGACTGGGGGCGTTATCTTGTACGTGCACGCGATTTAAAAAGCGGTCATTCTTCATCCACAGTAATGTATCTCGATTGGCCGGGTTGGGTTAAAAGAGAACAAAAAAATCATGCCGGAGGCTCCACGATGCTATCGTTTACAGCGGATAAAGAAAAATATCAGATAGGCGATAAAGTAACAATTACGATTCCTTCTGCTAAAGGAGGTAGAGCTTTGCTCAGCATTGAAAGCGGTACCAATGTGATAGAAACCCACTGGATTGAAACGCAGCAGACACAAACGGTTTTCACATTTAAGGCAACAGAAAAAATGACACCCAATGTATATCTGAATGTAACACTTTTGCAGCCACACGCGCAGGCAATAAACGACCTTCCTGTACGGATGTATGGTATTGTTCCTATTTATGTTGAGAATTCTGCCACGCATCTTGATCCGCTTATTTCGATGCCGGACGAATTGCAATCGGAGATTCCTGTAACAATAAAAGTTTCTGAAAAAAATAAAAAAGCAATGACCTACACGCTTGCTGTTGTAGATGACGGTTTGCTTGATTTAACAAGGTTTAAAACACCCGATCCCTGGAATACTTTTTACGCAAAGCAAGCGCTTGGAGTGCTGACCTGGGATATTTTTGACTGGGTGATTGGCGCTTACGGAGGACAGTTGGAGCGTCTTCTTGCGATTGGAGGGGATGGAGCAGCTACTGGAGCTGCTGCAAAAAAAGCAAACAGGTTTAAGCCAATGGTGCGGTTTTTAGGCCCATTTGAACTGAAAAGCGGTGGGCAGAATTCACACGTGATTAAAATGCCGCAGTATATCGGCTCTGTGCGTACGATGGTAATTGCCGGTAAAGAAAAAGCTTATGGTTTTGCTGAAAAAACGACGCCTGTTACCAAACCGCTTATGGTGTTAGGAACTTTGCCAAGAGTGCTTGGTCCGGGTGAATCAGTAAAGTTGCCTGTTACCGTTTTTGCAATGAAAGATCATATTAAAAATGTATCAGTAAAAATTATTCCAAATAATCTGTTGAGTGTTGTCGGAAGTTCTGTACGAAGCCTTACATTTAATAAAAAAGGTGATCAGACCGTTGATTTTGATGTGAAAGTAAATTCTTTGATTGGAATCGGAAAAGTGAAGATTGAAGCTACAAGCGGAAATGAAAAATCGGTTTACGATATTGAGCTGGATGTGCGCAATCCAAACCCAAAAGTAACAGAAGTTGTCGCAAAAGTTCTTGATGCGGGAGAAAGCTGGAATCCGGAAATCATACCTATTGGAATAGCCGGAACAAATAAAGCTGTGTTGGAAGTGTCTTCAATACCGCCGCTTAATCTCGGAGAAAGATTGAAATTTTTAATTGCTTATCCGCATGGTTGCATTGAACAGACTACTTCCGCAGTTTTCTCGCAATTGTATCTTACCGACCTTATGGATCTTCCTGCAAATAAAAAAGAAGATATAACGCGAAATGTAAAAGCTGGTATTCAGAAATTGCAGAAATTTCAAATGTCTAATGGCGGAATGTCCTATTGGGCTGGTGGAAACAATACCTGTGAATGGGGTACTTCGTATGCAGGTCATTTTTTGCTTGAGGCAGAGAAGAAAGGCTACGTTATTCCTTCCGATTTGATTCGTAAATGGAAGAATTATCAGTCATTGAAAGCGCGCAACTGGGTGGACGATGGAAAACAATCGCAATTGAGTCAAGCTTACAGGCTTTATTCTCTTGCGCTGGCAAATAAGCCTGAAATAGGGGCAATGAACCGCCTGCGTGAAAAATCAAAATTGTCTGATGATGCGAAATGGCGGTTTGCAGCAGCATATCAGCTTGCTGGAAAAACAAAAATTGCTAAAGAAATGATTATGGGATTGAGTACAAATGTTCAGAAATACATTGAGTTGGATTACACTTTTGGTTCGGATGTACGCGACAGGGCTATGATTCTCGAAACGCTAAGTTTGCTCGATATGCGTAAAAAAGCTTTTGAGGTTGTAAAAGAAATTTCTGATGAGCTGAATAAAAATACATGGTTGAGTACGCAGACAACAGCTTATTCGCTTATTGCAATTTCAAAATTTGTTGTTAAAAATACAACTTCGCCTCAATTAAATTTTACCTATAAATTAAATGGTGGTGCAGCGGAAGATAAGAAATTTAAGAACAGCGTTTCTCAGATAGACATTCCTGTTAAAGGTACATCCAAAGGAAGTCTTTCTTTGAAAAATACATCAAAGGGAATTTTATATGCACGTGTTATTCTTGAAGGAATTCCCGAAGTTGGAGAAACGAAAGATTCAGAAAATGATTTGAAGATGAATATTGTTTACAAAACATTAGGCGGAAAAACGCTTGACCCCGAGAAACTGCCAATGGGTACCGATTTTATGGTTGAGCTTACAGTAACACATCCCGGAATGAAACGAGATTATAAAAATCTTGCATTAACCCAAATTTTTCCTTCGGGTTGGGAAATACTGAATATGCGCATGACAGATGCCGGAAATATTACAGATGCAAGTACTCCCACGTATCAGGATATTAAAGACGACAGGGTATATACGTATTTTGATCTAAGCAAGGGACGTTCAAAAACTTTCAGATTGTTCCTGAATTCAAGTTATGCAGGGAAGTTTTATTTGCCCACAATGTATGTAGAAGCAATGTATGACAATACAATCAACGCACGCAGACATGGCCGATGGATTGAGGTTGTGAAGTAGAGAGAGGGGAGTGGTAAACAGTATGTAGAATCGCTATATAGTGCCTGCAAGAAAACATCAATTTCATCGTTACGCTTGACCTGAAAAGTAGTCATGTACATTAGTACACTCCTAATTTTCAGGTCTTCGCAAGCCTTGAACTTGATGTTTTCTTATCAGGCACATACATTGTGAGCAAAAAACATGAGTTTTCTTGCTGGCACTATATACTTTGGCAAGCTCATTTCGACTTGCTCTCTTCGACATACTCATTTCGCTACGAACCTGCCAGCCCTACCTTGCGGGCAGGCAGGTTCGTGGCATTTTTAATCTATGGAGTTTTCAGAGTGGTCTCAACATTAAAATTATTAACTGAACTTTCGCATGAAAAAGAACTAATAATTTTTGTAATTAGAAACAATTGTTAACAGCAATTCATGCAAGATATACTTCG
>MEOG01000004.1 GCA_001769125.1 Bacteroidetes bacterium GWF2_35_48 | reverse complement strand
CAAAGACTCTTTAGTAGCGTAGCAAATATTTTGAAAAAAAATCTTAGAAAATTATCATTAAATCTACAAACCTTAAAGTAAAATCCGTTATAAAAGTGTTGATGGGAATGAAGAATTACAGGAAATTGTGCTCGTAGATGTTGGAGATTATAAGGCTATGACCACGTTTGAAAGGCGCTTTATTGATTTGACAAAACCGATATATGTTAAAGAGGATGGGGTTTGGAAAATTGTTGATGTGAAAAATAAAAGCATTTTCGAAACAAAATTTCAGACTATAAGAAAAAATCGCGATAAACTTTTTGCCATTATTAATTACAAATTGGTTCTGATTAACGAGTCGGGAAAAGTTCTTGATAAAAATAATAAGTGAAATAATGGTTCATGCTTTTGTTAAACGAATAACACTTTCATCTTTCTTTTACCCCAACTGTTATTTTCCTACTCCTACTCCTACTCTTTAATCTAATATTAAAAACTCAACCCTTTCAAATATATTTTCAAATTAATTTTATTATTTATATCCATTTTCCCCCCACAATTTTATATATTTGTTGCAGATATCATTTTAAAAATTAAAAATTCTATCCATGAAAACAAAATATTTTACACTGTTGTTTTTATTTTTATCTACATTAGTTAGTTTGTCTCAGCATAAAGAAAATAGTAAGCCGGGCAAAGATGGGAGTTCTCCCCTTATCAATTTTTTTTTATCAGAAATTAATGCTGATTCAATTAAAGCCAATGTAGAGGCTTTGGAAAATTTTGGAACTCGTTTTATGCTTGCTTCAAACAGAAAGCAGGTTGCAGAATGGATTAAGAATAAATATATATCATACGGATATACAAATGCTGTTTTGGATTCTTTTTTTGTAACGGTTAATTTTTCCGGTACAGAATATCAGACATGGCAGTATAATGTAGTAGCAACTCTTGAGGGCACTCTCAGTCCCGAAGTGTCTTTTATTCTTGGCGCACATTACGATTCTTACAATCAATCCGGCGATGTTTTTACATCTGCTCCGGGTGCCGATGATAATGCCAGTGGCACTGCTGCTGCTTTAGAAATTGCCCGTGTTATGAAAATGAAAAATTATCAGCCTGCATCGAGAATAAAATTTATTGCTTTTGCAGCAGAAGAATTGATGCTCCATACTCCCTTTTCTAATGGCAGTTATTATTATGCCAACAAAGCGAATCAAGAGGGTGCTCACATTAAATTGATGATAAATAATGATATGATTTCTCATGCAAGAACAAATGTGAGCTGGGTTGTAAAAGTTAATCCCTACGATAATGCAGAATGGCTGACAAATTTTGCTGTGAAACTTCTTGGAGAATACACATCCTTGTCTGTTTTTATTAATGCATCGCAGAATCAGGCGAGCGATAGTTATTCTTTCTGGCAGAAAGGGTTTCCATGCGTATATTTTGAAGAAGCGCAATTTTCTCTCTATTATCACACTTCTGATGATGTTTCAACAAAATATAATTTTGATTATTGTGCGGAAGTTGCAAAAGTTTCAGCAGCTATACTTCTCGAATCAAATGAGCGACCTGTTGTTTCTGAATTTGATTTGAAGCGAAACGGGAACGCAATTGCAATTTCATGGAATGAGCTGAAAGAGGGAAATGTAGCGGGGTATAATGTTTACAGATCTCCTTCTCCCGGGAATAATTTCGTGAAATTAAACAATGCAATATTACAGGATACCACTTACCTCGACAGCACGGTTACACCTTTAACAACATATTATTATACCGTTGTTTCTGTTAATAATTTGTATCAGGAAAGTATGAAATTAGATATAGATTCTGCTGTTTTACTGACCCGGAACAAAGGAATTTTGATTGTTGACGATTCTCAGGGTGAAATTCTCTCTCCCTCTGACAGCGCGGTTGATACATTTTACAAACAGCTTTTCAGTCAGTACGGAACAACTGATTATGATGTTTATGAGTCGGGCGATACTCCTATAGATACTTTAGGTCAATATTCTTTGGTGGTATGGCATACGAATAAATATTCACTGACTACCAAATTTTTTTCTTCCAAAAATAGTATCAGGCAATATCTTCGCTTTGGAGGTCAGATGTTATTCTTTTCAGATCGTTTCGGATTTACGACTGAACATAGTTTTACGTCTTACGCAGCATTTAAACAAGGACATTTTCTATATGATATTTTTAAAATTGACAGTATATACAAAGCCGCAGCATCAAGGTTTAATGGTGCTCAAAGTGCGCTGACAGGTTATCCCGATTTATCAATTGATTCTGCAAAAACGATTGCTTCTAATTTATATCATCTGTCGAATATTGAATCACTTTATCCTTTTGATGGTGCGAATAAAATTTATTCCTACAATACAAATTATGACTCCACGACTTCCTATGGCATAATGAAAGGGCTTACTGTAGGAGTGGAATATATGGGAGATGATTACCGTGTTATTGCATTGAGTTTTCCTCTGTGGTATGTAAAAGAAGCACAGGCGCAGGCATTCGTAGATTACATCATGCAGCATAAATTTGATTTTCAAAACAAAGTATTACCGAACAGAGACGAGTTAATTAATAAATTGTATCCTTGTTTCCCGAATCCCGCTAACACAAATGTTACTATGAATTTTTCTCTTGCATCGGGAACTGAAATTTGTATTGATTTAATTGATATTACCGGGAAAAAAATCAAAACAATTTCTGATAAATTTTATTCAAAAGGATTTTATCAGCTCAATACAGATATTTCAGATATGCCTGCCGGTATGTATTTTTGCAGAATAAACGGAAAGGGAGCAAGAGCTGTTACGCGTTTAATTATTGTGAGATAAATCATATATGAAATATTTTCTTTTTTCGTTTTATAAGCGTGAAATATATTTTCCCCATATTGTTATTATGTTTTATTACTGCTCAATCCGGAGGACTTATTTCTGCTGTTCAGTTTAATCAGGATATGCTCGACAATCCTGCGCAATTCAGAGGCGATTATGAGCAAATATTTGCACATAATGAAATAAGTCGTTTCAGGGGGAAAAGCGAAGCTGGGAAATTAGTTCTCGAAAATGGCTATGCAAGCGCATTATTGAAAAACGGGGATGAGTGGACAAAAATTAAGAAAGGAAAGAAAGTTATAGAGATAACGATTGTCTTTACAAAATATCCTCGTTTTAAAAATGACTGGATTACCAATTATGATGTTTTGCTGGCGAGCCGGCTTAAAGAACTTTTTCGTTTAGACCCTTCTTTAAATAACAAAGAAATAAGCTGGAGGCTCTTATTACAGACCGATTGCAGAAATGATAAACAAACCCGTACTTTTTTTCATGGCATTGTTATCAGATATGACTCAGAAAAGTCTGCTCTGCAAAACCAGCAAAAAAATAATTCTGAAGTAGTAAAAACAGACGAACAGAAAGACAATCAAAAAGAAAATCAGGAAGAGTACAAGGCAAAATATCTCTTTGAAGACGAGAATGATTTTTTTGAACAGAATTCTTTCCTATACAGAGAAACGACTCAAGGTAATGTAAAGAAAAAGAAAAAACATAAAGAACCTGCCTGTCCCGATTTTAGCGGAAAAAGAAAAAGTATTATTAAGTGATGTCACGAAAAAAGCATTTTGCTTGATTTAAATTTATTAAATAAAGTTCTGTTTAAACAAAAAAGCAGACTGATTTCAGCCTGCTTTTTTGTTTAAACAGTAGAAAGACTACTTGTTTGCTTTCTTTTCTTTCTTTTCTAATCTTTTTTCCTTCAAGCTTTTTGCAGGAACTTTTTTGGTTTCTTTTTTTACATCTTTAGACTTTGCCATAATTGTAGGTTTTATATTGTTGTACAAACACAATTTTTTGAACTCTCAAAAATAGAAAAAATGAATTTGTTTTCGCAATAAATGAACTTATTTTTTGTTTCAGAATCAAATTTTTTTCACAGCTTACAATTTTTACCTTTGCTTTTTCTTTTTATCAATGAAAAAATTTGCGATATATACACTAGGCTGCAAGCTTAATTTTTCAGAGTCTTCTTCCATCTCCCGATTATTTTTCGGGAATGGATTTGAGCGTGTAGAATTCGGTGAACCGAGCGATGTTGTTATAATAAACACTTGTACTGTTACTGAGGCAGCAGATAAAAAATGCAGGCAGGCTATTAAAAAAGCCGTAAAAACATCTCCATTTGCTATCGTTGCGGTTGTAGGCTGTTACGCGCAATTAAAACCCGGACAGATTGATAAAATTGAGGGTGTGGATATAATTCTCGACCAGAAAGAAAAATTCAGATTGCTTGAATATGTTCGGGCACATACAGGGAAAAAACTTGTGCAGACTTCGGATGCGAGAATTATTAACGAGTTTTATCCTACTTATTCTTCCGGCGACCGAACCCGTTCTTTTTTTAAAGTGCAGGATGGTTGCGACTATTTTTGCGCTTATTGTACTGTTCCTTTAGCAAGAGGGAAGAGCAGAAGCGGAACTATTGATCAGTGCGTCCGTATTGCGTATGAAATTGCTGAAAAGGGGATGAAAGAAATTATTCTCACAGGTATCAATCTTGGCGATTTTGGGAAGGGGACTGATGAAAGTTTACTCGGTCTGATCAGGGCGCTTGAAAATGTAGAGGGTATTGAGCGGTTTCGAATATCCTCTGTAGAGCCTAATTTACTTACTGATGAGATTATTGATTTTGTTGCAGAATCCGGTAAATTCATGCCACATTTTCATATTCCCCTGCAGTCCGGTTCTGATAAAATTCTGCAATTAATGGGTCGAAGATATGATACTGTTAAATTCCGGGAACGTATTGCGCGAATACGAAAAAACCTTCCCGATGCGTTTATTGGAATTGATGTAATTGTGGGTGTTTCCGGAGAAACGGAAGATGATTTTGAAGATTCTTATAATTTTATATCAAATATTGATTTTTCTGAACTGCATGTGTTTTCTTATTCCGAAAGAGATAACACGAGGGCAACAGGTTTTGAAATGAAAGTATCTGTAGGCGAAAAGAAAAGCCGTAGTCAGCGATTATTAACTCTATCGGAAAATAAATTGAAGAAATTTTATAAATCCGGTATTGGTAAAACTACTTTCGTCCTTTTTGAAGATTTTAACGACAAAGGGAAAATGTACGGCTACACCGAAAATTACATAAAAGTTGAAACAGATTACAATGCTTCTCTTGCAAATGAAATTAAGAAAGTGAGGTTAACAGGCTTGACTGATAGAAATACGATGAAAATTGATTTTGTTAAATAGAATGAGGATATGATGCAATCCTGTGAGGTATCTCGGGCAAGCTTGTGTGGAGGATATCCTCACAGGATTATGGTGATAAGAGAAATAAATATTGAATTAAGGAGTAATAGTAGGATTAAGGATCGTAAGCAATCCTGTGAGGTATTTCGAGAAGGCAAGAGTGGAGGCTATCCTCACAGGTTTGTGGGAATAAGAAAGGAAAAAAATAGATTAAGGATTTAGGAGTAGAATTAAGAATTGGGAATTAGGAATTGTAGAATCGCTCCATACTTCGACTTCGCTCAGCACAGGTGGAGCGATTTAAAATTACAGTCCAATTGGATTAAGGAATAAATTATATTTATAAAATGAATTACCAGAAACTATGCCTCCAGGTGTGTGATATTGCACGTGAGGCAGGAAAATTTCAAAAAGAACAAAGAGGCAATATTAATGCTTCAAAAATTGAATCGAAGGGCGTACATAATTTTGTTACTTATGTAGACAAAAAATCGGAAGAGATGATTGTTTCTGCATTAAGCAAGCTTTTGCCTGAATCAGGTTTTATTGCAGAAGAAGGAACTTCTGATAAAAAAGAAGAATTGTATAATTGGATTATTGACCCGCTTGATGGTACTACCAATTATATACATGGTTTATCGCCATGGGCTGTAAGCATAGCATTGCAGGAAGGAGATGATATTGTCATCGGTGTAGTTTACGAAGTTAGCCTCAATGAATGTTTTTATGCATGGAAAGAAAGTCCTGCTTTTTTAAATGATTTAAAAATTTTTGTTTCAGAAATTGACAAAGTGGATAGCTCGCTTCTGGCAACCGGATTTCCGTATCATGACTACAGCCATATTGATAATTTCATGAAAACCCTTGATTATTTTATGAGGCATTCTCATGGTTTGAGGCGTTTGGGTTCTGCGGCTACAGATTTGGTTTATGTTGCCTGTGGTAGGATTGAAGGATTTTATGAATACGGTTTGAACCCATGGGATGTTGCTGCCGGAGCATTTATTGTTGAAAGAGCCGGCGGTGTTAATGCCGATTTTCAGGGTACAAATAATTATATTTTCGGCGAGGAAATCATCTCTTCCAATAAAAATATTTTTAATGAACTTAAAGATGTGATTAGAAAAATTATGAAGAGATAGTTATTCCAATAGTAAAATGTTATAAAGATTACCAATACGGTTGCAGGTTACAGGTTGCTAGTTATGGTTGTTGCGTTTTTTGAGTCAATCTGATATCTGTTATGAGGAAAACTGCAACCTGCAACCTGCAAGCTCCTTAAATGTTAAGTAAATTATAAAATTAAATAGGGGTAAAATAGAAATCTTTAGTCATATTATCAGAAAGAAAATTTTGTACCTTTGAACTCTCAATAATACAATACGATTATGAAAAAATATTATATTCTGCTTTTATTCGTTTTTGCCGCAAATATGATTTTTGCAGGGAAAAAACTTCAGGTATATTTTCAGTCATCTCCTTTTAAAATTCCGGGTCAGGAAGCTTTTCTTGAAACATACATGACTGCCATTGGGAAAAGTGTTTTTTATAAGAAAAATGCAAACAATAAATTTCAGGCATCCATTCAGGTAACAATGCTTTTTAAGCAGGAAGGAAAAGTTATAACTTTTAATAAATACAATTTATTAAGTCCCGAAGTAGATGATACGTTAAGTAATCTTCCAAATTTTATTGACCAGCAAAGAATTCCTCTGAAGCAAGGAATTTATAATTTTGAGCTTATAGTGCAGGACGAAAATTCGACCGAAGAGGGCTTCACGTATAGAGATATTCTTACTATTAATTTTCCTGAAAATGAAGTATGTTTTTCTGGGATTCAGCTTCTCGAGAAATATGAAGCAAGCACCTCGCCTTCTATGATTACAAAAAATAATTTCGATTTGTATCCCTATGTTTCAGATTTTTTCCCTGAAAATATTAATAAACTTAGCTTTTATACAGAGATTTATAATGCAAAGAATGTATTTCAAAATGGGGAAGAATTTTTATTAAAGTATTTTATTGAAACTGCATCAAAGAAAAGACTATTGAATGAGTACAGCAAATTTAAAAAAATGAAACCATCGGAAGTAAATGTTGTTCTTGCGGAATTTGATATTAATGAATTGGGTTCCGGAAATTATAATCTGGTTTTTGAAATTATCAATAAAGAAAATAAATTGCTACAATCAAAAAAAGTTTTTTTCCAAAGAAGCAAAATGATTCAGAAAAAACAAAAAGATGATTACATTGTAACTGATATTAGTAATTCTTTTGTTGCCAGTATCACAAATTTAGATACAATTAAAGATTACATTAATTCACTACACCCGATTTCAAGCGAACCTGAAAAAAGACATGCAGCCAATCTTTTCAAAAAGGACACTTTAATTTATATGCAAAAATATTTTTTAACATTTTGGGAAAACCGTAATTTTGGAGATCCACAAACCGAATGGGAAAATTACAAGAAGCAGGTCGACCTTGTAAATAGGTTATTTAAAACGCCTATTGATAAAGGTTATGAAAGCGAAAGAGGAAGAGTGTACCTGCAATATGGCTCTCCTAATCAAATTTCTGAAACCAAGCACGATCCGGTTGCTTATCCCAATGAAATATGGCTATATCACACATTAAAAGGTCAGGCAAATGTGCAGTTTGTATTTTATAATCCCGACCTTGTTACAGAATCCTATCGTTTGCTTCATTCGGATTTGAAAGGAGAAATACAGAACAGCAAATGGGAAAATGAATTATTCAGTCGCCACGATGGATTGCAAATTCCGAATTCTATTCAGGGAACAGAAGGAACCTCAAACACGTCTATTGATGGGAGGATGAAAAAGTAGGTTTTTTATTTCTTTGCTTTTCGTATCTTACAAATTTAATATTGAGTCCACTTCAAAAAGCATTGTATAAAGCATATCGGAGAAATTGTTTTATTCCCACCTGAAAAATCGGGTTAATTTTTAGTTACTTTTCCAAGGCTCAATACAACTATTTTGTATATTTTTGTGTCTAAATAGAAAACATTAACCTATGAAACAATTTTATTCTTCTGCTTTGCTCTTTTTATTTTTTTGTGTTGCAGGGTATGCACAAACCTACAATATGTCAAATGCCGCAACAGTAAATACTTGCAGTGGTACATTTTATGATTCCGGAGGCGAGTCAGGCTCATATAATAATAATGAAAGTTTTATTCGTACTTTTTGTTCTGATTTGCCCGGGTCACAAATTTCATTAACATTTACCAGCTTTACCAGCGAACAATGCTGCGACCATCTTTATATTTACGATGGACCTAATACTACAGGAAATTTATTGGTTCAGGCAGAAGGTGTTAATCCGGCTATTATTATCGGTCAGGTTATAACTTCATCTACGGATGGTTGCCTTACTATTAAATGGACTTCTGATGGTTCTGTTACAAATCCAGGTTGGGTTGCTTTAATCAGTTGTACATTTCCCTGTCAGCCTTTCAACATTACAATTGATAACCCAAGTACTCCTTTTTATAATGGCGATACCATCCGTATCTGCCAGAATACACCTTTAACGCTTAACGTTACAGGTTCTTATCCTACATCTGGTACAAATTATGCCCAATCTGATGCAACTACTTCATTCCACTGGGAGTTTGGCGATGGTTCTTTGCCTTTAACCGGAACCGGAATTACCCTGGCAACCCATACATGGCCTGTTGGAGCTTATAATGTTATTGTTCGTGGAACCGATCAGAATTTTTGTACGAACAGCAATTTTGCTTGTATTTTGATATTAGTTTCTGCTGAACCAAATTTTCAAAATTCATACATTTATCCAGATACTATTTGTCTTGGAAGTTCTGTATTGATGGAAGCAGGAATGTTTTCTGAAAATACATGGACTCATATTGTTGACACCATGGTAGCGGGTCTTACTTATCTGCCAGACGGTCAGGGGCATCCTATAGAAACAACTATTACTAATTCGCATTTTTTACCTGATCAGACGATAAGCAGTATTACTGATGTAGCTTCTGTTTGTTTGAATATTGAACATTCATATATAGGAGACCTTACAATCTGGTTGATCTGCCCAAGTGGTCAGTATCTGAATATTCTTACTTATCCCAATGGGTATGGTTCAACTTATTTCGGTCAGCCTATTGATATTGATTCAAATACAGCTCCTGGAGTTGGAGCAACCTATTGTTGGACTCCAACTGCAACTGTTCCTCTGCCTGTTATGGGCGGTACAACAGCTCCTGCAGGGAATTATGCCACTACAGGTTCTTTTACAGATCTTTTAGGTTGTGTTCTAAATGGCAATTGGACTATTCATGTTGAAGATAATATAGGCTCAGATAACGGTTACATTTTTTGGTGGAGCTTAAATTTTAATTCAGATATTGTTCCTCCGCAGTTTTCATATACAAATACCTACAATCCTGCAGATTTTTACTGGACTTCAGGTTCCTCGGGAGGAATTGTTTCACAGTCTAACGGCTCTGGTACAGCAATACCCACAAGTTTGGGAAATCAAATTTACAACCTGCATGTGGTTGATAATTTTGGTTGTGATTATGATACTTCTTTTATTGTTGCTGTTAACCCAAATACAGGTCCGTGTTGCTCCATGCCTTACCCTAATGCAGGAATAGATGATGATGTTTGTGGAATGTCTTATTTACTTCATGCAGAAAATCATTTGCAAAACACAGGTGTGTGGACACTTGCTTCCGGAAATCCCGGAAATGCTTCTTTCAGTAATCCTTCTGCTTACAATTCAAATGTTAGTGTTACAGCTTATGGAGTCTACACCTTTATCTGGACAGAAACTTATAATTCCGAGCAATCATGTGTGTTTAGCGATATCGTACAAATAACGTTCACTCCACAAACCAATGCTGAGTTTGATTTTACTCCAATAAGTTGTTTTGGTATTTCTTCCAATATTAATTTTACAGGCTCTGCTCCATCAGGTTCTACATATAGCTGGAATTTTGACGGTGCTATTATTAATTCAGGAATCGATTTCGGTCCCTACAATGTTGCATGGTATACTCCCGGAACGCATACAATACAACTAACTGTTTCAAAAAATAATTGCACATCTTCTGTTTCCCATTCTATATACGTACCGGCTCCTTTATCCTATACGGTTAGTCAGGTAAATAATAAATGTCATGGAGAATGTGCAGGGATGGCGATAATTAATGTTTCGGGAGGTACGCCTCCTTACACGTATCTTAATGCAGAGAATTCGCCTGTATTAACCAATTTATGTTCGGGTTATTTAGGACTTAAGGCAATAGACGCAAACGGTTGTTTTATCTTTACCGGAGTTACAATTACAGAACCTGAGTCTTTAGCTGTTGAATATACTGTATCGCATCCACTTTGTTATGGAACTGCTACCGGCAATATTATCCCACAGGTTACAGGAGGTTCTATGCCTTATTCTTTTGCCTGGTCTGATGGTTCGTTAAGTTCATCGCTGAATTCAATTACTGCCGGCTCTTACAGTCTTACGGTTCGCGATACAAACAATTGTTTTTTGTATGATACTATTATAATAAATGAACCTTCAGAAATTATCCTAACAACAAATAAAGCCGATGCTCATTGCAGCGCAGGTGACGGGTATGCAACCGTTGCTATCACTGGCGGAATTGCTCCTTATTTTATATTGTGGAATGATGTATTGCAACAAACGAATGATACTGCTTTAAATCTTACTGCGGGAGCATATCAGGTACAGATAACAGACAATAATCAATGTGTAAAAACTGCTATTGTAGCCATAAATAACATAGATGGCCCTTCCTTGGTTTTAAGTGCAACGCCTGTAACAACATGTTATGGCGACAGTACCGGAAGTGCTGATGTAATTGTTTCGGGTGGAGTTCAGCCCTATCAGCTTTTGTGGTCTAATGGCAGTACAAATGAAACAATAACAGGTTTGCCAGCCGGAATGCATAGTGTGGTTGTTACCGATTATGCCGGTTGTATAGGCACAGGAACAGTTTTAGTTTTACAACCCGATGAACTACAACCATTGTATGACATTACAGACAATTTGTGCTTTGGAGGGAACAATGGCAGTATCGCATTTTCTGCAAGCGGTGGAACAGCTCCCTATTCGCTTCAATTTTCAGGTTTTTCATTTATGCTCCCCTATACATATTCTAACCTGAATGCAGATATTTATACTTTTTTGTTGCTTGATGCAAATAATTGCAGTAAATCAATTAGCATCACAGTTAATGAGCCGGATATTGTTTATCATACCGCAAATAGTATGCATGTATCCTGCAACGGTGGAAGCGATGGCGCAATTTTACTCAGCACTGCAGGAGGCACGTATCCTTATTCATATATATGGTCTACATCTGACACTACAAGCAGTATTTCCAATTTACATGCTGGAATTTTTACTTTAACTTTTACAGACGCACATGCTTGTTCTGATGTTACAAGCTTTTCCATTGCAGAACCTCCAGCAATAATAATAAATGATTCGGTTATGAATGCATCAGGAGCAAGTATGAATGATGGCGCGATTTATATTACTGTTTCAGGAGGTACTGCCCCGTATCATTTTCTATGGAGTAATAATCAGGCTTCAGAAGATTTAATAAATGTTTTGCCGGGAAATTATACCGTTACAGTCGTAGATAATCAGGGCTGCTTTGCAACAAATACTGTATTCGTTGATTTTGTAAATCAAACAAAAACTATTGAAAGTTTAATGGATTTGAGAATTTTTCCTAATCCCACAACCGGTGAAATTTATGTTCATTGTGAATTAGCTTCTTTATTAGAGATTTTTGATATTTATGGAAGAAATTTATTGAAAATATCAGACTCCGCTGCTGAAAATAAGATTGACATTGCTCATTTTTCACAGGGAACTTATTTTATTCGTGTAATTAACAAAAAACACAATAAGGTTTTGAAAATTATTAAGCAATAAAAAAAGCAAATTACTATAATCTGAAATGACCGGGATAAAATTTCTGGTCATTTTTTTTACAGATATACCTCAAACATAAATTTGTGAATTCCTCAGCTTATATTAATTTAGCCCGAAATAAAAATTAGTATGCCTTACAAAACAATTTTAACGGAATATAAAGAAGGAATATTAATCGCACGAATTAACCGTCCTGAAGTTAAAAATGCGATGAATGTTCAGTTTATACGCGACTTAGATTGTCTGCTTGAGGAAGTTGTTTCACGAAAAGATGTTCGGGTAATAATTATTACAGGCAATAATGAGGCTTTTGCTTCGGGTGGAGATATTTCTGAAATGTTGCTGATGGGAGAAAATCAGGCTTATGAAGTGAGTCGTTTGGTGCATGGTTCTTTCAGTAAAATTGAAACCTTGCCAATCCCTGTAATTGCAGCAGTAAACGGTCTGGCAATGGGTGGAGGTTGCGAATTAATAATGTGGTGCGATTTCTGTATTGCTGCCGATGATGCGCAGTTTGCCCTGCCTGAAAGCCTTCTTGGCATTATTCCCGGTGGTGGAGGAACACAACTTTTTTCAAGAATAGCAGGAAAAAACAATGCGTTTTATTATTTAATGACAGGTGAGTCTTTTTCTGCTGATAGAGCCATGCAAATGGGAATCGTGCAACAAATAACAAAGCCGGAAAATGTCGTTAATGAAGCAATTTTTTTAGCAGAAAAATTAATTAAAAGACCTGCTACAAGTATTCGTGAATTGAAACAGGTTGTTATAAAAGGGCAAAAGACAGAGCTTTCATCAGCCTTAAAAATGGAAGCAGAAGCTTTCGGTCGGCTTGTCGGAAATGAAGGAAAAATTGGGTTAAAGGCTTTTTTAGATAAAAGAAAATAAGATAGGGAATAGGTATTATGAACATAACCACAAACATAACGCAACATCTCAATCTGAGTTTTCCGCTCATGATGGCTCCCATGTACCTTGTGTCAAATGAGGAAATGATGAAAGCTGCTATACGGAATGGAATTGCAGGAGTTTTTCCCGCAATGAACTATGATAGTAACGGGCTTAAAAATGTTATAGCGAATCTTCATTCGTATAAGACAAATTTTCAGTCAGGCAATTATGGTGTGAACATTATTGTTCAGAAATCGAATCCTGTTTTTGAAGAACAACTTGCAGTTTGTGTTGGATTGAAAGTTCCTTTTTTCACTACCTCACTTGGAAATCCTTCAATTGTGATTGAAAAAGCACATTCTTATGGAGCAAAAGTATATTGTGATGTTACGAATTTAACGCATGCAAAAAAATGCGCTAATGCAGGATGTGATGGTTTTATTGCGGTAGGGCAGGGAGCAGGAGGTCATGCTGGGCCTTATACCTTGCAGGTTCTTGTTCCGGCTTTGATTGAAAATTTTCCTGAAATACCTGTGGTTGCATCAGGAGGTATTGCAAACGGAACAGGAATTCTTTCTATGTTGTCGCTTGGAGCATCGGCGATAAGCATGGGTACGCGATTTATTGCATCGCACGAATGTAAGGTCAGTGAAGAATATAAAAAAGCGATACTTGAAGCCGGCATGGAAGATATTGTTTTGAGTGAACGAATTTCAGGAACGCCCAATTCTATTATTAATACACCTTATGCGAAAAAAATCGGACTGAAACAAAACTGGATCGAAAAATTAATCACAAAAAATCCTGCTACAAAAATTTATTTTAAAAAAATCCTGCAGAAAAAAAACATGACACTTTTGCAAAAATCTATACTTCCCGGGAATTACAACAATCTATGGATTGCAGGACAGACAGCAGAACTCATTAATGATATTCAATTTTGTGATGATATAATTCAGCAATTAAAACAAGAAACTTTTGAGGGATTCACACAAATGGTGGTTAAGTTTTTTCGACAGAGTTGATTGAATTTTATTTCAATTCCCGCAAACCTGTGAGGATAACCATCGCACGATTCAGCCTGCAATACCTCACAGGATTGCTAAATCCTATTCCTACTCCTTAATCCATTAGAAAATTATCTAGAGTCAGCAATAAACGATGTGTTTGATAAAGAAAACGTCAAGTTCAAGCCTGCCTGTCCGGTAGGCAGGGCTTGCGAAGACCTGAAAATCAGGAGTGTACTAATGAACATGACTACTTTTCAGGTCAAGCGTAACGATGAAATTGGCGTTTTCTTGCAAACACTACATAATGGTCATCTCCTCGTACCTCGGATACTCAATTCTCGAATGGTAAATATTTTTTAGTTGCTGGAATAAAATTTCGCGAATACTCGCAATGTCTTTAAATGTGATATCTGAATTAATGAGTTGGTTATTCGCAATGATATCATTGATGATTGTGTTAATAAGGTTATTTAAAGAATCTTCTGTAATAGTTCTGAGGCTTCTTGAGGCTGCTTCAACAGAATCGCAAATCATTACAACTGCGGTTTCTTTTGAAATCGGAATAGGTCCGGTGTAGGTAAATTTTGCAGTTTCAATATCTCTATCTGGATATTTTTTCAAAAAAGAACGATAGAAATACTGGACTTTTGTATTGCCGTGATGCGTTTTTATAAAGTCAATTATTTGAGATGGAATGTTGTTTTGTTCTGCAATCTTAACACCTGCTTTAACATGGCTAATAATCATTTCAGCACTTTTGTCAAAATCAAGTTCATCGTGTGGATTTTTTCCAACACCTTGATTTTCGATGAAAAATTGTGGAATGTCTATTTTTCCAATATCATGATACAAAGCTCCTGTTCTTGCAAGCAGTGCGTTGCCTCCTATTTTTACCATTACTTCTTCAACAAGGTTTGAGACCTGAAGTGCGTGCTGAAATGTTCCGGGTGCTTTTTCAGCCAGCATTCTCATTACTTTACTATTCGGGTCTGCCAGTTCGAGTAATGTAACATCTGAAAGAAATCCAAATGCTTTTTCAAAAATATAAATTAAGGGATAGGATGCAAGCACCAATAACCCGTTTGCAGCAAACCATGCAAAGGTTTTATAATTAATTTTGGCAATGTCTCCTTCCTGAATGATAGAAATAGCGAAGAATAAAACACAATAGGTAATTATTATCATGATTGCCGTAAGAAAAAGCTGACCTCTTCGCTGAACACTTGTAAGGCTGAATAATGCAGCAGCGCCTGCCAGAATTTGCAGTAACGAAAATTCGTAACCGTTAGGCACAAAAAAACTTATTGTAAGAATCGTTATGGTATGTACAAATAAAGCAAGCCGTGTCCCATAAAAAGTACGAAGTATAATGGGCAAAATTGCAAGCGGAATTACATAGAGATTTACAATATTGTATTTAAGAAAAAAACTGACAATTGTTATCAATAATACAATTAACAGTAATATGAAGGCTGTTTTTATGCTGTCATGCAATACATCGTTTCTGAAGGTATGGATGAACATGAAAACTGAAAATAAAGAAATCATGATCAATAAAAACTGACCAATAAAAATGTAATAATAATTTTTATTACTGGTTGTGAAGGTTTCGTATTCTTTTTTCAATGAATTTAAAATATTGAATTTGATGTGATCAATGATTTCTCCTTTTGAAATAATTTTTTCTCCTTCACCAATCATACCACGTGTCAGAGAAATATTTTCTGTAAGATTTGTGATTACTTTTTTTGTAGTTTCTTCATCATAAAAAATATTCGGTGCTATAAATTCTTTTATCTTTAGTTCTTCCAGAAAACCAGTGTTAAACGCTTCGTTATAATAATTATGTTCTTTCCTGTTATTTGTTGCTTTGTCAATCAAATTATAGGCAGTCTGTATATCGAGAAAATCATTGATTTTATATTCTTCTGCAATATTGTTTTTGATAACATAGATGGTTTTTTTTGCCAGAGAATCGCTTTTGATTGTTTTTGGCAATACAATGATGCCTTTGTTATAAGTTTCTTCAATGAGATTTGAGCAGTAATTCAGGTAATCGTTTTTTAAAATGTTTAATTTTTCTACGTTTTTATTTACGCCATTTTGCTGGGCTTCCGTGTCTATCAGAAAATATTTTTTTAAATGTTCATTCCATTTTACTTCAAATTTTTTCCTGAAAAGGGTTAAATGATCAATAATTGTTTGATTTTCAAACGTAAAATATAGCACAAAGTTTTTTTGGATACTGTCTGTTTCATTTTTTAAGTCTTCATCAGATTTATAAATGGGAAAATTCATGGGAGAAACAAGAGTACTATGAAGCCATGGCATTCCTTTTTTGTATTCATAGGGAAATTTTACTCCCTTGGGCATAACCGATAAAATCAGTATTGCCGCAACTATGAAGAGTAATGTATTGTAAATTTTATATGAATTTTTATTTTGAAATTTTATCATTTTCTTTGATTTTATGCAAAAAAACAAATAAAAATCGGATTAAACAATTTTTCAATTATTCGTATGCTGGCATAAGGTCTCTGTTTTCTTTTAATATAGGGCTTTTAATGAAAAATGCATAAAGTGGTTTTTAGATTGTATTATTTATTATATTTGCCGTTCATTTTTCAGAGGTTTAGCAAATTAAGACCTCATTGATATTGGAAATAGATGAATACGATTCGTAATTTTTGTATAATAGCGCATATTGATCATGGAAAGAGTACACTTGCAGACAGGTTGCTTGAGTTGACAAAAACTGTTTCTGCAAGAGATTTTCAGAATCAGGTTCTTGACGACATGGATATTGAGAGGGAGCGAGGAATAACAATAAAGAGCCATGCTATTCAGATGGATTATCAGCATGAGGGGAAAAAATTTACGCTAAACCTTATTGATACTCCCGGTCATGTTGATTTTTCGTATGAAGTATCGCGTTCCATTGCTGCTTGTGAAGGTGCTCTGTTGGTTGTTGATGCTACTCAGGGAATACAAGCCCAAACAATTTCTAATTTGTATCAGGCACTTGAAAATGATTTGACGATTATTCCGATACTTAATAAAATAGACATGCCGGCAGCAATGCCCGACGATGTCAAAGATCAGATTGTAGATTTACTCGGCTGTGAAAGGGAGGAAATTCTCGAAGTCAGCGCAAAGACCGGGTTGGGAGTGGATGCTGTTTTAGAAGCTATTATTTTCAGAGTTCCTGCGCCAAAGGGAGATTCTTCTGCTCCGCTGCAAGCATTGATTTTTGATTCTGTATTTAATCCATTCCGCGGCATTATTGCTTATTTCAGAATTTTTAACGGAGAGTTAAAGAAAGGCGATTTAGTGAAATTTTTTGCTACGGATAAGGAGTATTATGCTGATGAAATTGGTATTTTAAGACTTACCGCAGAGCCAAGAACTATAGTGAGATCAGGTGATGTCGGATATATTATTTCAGGAATAAAAGCTGCTCGCGAAGTTAAAGTCGGAGATACAATTACCCATGTTGAAGATCCCTGCTTAAAACCAATTGACGGGTTTGAAGATGTAAAACCTATGGTTTTTGCCGGTATTTATCCCGTTGATGCTGACGATTATGAAGAATTGCGCGCCTCCATTGAAAAGCTTCAGTTGAACGATGCATCTCTTACGTTTATTCCTGAATCATCTGCTGCTTTGGGTTTTGGCTTTCGTTGCGGCTTTCTGGGTTTACTTCACATGGAAATTGTTCAGGAACGTCTCGACAGAGAATTCGATATGGACGTAATTACTACGGTTCCCAATGTGTCGTATACTGTTTATACCAACAAAGGTGAAGTATTTGACGTACACAATCCCTCGGGACTTCCTGATGCAAATTATATTGACCACATTGAAGAACCATACATCATTGCGCAGATAATTTCACGGTCAGAATATGTCGGTTCTATTATGACTCTTTGCATTGATAAGAGAGGAATTCTGAAAAATCAAACCTATCTTACCAGCGACAAGGTTGAAATTGTTTTTGAAATGCCTTTGGGAGAAATTGTTTTTGATTTTTATGATAAGTTAAAAAGTATTTCCAAAGGTTATGCGTCTTTTGATTATCATCCTTGTGATTACAAGCCTTCACGCCTCGCGAAACTCGATATCCTTTTAAACGGAGAACCTGTGGATGCGCTTTCAACTCTTACTCATGCAGACAATGCCTATGACTTCGGTCGTAAAATGTGTGAAAAACTTAAAGAACTTATTCCGCGTCAGCAATACGATGTTGCTATTCAGGCAGCAATCGGTGCGAAAATTATTGCGCGTGAAACGGTTAAAGCATTAAGAAAAGATGTAACCGCAAAATGTTACGGTGGAGATATTACACGTAAACGAAAACTTCTTGAAAAGCAGAAAAAAGGAAAAAAACGCATGAGGCAGGTTGGCAATGTGGAGATTCCTCAATCTGCATTTCTTGCTGTATTGAAACTTGATTAAAACGAAATATTATATTCATGGCTATTAAAAAGAAAATTGTAACAACAGATAAAGATAAAGCACCTGTTAAATCAACACGTGTGAAAAAATCAGAACCTGCTACTAAAAAGACAGGCACTAAAAAAATAGTTGAAAAGAAAACTGCTGTTAAGAAAACTGCTGTTAAGAAAACTGCTGTTAAGAAAACTGCTGTTAAGAAAACTGCTGTTAAGAAACCAGTTGTAAAAAAAACAACGATTAAAGATTCCGTAGATAAAAAAGTTGCTGCAAAAAAAACGATTCTAAAAAAAGATAAAAAAACTGCTTCTTTACAGCTTTTAGATGCTATTGTGAATGCTGCAATGGATAAAAAAGCAGAAAATATTGTATCTATAGATTTATCGAAACTCAATAATTTTATATGTAAGTATTTTATCGTGTGCAGCGCCAATTCTGATGTTCAGGTAAAATCTATAGCTTATCATATAGAAGATCAGGTGTTGAAAAATTTACGTGAGAAAATCTGGCACAAAGAAGGCTTTGAAAACGCACAATGGGTGCTTCTTGATTATGCTGATGTGGTTGTACATATTTTTCAAACACCCTATAGAGATTTTTATAAACTTGAAGAACTTTGGGCAGATGCTGTAACTACTGCTCATAAATATACCAAATCTTAATAGATTTCAGAATGGAAAGATATTTAGATTTGGTTATACTTCGGCAAGCTCTGCACAAGTACTGAGCAATGAATTTACTTTTTAGGAAATTCATTTAGTCGAAGTATAATTTCAGATTTGTATCACGGAATTTTATTTTAAATATCAATATTCATTTAAGGAAAATGTCAGAAAATTTAGAAGAAAAAAAACAGGAAAAACCTCGTAAGGAGAAAGCTCCTGATATCAATAACCCATTTGGAACAAAAAAAGGTAAACCCAAATTTAATATTTACTGGGTATACGGAATTATTGCGCTTGTATTTATTGGATTGCAATTTTTAAATTTCGGCTCTGGTCCTATTAAAACAAACTGGGACGAGGTTGAGAGAAAATTCTTAAAGGAAAAAGATATTGAAAAGATTGTAGTTGTAAATAACAAGATTGTTAATATTTATATCAAAAAAGATAAGCTGAATGATCCGAAATTTAAAAGTCTCGAAAAGCGTGGCAAAGGTACTTTCGGAGGTATAGAGCCACATTATTATTTTGAAATAGGGGACAGAGGGGTTTTTGAAAAACGTCTTGAAGAAGCGCAGAAAGACACAACACTGTTCAAGGCAGAGGAACGTCTGGTTCCGGGAGATGAAACGAAAGATGACTGGATTGGTAACATTTTGGGTTGGTTATTACCCATTATTGTAATAATTGCAATTTACATGTTTATTTTTCGCAGAATGACTGGTGGAGCAGGTGGCGGAGGTCAGATGTTTTCTATTGGAAAATCGAAAGCGCAGCTTTTTGATAAAGAAACAAGTATTTCTGTTAACTTTAATGATGTTGCAGGTCTTGCCGAAGCAAAGGTAGAAATTATGGAGATTGTGGATTTTCTGAAAAATCCTAAAAAATATACGCAGCTTGGAGGAAAAATTCCTAAAGGCGCATTGCTTGTAGGCCCTCCGGGTACTGGAAAAACATTGCTTGCGAAAGCTGTTGCAGGCGAAGCGCATGTTCCTTTTTTCTCTCTTTCGGGTTCTGATTTTGTTGAAATGTTTGTGGGCGTAGGAGCTTCAAGGGTTCGTGACTTATTCAGGCAGGCAAAGGAAAAAGCTCCCTGCATTGTATTTATTGATGAAATTGATGCAATAGGTCGCGCGCGTGGAAAAAACCCGAATATGGGAGCAAACGATGAGCGTGAAAACACATTGAACCAGCTTCTAACAGAAATGGATGGCTTTGGAACAAACAGCGGGGTTATTATTCTTGCTGCAACAAACCGCGCAGACATTCTCGATCGTGCATTGTTGCGCGCAGGCAGATTCGATCGTCAGATACATGTTGAGTTACCCGACCTAAATGAACGCAAAGCAATTTTCGAAGTTCACATGAAACCCCTCAAGCTGGGTCCGAATGTGGATTTTGCATTTCTTTCAAAGCAAACTCCCGGTTTCTCCGGTGCTGATATTGCCAATGTTTGCAATGAATCTGCTTTAATTGCTGCCCGAAGAGGAGCTACAGAAATAGAAAAACAAGATTTCCTGAATGCTATTGACAGAATTGTTGGCGGTCTTGAAAAGAAAAATAAAATCATTTCTCTTCAAGAAAAGAAAACAATAGCCCATCACGAAGCCGGTCATGCTACGGCTAGCTGGTTGTTGCGTTATGCAAATCCTCTTATTAAAGTTACAATTATTCCAAGAGGAAAAGCTTTGGGCGCAGCCTGGTACTTGCCTGAGGAAAGACAGATAACAACAACAGAGCAGCTTTTAGATGAAATGTGTGCCACGCTTGGCGGCAGAGCTGCTGAGGAAATTATTTTCAATAAAATATCAACCGGTGCTCTTAATGATCTGGAACGCGTTACAAAGCAAGCTTATGCAATGATTACTTATTTTGGCATGAGTGAGAAATTGAAGAATGTTAGTTTTTATGATTCTTCAGGTCAGATGGATTATGCATTTACGAAACCTTATGGGGATAAAGTCGCTGAAGTTATAGATAAAGAGGTTCAGGATATGGTTTCATCCCAGTATAGCAGAGTTGTAAATATACTAACAGAAAACAGAGAGGGGCTTGAAAAATTAGGAGCATTGCTTTTAGAAAGAGAAGTTATTTTCAGCGAAGATTTGGAAGCCATTTTTGGTCCTAGAAATTTTGAGGAAATTGAGCCGATTCCGGTTGAAGTAGTACATATTCCTGAAGCAAGTGTGTAATTATGGAAAGCGATTGGCAGGTTGTTTATTCAACAGATAAAGAATACATCGCTGAAATGATAAAAGCGCTTCTTGAAGATAATGAAATGGACGCTTTTATTATGAATAAAAAAGATTCGTTTTATGTAACAATTGGCGATATTGAAATTTATGTAAAAAGAGATGATTTGCTTAAAGCGAAATTGCTGATTAATAATTCCGGGTTTGAATAATTTATTAACAAGAACTTTTACAGGCGCTTTATTTGCCCTTGTTTTAATCGGAGGAATCTGGTTTTCCAGAGAATCTTTTCTGATTATTTCACTGGCAATTGTGTCTTTGGGTTTGTGGGAGTTTTATTCAGTTTGCAAAAATGAAACCATCTTTCCTCAAAAAATTTTGGGAATTGCAAGCGGAGTTTATTTATTAGCAAGCAATTTTTCTTTCGCATCGGGTCTTACCGGACCGAAAATTATTTTGCCCATAATTGGTTTTATTTTTCTGATTTTTGTTTTTGAATTATACAGAAAGAAAACCCAACCCTTTACAAATATTGCGATTACTCTGCTTGGCATTTTATGGATTGCCCTTCCGGTATCTCTGATGAATTATATTGTATTAACACCGACACAGGAAATTTCATACACACCATGGATTTTGTTGGGTTTTTTCTTTTTAATATGGGCAAATGATACGGGAGCTTATTTATTCGGAATTACCCTAGGCAAGCATCGGCTTTTCGAGCGGGTTTCCCCTAAAAAATCATGGGAAGGAAGTATTGGTGGAGCCTTTGTTACCTTTGGTGTTGCATACATGATTTCTCATTTTTATACAGAAATTTCTTTTTTTGATTGGCTGATAGTATCAGTAATTGTAATTATTTGCGGCACTTTTGGTGATCTTGTCGAATCTTTATTTAAGCGCAGCATCAATATCAAAGATTCAGGAAATATTCTTCCCGGTCACGGAGGTATACTTGACAGGTTCGACAGCGCTTTTCTTGCTGCTCCTTGTGTATTTATGTATCTTGAACTAATTAAATAAGTAAAAACAATGACAATTCATAAAACCGGATATGGTTTCATCTTTTTGATTTTTCTTGCTCTTCTTCTACTGAATATGGGCGTTTGGTGCCTGACGACTAATTATCCGGTTATATATTGGATTTTTACAGGTCTTTCCCTATCCTTTTTTTCTGTTGTAGTTTATTTTTTCAGAAAACCCAACCGACCCCGCAATATTAATCCAAGCTTCGTTTATGCACCTGCTGATGGCACAGTGGTTGTGATTGAAGAAGTTTTTGAAGATGAATTTTTTCATGATAAACGGAAACAGATTTCTGTGTTTATGTCGCCCTTAAATGTTCATATCAACTGGACACCAATAGCTGGCATTATTAAATACTTTAAATATCATATAGGCAAACATTACTGTGCGTGGTTGCCAAAATCTTCAACAGACAACGAGCATTCTACTGTTGTTGTAGAGATGAACGATGGAACTCAGATTCTAATTCGACAGATTGCAGGAGCGCTCGCACGTAGAATTGTTACATCTATTAATGAAGGAGATAAAGTTGAGCAAAATTCTGAAATCGGATTTATCAAATTTGGCTCCCGCGTAGATATTTTTCTTCCTCTGAATGCAAAGGTAAATGCTGTACTTGATCAGAAAGTTATAGGAACACAGACTGTTCTTGCAGAATTAGTGAATTAGTTCTTGCAAAGTGAATTAACATTTTTTTAAATTTCCACCCCTTTTTTTTAACGATTATTTAACAGATACCTGTTTTAATTATCTGTACTTTTGCATTGAAAGAAATTTAGTAATGTTTAATTAAAAATTAAAAAAGTATGAAAAAAGTAATTTTAATGATCGCCCTGTTTGCTTTTATCGGTGTAAATGTAACCCCTGTTAAAGCTGTTGTTGCAAAAGAAAATATTGTTGTAGCAGAAAAAGATAAGGATAAAGACAAAGATAAAACAAAAAGTTCCTCAACATGCAAGCCCGGTTGCAATCATGAAAAAGGAAAATGTAATCACGAAGCAGGAAAATGTAATCACGAAGCAGGAAAATGTAATCATGCAACAAAAACATCCTGCTGCTCTTCAAAAACTACAACAAAATGCTGCTCAGGAGCAAATAAAACCGGAACTAAATGTTCACATTCATCAGGAGATTCAAAAACTACAACAAGTCCTGAAAAAAAATAAATTAAGATTTAGAATATTTTAAGAAAAGCTACCCTTGGGTGGCTTTTTTTATAGGGAAGTAAGTGGATTGCAAAGTCTCAACCTAAACTCATTCTATATAAAAGAGGCTGAATTATAAAATAATTCAGCCTCTTTTAATAACATCCCATTTAATTATTTCACTACAATAAACTTTCCTTTAGAAAGAATACTTCCTTTAATATCAATTACAGAATAAATAAAAACTCCATTTTTATATTCCGAAATATTGATTGCTGATTTGTTTGGATTAAGATAATTGCTGCTTAATATTTTCCCTGTGATGTCAGTTATTACAATAACAGAGGCTTCTGTAAGACCGGATACATACAACACATCTTTTACAGGATTTGGATATACCTTAATATTAGAAACAGTCTTTACCTCGGGTGTACTAACTGAACCCGGTAGGTAAGAGTGCAGCCATTTTGCTTCACTAATTACACCGTTGGTTTCTTTGTCCAACTCAAGAATGGGTGCATTATGAGGTTCAGACCACCAGTTAAAAGAATAGGATGTGTCAACATCGGGGGAGCCTGAGGGTGTCCAAGTTCCGCTCATGTGAATATACATTGTGTTCGTAACAATTTCAGTGAAATTTTGCCTTAGGCATGCTACATTTGCATAAGTTGGTGTTGAAACAATTCCCCATCCATCCATTATACTGGAAATATTTCCTGAAATATTAATGCGAATTGAATCTACCGGAGGTTGATTGTATGGAACCTGAACAGTAGATGTATAGGTATAGTTATACGAGGTATTGTAGGTTGAAGGAAATGTTATCAGTTTAAACCCGGGGTCAAGAATAACCGGAGTCATCGTTCCAATAAGGCTTCCATAAAAGCCAAGCACATTAAATTCAGAAGAGTTTGAATTGACAAACTGGTATTGACTTGAGGCATCATCTATCCCTAAATTAGCCGTGGGAAAACTTGATGCACCTGGCAACGTTGATGGTACAACAAACCCAATCGTTTCCTCCTTGTGATTTGCAAGTCCTGTGAAATCCCAAGTTTGATTTGCACCTGCGATTCCTTCTGTTATACCATTGCATAGGGTGTCTACTTTTTGATTTGCGACATGCCCTGCTGTGGGTGTATTGCTGCTGGTAATAGTTATTTGTGCTTGTGAGATACAAAATAATCCCACAAATGAAATTAAAAGTATAATTTTTTTCATAAAAATAAATTTTGGTTAATATTAATATTTATTACAAACTATTACAAAAGTAATAATTCATAGGAGTATTACAAAAATCAAAATGGGTGTTTGTACCTATATGATTTTATCTTTGAATAAAATATCTAACACTTAACCTTAATGAAAAGGAGTATGATTTAAAATTTAATTCTGAAAAAAGGTATTTTTAGAAACACTTTTTGTAAAGTGAAAAATACTTTTTATTCTTTAACAAATCGCTCCATTCTAACAGTGCCATCTTTTGTTGTGATTTTAATGAAATAGCATCCGCTTTCAAGTGTACTAACATTCATGCTATTATTTATTTTCATTTCAGCAAAAATTTTCTTTCCAAGAAAATCGAAAATTTCAATTGCAGAAACAGAGTTGGTATTATCATTTAGATACAAAACATCATTCACGGGATTAGGATAAATTTCTATCTGCTTAAAGATGGTTTCGCTAATGGATGTATTCGTGCAATAAGTAATTCCGGCTTCAATAGTTCCAATATTATAGTCAATAAATGGCGCAATTGCAGGTGGTGTCAAATCGCAGAAATCAAACGACCCCATCATTATTCCTTCGTTGCCTGTTAAGTTTTGAACAATGAAACTTCCTGCTGTACCGGCAATTGTATCTGTGTTGTACCAGTTGTTGCCCACGTAAACATATCCATCATTAAGAAAATAACCATGAAAACCTAATGTATCTGCATTGAGAAAACTGTCTCCGATTAATAATTTTGAACCAAAAACATTCGTGAAATTTCCCACGTTGAAGAAGCTTCCGGTTCCGATTAGGGAGTCATTATTAGAGAAACTGCCAATGTTTGTAAAATCAAAAAAAGTTATGAGATTATTATTCGTGTAGTTTCCAAAATTTGTAAATGCATAATAAGATATTGTACCATCATTGATTAGAATACCTGTATTCGTCATGCTGTCCACTTCCATCCATGAATCCGGATAATTTGTAAAAGCCCCTGCATTGGTTATACTGTCTGCATTTACTATTGCTCCATAATTATGAAAAATACTTTCATTGTAGAATGTTCCGACATTTATAATTCCGTTGTTTGTGAAATTACCGTTCAGAAACATACTGTCAGGAATGTAAATATTTCCATTATTAGTAAATGTAACCAAGGATGCCAAAGATTTCAAATGTATGGAGTCATTATTCGTAACAGAGCCTGTTTGTGCGTAGAGATAACGAATATCAAGCAGACCATTATTAATAAGCGTGCCCCCGCTTACATACAAATCTCTTCCGGATACATCATCAGATAAAATTCCGGTTGCACCAATAGTAATAGAACCGGATGGAAGTACCATACTTGTGTCCATTACCACCTGATGATTTATTGTAATGCTGCTTGCAGTATAACCAGGAACAGGAATGCACATACAGCTCCAGGTCATTGGGTTCAGCCAGTTTCCGTTGCTTACAGATGTTACATTCTGAGCATTTACAGATATCAAAATAAATAAAAGTGCGACTGCAAAATAAATTTTTCTCATAATAGTAAATTTTAAGATTGGGTAATTTTGATTTTACAAAAATACGAATAAAACATTGAATTAAATAAACGTTAAAAACCTTGTTTTAAAACGGGTATTTTTACGGGTGTATTCAATGTGAGAAATTCTTAATATTGTAAAATCAAAACAAGTGCAATGATTTTTTTTAAAAAATATTTTTTTATATTACAGTTAATAGTTTTTATTTCTGTTTCAGGAAAAAATTATGCATCATTTTCGAATGATACATCTGAAATAAATCGTTACAACGAATTGTTCGCTTCCTTGCTGAATAAAAATCCTGACAGCGCAAAATTACTGGCAGATAAAAGTTTTATTTTATCTAAAAAATGCAATTATAAAAAAGGACTTGCATCTTCGTTAAATAATCTGGGGCTTTATTTTAATAATAAGGGAATCTATGATGCCGCGCTGAAAAATTATTTTGAATCTCTTGCTATTTTTAAAGAAATAAATGAGAACACAAGTGCTTCTATTGTACTTGCAAATATCGCAAATTACTATAATGCGAATGAAAATTTTTCTAAAGCCCTTTATTATTTCAAATCATCTCTGAATTTTGCGCACATAGCTAAAGATAATAAGCGAATAGCTGTCTTGCTCGGCAATCTTGGAGTTCTTTTTTATAACTCAGGAAATTATTTGCAGGCATTAAAGTTTTATCAGTTATCATTAGATGTTAGAGATAAAATTGAAGATAAAAAAGGGGCAGCCTATATTCTTAACAACATTGGGGCTATATATGACGAACAGAAAAACTATCAAAAAGCTTATGAGTACTATCAAAAAGCTCTTGTAATACGAAAAGAGATTAATGACGAGAAAGGTCTTATTGGCATTTATAATAATATCGGAGTATCTCTGAGTAAAACAGGAAGCGAAACGGAAGCATTAGATTATTTTTTCAAAGCAGGGAAAATGGCAGAAAAAATAAATTTTATTTCCGGTTTAACATCTGCGCAAAATAATATTGGCGACAGTTATTCTAAGTTAAATCAACCGGAAAAAGCTTTGGAATTTTATAATAAAGCTGAAGCTTTGTATTTAAAAACAGATGATCAAAGCGGGCTTGCAGTTCTATTTTTAAATTATGGACATATTTACCGTAATAACAAGCAAAATCAAAAAGCAGTGGATTATTATTTAAAAGCTTTTCAGTTAAGCAAGGAGGCTCAAGATCCTGAGGTAATGAAAAACGCCTGTCAGTACTTATCCGAAATTTATTCTGCTCAAAATGATTTAGTGAATGCATGGAAATTTAAACGGCAATACAGTCAGATTAGCGATAGCATTTTAAGTATTGAATCAATAAGGCAGGTGGCAAATTTACAAGCAGGATATGAAGCTGAAAAGAAAGAGAATGAAATTCTTTTGTTAAAGAAGGAAAATGAAATAAGAACAAAAGAGATAAAACAAAACAGATGGCTCTCCTATACTTTTGTCGGTTTGTTTTTTATTTTACTTTTATTTGTACTAATTGGGATATATATTTTCAGACAAAAAAGTATTTACCGTCAGTTAGTAATGCAACGAGAGAATGACAGGAAAATGCTGAACAAAATTATTGAAACCGAAGAGAATGAGCGGAAACGCTTTGCCAGAGATTTGCATGATGGACTCGGCCCTTTGCTGTCAGGAATTAAATTATATATAAACGGGTTGAGTGTAGAAGATAACAGCAGTGATGCGGAACATGTTAAGTTTGCATCAGAACTTATTGATGAAGCAATTTCCAATATTCGTTTGCTTTCTAACAATCTTATGCCATCTGTTCTTGAAGATTTCGGACTGACAGAAGCTGTGCGAATTTTTGCAGATAAAATGTCGAATACCGGAGTCGTTGAAATCTCTGTAACAGAAAATAATTTTCCTGAAATTAATAATAAAACTACAGAAATTATTATTTACAGAGTAGTGCTTGAATTGATAAATAATACAATTAAACATGCAAATGCAAAAAATATTTTCATTCAATTTTCAACAAGCAATTCCTTGGCGTACATTCAATATGAAGACAACGG
Source organism: Bacteroidetes bacterium GWF2_35_48 (assembly GCA_001769125.1). Taxonomy (GTDB): domain Bacteria; phylum Bacteroidota; class Bacteroidia; order Bacteroidales; family GWF2-35-48; genus GWF2-35-48. Next base: position 14,358 of record MEOG01000004.1, on the reverse strand, counting down.
AAAAGGATTTGATGTGAATTCTGTTCTGGCACTTTCAGGAAAAGGACTGGGTCTTTCAAATATCATTCAGCGCATACTTTCTGTTAATGGAAATTGTAAATTTGAAAGTGAAAAAGGAAAAGGAATGAAAGTCAAAATAATTGTCTCGGTGGAAGAAAAATAAACAACAAAACATACAATGAAAATAATACAAATAACCCTTTTTATATTAATCAGCTTCGCTATAGCCAGAGCGCAGATTACAATTACCGGTTCGGATCTTCCTTCAGCAGGAAAAGGATACGTGATTAGTATTGATTCGACCACAAATATAAACATGGGAACAGCATCTTCACTGCCCCAAAACTGGAACTTTTCAGGCTTGCAGAATCAGAGTGTTAAATATGCTGCATATTCAGAAAACCATCCGCTCATACCCTATTACACAACTTTTTCACAATCGAATATATATTTGTATGGTTACGCAGGATTGTTCGGTGGTCTCACGGGCGGAGTTCCTTTGTATGCAACCTATAAAGGATACACCTATATGAAATCTGATTCTTCCGGGTTAAAAATAATTGGTTTCAGAAATGACCAGTTGTATAATAACACACCAGTTGTTGAAAACCCTTCAGAGGTTTTGATGAAAACACCCTTTGCTTATGATTCTTCTTACACGGGAAACTCAAAATGGTCGTATCTTTTTTCACACAATCCCGGTTCATGGGACACCCTGTTTGAATCAAATATTTCAAAGTCGTTGATTGCAGATGCTTATGGTTCTATAACTACTCCCTATGGAACTTTTGATGTTATTCGTGTTCATGAAAATGTTATTAAAAATGATTCAGCGAAAATCATCGCAATGGGTAGTGTTTATTATAGTTATCAGGTTTTTTCTGAAACTACTAACAATTACTATTTCTGGGCAAATAACATTGGATTTCCGGTTGCAAAAATTTCATGTGATCAGGCAAATAATATCAAATCTGTCGAATATCTTTCTTCTGTTTTTCCTCTTCACACCTTGTCTGGCAGGGTCTTTTCCTCTGATGGTGTAATTCCAATTAATTCAGGAACAATAAGTATGATACTTCACGATTCTTATGATCATTTGTTTAATTTTTATGAAACAACTCTTATCAACAACGGAGGATATTTTCGGTTTTCAGGAATGCCTTTTCTGAGTTTTCTAATTTATGCTGACCCGAATCCAATGCAGTATACTTACCACCTGCCAACCTACTACGGGAATAAGATTAAATGGCAAAATGCCTCCCAAATATGGCTTAACAGTGACTCTGCAATTACAATTAATTTACTGAACGATTCTGCCCTTCTGCAAAACCCCGGATCAGGTTCCTTAACTGGTACGATTGAACCCTATAACGGACAAAAAAATATTGCCATTAATGCCGATAAAGTTAAAGTGATTCTTGAAGAAAATGCCGGCGGAACAACAAAGGCACATGCACATCCTGATGCCAACGGCGACTATTCTATTTCTGGAATTCCTGATGGAAGCTATAAAGTTTATATTGAAATACCAGGCTTGGAAATGGAATCGCAGTACATTGTTAATATTAATAATGATACTTTAAATTACTACAATCTTGATTATTATTATGACACACTTATTGTTTTTGTGGATCCGCATTACAGCATAAATACTATTACATCAGAACCTGGAATAAATGTGAACGTTTTACCGAATCCTTTTCATTCGGATGTTGCATTTGTGCTTTCCGGAAAAGAATACAACTCTCATTCACTTTTAGTTTATGATGCACTGGGAAGATTGGTTTATTCTCAAACAGGGAAGCACCAGAAAAATATTGAATTAAAAAATTTATTTCTGGAAAACGGAGTATATTTTTTTAAAATAATATTGGATGAAAGCGAAAGCATTAGTGGGAAAATGATAAGGTATTAGTTCTCTCTTTTTCCAATAATAATTTCCATGCCGGAACAACTTTTATTATAAAATTTTCTGCTTTAATTTCATCTTCTTCCTCAGATGTTACGATTGTAAGGTCTTTGCATTTTAAATTTTTTGCAGCATCTGTCAGCCCCTGTATTTCTCTTTTAATAGTGTCCGGATCCGAAAGACTCCAGCACGATTGTATAAGCTTTACAGGCTTATTTCTGTCAAACAGAATAAAATCACATTCTTTTTTACCTTTATAAAAATAGATATCGCGTTTAAAATCGGATTGCCGCCTCAACCAGAGAAAAATGGTGTTTTCTAATTGTTTTCCAAAATCATCCGTAAAAGAGTAATTCAGGGCATTAATCATTCCATTGTCTATAAAATATGCTTTCTTTTCTTTTATCAACTCTGCTTTTAAAACGGAAGAATCATGCTTGCAAAGTCTTTGTAAAAAGTATATAGATTCAAGCATATCAGCATAGTCATACAAAAGATTTTTATCACACTTTATTCCGGCAGATTTTATTTCATTGTATATTTTATTTACAGATGTAGGTTTTGATAAATTTGCAAGCATTCTGGAAATATAGTATTTTAATATTGCTATATTTTTTATCTCATAACGCTCTACCATGTCTTGATACAACATAATATGAAAATATTCCTGTAAGATTTTTTCATAAAATTTAAAACCTGATAAAACAACTTCTGGGAAACCGCCGTATTTATTAAACTCAACAAAACTGTTTTTGAGTTTTGCTGCATTTTTTTGAAGATAAAAATTTGTGTCAATATCTTTGAATAAGCAAAATTCTGAAAAACTCAGAGGGAAAACTTCAAATGGAATAGTTCTACCCCTTAGAGATGTTGCTATTTCCGTTGCCAACAGTTTAGAATTAGATCCTGATATGAATATGTTTTTTGAATATTTATCATATACCCTACGAACAAACTGCTCCCATCCCTGCGCCATTTGAATTTCATCAAAAAAGAAAAAAACTTCTTTAAACGGTATGTCAGGAAATAGTTCAGTATAACTCTGTATGATAAAATCAAGATTTTTTTCGGTAAAAGCTATACGTTCATCGTCAAAATTAATAAACAAAATATTTTCTGCACGAACTTTATGCTTTAGTAATTTATTTATAGTGTCATATAAGACAAAAGTCTTCCCGCAACGCCTAACTCCGCAAACAGATATTATTTTTCCGGATTCAATCGGCAATGCAAGGTTTCTGGGAATAATTTTCAGTGGTAAGTTTTTCTGAAAATCAAGTATCAGCGATTTGATTAAGTCTTTTTGTTGTTTCATCTTAATATGAATTAAAACACAAAAATACAATTTATTTCCATAAAATCAAAAAATAAATTTAAATTATGTCCGAAAAAAACGGAAATAAATTTAAATTATGTCCAGAAAATCAGGAAATTTTATCTAAATCAATTAATTTATTTTTTATGGAATATACCAACAGATTTACAGTGTTTTTAGAACCTGTTTTTGAAATAAGATTTGCCCTGTGCCCATTTACCGTTCTTTCGCTGATAAAAAGGGCATCAGCAATTTCTTTATCGGTTTTTCCCTTGGCAATTAAGGTAAGCACTTCAAGTTCACGCTCAGTAAGTTTTGGTTCAAGTTCGGAATTTTTGGGTTTGGAAAGATATTTTTTTGTAAAAAAAGTGAGTAATTCATCAGAAAAATAATTATTTCCGGAGCTTGTAACATCAATAGCTTTGTACAATTTATCCTTATCAATATTTTTAAGAAGAAATCCTTTAGCTCCGGCTTCAAGCATGCTTTCCAGATATTTTTCTTCACCATACATGGATAAAGCAACAATATTCAAATTTGGTTTTATTTCAAGTGCTTTTTTTGTTGCATCTATTCCATTCATCTCGGGCATTTGAATGTCCATCAGTACAAGATCACATTCTGTAGAGGGCAACAAATCTAAAAAATCTTGTCCGTTTGTAGCCTCAGCAACAATTACAGAATGATCAAATTTTGATATAATAAGCCGGAGTCCTTTCCGGAATATTTCATGATCGTCAACGATTATTATTTTTTTCTTAGTCATGATTTTTTTCTATAATCTTTCAGACCATATCTCCTCAATCGTTTAAACCCTTGAGATTCCGCCTTGCTGGACATGCCTCATCATGCCTATCCAATAGAGATCTCAAGAGTTTTTCAACGCAACAAAACATTAATTTTATGCCGCTTTCCGTTTGATATCAAAAGCCATCAATGCTTTTCCGTGTCTTATGTATAAAACACCGTTTGCAATATACGGATGCGCAAAGTGTTCTTTTGAACCATGTTTAATTTTTAAAGATGAAATTTTTTCCATTTTACCATCTCTGGCTTTCACAAGAAATATTTCACCTTTTTCGTTGTAGCAATACAGCATGCTATCAGCCATAACTGTAATACCTCTATTTATTTTTAGAGAATCGCAAATCTGACCAGTTCTGACATTAAGACTAAACCAATTTTTTTTACGATGTCCTGATCCATAGAGGTAATCTCCCTGTTTCACAAAGCCACCATAAGCATTATCAAACAATTTGTTTCTCCATAAGGCTGTAATTTTAGAACCTGCATCTGAAAGTTTTAATTTAACGCCACGCTGACCATCGCCTGCAACATAATAAATATAATGGTTGTTGTAATAATTTTCGTACATAGGTGAGTTGCCATGCGTATCACCATCTTTGTGTTGAAAATCGGACCACAACAAACTACCGTCTTTAATATCAATTCCTAAAAGATGTTGTTTTGAAAAAGTTACAAGTATGCTTCTTTCAGGAAGATGAATAATAATGGGTGAACAATAAGAAGGCTCTTCACACATACCTTTGGAAATCCAGTTAATTTTTCCTGTCATACGATCAAGCGCAACCACATTAGTATCGTGACCACCAGGCATGCAATACACATTTTTTTCATCAACTAAAGGGGATTCAGAAAAACCAAAATTTGTATTTCTGCCGTTTAAATCTTTCAGCATATCAACAGCCCATTTTTCTTTTCCCGTAGTAGCTTCCATGCACACCACACGTCCAAATCCAGACTCAAGATACAGCAAACCATCTACTATTGTAGGTGTTGAACGTGAACCAGGAAAATACCTACCCCATTCTTTTCCATAATTAACTTTCCACAGTTCTTTTCCATTTAAGTCAAATGCATACAATGTTCCTATGCTGTCTTTTTCACCCATCACGTATAATTTATCTTCATAAACAATAGGAGAGCCATAACCATTGCCAATACTATCAGCCTTCCAAAGCATTGCTGGTCCTTCTTCAGACCAATATTTAAGAAGGTTTTTTTCATCAAATACCCCTGCATAATATTTACCGCGCCATTGCGACATCTTAAGTTTATTTGTTTTCATTTCTGTGCTGCGTGTGCAGGAAAAAAGGAGACTCCCGGCTATCAGAAAAAGAATAAATGTTTTGGTTGTCATAAGTGTTATAATTTTATTTACACAATAAGATGTTTTACATCGTTCGTATTGCAACAAATATATATATATTTTTAAAGATTAAAAATACGTTGAAAAAAAGATGCTTAACCAACAAATCCGCTAAAACCTGTAATAGCGATGATCATGGATTTATAACAAAATCATTTTTAACTGGCGGGTAAGTTCTTTTGCAGAAATACCATCAAAGATTTTTCCATTTTGGGCATAAGAAATATTTCCGGTTTCTTCAGAAACAATAATAACCAATGTGTCTGTTTCTTCGGCCATTCCAAGTCCTGCACGGTGTCTAAGTCCGAAATTAGAAGGGAGATTCGGATTATCTGAAACAGGAAGAATACATCCGGCTGCACGGATTTTATTTCCGATAATGATAACAGCACCATCATGCATCGGGCTATTTTTAAAAAATATTGTTTCAAGAAGCAGAGATGAAACATCGGCATTAATTATATTTCCGGTATGTGTGTATGTACGGAGTTCAGCAGCATTCGAAACAACAATAAGCGCACCTGTTTTTAAAGTGCTCATTTTCTCACATGCAGCAACAATGCTATCTATAATATTAATAGATGCCGCTCTGGGATTAAGTGTAAAAACTTTATCAAACGAAAAACGTTTGCTTCTGAAATACCTTGTTCCAATAACAATAAGAAATCTTCTTAGCTCTTGCTGAAATACAATAATAAGCGCTATCATTCCCACGCCGATGAATTGTCCCATAATTGAGCTGAGCAATTCCATTTTAAAGGCTTTGACAATAAGCCAAACTAAGTAGAGTGCAAAAATTCCAACAAAAATATTTATGGCAACAGTACCTTTTATCAGCCGATAAAACTGATATAATAGTATTGCAACAAGAAAGATATCAAGAATATCAAAAAAGCGTATGTTGATAAAAAAGGATGTCATGCAATAATTATTTGCTTTTCGGCGCAATTTAGTAATTTTTTTTCAAATATTATTTTTGATAAATGTTTAGAGCTTATTTTCAATAATACTACCAAAACAGGGGTAAACTGTCTGATTTATTTTAAGCAAATCTGAAGAACGTAAAAGAATTTGATGAATTTTTTTATATCAATTTATTTCGAAAAATATACTCTTATCGATTTTTTTTTCTCAATAGCTTAAACACTTGAGGTCTCAGCGTGCCTATCCAATGTAGATATCAAGGGTTTCCCCAAAGCGCAATTAATGACCGGGATTGGTATAGCTTACAACACTTTTATTTTTCCAGTTTCCTTTCATATAATAAAGAAAAATAAACAGCAAGCCGCAAAACCATCCGATTGGTATTGACCACCAGATGCCCTGCACTCCGAAATGCTGTGATAAAAAGTAAGCAAACGGAATTCTTACTAACCAAAGAGAGAAAAGAGAAACAAACATTGGAATAAGCGTATCGCCTGCGCCGCGAAGTACAGAGCTAATAACAAGCATTGTTGTAAATACTAAATAAAAAGAACAAACGATAATCAGGTAGTCGTGGCCAAGCGCAATAACGGTACTGTCGGTTGTAAACAAATACATTAGCTCTTTTCCAAACAAAATAACACCTATCGAAACAAAAATGGCTACGCCTGATGTCATAACAAAAGTAGCTAACAATCCTTGCTTTACGCGTCCAATTTTATTTGCGCCAATATTTTGACCCACAAACGTAGATAAAGCTATTGCAAAATTCATAGCAGGAAGGGAGGCAAAAGTATCAATGCGCATAACAGCGGCATAAGCCGCAGAAACATCCGTGCCAAATGAATTTACAATAGCATACAAAGCCATCATGCCTATAGATACAAATGTGTGTTGTAATCCCGATGGAAGGCCGATTCGTAAACTCTGTAAAAATATTTTCTTATCGAATTTAATATTAATAAATGAAACTTTAACCAGTTTGTGATATTTATTCAAATAAAGAACAGAAAGCAGAAAAGAAATTCCTTGTGCAATAATTGTTGATATAGCAGCACCCTTAACTCCCCAGTCAAAAACAATAACAAACAATAAAACCAGAATAATATTTAAGACTGTTGCAATGATAAGAAAATACAAGGGGGTTTTTGAATCTCCAAGCCCACGTAAAACTGCGCTGACGCCATTAAATCCAAAGAAAGCTATTGACCCCAGCATGTAAGTTGTAAAATATTCTTCAGCCTGGGGAATAACATCTACAGGTAATTGCATTAGCTGAAAAATTTCTGTACTGAATGAAATAGAAATCAGCGTTATTATTATAGATGTTATTAATAGTATTATATTTAATGTATCAATTGAGCGTTTAATGCTTCGAAAATCTTTTGCTCCGTAATATTGAGATATTATCACAGTAAGACCCATTGAAAAACCTATAACCAGAGAAATAAGAATAAAAATAACAGGAAAAGACGCACCAACAGCAGCCAGAGCTTCTTTACCGATAAACCTACCGACAACAATGCTGTCAACAATATTATAAGATTGCTGAAATAAATTTCCCAACAACATGGGAAGTGCAAATTGCAAAATCAGTTTTCTTTCATTTCCTATTGTTAAATCTTTCATGCTCAAAAATCTGCTCCAAAAGTAAATTTTATTTATTAACTGACGTTACTCAAATTGTTTTTTTATAAATCAGTCGGAAGATGTTTTGCTCAACAGTTAACAGTCTACAGTAGTTCTCAGTCCTCAGTCCTCAGTCCTCAGTCTACACTCCTCAGGCCTCAGTCTACCGTCTGTCTGACTGCCGACTCTTTGACTGCCGACTTTTTGACTGCCGACTTTTTGACTGCTGACTGCTGACTGCCGACTGCCGACTGCCGACTTTTTGACTGCCGACTGCTGACTGCCGACTATGCTGACTGCCGACTCAATTTCCTACAATTTGCGTAATATCGGTTATTATTAATTCACTGTTTATAACCTGTTCATTCCCCACTTGAAAAATGTTAATAAATACACGTGCATTTATTACTGAAATATAGATTGGGACAGTATTTTAGCGTCTTCAATATATAAAATATAACTCAATGGCTGACAATAGAAAACAAAAAAAATATACCCCGGAAATTCAAATTGGTGAATACGGAAAGTTGCCTCCGCAGGCAGTTGAGCTTGAAGAAGCAGTTCTTGGTGCCTTGATGCTTGAAAAAAATGCTGTTCTCGAAGTACTTGATGTATTAAAACCTGATAGTTTTTATAAAGAAGCACATCAGAAGATATATGAAGTAATACGAAATTTATCATCAAATGAACAACCCATTGACGGGCTTACTGTTATTGAAGAATTAAGAAAAAAAGAGCAGCTTGATTCTGTTGGAGGGCCTGCTTTTATTTGGGGTCTTACATCAAAAGTGGCTGCTGCTGCGCATATTGAGTATCATGCCCGTATAATACAACAGAAATATATTCAGCGGGAGCTTATCCGTATTTCCTCTGAAATTCAGACAAAAGCCTTTGATGATTCACAGGACGTGCTTGATCTTCTGAATTTCTCGGAGTCCTCACTCTTCGATCTTGCTGAAGGAAATATTAAAACGGAAACATCACGAATTCGTCCCCTTATAGATGAGGCAATTAAACATATTGAAGAGGCCGGAAAACGAGAAGACGGACTCAGCGGCGTTCCTTCAGGTTTCACAGGGATAGACCGTATTACCTCTGGCTGGCAACCTTCTGACCTTATTATTATTGCGGCAAGACCCTCCATGGGAAAAACAGCTTTTGTGCTTTCGATGGCGCGCAATATGGCCGTGCAAAATAATGTACCTGTTGCCGTATTTTCGCTTGAAATGTCTTCGCTACAGCTTGTAACCCGTTTGATTGTCAGCGAAACCGAATTGCCCGTTGAGAAAATAAGAACCGGAAAATTGCAGAGTTATGAATGGCAGCAATTAGATTATAAAATAAAAGAATTACACGAGGCACCTATATACATTGATGATACGCCTGCAATTTCAATTTTTGAACTTCGTGCAAAATGCAGAAGGCTTGTAAGGCAGCATAATATCCGTGCGGTTGTTATTGATTATCTTCAGCTTATGTCAGCGGGTAGCGACAATAAAATGGGAACAAGAGAACAAGAAGTAAGTACAATTTCACGTTCGCTTAAATCAATTGCTAAAGAGTTGAATATTCCTATTATTGCTCTTTCTCAGTTGAATCGTTCGGTTGAAAGCAGAGCAGGTCTGAAAAGACCGGTACTTTCTGACCTTCGCGAATCGGGTGCTATTGAGCAAGACGCCGACATGGTGCTCTTTATTCACAGACCCGAATATTATGGTTTTACTGAAGATGAAAATCAACAATCATTAATAGGTATTGCTGAAATAATTATTGCAAAACATCGTAATGGCGCGCTGGGAGATGTTAGGCTGAAATTCATCAGCAATATGGCAAAATTTGCAGAGCTGGATGTTGTTCTGGGCGATATTCCCGAAGCTTCTTATTCAAATGGAAAAACATTAAGCTCAAAAATGAACAACAGTTCTTTTAGTAAGAGTAATGATTCTTTCGACAGTAATGTTGAATTTGATAAAACACCTCCTTCAGATCCATTCTGATTTTAATCATATTCGTACTTTTTTTTCACAGAAAGCGTTATATTTGTGCTTGCATAAAATATAAACGCTTTTTTATTTTTGAATTATTGTAAAATGAAATTTCTGAAAAAAATATTTATTATTTTCTCTTTAACTCTTATTGCGGGATTTCATTCTTTTGCTTCTTTCCTTCTTATTCCTATGGATGATGATCAAAAGAACCACCTGAAAGCATACGGTATTGCATACTGGACTATTCAAAATAAAGTTGAGGTGCAATGGCTGCTGAATTACAGGGGCGGAAGTTTTTTGATTCAATATGTTCAAGATGTCGAGCAGGAATGTGTTATCAGAGGTGTAAGTTACGAGATTATCGCAGATGTTCAGGCACAAGTTATCCTTAATGAAATTGCACAACCTGAAGTAAATATGGATGTGGTGAAATTAGAGAAAGCTCCCAAAATAGCCGTTTACACTCCTTCAGACAAGCGACCGTGGGATGATGCGGTAACCCTCGTTATGACTTACGCGGAAATTCCTTATGATAAAATTTATGATCCGGATATTTTAGAGGGAAAGCTCGCCAATTACGACTGGCTTCATTTGCATCACGAAGATTTTACCGGACAATATGGAAAATTTTATAGTGCGTACCGTTATGCAGCATGGTATGTAGAGCAACAAAAGCAGATGGAAGAATTGGCAAAAAAATTTGGATTTAATAAAGTTTCTCAATTAAAATTATTTGTTGCAAAATCAATAAAAGAATATGTTAATTCAGGAGGTTTTTTATTTACCATGTGTTCCGGAACTGATTCGTACGACATTGCTTTAGCTGCAGAAAACACAGACATTTGTGAAAGTCCTTTTGACGGAGACCCCTGTCACCCTCAATGCCAGCAAATGTTAGATTATTCAAAAACGTTTGCTTTTCATAATTTTAAACTTATTATAGATCCAAATCGTTATGAATATTCTGATATAGATGCGACAGAATCCAGAGCTCGGAAAATTAGAAAAGAAGATGATTATTTCACTTTATTTGATTTTTCTGCAAAATGGGATCCGATTCCAACAATGCTTTGTCAGAATCACCGGAATATGATTAAAGGTTTTATGGGGCAAACAACATCTTTTAATAAAGATTTGATAAAGCCAAATGTAATAATTATGGGAGAAAATAAAGCAGCTAGTGAAGCGCGCTATATTCATGGAACATTCGGCAAAGGAACCTGGACTTTCTATGGAGGTCATGATCCGGAAGACTACCAGCATTTTGTTGGAGACCCGCCAACCGACTTAAATCTACATCCTAATTCACCTGGATATCGGCTCATTTTAAACAATGTGCTTTTCCCTGCTGCAAAAAAGAAAAAACTGAAAACGTAATTTTTTTAAGAGATACAATTGTGCTACGATAGGTGTTCAATAAGTGTACAATTGTTAATTCGGTAGACATACAATTGTATTTCAATCGAACATCAATTGAGTTCCTATTGAGTTCCTATTGAGTTCCTATTGAGTTCCTATTGAGTTCCTATTGAGTTCCTATTGAGTTCCTATTGAGTTCCTATCGAGTTCCTATCGAATTCCTATTGAATTTCTACTGTATTCCTATTGAATTTCTACTGTATTCCTATTGAATTTCTACTGTATTCCTATTGAATTTCTACTGTATTCCTATTGAATTTCTACTGTATTCCTATTGTATTCCTACTGTATTCCTATTGTATTCCTACCGATTTTCTTATTTCCTAATTCTCCATACATCATTCTTTCTTTCTAAAATAATATTTTATAACTATTTTTGAAAAAGTATTTATTCATTAACATTACATAACTATGCGGAAAATAATCGTCGCTTGCATTTTTATTCTGACAGTTTTTTTAAATAATCGCTGTACAGTCAATAATACAAATATTTCTGACAATGTAAATTTCATTTCCGGAATTGCGCAACCTGTAACTATAAATCCAGATACTACTACAATTTTCTCAGAAGATTTTGTTTCAGATCCTTCTCTGATTGATAGTTTTTCTTTTCATCCGATGCTGAAAAATATGCTGATTTCAGATAAAAAATCTGTAAAATTAATATGCGGTGAACATGAAAAATTACCTGTAATTTCTGAAATGAAAATATGGAGTAAAGGAAACCATAATTCTGTACTGATAAAAAAATCAAAAAAAATATCTCATACATTTTCTTATGATGCAAAAGGCAAGAAATATTCAAAATTACAATTAGCAGGAGATTTCAATAATTGGAATCCCAATGAATCAAATATGTCTCTTACCAATGATAAATGGAAAATATCTTTACTTCTTAACCCGGGGCGTTACAGCTATCAGATAGTAGCTGATGGGAAATGGATGCTTGATTCTGGAAACCCTGTTTCTGTCAGCAACGGCATGGGCGGTTTCAATTCATCTATTGTAGTTGGTAATCCAGAGCAAAAAGTTCCTCATATTTCAGGCAAAACGATTTCAGCAAAACGATTTTCATTTATATCAGATCAGGAACTTGATGAAGTTTTCATCTTATGGCAAAACATTCGTTTGGATAATAATTATATTCAGAAGAAAAATTCAGAGTACGAAGTGATATTGCCTAATTTTTGTGAAAACCCGGAATCATCACGTGTTCGGATTTTTGCATATAATAAAAACGGTGAAAGCAACGATTTAATAATTCCCTTGAAGAATGGTAAAATAATAGATGATTCCTCATTCCTTTCCCGCTCTGACAAAGAAGCGCAAGTATTATATTTTTTGCTTGTTGACCGTTTTAATAATGGAAATACGTCTAATGATCAACCTGTAAAAGATGCAGAAGTACACCCCAAAGCAAATTATATGGGTGGAGATATAAAAGGAATTATAAAAAAGATTGACGATGGTTTTTTTCAGAAGCTGGGAGTTAATACAATCTGGCTTTCACCTGTGCATCAGAATCCATTGACTGCGTATGTTGAATTTCCAGAGCCTCACAGAAAATTTTCAGGTTATCATGGGTATTGGCCTGTGCATATTACAAAAATTGATCATCGTTTTGGCACGAATGCAGAGATGAAAGAATTAGTTGAAAAAGCGCATGCAAACAATATGAATATTTTAGTTGATTTTGTCGCAAACCATCTTCATGAAGAAAGTCCTATAATAAAGAAAAACCCACATTGGGCAACGCAATTAAATCTTCCTGACGGACGAAAAAATATTCGTTTGTGGGACGAATACCGCCTTACTACATGGTTTGACACGTTTCTTCCTACACTTGATCTTGAAAAAAAAGAAGTTTATGATTGCATTTCCGATTCAGCAATATTCTTTTTGAAAACCTTTGATATAGATGGTTTCAGACATGATGCAACGAAGCATATTCCTGAAATTTTTTGGAGAGAACTCACAAAAAAAATTAAAAAATTTAGTGGTAAGAAAAATAATAAATCCGTTTATCAGATTGGAGAAACCTACGGAAGCAGAGAGCTTATCGGTTCTTATGTTGGTTCTGGAAAAATGGACGGGCAATTTGATTTCAATCTTTTTTTCGATGCTAAAAATACATTTATTAAAGATGATAATTCTTTTGTAAATCTCAAGAACTCTTTAATCGAAAGTTTATCGTATTACGGGCATAATCATCTGATGGGAAATATTACCGGAAATCACGATCAGGCGCGTGTGATTTCGTATGCAGGTGAAGGTTTGCGTTTCGATGAAGACGAAAAAGAAGCAGGATGGAAAAGAGATGTTAAGGTTGAAAATCCGGTAGGTTATAAAAAACTTTCAGCGCTTACTGCTTTTATTTTGACAATCCCCGGTGTTCCGGTTATATATTACGGAGATGAATTTGGCATGCCCGGAGCCGGGGACCCTGATAACCGCAGAATGATGAAATTTGATAATTTATCTAAGGAAGAAAAAACGCTCAGAGAAAAAACCGAAAAACTTGTTAAACTTCGCAGATCGTCTATGCCCTTGATATTTGGTGATTTTAAATTTATTGAAGTAACTGAAACGGAAATGATTTATACCAGATCTTATTTTGGACAAACAGTTCTGGTTGTATTTAATAAAAATGCTCAAAAAAAATTGTTTAAAATAAACATCACAGAAATTGATAAATCTGAAATGCTGAAACCGATATTTAATTCTAATTATAAAATTAATAAATCCGTTTTAGAACTTGAGATTTCGGGGTATTCGTTTGACGTATTTATACTGTAATATGTGTGTTAGCAACAAGGTTATCAAAAATTCGTACAGATAAAATAACAGGATTGATAAACTCAAATAAAGTTGACAATAATATAATGTATCAAGACAAATAATTTTAAAGTGACAAAAGATTGCTGATACACAAGCCAACCCAGTTTCGTTTTTTTGCCAGCGCTCTGTAAATCACACATGCGCCCCTATCAGCGTGCATCAAGCA
>MEOG01000003.1 GCA_001769125.1 Bacteroidetes bacterium GWF2_35_48 | reverse complement strand
GGTACCTGCGCTGGCACAGTTTTTTTTACCTTAGACCTACCGCCATGCCCGTAGGGCTTGCGGATATAAATAAAAAAAAAATTGTGCTACGCGCAGTGTTATGGGTATGTTGGCATTGTAATCAACCTTTTAATTTTGTGTAATTTTTTCGTCAGTCTTTGCGTTGAAATTGACAGCTCTTTTGGCATTTTTGGATTGTGATTTGGCTTGTGTGAATGCCAAATGTGCTGACAATTAGGGTCGGCATATTAACTCAATAACTCACGGTTTTAAATTCCAATTTTCCCAATCATTTTTTAAATCAGGACTTATTATTACTGATGGATTTTGTTCTCTTTTATTTATTAGTAATGACTCCTGTTTTATAGTCTTTGTAAGATATTCAGATAATTCTTTGTATGTTAAATCTCCATTTGATTCTTGTAATTTTTTAAGCAGAAAATAAGTAAACAGTCCATGAAATTTGTCTTTGTAAGTAGCTGATGATTCATTGCCGGAACTTGATGTAAACACAAGCATATTGCCTTTTAAAACTCCTGATTTTGGTTTTATTTTTACTCCTCGTAATTCCGCTAAAGATTTATTTCTCCCTGCTCCACTGAAACAAGCATCTAAGAATATTGTGATTTTTGCTGCCGGATAAATAGATAACCTTTCATACAAATCCGATAATTTTATTCCATTTGATACATTTGCTCCGCTAACATCTACGGGCATTATATAAGCATCTTTTGTATTTTCATCGGGGAAGCCATGACCTGCATAATAAAAAAATACTTCTGCTTTTCCATCGGTTGTATTTATTAAACGACTTAGTATTTCTATTTCCTGATTCATTTTACCAACCGTTGCATTTGTAAGTAAAGTTGTATTTCTTTCAGGTACTCCTAATGTTTTCACACAATACTCTTTGAAAATTTTTGCATCGTATACTGCAAATTCAACATTTGATTCTTTATCAATACCAGACTGAAACGAAGAATAGTCTTCATTTCCGATAATCAATGCAAAACGATTTTGATTTTTTGATTTTGATTCAGGAATATTTTTATCAACTTCGGATGTAAAAGAAGCTTTCTCTATATTCGTTTTCTTGATGTCTGCCTGAACTTCAAATTTAGTTTCTAAGCTTTGGTTTATTTCAAGTTCAAATTTATTCGGTGTTTTTGCATATTTGCCATAGCTCTCAGAAAGTTTTACTGTAACAGGAATAACAAGCTCTTTGTATGTGAATTTTGCACTGAACGGAAAAGATATTTCCCATCGTTCGTTGGGCTGTAATTCTTCTTTATCAAAATCAAGTTTATTTTTATAGTCAACCAATGGTGGTATTTCAAATACTGCTTTAATGTTTTTTGCAATACCCTGACCAACGTTCTGAATAATTATTTTCAAACTGATGTCTTTCCCTAATTCTGCTTTTCCGGCTTTTTCCATAGTGAACTGGTGGTCTGCTATGATGATCTCCGGAGAAATGAATGTATGCGTCTGAAATGCTATTCTGAAAGGTTTCATGTCATTGAGGTTTGCCTCTTTTACTGTAACACGAAATTCAGCTTCGCCTGTTCCAATATTTTCTTCTCCTTCAAACGGTATTTCAAACCGCCCTTCTTCATTCGGATTGAGTTTGCCTAATGCAATTTCTTTTGGAAAAACTACACCCGTTGTGTTTGTTAAAGCCTCAATTTTTGCTACAAGATTTATTGCAACTCCTTCACCTAAATTTTTAATTCCAAATTTGTATTTTGCTTTTTCTTTGTAGTTTAAACATTTATTTTCGTCAGTGTCTTCAAATTTCAGGGTTACTTCCTGCAATTCAAGTTTTGGTGCTTTAACGGCTTCATAGGTATTTAAAAACACAGGATCGCTGCTCGCAAAAATGGTTTGTTGCTCAACCTGCTTGTAATAATAATTGTTCTTAACTGGTGTTGTTTTATTTTTCAATTTATGAGATTTTATGATAATCCCTGTTAAATCTGCCGCCCATATTGCTATTGCTGCGCCTAATAAAGCATAGGACAAATTCTTTTGAGATACAGATTTATTGAAAAGTGTATTTACTTCTGCAAGATTCGTAGTTGATTTATAGCTGTTGTACGTATTATAAGATGCATAATTTAAAGCCACAGATGAAGCAAGGCAGCCATAAGCAAATACACCCAAACCAAAAAATAATTTATTGTCGCGAAGTTTAAAATCGCCCCAACCGGGATATATTACAGATCTTGTAAGATGTTTTGTTAATGGGATTTTAGGAATGGGTGTTGATTTTATTTTTATGAGAATATCTTTTTTTATTGCAATGCTGTCTGCTTTGTAGTCCCAGTAGGCTTTTTTCTGTAATCCGCCTTTTACAACCCTGATATCGCCGGTGAATGTTTTCGCATTTATTTTTGCACCATTTTGATGCGTTATTTCAATGTTTGTAAAATATTCATCCGATGGATTTGTATTTTCTAAATCGTAATAAATTATTGCATATTTACCATCGTTTACACAATTGATGTTTGTGATTTTGGGATTCTTGATGCCTTGAGCAAAGCAATTTCCTGTAAACGAAAAGTGAAATAAAAGAATGAAAACTATTGAAAAAAATCTCATCATTGTTTCAGTTAATTGATTGTAAAACTCTTTACTTCTCCGTATCGAATTACTGTTCCTTCTGTTGCAAAAGCCCTGTAATAATAAGTGATTCCCTGTGATAAATTATTTAATATCGTTGTGAAATTTCCTGTGTGATTTGTTGCACCCATTGAAACAATTGTAGAATTTATATCAGGTGATGAAGTAGAATACGACCAACAAAAACCATGATTTGTAATTGTATTCACACCAAGTTTTAAAATATTTCCTGTGAGTGTTGCTGTTGTAGTACTGGTGGTTTGTGCTGAAATCGTTTGCACCTGCAATTGAGGAATGACAAGTATTACCGTGTCGCTGTATAAAATTGTGGAATTATCCGCAATTGCATAAGAGCGAATGTAAAAAGGAGTTTCTAATTCCAAATTCGTTAAAGAACTTGTAAATTCATTGTCTTGTGTTAATTCGCCAAAAGAAGTTTTGAAATCATTGATTGTCGGATTTGTGCTTCTGCTCCAACAATGACCGTAATCTTGAATTTTAAGTGATTGTAAATTATTGATTTTTCCTTTTACAGTTGCACTTGTATTTGTAATTGCTGTTTCATTAAATGCAGTAACAGTAATTCCTGTGGCAATTGTTGTAAAAGATTTTGTTTCTCCGTATAACACGCCTGAACAACTTTTTACATACGACCGGATTTTATACGTAGTATTTGAAACAAGATTCTTTATTGTGTCTGTAAAATATCCTGTTTTTACATCAGATATTTTTACTGTTTTATTATCGCTGATACTTGGCTCATTATTTACAGACCAACAATGACCGTATTCTGTGATGCCTTCTTCTCCAATATCTAAAATAACAGAAGTAGCCGTTACCAGCGTATTATTTACAGTTACTTTATCAGATGCAAGTTTGTTAATCCGTTCGTTGTCGAATTTCTTACATGAAGATGCAAAAATAATAATTGTTACAACAACAAATAAATAAACAAACCAGACTTTAGTTTTCATTTATTAAAGTTTCGATATTTGTTAAAAAAACAGGAACTTTTTCCAAAAAATCATTTACAGTTTCTTCATCAAAAATTACAAAATCGTCATAATCGCCTTTTTGTCTCTGGTCAAACAGGATGCTGAACAATTTTCCGTTTTCTTTTGATATTTTTCCTGTACTAATAAAATTAAGCCCAAACTGGTTTCGTACACCAGCATGACTGTTCGCATTTATATCATGCTTAAGTAGTAAAGCTACAACTGAATAATAACAGGAATAATAAATCCTGCTCACACATGCATTGAAATGTTTACTATTAAACAATAATTTAGCTTCATCTAATGTTTCAAATGCTCTACTTAACCTATATTTAATAAGGTCTTCTTTTGAATATTGATCTTCGTTCATAATCTGATACCGTCTTTTTGAATATTTTTATATAATGGAGTTACCTTGTACCTTGGACTTTCCCAATCCTGCGCTGATTTTACAAGAACGCTGATAACATTACCTGTTTCCCATTCAAGTTCATAAAGCGGATAACTATATTTTTCTTCTGTTTTAAAGTTTACAGGTTCAGTTGCAAGAATTAAAATATCCCAGTCCGATGTTGTCTTAAAATCACCTCTTGCATGAGAACCATAAAGTATAACAGTTGCAGATGCATTAACATTCTGAACCGTTTGTTTTATTTTATAAATAAAAGGATCTTGTGGTGCCATATAATTATTTTTAATTTTCGAGTTTAATTTTCGATATATACAAAAGTATTAATATTTTCTTGTTATGTTTTTTGTTAAGTAATTTTCATCTTTTTTAACTATATTCTGTTACTCGTTGCAAACGAGAGCTATTTGGGGCTGTATTTTTTTTTATTAATTATTTAACGAAATATCATCATTGTTTAAATTTTGCATTAAATTATACTTATTGACTAGGTATAAAAGATCTGAATCAATAAGTGAATGGTAATATAATAAAGTAATTTCAAAAGTAGATAATTGAGCTTCTACAAATGAACTAAGCGTATTTTGCTTATTATTAATTTTATTAGCTATTGATTCATTTTTATTAGATTCGTTAATTTCATTTATTAATAAATTATATTTATCTATGTAAGATAAAAGTTGCTTCAAATTACTAAAATAATGACCAACAGCAAATTTATGTTTTTGATAGAATAATTTATATATAAAAATTTGCTTTTCTTTACTGCTATCTAATTTCTTAAATGATTGAAAAATATTATTTGTAATATTGTATGTTAAATTGATTTTTTTTAAATTATTGTTTTCATTTACTTGTTCAAGTTTTTGTTTTTTATCCTCATCTATAATATTTTCTTTTTGAATTTCTTCTATTTGATGTGATATATACTGAAAATTATTATATCCTGAATCAAATTTCTCTAAAAAAACATTCTGGTTTAGAGAAACAAATATTTTATTAATATCATAAACAGAATACGCAAAAAATTCTCGCCCCGAACCTTTAAATGTTATTACATTATCGTAATTTTCAATTTGAAAAAAATATGAGTGGATGCTCGCTGTTATATCTTGATGAGCTTTAAGTAAATTGAAAAAAGTTTGATCAAAGCAACTTTCATGAAAATTTAATTCCTGTCCTTTAAGAGTTTCTCTTTGTGTTTTTAATGTTAAGTATAATAAAACAATGCTGATAAAAATTAAAAAAGTTCCCAACACTCCCCCAATAAAATCACCATATTGACCTACCTTATCAAGGTTTTTACAAAAAAAATAACCAGAAATGTCAAACAAAAAAGGAATTAATAAAAAGAAAAAGGATACAGTAATTACAGTAATTAGAATAATTTTAATATATTTATTTACTTTCATTGCTTTCAAATTAATATTTAATAATAAAATTCACATAGGCATTTACTGGTCTCGTTTCTTGTCCACCTGTAGAGTAAGTGGTAGAAGTTTTAATATCTGTTATAGTATTAACATAATAAGAATTAGTCCCATTTGTATATGGATTACCTTGTAGAATATAATTATGCGTATGGTTTTTTAATAAATCAGATTGAAAACTACCTACATTATTTCCAGTATTACCACCAAAATACTTTGCAGTCCTTGATAATTTATCTGGATCAATATTAGAAGAACCATCAATACCTCTTAAAAATTGCCCCCTTAAATCTGGTAAATTAAACGTAGCATTACTATCACCAGCGCCCCAACTTGTAGATATTACGTTAAATAAATTTGCATAAGTAGTTCTATTTATTGCAACACCATTGCAAACAAGCCAACCATTTGGAGGATTGACTCCTGCGAAAGGTATAATTGTGCCAACAGGTATCAAATATTCAAAGAAATTTAATTTAATAAAATTACCTTTACTAATATACAAAGTATCATTATGAATAGATAAATTTTGTATTTCATTAGTTGTATCTGTATCAACAATAACAGAGTTTCCCATTGAAATATTTAATGTGTTTTGATCCGTTGAAAGTAACTGTATTTCATTCGTACTGTCTTTGTCTGCATCATAAAATACTACATAATTAGAATTACTCAATTCCAAAGTGTCATTATTTAGTGTTAAATAATCATGAGGGAGTTTTATTTCATTTGAAAGACTTAATCGGATTGTATCATGTCCGATCGATAAATTTTGTATTTCATTGGTTGGGTCAGAATCTAAATCAACTGCACCGCTCAATGTTAAAGTGTTTCCACCACTAATTGAGAGTTGATTTCCCGCGAGAGTTAAACTCTGATTATCGCTATCTGTTATTGTTCCTCCATTTTTTGAAAGTGATATTTGATTAACTGTTTTAGAAATAATCTGTATTTCATTTAATGTATCATGGTCAAAATCTGGTGGCAGATTTATAGAATTTCCATTTGAAATAGAAAGATTATAACCATTAATATTTAAAGTCTGATTATCTGTATTGTCTAAATATTCTGTTAAATCAATGTTTCCGCCATTTTGTGAAAGAGTAACTGTATTTCCTGTTTTCACAATAGTCTGTAATTCATTTGTAGCGCTGGTGTCATTATCATTTCTAGCTTTTCCAGCTTCGTTTGCATAAAGTGCATAAGGAACAGATAATAATTGCGTGGTTCCTATAAATTCGTATAACCCTGTTCCTGCAATATCAAGTTCTGTTTTTATAAAATATTCGCCATTGCTCCAGTTTATTGTATTAAAATTACCTGTTACAATAGTTCCACCACCCACATTTAAGGTAACAATACCAAAATCATTGGTTCCTCTTTGGTGCGTTTCCATATACATGGTTGCACCGAGTGGAGAGTCTTTAAGAATACTTATTCGTAAACCTACAATTTGATTAACAATTATTTTTCCGAGATTATCTCTTGCTACAGCTTGGTATTTGAATGTCTGCGGAGCTTGTGCAAAAAGGCTTATAATGCCCAAAAATATTACAAATAAAGTAAGAGTGAATTTTTTCATAAAATTATCGTTTAATAATCTTTACCGTTTTTAAATAATCATTGTCATTTTTAATTTTCAAGAAATACAATCCAGCAGCAAAAATTTTCAGATCGTATTTTCTGCTTGTTTCAAGAACCTTTATATTCTCATTAATCAATATCTTTCCGTTCTCATCACATAATTGGATGCTTGTGTTTACGTCATTTTCTGTTTTAAAATCTATATTCAAAATATCATTCGTAGGATTGGGAAAAACAGTAACGGCGAAGCCGTTTTTTTTGTTTTCTTCAATGTCAACAGTAAAATACTGGCTTTGTTGAAATCCTTGTGTTAAAATATTATTGGAATTTGAAACCGTCTCCGTTGCTAACTCGCCAATCGTTATAGATAGAGAAGCATAAGAATTTGTAAAATAATCTCCGGCAGTAGTAATTACCTCTGGTGTTAAAGACTGACTTTGTACATTAAGCCCTGATGTAATCAGTAAAAAAGTTATTATTATAAATTTCATAATTCATTTTTTTAATCTTTGTAAAATTACACAAAATTTGTCACATAATTAAAATTGTAACGAAATTCAGGCGGGTCGGCAAAAATACACCTCTTTGCTTGTGGCAGCTTGTGTGTTGGTATTTCCGCCACAAGCAATGTGGTGTATGTGTGTTGGCTGTTTTTCAGTTTATCATTCACTGTCTTTTTTCATGCCCGGATTTTTTGGCCAATTACCCATAACGTTCCCTGCGCTGGCACAGTTTTTTTTACCTTAGACCTACCGCCATGCCCGTAGGGCTTGCGGGTTTAAATAAAAAAAAAATTGTG
>MEOG01000002.1 GCA_001769125.1 Bacteroidetes bacterium GWF2_35_48 | reverse complement strand
CTTGCGAAGACCTGAAAATTAGGAGTGTACTAATGTACATGACTACTTTTCAGGTCAAGCGTAACGATGAAATTGATGTTTTCTTGCAGGCACTAAGTATGCAAATTTTGTGACAAAATCCAGCTAAAAAAAAGATGTGTCCACACGGTAGCTGTTTATTACAGGTAAATTTTCACCAGGTAAATCTACAAGGCAGGTTTAATATGTTGATTATCTTTGTGTTTAAAAAACAATTTGTGTCAAAAGAACTTTTCGAAGTAGACTAAATGTTTAAATTTTGTAACAATATTTTATAATATACGTACAATTATTATATATTATATGAAAGGTCAAATTTTTTATTTTCATCAACAAAAATAAAGGGTTCGCCAAAAATATACATCTAAATTACAATAAATAATTTATATTTATATGTTTTTTTGAAACTTTAAAATAATTTTATCGTATATATAGGATTGGTACACTGTTATTGAACAGATTTATATTAAAAAAAACTATATGTTTTTACGCCATAGAATAAATATTATTAGTCAATTAGGGCTATTTTTTGCGTTAATTATTCCCTTGGCAGGGTTTGCGCAAACGGGTCCTGGTGGTGTTGGTAATTCTGCCAATACCCGCCTTTGGTTAAAAGCAGACGCCGGTCTTTATACAGATGCCGGGGTTACTCCTGCTACCAATGGTTCTTCTATTCAGCAATGGAATGATTTTTCTGGAAACGGATTTACTTTAAACCAATTAACAGGCACGAAAAAACCTGTTCTTGCTGCCGATGTTTTTTCCGGTTACCCTGCAGTTCGTTTTGATGGTATTGATGATATTATAAACGGATCAGCTTCAAATGCAATTATTGGTAACAACCAGCCCAATCTTACTGCTTTTACCGTTTTTAGAACTCAGGTTTCTACAGATAGCCGTATGTGGTCGTTTAAAAGAGACGCAGGCACAAATCCTTTATTTGAAGCAGTATTTAATAATGGAGGTACTCGTAATGGTGGTTTTTATACAAGAAGAGCAGGGGGGGGGGCAGATGATTACACGACTGACAATGGCTTTTATAATAATGGAACTAATTTTATTTTATCTGTTAATACGAAAGTACCCACAAATAAGCAATATTTATATTACAATGGTGTTGATTTTAATTTCACACCCCAAATTGTCGCCTCTGTTGCTGGAAATACTGGATTATTCACTATTGGGGCTCAAACGGATGGAGTTAAAGTTTTTTCAGGGGACATAGGAGAATTAATTATTTACAACACAGCATTAAATAGATCTGAACAAATTATAGTAGAAAATTATCTATCTCAAAAATATAACATTGAGATTGTTAATGATTTTTATCCCTATTCAACACATTCTCAAGATTTATGCGGGATAGGAAAATCAGGTACTGCTACACCACATGATGATTCAAAGTCTGCCGGAATTTTACAAATAAATAATCCTACAGATTTAGGTAATGATGAATGGATGTTTTTTGGACATAACAATGGAGATATTACTGCATGGACAAGCGTAAACACGCCAACTTTAGGAAACATCCAGAGGCTTGAAAGGGACTGGATTGTAAAACAAACAGGTTCTGTTGGAAACGTGGATGTTTATATTGATGTTTCAACCTTACCTGCTCTTCCTGTAGAATATACTGATTATTATTTAATGGTTGATGCAGACGGAGTTTTTTCAAGTGGTTCTACTAATAGAAGATTGATACCTCAAGGTGGGGGTATTTATAAAGTTGCTAATATTTCTTTAGCTGATGGCTCTCATGTTGCAATATCTTGTGTTCGACCAGTTGTTTCTTTTAATATTGTAAGTTCTACTTTAATAGA
Organism: Bacteroidetes bacterium GWF2_35_48; assembly: GCA_001769125.1. GTDB lineage: Bacteria > Bacteroidota > Bacteroidia > Bacteroidales > GWF2-35-48 > GWF2-35-48. The sequence continues at coordinate 41,805 of MEOG01000002.1, read as the reverse complement.
ACCCGATATTACTAATATTATTGAAGTTAACTTAAACTGGGCTGTAAGTACAGATATTGATGTTACTTTTTCTATCAATGGAGCAAGTACTGCTCTTGATCCTGCAGATTATTCTATCTCATCACCAAGTCCGATTACAATAATTGCCGGAACAACCACAACCGAAATTTATATAGATGCAGTGGATGATGCCACCATTGAACCAGATGAAACAGTTGTTATTGATATTGATGCTGTTAGTTTTGGGCAACTTGGAACTTCACTACAACATATATTTTATATTAATGATGATGATAACCCTATTCTGGTTGGTTTTTCTTTAGCTTCTGACGGAAATGATGAAGGAACTACTGGAATTCCTATACAAGTTACATTGAATATGATTTCTGGTTCTGATGTTACAGTTGACTATTCTGTTACTAGTGGCTCTGCTACTTCAGGGGGTGTAGATTATTCACTTTCTGGTTCATTTATAATTTCTGCTGGTGATTTAACTGCAACAATAACATTGTTTGTAAGTCAGGATATTTTAAGTGAGGGCGATGAGGATTTCACTATTGCTTTATCAAACCCGGTTGGGGCTGGAATAGATCCAGGGGCAAAAGAATTTGTGTATGTAATTACTGACGATGATGCCTTACCTACAGTTCAATTCTCTTTTACTGCTCCCGGCGGCGCAGAAGATGTGTCTCCTGGTAGAATGGAGGTCAGTCTTAACAGTCTTGCCGGACGAAATATTTCTGTCAATTATACTGTTGCTGCCGGTTCTGCTACTGCAAATGTGGATTACATTCTTGCGAATGGATTTATTACGATTCCTGCAGGTTCTTTATCTGCAAATATTCAGCCTGTCATTGTAGATGATGCTATTGTTGAAGTGAACGAAACTTTTTCTGTTACATTGACAACAGTTACTGGTGCTACTGCTACTATAGGCGCAAACAGTGTGGCCACCTACACTATTTCAGATAATGATAATTCAATGAGCTATAAAGGTCCCGGTGGCGTTGGCGATTATCATACCAATATTGTATGGCTTCGAGCAGGCGATCTCTCTTCTTCTCCTGTTAGCTCATGGCCAGATGCTTCCGGAAATTCCAATGATCTGTCTCAGGGTACAGGTTCTTTACAGCCTTCTTATGTTACTGGTGTAATGAACGGGCAACCTGTTGTGCGCTTTGATGGGACTGATGATATATTAACAGGACCTTCCAGTACATCGCTGCTTGGGGGTTGTATTCAGAATTTATCTGCATTCACAATTTTCAGAAGTGGTTCAACTACTGATAGCCGGATATGGTCTGTAAAACGTGATGGATCAAACAATCCTCTTCTCGAGGGTTGTTTAAATTATGGTGCTTCAGGGAAATGTGGTATTTATAACAGAAAATCCACTAATCCGCAAGACGATTATTTTTCTGATAACTCTTTGGTGTATAATAACGGTAACACGTATTTAATGAGCGCCCTGTTTTCGAATCAACCTATTGCAGGAGCAGACAGACTTTTTTTCACACAAGGCACTCAACGGGATAACGACAACAAAGATATTTTAGGAGTAAATGATAATACAAGTCCATTTACATTAGGCGCACGAACCAGTTCTAACATGCAATATATGGGCGATGTCGCTGAATACATATTGTATACACGTTGCTTGAACGAGGCACAAAGGATTATAGTTGAGAATTATCTTGCTGAAAAGTATGGAATTTCCATTGCAAATGATATTTTCATTCATAACTCCCATAAATACGAAGTTGCAGGAGTTGGACAAGCTAGTGATGGTAGTTTACATACTGCTGCCATGAGTGGAGGTATTTTTATGGTTAGCGGTCCAACCCCAATGGCAAACAGCAGTTTTATGCTTTTTGGTCACGACAATGCAAGCATCGCCGCATGGACTACTTCTGAAATCCCTTCAGGAATATCAAATTTTTATCGCCTTGCCAGAGAATGGAGAACAAATATTACCGGTGCTACTGCAATTAACAATGTTTCTGTAACTTTTGAAACCTCCTTGCTACCTGCCCTTCCTGCAGGTTATGATAATTACATTTTACTTGTAGATGCAGATGGAGATTTCACTACAGGTGCCACACAATACAAAATGACTGATAACGGAGACGGTACTTATTCTGTAACGAATGTGGTAGTGTCAGACAATTATATGTTCGCAGTAGGATGTAGCAAAACATTGATTCAATTTTCTGCTACAACAGGAAGTTGTCTGGAACCACAGGGTCCGGGTTTTATTACCATTAGTATTAATCATCCTATGGCTACTGATGTTACAGTTGATTATGCTGTAACAGGTGGTACGGCTACACCGGGTCCCGCAGTTGGCAATGATTTTATTCTTGCAAATGGAACCGCTACAATCACAGCAGGAAATACAAGTACTATTATTAGTTTAACTGTTATTGACGATATAACTGTAGAATCAGATGAAACGGTTATTCTTACTTTGTCCAATCCTTCTGCAGGAGTTGTTATCGGAACGAATTCTACATTTACGTTTACCATTCACGATGATGATAATGCAAGAAAAATAAGTTTCCAGACACTTACCGGTTCAGGTCTTGAAAGTGTTGGTAATGTTACAATAACAATACAGGCGACATTGCCAAGTACTTCTCCTATTACAGTTGATTTCTTTGTTATTGGTGGCACAGCAGGTCTTTTTTCTGACTACGGGTTGACAGAAATTACTGCTACTATTCCGGGAGATAATACCTCAACTACCACAACTATTACTTTACAGATTTCTGAAGATTTCTTAAGTGAGCCAAGTGAAACGGTTATTATTCAGCTTTCAAATCCACAAAATGGTTGTTTGGCTCTTAGTCCCAATTATACCTATACCTATACAATCACAGATAATGATGTTGTACCCTCTGTTCAGTTTACATGGGTTGCAGCCGGAGGAGCCGAAGATGTTACTCCTGGTAAAATGGAGGTAAGTCTTTCAACAATTTCAGGGCAGGATGTTACGGTTAATTATACTGTTACTGATGTTTCTGCAACAAATGGTGATGATTTTATTTTAGAAACTCCTTATTTTGTAATTATTCCTGCTGGCACATTGTCTGCTTATATAAGCGCTTCAATTATTAATGACTCTGAAACAGAAAATGCAGAAACCTTTGAGGTGGATATTACGGGTGCATCAAATGCAAGTGTTGGTGTAAATACGCAATGTACGTATACGATTTATGACGATGAAGGATCATTGGGTTATACGGGTCCGGGTGGGGTCGGAGACAGAAATACAAATTTGCTTTGGTTGAAAGGGGATGTAGGATTGTATTCAGATGCCGGGATTACTCCTGCAACAAATGGAAACCCTATTCAGCAATGGAATGATTTTTCAGGAAATGCAAATAACATATCTCAGGCAACCGGAAGCAAGCAACCTGTATTTTATACAAACATTTTAAATGGCAGACCAGTAGTGCGTTTTGATGGATCAGATGATATCGTTAAGGGACCTGCTTCAAATGCTGTATTAGGAGGAGCTATTCAAAATGTATCTGCTTTCACTGTTTTTAAAACAACAACAAATAATGCAGGAAGGTTTTGGTCTTTTAAAAGAGATGCTACAGAAACCAATCCTTTATTAGAGGGAGTAATTAATAGTACAGCCACGGAAGCTGGTTTTTATGTTCGGCGAGGAGGAGGGCAGGATGATTTCATTGATGGAGGAGTCTGTAATAATGGAAATGCACATATTGCAGCGAACAGAGTTACAAATACAGGTCCACTCAGAAATAATCTGATAGATGAAACAACATTAACGACAAGTAATAATACTATTTTAGCAACTTCTGCTAATCCGGGTTTATTCACGGTAGGTGCAACTACCGATGGCGCGGCACATTATACAGGCGATCTTTCTGAAATAATTGTGTATAATAAATATCTGAATGAAGCGCAGAGAATCATTGTAGATAATTATTTAAGTTCAAAATATAATATTACTATTTCAAATGATAAATATACTTTAGATGTTGCCCATAATTACGATGTTGCAGGCGTAGGTCAGGCATCTGATGCAACCAACCATTTAGCTGCAATGTCTGCCGATATTTTAAAGATCAGTAGTCCTGCTGGTCTTGCAAATAATGTGTATATGCTTTTTGGGCACGATAATGCATCTGTATCTTCATGGACAACAACAGAAGCTCCGAATGCAGGTAGTAATATTCAACGAATTGCGCGTGAGTGGTGGTTCGATCAGACAGGTGGAACTATTACTTCTGTTACTGCTACAATAGATGTTGCTGGTTTTCCGGCACCCCCCGTAGGGTATGAAACTTATGTCCTGCTAGTTGATGCAGATGGCGATTTCAGCTCCGGTGCAACACAATATCCACTTTTATTAGAAGACGGTACCTGTTATTCTGCCAGTAATGTAATAATTAATGATCTTGATTTTGTTACCATTGCTGTTGCAAGAAGGGTTATTCAGTTTGAACTTGCAAATTCTGGTATTTTTGAACCCAATGGACCAGCATTATTGAAAGTTATTCTTAGTACTCCTTCTTTGTCTAATGTTACTGTAGATTTTTCTGTAACAGGTGGAACTGCAACAGATGCAGATTATAGTATTGTCCCTCCTCTTACAGCAACTATTACTCCCGGAAATCTGTTTACTTATGTTCAGGTTGGAATCTTCAACGATGTGCTTCTTGAATCAGATGAAACAGTTATTGTAACCCTTGCGAATGCAAATGGGGCTATCATTGGTTCCAATCAAAGTCATATTTTAACAATTCAGGATGATGACAATCCAAGAAAAATAAGCTTCTCAACTACCAGTTCCAGTGGTGATGAAAGTGTGGATGTTATTACTTTAAATGTTGAAATTAATGTTGCAGATGCCTTAAACCCTACACAGGCTAATTTTTATGTCTCCGGAGGTACTGCAACTGGTGGTGGTGTGGATTTTACATTAATTTCCGCTAATGTTGTTGTTCCTGCAGGTCTTACAACAGGGAGTTTTACTTTTACCGTTACCGATGATTTTTTATACGAAACAAATGAAACTGTTATTGTTTCTTTACAAACGCCTGTTAATTGTAATCTTGCTTTAACGAACACATCCTATACTTATACAATTAATGATAATGATGGAATACCAACTGTTCAATTTACACAGGCTGCATCAGGGGGCGATGAAAGTGTATCTCCTGGCTTGATTCAGGTTTCGCTTTCTGCTGCTTCAGGCGCTGATGTTACTGTTGATTACACTGTAACACCTATTACAGCTTTAGGAGATGGGGATGATTACAATCTTCCTTCCATCCCCGGTTCTATTATTATTCCGGCAGGAAGTGTAGTTTTGAATATAGAACCTTTGATTCTGGATGACACGGATCTTGAACAGGATGAAACATTTAGTGTGGAAATAACCGGAGCAACCGGAGCAACGCTTGGAACAATACTTACAAATACCTACACTATATATGATAATGATGGGATAGGATTTATTGGTCCTGGAGGTGTTGGGAATAATTACACAGATAATAATTTTAATGTTCTTTGGCTAAGGGCAGATTATGGAACCAATACAACAACAAGTGGAAGTGCAGTAACTTACTGGAATGATCTTTCCGGTAATGGAAACAATGCCACGAGCCCATCAGGGAAGGAACCAGATTACCTGACTCCTGCAATTGGAGGTATGCCGGCTGTAAGATTTACAAAAGCGAATACTGATTACATGAATTATAATTATTCAGGTTCCTCTACAGTTGTCGATCAGCCTTATTCTGTATTTTTTGTTGGTGCAAGAACCACAGGGAATAATGGAATTGTTCATCCCGTGCTTGGAGGGACTACTGCAAATCTGAACCAATTTATAACACTTGAATGGACAGACCAAAGTACGGATGCAAGCAATATACGTTTCGGACAGAATACAAATTATTCTATTGGTACTTCTGCTCTTGTGCCATCAACTTATGGAATATATTCTGGATTGTTTAGTACTTCTACCGGCAGGTTTTTTTATCAGAATAGCTCTACGTCACTGGGCACAAATGCAACCATTACAGCTATAAGTTCAATTCCAACAGCACCAGCTATCGGTAGAAATGCTGCTAATTACGGAGACGTGAATATAGCTGAACTTATTCAATACAGGGTGTTTTTAAATACTGCACAAAAGAAAATAGTAGAAAATTATCTGAGCACGCGATACGGAATAGCTTTGGGCGGTAATGATAAATTTGATGAAACAGGTTATGCTGGCTTCAAGTATGATTTGGCAGGAATCGGTAGAGATGATGCATCCAATTTTCATACAGCTGCTATGTCTGCAAATATTTTAAAAGTTGGAGGTGCAGATAATCTTGGCAATGGAGAGTTTCTCTTATTTGCACATGATAATGGGGATATTACTGCATGGGCAGCAACAGAAGTGCCAAATGTGTTTACTGAAAGATTAGCCCTTGAGTGGAGGTTTAAAGAATCAGGAGGTGATTTAGGGAGCCTTACATTTACTGTTGATATTGCTTCGTTCCCTGCGCTTTCTCCAGGCTACCAGTCTTATACTTTGCTTGTTGATGCCGATGGTGATTTTTCATCGGGCGCTACTATTTATCCAATGGCTTCTGCAGGTGGAACATTGTATCAGGCGCTTGGCGTGAGTATCGCAGATAATAATTTTGTAGCTATTGGTACTATACGCAATGTTACTATTTTAGCTGGAAATTTCGATGTTGGTACAAACTGGTCGGCAGGATTTTCTCCCGGTAGCGGTCAGCATGGCATTGTGTTGCACAATATGCTTGTTAATGTTAATCAGACAGTGGGTTCTATAGAAATTTCTACAGGAGGTTCAGTAACTGTTAATAATAATATCACGCTGACAATTAACAATGGAACGATTACCCTGAACGGCGGCGCATTTACAGCAAATACAAATAGTACGATTGCATATACAAAAACAGGAGATCAGCCGGTTGCTGCTTTAATTTACAGTAATCTTATACTGGGAGGGTCAGGAATTAAAATTCTGGCAGGAAGTATTACTGTAAACGGCTCATTGAATATTTCCAACTCTTCAACCACTTTGGATGCAAGCAGCAGTGGGAATTATACAATAACAACTTCAGGTAATTGGAACAATTCAGGCTCATTTATTGAAAGGCTTGGTACTGTAGAATTTATCGGAAATACTAATTCTTCATTTAACTGCGGTGCTTCACAAAATTATTATAATCTTAAAATAAATAAAACCGGGGCAACCGATTTATCATTATTTGGTACAATCAATATTTTAAATAATCTTAATCTTACCGGAGGTGATTTAGTTTTGGGTGATTATGATCTGGTGTTTTCTACCGGCGCAACTATTTCTAATGGAAGCGCAACAAGTTATATTCAGGCGCACAGTGTGGGCGTAATCAAGAAAAATATTGCTTCGGTTCCGTTGATTTTTGATATTCCAATGGGAGACAACAATAATTATACGAAGTTTTATTTTACATTAAACAGTGCTGATTTATCATCTTCATATATTATGGTAAACACAAGAAATGCAATTAATCCGAATTTATTAGCATCATCTTCCTATATCAATCGCTATTGGACACTTGAACCAAGTGGTATTACAAATCCAAATTATGATATTACTCTTACGTATATAGATGCAGATGTTGTAGGTTTTGAGGCGAATATATTTTTATCGAAATATTCCGGTGGAACGTGGACACGAAGTACAACAGCATGCAATACAGTTGCTAATTTGCTTACATGGGCAGGGGTTACTTCATTTAGTGAATATACAGGAGCAGGAGATAATGCATTGCCAATAAATCTGATTAATTTTGATGCTGCTATAAATAATGATATCGTTCAATTAACCTGGACTACAAATTCAGAAATAAACAATGATTATTTTACAGTAGAAAAATCTACAGACCTTAATAATGTTTCAACTGTTGCTACTGTTAAAGGTGCCGGGAATTCAAATATCCTTTTGAATTACATGGTTTTTGATTATAATCCTTATGAAGGGGTTTCTTATTACAGGCTTAAGCAAACAGATTATGATGGGAAATACACCTATTCTGCATGGATTGCCATTGAATATTATGTGGTTAAAGAAGTGAAAAAAGAGGTTGAGGTTTTGGTTTATCCAAATCCTGCCGGAAAAGGAGATCGTATCTATTTCTCTTTGAAAAATTTACAGGAAGAGAAAAAAGTACTTGTTGTTGTACGTGATATTATGAGTAGGGAGTATTTCAGTAAAGTTTTTATTTCAGATAAAGAAGAAAATTCTATATTTGCAATTGATCCTGATTCAAATATCCCACCGGGAATATATTTGATTATCGGTACGACCGAAAACGAAATCTATAACAAAAAGATTATTATCAAATGATGCTAAATACCATAATTACGAAGAAACAGCAAAGCAATTTTTTTTTCAGGAGTTGCTTTGTCGGCTTTATATTGCTTGTATTTTTTTCAGGAATATTGAATTTGAATTCTATTGCCCAGAGTTATACGCAAAGCACTATTCCTTTTAACTGGATTGATATATCTTCATCTCCAACAAATGTTTATTCATCCTCAACAGATAATGGCGGGGTTACAAGAACAATCCCATTTCCTTTCTCGTTTTATGGCACAGAATACACAAGCTGTTATGTTAATGCAAATGGTTTTATACGGTTTGGGGGAACAAGTACTTCTGCCATAAATCATTGTTTACCTGACGCAACTGAACCTAATAATATTATTGCTGCATACTGGGATAATTTAAAATATGATAAAACTTGTGGCAGTAGCTCAATGTGGAAGTATCAGACTTTAAATAGTGCTCCTAATAGAATATTTGTTGTCAGTTGGATAGATTTTATTACCCCTGCCAGTGGTTGTGGATATTTTGTTTCTACACAGGTTTTATTATATGAAACGACAAATGTAATTGAAATAAATTTGCTTTCTAATTCATTACTTGAAAATGGAAATGGCGTTATTGGTATAGAGAATAGTGATGGGACAGCAGGTAGCTCTGCGATTTGTTATGCAGTTACTTCTGATGGTTCTTCATGGAGGTGGACACCTGCTTCAGGCACACAACCACCAACTGCTTCTGATCAGGTTGCTTGCGCCGGCGGTTTTATCCCAAATCTTACAGCCACCGGAACGGATATTAAATGGTACAGCGATGCAGGATTGTCAAATCTTGTATATAGTGGAACACCTTTTACCACAGGACAAACTACTGCTGGTGTTTATACCTATTATTGCACCCAAACAATAGGTGGCACTGAAAGTTCTGCTATAGAAGTAACATTAACAATCCTTTCATTCCCTGCCGACCCAGGATTAATTACGGGTACTGCTTCTGTTTGCAATGGTTTATCTGGTATTACCTATTCAGTTTCTCCGATTAATTATGCAACAACCTATAATTGGAGTTATTCTGGATCTAATGCAACGATAAATGGCTCGGGAAATTCTATTACTATTGATTTTGCTACAAATTCTACAAGTGGAAATCTTAAGGTATATGGAAGCAATACCTGTGGAGATGGGAATTATTCACCTGATTATGCAATTGAAATATTACCAAGTCCAACTATTACCGGAACATTTACCGGATCAAGGTGTGGCTCTGGTACCGTTGATTTGGGAGCAACAGCTTCTGCCGGAACTATTAATTGGTATTCTTCACCAACTGGTGGTACTATTGGGACAGGTACTTCTTTCACAACCCCAGTAATTTCTACATCTACTACTTATTATTGTGATGCAACTGCTTCCGGATGCACTTCTCCTGCAAGATCATCTGTTATGGCAATTGTTAATGATTTCCCAACAATAACAAGCACAACACCGGGCTCATCATGTGGTACTGGAATTGCTACACTAAGTGCATCGGCTTCCGAGGGACTAATTAATTGGTATACGACTTCTTCCGGAGTGACAGCATCAGGTACAGGAGACATTTTTAATACACCTGAAATTTCTGTTACCACTCCTTTTTATGCTGAAGCTATTAGTGGTAGCTGTGTTTCAATATCAAGAACAGAAATTTTGGCTACAGTTTTTGTTATTCCCTCCATAACCTCCACAACCCCCGCATCCCGTTGCGGAGAAGGAGTTGTTACTCTCAACGCCACTGCAAGCTCTGGTACTGTTAACTGGTACGACACAGAAACCGATGGTTCACTTCTTGGCTCTGGTTTAAGCTTTACTACGCCTTCAATATCGGTTACCACAATTTATTATGTGGATGCAACAGATAATGGTTGTACTACTGCTACAAGAACAGCTATTACCGCAACTGTTACTTCCGGTCCTTCTATTACAACAACAACTCCCGGTTCTAATTGTGGAACTGGTGCTGTTACTCTTGGAGCTACGGCAAGTTCCGGTACGATTTATTGGTACGCCGCTTCGTCAGGCGGTATAGGTATGGTTACAGGCACTTCCTTTACAACTCCAGTAATAGATGTTACCACAACATATTATGTTGATGCTGACGACGGTTTCTGCTTTTCTACTCCGCGTACACCTGTTACTGCAACAATCAATACGCCCCCCTCTGTTAATGCCGGATTAGGTATTACAATTTGCGCAGGCGATCAGGCATTTTTGAGCGCAACCGTTTCGGACGCTACTGGCGGTGAGTGGTCGGGCGGTTCGGGAGATTATTCTCCGGGTAATACCAGCTTAAATATGGCATACACACCATCTGCAACGGAAATCAATGCAGGAATAGCAACGCTCACGCTTACTTCAACAGGAAATGGTTCTTGTCCGGCGGCAACTGATAATATCATTATTACGATTTTCACAACACCATCAATTTTATCCACAACTCCCGATTCGCGTTGCGGCACAGGTACTGTTACACTTGAAGCAAGCTCTTCGTCGGGAACTATTACTTGGTACGATTCATTAACAGGAGGTTCTGTTATGGGTACTGGAACAAGTTTTTCAAGTCCTTCTATTTCTTCAAGTATCTCTTATTTTGTTGATGCTTCAAGTGGCGGTTGTACTTCTTCTCCCAGAATAGAGGTTGTTGCAACAGTTTATAATATTCCTGCTCAACCCGGCTTAATTTTCGGCTCTACTGCTGTTTGCGAAGGAGCATTGTTAAATTATTCCGTAGTAAATACGAATGGAGTTACTTATACATGGGCAATACCTTCCGATTGGACTATTACATCCGGCGCAGGTACAAATGATATTTCTGTAATTGCAGGTGTGGTATCCGGCGATATCACTGTCGTTCCTTCTAATTCTTGTGGCGATGGAGCTTCGTCTGCTATCACAGTAACAGCAACTTCCTCTTCTGTAGGTGGGACTTTGTCTGGGGGTAGCGCATTTGTTGTTTTTGGAAATTCTACAGGAATTATGACCTTAACAGGATATAATGGGAACATAGTGAAATGGCAGAAAAGAATGGATGGGGGAATTTGGCAGGATATAGTTAATACAACTGATACATACTCCGAAAATCCATCTGCCGAAGGTACTTGGGAATACAGAGCTGTTGTACAAAACGGATTGTGTTCAGAGGATTATTCTTCAGTAATTTCAATAGTTGTTTCTTCATCAAGCGGAGGAGCTATTACTGGCGGTTCTAGTCCTATTTGTCTTGGAATATCAACCGGGACAATGACCCTTATTGGTTATACCGGAACAATAACTCAATGGGAAAGAAAATTCAACAGTGGTATATGGGAGATTATTACAAATACTTCTGAAACATATTCAGAAACTCCGGCATTAGCTGGAATTTATGAATATAGGGTAGTTGTGGATAATGGAGGAAATATTCTTTATTCTTCTGTAAAAACTATTTCTGTTGATGAAAGTTCTGTTGGAGGAATTCTCTCCGGTTCTACAACTATTTGCGAAGGATTACCAACAGGAAATATGTCTTTGTCCGGATATACCGGAGTAATAAATAAATGGCAAAAACGCATTGATGGTGGCAGTTGGACTGACATTATTAATACAAGCTCATCGTATCAGGAAATTCCTGTCTCAACAGGTGTTTGGGAATACCGCGCAGAAGTACAGAATGGAGTTTGTAATGCAGATTATTCTTCTATTGCTGAAATAATAGTAAATCCCGGAAGTGTTGGAGGAGCAGTTTTAGGCGGTTCAACGATTTGTTTCGGTTCAGCTACTGAAACACTTACTCTGACAGGTCATACTGGAAGTATTGTAAAATGGCAAAAGCGTTTAACTAGTGGAGTTTGGGATGATATCATCAATACAAATACAACGTATTCTGAAATACCTTCTTCGGATGGAACATGGGAATACAGGGCAGAAGTTATGAATGGTATTTGTGCCAGTGATTTTTCAACCGCTGTAGAAGTAGTTGTTGTTCCTGTTGTGAGTGCTGGATTATTAAATGAAAATGATACGATTTGTATTGGAGAATCTGTTGATTTTACTTTGTCTGAAAATGGCGGTAATGTTTTGAATTGGGAAAAAAGATTCGATAGTGGGACTTGGGAAAATATTGTGAATACCTCAGTAACATACACAGAAATGCCCGATGTTGCAGGTATTTGGGACTACAGAGTCGCTGTTGACGGAGGATATTGCGGAATTTTATATTCTGATACAACTACTGTTTTAGTAAAATCTTATCCAGGTGTGCTTGGTTCGATTTTCGGAGATACGATTGCTTGTACAGGTTCTACTGCAACTTATACTATTGATCAAGTAGAAAATGCTGAAATCTATGTTTGGGTTTTGCCTAACGGATACAACGGCAATAGTACAGATACAAGCATTATCATAAATTATTCTTCAAGCGCAGTTTCTGATACCATTAAAGTTTATGCCCAGAATTCGTGTGGTGTTAGCGATATTAGTTCTCTGGCTGTAACAGTTGGTTCTCTTCCACAGATAACAGGCTCAAGCCCGGCTTCGCGTTGTGGCTCTGGCGCGGTTACATTAGGTGCGATTGCTTCATTTGGAACAGTAAGCTGGTGGGATGCGCCTACAGGTGGTAATAATATGGGGACAGGAACAAGTTTTGTAACCCCTGTTCTTTATGAAGATACTGTTTTCTATGCCGAGGCTTCTTCCGGTTCCTGTGTTTCTCTGGTAAGAACTCCTGTTACTGTTACAATTAAAGAAGTTCCAGTAGTAAGTCTTGGAAATGACACAAGTATTTGCAACACGCAAACTGTAACTCTCGATGCGGGAAATCCGGGCTCTGTATATCTTTGGAATAATGGTTCAACGCAACAACAAATTACTATAAATACTTCAGGAACTTTCTCTGTAACGGTTACACTGCCTAATGGTTGCTACAAGTCAGATGCTGTTGTGGTATCTTACTCACAAGGTAAAATAAGCGGTGTCGTTAAGTATAACAACATTCCTGTTGAAAATAATCAATTTGAAATTCATATTTACTCAACGACCCTTAGTACTAAGGGAGGCTATGATGAAGTTTTTCCTGTCATTACAATTTTTGGACAGGGCAATTATCGTATTACACAATTATTAGAAGATACCTATATTGTAAAAGCGGTTCTTCTTAATCAAAGCCCGGGTAGTTTGTATGAAAATGCGTTGAATAGTTATTTCCATGAAGATTCTTTAGCAACCGAGTGGGAAGAGGCTACGGCTCTTGAGATATTATGCGATTCTGTTGTGGCAAATATCAATCTTGCTTCAAGATATAACAATGGTCTTGCTTTTGGTCATGTAAGAGGCGGAGTTTTTTATGCGGATTATAATAATCCTGATGCTTTAGGTGCGCCAGTTCCGAATGTTGATGTTTTTATGGAACTTAAACCAGACATGAAAAGCGTTCGCTCTTTACGTACTGTAACAAATGGCGCATTTATTTTCAGGAATGTACGTTGGGGACAATATTCTTTAAGGGTAGATATTCCGGGATTTGAGCAGTTGAGTACTTATAATTTTGAAGTTAAAGGCAATGATACTATTCACTGGAATTTTAATTTTATTGTTGATACAACACCTGCAAATGGCGCAATTGATACTTTAAGATTTTTGTATTCTGATAAAAATTCTTTGAATACGAGCCTGCAATTATATCCAAATCCGTTTTCAGAAAAAATTTATCTGATAAATAATTTTGAAAATACATTACCAGTACTTATTGAGCTTTTTAACATTACAGGAGAGTTACTATTTACTCGTCTAATTGAAAAGCATTATGAGGGGAAGATTGAAATTTCGCTTGAATCATTTAATTTGCCAGATGGAAGTTATTTTATCAGAATAATTCAGGATGATAGAATATTTATAAAGAAATTAGTGAAAATTAATTTGCAACATTGATTGATGCATTATAAATTTTAAAAAGCAGAGCCGTGATTTATCGTGGCTCTGCTTTTTTGGCTATGTTTTTATTAATTCGTAATTCGTAATTTTATTCTATATATCAGCTTCTTAATAAATTTTTATTATATTTGCAAAAAATTATCTTGCTCATGCGCAGAATATTACTTTCGATTGTTATGATTATAGCTGTGTTTACGGCATCATCACAGTTTGTTGTAAATTTTAAAGCAGAAAAGCTTAAAGGCTGTGATTCTTTAACCGTTCAGTTTAGAGATTTAACTACAGCAACAGGTCTCGAAGCTTGGTTGTGGAGCTTTGGCGATAATACCTTCAGCGAAGAAAGACACCCCATTCATCATTACGCTACACCCGGAGATTATACTGTGCAACTTACTATATTAAGGTCAAGTGGCTCGAATTTACAAACGCAATCGCTTACGAAGGAGCATTATATTGTTGTAAATGCGCTACCTGATACCTCCCATAGTACAAAAATTGCAATGTATAACGCCTCTTTTTGTGTGGGCTTTTTTGGCTTGAGTAATGCCGATTCTCTTGATTATTCATATACCTGGCATTTTGGAGATGGCGATACTACTGTTGGTTCAGCAGTGTTACACACTTATGCTTCTTCCGGCTTCTATATTTTTAACATGAAAGTGAAAAATAATGAAGGATGTGAAGGTGCTGTAACAGATACAATAAATTTAGTTGAGTTTTTTTCAGTCCCCAATGTTTTTTCTCCAAATGGAGATGGTCTCAATGATGAATTTGCAATATCCTCTGATGGAAATCAACTTTTCAAACTCCAGATTTTCTGTCGCTGGGGGAATCTTGTTTACGAAACAACTGCAAAGAATGTTCGTTGGGATGGTCGTAATTCTGTTGGTATGCTTATGATTCCCGGTACATATTATTACAACCTGACATCTGTTGGGGGCTCAAATTCTATAAAAAAAGCCGGCTTTGTTGAGTTGGCTCATTAATAGTAATATCTATAATTTTTTCCTCCTTATCATTCTGTTATTGACTGAAATTATGCAATTTGTGGAAAATGTTTTAGGTCAGAAGCAGACGTTGGTACAGCTTCCAACTTCCAACGCTTGGTTACTGAGCGAAGTCGAAGTACCAACTTCCGACTCAAAAACATTTTGCCCAACATTAGTTATTAAGCAACATTTTTCTCTTTTGTGAATAACTCATTCCTGATTAAGGCTAAAATATATTTTTTATTATTAAGTTTGTAAGTCAATTTTGAGAAAGATTTTAAAGTGAAAATTGTAACACAACTTGATAATTTTTGGGCAGACCGTACTGTTGTTACTGTCGGTACTTTTGACGGTATTCATAAAGGTCATGCTAAAATACTTGATTTTCTACGAAGTCAGGCAATTGCTTATGATGCATCCTCTGTTGTCTTTACTTTTTCTCAACATCCGCGACAAGTTTTAAATCCTAATGATGCTTCCCTGAAACTGCTTACTACTTTCGAGGAAAAATCAAATTTACTCGAGAAAAAAGGAATTGATATTTTAATATCACATCCTTTTACCCAAGAGTTTGCTGCGCTTTCATCAGAGGATTTTATCCGCTACCTTAAAGGAAAGACAAGACTTAGCGCATTAATTGTTGGCTTTAATCATCAATTCGGGAAAAACAGGGAAGGCTCTGGAGCTTCATTAAAAGATTATGCGAAAAAATATAATTTCGAATTGCATTTAATTGATGCGCTTACGCAGGATGAAATTAGTATAAGTTCTACAAAAATCAGAAATGCTCTGATGTCAGGCGATATTTTTACAGCAAACAAATATCTTGGCTATTGTTATTCTTTAACCGGAACAGTTGTTGAAGGAAATAAAATCGGTAAAACTATCGGTTTTCCTACTGCAAACATTGAAGTTGCAGATAAGATGAAACTCCTTCCTGCTTTTGGAGTTTATGCTGTGCAAATTGTTATTGGAACTACAAGCTACAACGGCATGTTAAGCTATGGTGTAAGACCAACAATTGAAAATATTGAGCATACACCCGCTCTTGAGGTTCACATTTTTGATTTTAATGATACAATATATAATACAGAAATTACAATTCGATTCAAAGCTCGCCTCAGGGATGAACAAAAATTCAATTCAATCGAAGATCTTATAAGACAAATGAAAATTGACCGCCAGAGAGCTTTAATGTTTTTGCCCCGAACTACAAATCTTGTTTGCCAGTAAATTATTTTTTTTAAATTTGTTGCCCTATTTTAATCTTTTGTTAGTATTAAATAGATATATTCAGGTTAAATTTCAAATATAAAATTATGATTGAAACTTCAACAAATCAAATTACTTTTAAAGTAAAAGACCTTGGTCTGGCAGACTGGGGAAGAAAAGAAATTGCTTTGGCAGAACATGAAATGCCGGGATTAATGTCTCTACGCGCAAAATACGGTAAAGAAAAACCATTGAAAGGAGCGAGGATTTCTGGCTCTTTGCACATGACGATTCAAACGGCAGTGCTTATTGAAACACTCGTGGAACTAGGTGCAGATGTCAGATGGGCAAGTTGTAATATTTTTTCGACGCAAGATCATGCTGCTGCTGCAATTGCTCAAGCTGGTGTTCCTGTGTTTGCATGGAAAGGCGAAACTCTTGAAGAATACTGGTGGTGTACAAACATGGCACTGAGTTTTCCAAATGGGAAAGGTCCGAATTTGATTGTTGACGATGGGGGAGATGCTACCCTGCTTATTCATAAAGGATTTCAAGCAGAAAAAGATGCAACTATTCTTGATAAAAAAGCAGAAAATGTTGAAGAAGGTGTTATTTCAAATCTTTTGAAACAAACATTGAAAGACGATCCAACAAAATGGCAGCGCTTGGTAAAAGAATGGAAAGGAGTTTCTGAAGAAACAACAACCGGAGTGCATCGCCTTTATCAGATGATGGAAAAAGGTGAATTGCTCATTCCTGCAATAAATGTAAATGATTCTGTTACAAAATCAAAATTCGATAATTTATACGGATGCCGCGAATCGCTTGCTGACGGTATTAAACGTGCAACAGACATCATGCTGGCCGGAAAAGTAGTAGTTGTTTGTGGTTATGGAGATGTAGGAAAAGGATCTGCACGTTCAATGAGAGCCTATGGAGCACGTGTTATTGTTACTGAAATTGACCCGATATGCGCCTTGCAAGCTGCAATGGAAGGTTTTGAAATAAAGCCTGTGGAAGATACTCTGGATGAAGGAACTATTTTTGTTACAACTACCGGTAATAAAGATGTTATTACTGCCGAACACATGTCAAAAATGAAAGATAAATCTATTGTTTGCAATATAGGTCACTTTGACAATGAAATTCAGGTTGAAAAATTAGAAAAATGGCCGGGGATTAAAAAAGAAACTGTAAAACCACAAGTTGATCAGTATTACTTCCCTGATGGACATTCAATAATATTGTTAGCAGAAGGTCGTCTTGTGAATCTCGGTTGCGCAACAGGTCACCCATCTTTTGTTATGAGCAATTCGTTTACAAATCAAACCCTTGCTCAACTTGACCTTTGGAAGAATGATTATGCTGTAGGAGTATATCGTCTGCCAAAATATCTTGACGAGGAAGTTGCCCGTCTGCATCTCGAACATATTGGTGTGAAATTAACAAAATTAACTCCTGAACAGGCTGCCTATCTTGGCGTTCCTCCTGAGGGTCCTTACAAACCCGACCATTACAGATATTAAAAAAAGGGCGTTAGCCCTTTTTTTAATTCTATTTCTTGCAAACAACTAATGAGAGCCTGTCGCCGTGGCGACCCATAAAGATAGTGTTTAGGTCAGAATGTTCGAGTTCAAGGTGATACATTGAGCTTGCCGAAATGCTTGCGAAATAATAAAAATTAGGAGTTTACTGATGTAAATGACTTATTTTTATTATGAGCATAACAGGACAAACAACCGGTGGTTGTTTGAGCCAGCTGGTGCGATGCTCGGACATTCTGGACAAACACTAATTAAAAATGTGTACAGAATTTGTTCCATCAAACAATGATCGGTACATCTTAAGAGGCGCAGTAGCCGGACCTTTTACAGGCATTCCGTCAAAAAGTGAAAATTTCGATTCACTACAGGGGTCTTTTGCATAAATTCCGGTACTGTCAATCTCTACTGGACATAGATTTTCCGGCTGGTAAGAAGAAACTCTTTCCAATGCAATAAATTCATCCCAGGTAGCGCGGTAAACAATTATCCCTTTTACTCCACCTGTAACCCTAACAGCAGTTCCGACCGAATTTAATGCTGCAAATTCCGGATCGCTTAAATAAATATAAAAATTAACGTAAACATTCGGAATTTGCCCATTGTTGTTGTCTTTTTTACAAGTAGTAAGCAAAATAATAAAAAATAAAAAGAAAAATAATATATTTGATTTTTTTATCATTATCGTAAATTATACTTTACAAAAGTAGCAATATTTATTATTTTGAAAACAATGAATATACGCAGAATTACAATTTTTATTTTATTACTTTCATTTTCACTCACAGCTTTTCCTCAATCATGGAAATACTCTATTGACAAACAGGGTTCAGAACGAAAACAGAAAACCCCTTTAATTATTCGTCTTCGCATCAAAATAAAAAACTTGTTCCATGAAGACAAGCAAAAAAAAGCGGATGAGAAAAAAAGAAAAAGAGAAGAACGGGAAAAGATAATGTACCAGAAGAGACTGGAGCGGTATAATGAAAAGCAAGGAAAAGACAAAGAAATAATATCGGGAGAAAGAGTATCAAAAAGAATGAAAAGAATCAAAAAACAGTCTGGAAGGGTTAATCATAATCAAACCCGCTTGCCTTTTTATAAAAGAATCTTTTTGAAAAATAAGCAAAAACCAACAAAATTTAAAAAATGAATCAACTCTGAGATAGTATATATCTGTTTTTGATTTTTATAAATGAACACGTTTTATATATAAAACAAAGTTAAATTTGTTAAATATTCAGGATAAAAAATTATGAAACACGAATTGTTAATAAGTATTTTTATTAAAAAAAATATATTTTTATAGGGGTAAGCAGGTATTTTTCTCTCTATTTTAACAAAAGATTGATTATTGAAAAAACACAACAATGCTTAATTGCCTAATTAATAGATTTTTGAGATTTTGTCGCCTATAATATAATCAATATCTTATATTTTCAAAAAATTTATGTAACATAAGTAAAATATCATTTTTTTTTTGCAGATTTTTAATTGAGTTATATATTTACAAACTTAAAAAAGTGTAATTTCAGATTTTATACATTAAATAATTATAAATATCATGTTAAGAAAGTTATTTTATGTACTATCAACTTTGCTAATAGCAAATGGTTTGTTCGCCCAATCAGGGACATTAAAAGGAAAAGTTATTGACGAAGGTACCAGTGAACCTATACCTTTTGCAAACGTTACTGTTGAAGATAACGGGAAAGTCCTTACAGGTGGTACAACAGACTTTGATGGGAACTTTACTATTAAGCCTGTAACTCCTGGTAAGTATACAGTGAAAGCTTCTTACGTAGGCTATCAGGCCTCACAGGTAAACGGAGTTATTGTAAAAGGGGGGGTAATTAATTACCAGGATTTTAAACTGAAATCCTCTTCCAAACAATTAGGCGAAGTTTCTGTTACAGACTATAAAGTTCCTCTTATTGATAAAGACCAGACTCAATCAGGGGGTGCGGTTACTGCTGAGGACATTAAAAAAATGCCGGGTCGTTCTGCTACGTCTATCGCTCAAACTGTTGGTGGTGTTTATTCTGCTACTGGTAGCGAGTCTGATGTTAGTATCAGGGGCGCTCGTTCGGAAGGTACTGTTTATTACGTGGACGGTGTTAAAGTTATCGGTGAAAGCGCCGTACCCAAATCAGCTCTAGAGCAGGTAACCGTTATTACTGGAGGTCTGCCTGCACAGTATGGTGATGCTACCGGTGGTATTATTAATATCACAACAAAAGGCCCCTCTTCTAAAATGAACGGCGCTGCTGAAATACAGACTACCCAGTTTTTAGATGCTTTTGGAAGTACCATTTTTGGATTGAATTTAATGGGTCCCCTTTATTCGAAAAAAGATCCTGAAACTGGCGCAAAAAAAGCTTTAATGGGATTTCTTATTTCTTCTGAATTTACAATGCATAATGATGCTGCTCCTTCAATTTTAGGAAGATGGAAAGCTAATGACGAAATTTTAGACAGCATAAGAACCAAACCATTCAGAAAAGCCGGCGCAAGTTTATCCAGTACTGAATTTCTTACCGGTGCCCTCATGAATGCTGAATTTTTACATAAAGATGATTTTGAAAACATTAAAACCTCCTTAAATTCAAGTTCCTATAATATTAAAATTAATGCGAAAGCAGATTACCAACCTACAAGAAATTTTAACATAACTGTAGGTGGATCTTACAGGTTTGCAAAAACAAATGCTTTTATTTATAATTATCAATTGTTCAATTCAAATAATAACCCGGAAGTTCGTACAAAGGACTGGAGAATATGGGGACGTATTACTCAAAAATTTGCAAACCAATCTGCTGAAGAAGAAAAACAATCTGCTTCCCTTATTAAAAATGCCTATTATTCTATTCAGGCAGACTATTCAAAATATAACAGCACAACACAAGACCCTGAATTCAAAGACGACCTTTTTAAATATGGGTATATCGGAAAATTTAATGTTTTTAAAGAAAGATCTTATACCTACGGTTTAGATACAAATATAAATTTATCAGGGTGGTTACAAGACGGCGCACGTGATACTTTGGTTGCCTTTACTCCATCTGAAATAAATGCAGATGCTGCTGCTTTCACAAGCCAGTATTACAGCATGTTTCCAGAAACTTATTATCATTTGAATCTTGACAGAATTCAAATGGGAAATGGTTTAATTAACGGCGAAACACCTTCTTCTATTTATAGTATATGGTCGAGTCCGGGTACAAAATATGATCAATATTCTTATGTTGATAACAACCAGTTCCGTGTTACAGCATCCGGTTCTGCAGATATTAAAGATCATGAGGTATCTCTTGGTTTTGAATTTGAACAGAAAAAGAATAGTTCTTATGCTGTTAATCCTGTAGGTTTATGGACTTTAGCCCGCAGGCTCATGAATAACCACCTTATACAGTTAGATGTTTTTAATCCGATACTTATTACTGATGCGGATGGTGTTTTTCAGGATACAATTAATTATAACTGGTTGTATAATGCGACAGACCAATCTTTGTTTAGTTTAAATTTCAGAAAGAACCATGGCTATAATATTACCGGTAATTCTTTTACTGACAAAATTGATATAGATTCTTATGACCCAAGCGAATTTTCAATTGATTATTTTAGTGCTGAAGAACTTTTAAATTCAGGAAATGCTTATGTTTCTTACTATGGATATGATCATCATGGCAATAAACTTAAAAGCAAACCCAGCCTTAATGACTTTTTTACGGATGCTTATACCGATGAAGCCGGAGTTTTAAGGTATAAACGTGAAATTGCGCCTTATGAACCTACTTATGTTGCAGGATATATTCAGGATAAGTTTGCTTTTAATGATCTTATTTTCAACGTGGGTGTGAGGGTTGACCGTTTTGATGGAAATCAGATGGTTTTAAAAGATAAATATTCATTATTTGAAACATATAGAGTTGGTAATAGTAACGATAGGGCTAATCTTCTCGGATCCGTTACACATCCCTCTAATATTGGGAATGATTATGTGATATATGTAGACAATATTCAAAATCCTACTTCAATACTTGGATATAGAAACGAAAATACCTGGTATGCCAAAGACGGAACGGAAATTAATGATCCAACGGCTTTGTTTACTGCTACGGGGATTGCTCCATACTTAATTAATGCAAATGCAAATGCAAAACTTGATGCATCCGCATTTAAAGATTATGAACCCGATGTTACTTTGATGCCACGTATATCTTTTTCTTTCCCGATTTCTGACGAGGCTTTGTTTTTTGCTCACTACGACATCCTCTCTAAAAGACCCTCTTATGCTGCAAGATTGAACCCTGTTGAATATTTGTATCTTACTACATTAAATAATAATCCGATTAATAACCCCGACCAGAAGCCTGAAAAAACAATTGACTATGAATTAGGTTTTCAGCAAAAATTAGGAAACACCTCTTCTTTAAAAATGTCTGCTTTCTATAGGGAAATGAGAGATATGCAGCAGGTTATTAATGTTTATGGCGCTTATCCTGTAAACTATATGACCTATGGTAACCTCGATTTCGGTACCGTTAAAGGTGTTACATTTACTTATGACTTGCGTCGTACTAGTAATGTAACTGTTCGCGCAAACTATACCTTGCAGTTCGCTAATGGTACTGGTTCCGATTTACAAACAAGCTTAAGTTTGATTAAAGCGAATCTTCCCAACCTTAGAGCTTCTTTACCTTTAAATTATGATCAAAGACATGCTGTAAATGTAACTGTAGATTATCGTTTCGATGGAAAAGCCAATGGATTACCTTATGATGGTCCGCAATGGGGAAGAAAAGTATTTGAAAATGCAGGTGCTAACCTTGTAATTTCAAGTGGTTCCGGTACTCCTTACAGTAAAAGATTAATGCCGGGTACTCCGAGTTCTAACGGTGGAGACAATGGTGGTTCGCTTATAGGCTCAATTAATGGTTCCAGACTTCCCTGGTCAACAGTTATGAATTTAAGAATTGACAAAGATATTAATATTACTTTCGGTGAAGGAGAAAAGAAACGTCCTACTAATTTGAATGTTTACATTGAGGTTAGTAATTTACTCAACTCCATGAACCTGCTTGATGTTTATTCATCAACCGGAAATGCCGACGATGACGGATATCTTACTTCTCCACAGAATCAATCTTATATTGAATCAAGAAACGATCCTTCTGCCTATAGTAATTATTATGAAATGGCAGTTAATCATCCGGGAAGATATATCGCTCCCAGAAGAATTTGGTTAGGTGTACAATTTAGCTTTTAATATTCAGAATTTAATATTTCAAAACAATGAATACAATAAAGAAATTATTTATCCTCAGCATTATAGGGATTTTTGTCTGCAACCAGGTTTTTGCAGATAAATTCAGGGGTAATAAAGATAAGAACGGTGAACCGCCAAAGTCTGATCAGGGTGTAGCAGCTAACTGCGCTCCGGGAGCTGGTTCCACATATCTTGAATTGAACAATGTAAGAGCATTGATTCATACAGGCGGTGATATGTGGTGGGATCTTCAGGGTAAGGCCAAGTATGAAATTCCTAAAGGATCCGGGAAAACGGCTCTGTTTGCCGGAGCTATCTGGATTGGTGGTCAGGATGTCAACGGTCAGTTGAAATTAGCGGCTGTTGACTTCAGAGCGCGTGGTGTGGACTATTGGCCCGGACCTCTTATTACCGGCGGTGATAATCAAGCCACAGTATCTCCCGAAATTTGTATTGAGTATGACAAGCATTTTGTTGTTGACAAAAATGATGTTGTTAAATTTAGATCATGGTTTAAAGCAGATGCTGCTACCAGACTAGCTGATTACCCCGGTTATACTATTCCTAATATTATTCAGAATTGGCCCGCTCACGGTCCAGCTGGTGGATACGATGCATACCTTGCTCCGTTTTTTGACTTTAATAATGATGGTACTTATAACTGTAATGATGGAGACTATCCATATTTTGATATTGATAATACATTGCCCTGCGGAACAACTAGAGAATTAAGAACGCCTCGTCTTTACGGAGACCAATCTCTTTGGTGGGTTTATAATGACAGAGGAAATGTCCACACCGAAACAAACGGTGAAGCTATTGGTTTTGAAATTCGTGCGCAGGCTTTTGCTTTTGCTACAAATGATGAATTAAATAATATGACTTTCTACAACTATGCCCTTATCAACCGTTCTACTTATACTTTGATGGAAACCTATTTTGGTATTTGGACGGATGCTGACCTTGGTTATGCTTATGATGACTTTGTTGGCTGCGATGTGAATAGAGGTCTTGGTTATATTTATAATGGTTCTGGTGTTGACGGAACCGGTCAGCCCGAAGCCTACGGTGGTCCGAATCCTCCTCCTCCCGCAATTGGTATTGACTTTTTTGAAGGTCCCTATCAGGATTCTGACGGAATTGATAATCCTTCAAACTGGAATAAAAATGGGATTTTATCATGTGATAGTGGCTTTCGTTTTAATGTAGATTCCAATGAATATTTATATGTGGGATCAGGTAATATTCTTAATGGAAACATAAATGGATTGAATTTTGGTGATGGAGTTGTGGATAATGAGCGTTGGGGTATGAGAAGATTTATTTATTATAAAAATGGTTCCTGTAATGATATGTGCGACCCAGAAACTGCTGCCCAGCATTATCAGTATCTCAGAGGCTATTGGAAAGATGGTACACGTCTTATTTTTGGTGGAACGGGACATGCAACAAGTGGTATGGTTACTGATTTTTTATTCCCAGGAAAAACCGACCCGTGTAATTGGGGTACTTCCGGAAATCCACCATCTCCTGCTCCAACAGATCCAACACTCGGTTGGTCTGAAAAAGGGGAAGGTAATGCACCCGATGATAAACGTTTGATTCAATCTGCCGGTCCATTTATTCTGGAACCGGGAGCTGTTAATGATATTACAACAGGCGCAGTATGGGCGCGCGCTACTTCCGGAGACGAATGGGAGTCTGTTAAAATCCTTCAGATTGCTGATGATAAAGCGCAAAGATTATTCGAAAACTGCTTTAAAGTACTTGACGGTCCAGATGCTCCTGAAATGCATACAGTAGCTATGGATAAGAAAATTATTTTCCATTTATGGAACAAACCTGCTTCCAATAATTATATGGAATTGTATTCTCAAAAAGATCCTCAGATTGTTTGTCCGCTTTTACTGCCTGATTGTGATAAATATTACAAGTTTCAGGGATATCAGGTATTTCAGTTAGCAGACCAATATGCTTCTGTTGCCGAACTTCATAATGCAAGTAAAGCACGTTTGGTTTTCCAGTGTGACATTAAAGACGGTGTATCGAAACTTGTTAATTTCACATGGTCTGATGATATGCGCGCTAATGTTCCCATTCTTGAAGTAAGCGGTACTGATGAAGGTGTTAAGCATTCTTTCCAGCTAACTGAAGACGTTTTTGCTACTGGAAATAAAAGACTCATAAATAATAAAAAGTATTATTATGTAGCCGTTGCTTATGCTTATAATAATTACCAACCCTATGATCAGAATGACCCTTCGACTGTTATGGGACAAAAACAACCCTATAAAGCTGGTCGTAAGGGAGCTGACGGAGCTATTAAAGTTTATGAAGTTATTCCTCATATTAATTCTCCCGAAAATGGTGGTACAGAATATACAACTAACTATGGAGAAGGTTTGGAAGTAACTCAGCATGAAGGCTATGGAAACGGACAAAATAATCTTGAACTTACGGAAGCTACAATCAATGCAATTATGACTGATTCAACATGGAAAACCAATAATCTCACATATAAGGCAGATCAGGGACCTATTAAAGTGAAAATAATAGATCCATTGAATGTTCCTGATGATACCTATATTATTAAAATGGATTCAATATCCAATGAATATTATTATGCTGATTCATTAGTTTCAGGTGCCGTGAATTTTTTGTATGGATTAATTAAACAGGCTAAATGGTATATTCAAAATTCCAAAGGGGAAAAGATTTGGTCTGACCAGTGGATTACGGTTAATGATGAGAAAATATTTTTTAACTGGGGCATTTCTGTTCAAATGGAACAGGTTGGTCACCCTCTTGCAAAAACAATCGCAGGAAATTATTACAATTTTGTGAATGGCTCTTATTCTCTTGGTCCGGTGTTGGATAACGGAGTTTTAGAATCTTCATTGACAACATCAGATAATTCAAAAGTCTGGATGTATTTCTTACCGGATCAGGATGGACAAAGCGTATTTACAAATGCAGACGGTGTAAATCCAATGAACTGGATACGTTCAGGTTCATCTGTGGACGGAACGAATCCAAAAAATAATGATGAGCATTATATTGTTGGTCAAGTTCCAAATGATAGTAAAGTTTTTTGGGATCCATCACAGAACTATGAAAAAATTCTCGAAGGAACTTGGGCTCCGTATAGATTAGCTTCAAAATATAAAGACGGTCTTCAGAATATGAATTCAACTCCATTTATGAACGATGGCACTCTTATGACAGGACTGAACAGTGTTGATATTGTTATCACGCCCGATAAATCAAAATGGACTCGTTGTCCTGTCATTGAAATGGGCGAGGACAATATTTTATCAATAGGAGGCGCATATAAATTTGAACTCAGAAAAAGCCCCTCTGTTGACAGGGATGGTAAAACAGATACTGATGAAGCTACAGCAAATGGAACACAGCTAACAGGGATGGGCTATTTTCCCGGCTATGTGATAGATGTTGAAACAGGAGAACGTCTGAATATGATGTTTGGTGAAGAATCATGGCTTAATGGAGAAAGAGGGCATGATATGTTGTTTAATCCAACCTCTAATCTTTTCACTAACCTTGGGAATGTCCTTTTCGGAGGGAAGCATTATATCTATATTCTTGGCAGGGTTCAATTTTTTAAAGATAACTCAGTTGGGGCAACAAATGTTAATACTATTGGTAATTATGATGAGGGGCTGAAAGCATATACAATCCTATCTTCAACGAATACTATTGTAAAAAGACGTTTTTGGGGTTGCCCGATGTGGTGTTCTATTCCTTTTTTGGCTGAGGGATATGATTTTAAAGATGGAAATATTCCATTAACTGAAATAAATATCAAATTAAGAGTTGCAAAACCTTATAGAAAAGGTACTGGTGGCTATTTTGTAAATAATCCGCAGAATAACAATTTCCCTTATTATTCTTTTAAGACATCAGGTGCTGTAACAAAAACCGGTTTATCAGATGTTGCGAAAAATGCGCTTGACCTAATCTGCGCAGTACCGAATCCTTATTATGCTTACAATTCTTATGAGCAGACACAGACCGAAAATCTTATAAAAATTGTAAACCTTCCCAAAAAATGTACAGTTTCAATTTACACGTTAAATGGAACACTTGTTAGAAAATTTATTAAAGACAATGAGTCTACCATTATTGAGTGGGATTTGAAAAATACTTTTGGCATTTCAATCTCAAGCGGTTTATATGTAATACATGTTAATGCTCCAGGTATTGGAGAAAAAATTGTGAAATGGTTTGGTACTTTAAGACCTATTGACTTGAATGCATTTTAATTTTGAATTTAATCCGTATTTATAATATGAAAAAGATAACATTCATACAGCTGATAGTAATAAGTTTAATATTATTCAGCCCGTTTGTTTCCCTTGGAGGCAATGAACAGCGTGCCGGTTCTGCAGGCGCATCAGAGTTGCTTATTAACCCCTGGGCGCGAAGTAGTGGTTTCGCAGATGCAAATATGTCCTGCATACATGGTCTTGAAGCTTTGTATTCAAATGTCGCCGGTATTGCGTTTACTCAAAAAACCGAGTTGATTTTTGCGCGTACCTCTTGGCTCACAGGTTCCGGTATTAATTTTAACTCTTTCGGGTTAACGCAGAAAGTTGGCGAAGCCGGAGTTATCGGTATAAGTGGTATGACCCTAGATGCCGGTGAAATTGAAATTCGTACTGTTGATTCTCCTGAAGGCGGAATAGGTACTTTTAATCCAAAATTTACAAATATTTCGCTTGCTTATGCAAAAGAGTTCTCGAACAGTATTTATGGAGGTTTGGCTGTAAAAGTAGTAAGTGGCGGTATTTCCGACTTAAATACAAGCAGCGTATCTATTGATGCAGGTATTCAGTATGTAACAGGTGTTGGTAAAGATAAAGCAGGAAACCGCAGACAGGATAATCTCAGGTTTGGTATTTCAATGAAAAACGTGGGGCCTACTATGGTGTATAAAGGCGATGGTCTTTCTTTCCGCGGAACGGTTCCTTCTGGTGTAAGTATGACGTTAGAACAAAGATCTGCAGAATTTGAATTGCCTTCTTTGATTAAAATCGGATTTTCTCTTCATTTTAATTTAACTCCGGTTGTTGATACAATTGCCAAAAAAGTAAGATCTGATAATAAACTTGCTGTTGCAGGTACATTTACCTCCAATTCATTTACTAAAGATCAATATCATGTAGGTTTGGAATACAGTTGGCGAGATATTGTTTTTGTTAGGGGTGGCTATGTTTATGAAAAAGGTATTTTCAATGCTGATGACAGAACAACAGCACTTACTGGTCCTGCTGCCGGTGTTACTTTTAATATTCCTTTGAATAAGGAAAAGGGCACCATCTTCGCGATTGATTACTCTTACAGGGATACAAATCCTTTCTCCGGAATACATTCAATTGGAGTAAGGGTTACTTTGTAGAATTAATTTAATTTTTTATATTTGCAAAAAGGATTCCTCGCAAAAGGGATTCTTTTTGTTTTATTACCTTTTTATTAAAATGATTAAATACTGAAAACATGGCTAATGTAACATATCTTACACAAGAGGGACTTAAAAAACTACAGGAAGAACTGGAACAATTGACCTCTATAGAAAGACCTGCTATTTCCAGGCAGATTGCAGAAGCCCGCGATAAAGGCGATTTATCTGAAAATGCTGAATATGATGCGGCAAAAGAAGCCCAGGGGTTGCTTGAACTGAAAATCTCAAAACTTCAGACATTACTACAAACCTCACGCTTACTTGATGAAACAAAGATTAATACAGATTCTGTTCAGATTCTTAATAAAGTGAAAATTAAAAATCTGAAAACAAATACCATAATGTCTTATATGCTGGTTCCAGAGAGGGAGGCTGATTTCAAATCCGGGAAAATTTCCGTGAACACACCTATTGCTAAAAGCCTTATCGGTAAAAAAGTCGGTGATGTTGTGCATGTTCAAATACCATCCGGGGTTGTTGATTTTGAATTGCTCGAAATATCAATGTAATTGAAGATTTTGAAAACACCCTGCAACCTGGGTTTCGACAAGCTCAACCTGCGGTTAACCTGCAACCCTGTCTGCCGACAGGCAGGCTGCAACTTGAAACCTGTAACCCAAATATTAACTAATCAGTAAAAGCAAAACTCATGGCAACAATTTTTAGTAAAATAATAAAAGGCGAAATTCCCTGTTACAAAATTGCCGAAGACGATCGTTATTTTGCATTTTTAGATATTAATCCTCTTGCAAAAGGACATATCTTGGTTATTCCTAAAATTGAAAATGATTATATTTTTGATCTTGATGATGACTTACTGGCAGGCTTAATCGTTTTTTCAAAAAAAATTGCTAAAGCACTTGATAAAACTATGGGCGCAAAAAGAGTGGGCGTTGCTGTAATAGGGATTGAGGTTCCTCATACACACATCCATCTTGTGCCTCTGAATGAAATAAGCGATTTGAATTTTGCAAACCCTAAATTAAAGTTTTCTCAAGAGGAATTTCATGCTACAGCCGAATTAATAAAGAGAGCATTATAACAGGTTTTTATTTACTCAGCATTTATATCCAATTACCAGTACGTCATCAACCTGATCATTACTCCCTTTCCATTTGTCAAACTGCATTTCAAGAAGTGCTTTCTGCATTTCTATGGGTCGGGTAGAGATTTCAGAAATGATTTCTTTTAAACGTTGTATTTTTAGTTTCTTGTTTTTTTCTCCTCCAAACTGATCGGCAAATCCGTCGCTCATGAGATATATTGTATCTCCTTTATGCAGTTGCATCATTTGCCTTGAAAAAGGTTTCATTTGTTCGTAAATGCCTATGGGTTGTTTGTTTGCCTTTATGGTATGTAGTAGCATCGCCCCATGGGGCGATGTTACCATACCATGGGACGATGTTACATAAATGGGATTATTCGCCCCGGCAAATTCCATTTCCAGCGTATCATTATTCACAACACAAACAGCCATATCCATCCCATCCTTTGTATCCATAGATTCCGCCGTACTTTTCAAAGCATTGATAACATTTTCTCTAAGGATATTTAAAATTTCATCGGGTTGTAGTATTTTTTTCTCATTAATAATTTCATTAAGAAATGTAATGCCAATGATGCTCATAAATGCCCCCGGTACGCCATGTCCTGTGCAATCTGCCGCTATAATTACATATTTATTTTCTATCTGATTTACCCAATAAAAATCTCCCGAAACAATGTCTCGTGGCTTAAACAGGCAGAATCCATTTTGCAAAACTTGCTTGAACCTTTCATTTCCTGCCAGTAGCGCTGTTTGAATTCTTTTTGCATACAGTATACTATCTGTTATATCTTTTTTCTGTCTGAAAATTTCATCTCTTTGACGGATCGCTATCGTGTGCTGATCCTGTAGCGCGCTTCTGCTCTTTTCAATTTCATTTTTCTGGGCTTCGATTTCTTCTTTTTGTGTTAAAATTTCTTCTTTCTGCTGTGTGATTTCAGCATTTTTAAAAGTAAGATCAATGTTTGCTCTTTTTTTAATTCGGTATCGTGTGAATGAAAAATAAAGAAGAAGAATAAACAGAGCAATTCCTGTTATCAGAGATATTATTAGTATTTTTTGTTTTTGTAATTCTGTTTCTTTTATAAGAATTTCTTTGTCTTTTCTTTCACTTGCAAATTCAGTAAGAAGGCGTTCCTGATAATTTTCGTTTTCAGAATTTAATAGTGAGTCGTGCAGTACAACGTATTTATTTTTAAATTTCAAAGCTTTTTCAAAATCTTTTGTTTGTTCATATAACAATGAAAGGTCTTTAAATGTTTTTTCAATAAAATAGAAATCACCAACTTTTTCTGCAAGCGTTAAGGCTTTCTCAAATTCCTGTAATGCTTCATTATATTTTTTATTTTTCAGAAAAGCATTCCCAAAATCATTGTATGTGAGAGCCAGCGATTCATCTGCATTAATAAGTATTAATTGATCAATTGCAGTTTTTATATAAGATTCTGCTTTGTTAAAATCGTCTAATCCTACGTAACAATTTCCAATATTTGCAAGACATTGTGCCGCATTCAGCTTTAATTCCTGTTCTTCAAAAATTCGAAATGCTTTATTTAGATAATCTAATGCCTGAGTAAACTTTTTTTCATTCTTTAAAATAGCACCGATATTCATTAAATTAATAGCGATACCCTCTTTAAATTCAATCTGCTCAAAATACTCATTCGATTTTTTGTAATAAGTTAAAGCTTCTTTATATTTTTTTGAGTAAAAGTAAAGATTTCCAATCGTTCCATTAGCAATAGCGATGCCCATAAAATTTTTCCTTTTTTCAAAAATGTTCAACGCTTTTTTAAAGTTCGCCAAGGCATTTTCATAATCTTTTACTGCCATAAAAGAGTTCCCTATATTTCCCAGAGCCCGTGCCATCAGAAGAGAATCTTTAATATTCATTGAAATTTTCAATGCTTTTTCATTCCACAACCGCGCATGGTAATATTCTCCTTTTTCATAATAAATAATTCCGGTGGAAATATAAATATCAGCTTTTTTTCCCAGCAAATTGTTTTTTTCTGCAAGACTTTCAGCTTGCTTTGCATATCGTATTGCTATAGCTTGATTCGTATACGTAAAGTGGTTGATTAATTCTTCAAGGGCACTCATTTTAATGGAATCCACAGGAGATGATACAAGCTTTTGAAGGCTGTCTGTATTTACCAGTTGCCCGAAACAAGCTACTGTAAAAAGAAAATAAATAAATATTATATTAATGGGAATAAATTTTTTCATTTAGCATATTTTTAATATATTATTCTGTAATCCTTGTTGTAGTGTTATTCAAATCCATTTAAACGCAATTTCTACATTTCTACATTTCGGTAAGCTCACTTCAGCAAGCTCTGTGCATCGCAAGCTTAATGTCCAATTCTTAATTCTTAATTCCTAATTCCTAATTCCTAATCCCTAATTCCTAATTCCTAATTCCTAATTCCTAATTCCTAATTCCAAATCCCATACTATATTATCCGAATAAAAAAATTACCATTGGAATATAAAACAAGGCAAACAATGTGCTTAACAGTACTGTAACGGCAGCCTTATCCGGCTGTACTCCGAGTTCAGAGGCAAAAACGACCGTGCTGGCAGCCAACGGAACACATGAGTAGACTAACAAAATATGGTAGGCTTCATTTGTGAAAAAGTGAAAGATTGTTTTATCAAAATATACAAAAGGAAGCAGAATAAGAGGCCAGAAAATAAATCGCGCAATAAAAGAAAGTGTTAAAAATTTGAAATCGAATTTTTGAAATGTAGCTCGTGAAAGGCTCATCCCTATTATCATCATCCCCAGTAAGGAATAAGCGCCTTTAAAATAACCGAGCATATCAAAAATATCTGCGCTGATGGGAATTTTCAAGAAATTAAATGTGAGTCCTGCTATAAAAGTATAGATTGCCGGAAGTTTTAAAACCTTCATCAGGCTTTGCTTTGCAGAGAAATTTCCTCTTGCAGTGATATAAAATCCTAAGGTATTTTCATACAGGATAAAACCGAAAATTGCCAGTGCTGCAAGTGTGAATGAATTTTCTCCAAACAGCATCAAAAGCACGGGTAGTCCGAAATATCCTGTATTTGCAGTGCCGGCAGTATATGCAAGTATATTTTTTGTATTGTCTTTCCAAAAATATTTACCGATTTGAAAAAAAAGAAGCGCAGAAATGCAGGATAATGCAAAAAATACAATAGGAAGCAGAAGATTTGACAAATTCAGATCTGCTTTGCATGTGCCATAGAATACAACTCCCGGACTGATAATGTAAACAAGCAATTTCGCAACAGACTCCCTGTTGACTTTTAGTTTCTGAGAAACTATCATGCCAAGCAGTATCAGCAGGTAGAGCGGAATAAGTTTTATTATCAGAATGCCGATGATTTCCATTTTTACAAACAAATTTTAGCCATTTCACTTTTCGCTTTCTGATGCCCCATTTCAGCAGCTTTTTGCAGGTCGCTGCATGCACTTTTATTTTTTTTCATGTTGTAATAAATAGCTCCTCTGTAATAATACGCATCCGCGCTTTCTTTAATTTTTATTACGTTACTCATGTCATCTACTGCCTGCAGAAATCTTTTTTTGTCGTAATGAAGCAGCCCTCTATACATATAGGCTTCAGCATAATCAGGTTTTATTAGTATTGATTTATTCAAATCCTGAATAGCCTGTTGGTCTTTTTTTATGCTCAAATATGCCTGTGCACGATTATAGTATGCTTCAAATTGTATTTCATTTTTTTTATCATACTGAATCGCTTTGCTTAACTGCTTTGTTGCTTCTATAAATTTGTTGACCTTAAAAAGTGCAATTCCGTAATTTAAAAAAACATGTTTATTTTTTGATTTGAATTTAGTGTATAATGAGGTGTAATGCTTAATCGCATCATTGTATTTTTTATCTTCAAAATATGCATTTGCAAGATAGCCGGTAATTTCTTCCTCTTTATCTTTAAGGTCGTTCAGAGCTTTAGTCAAATCAATGCAGGCTTTGACGTACAGTTTTTGTTCATAATAACATTGCCCTCGAAGATAAATTGCTTTACTGTTGTTCGGATTTTTTGAAATCAGAAAATTGATATCTTTTATTGCTGCATCGTAATTTTTGCTTTGAATATAAAGAGCTGCCCGTCTGGAATAAACATTTTGTTTTTCAGGTTTCAGTTCAATCACTTTTGAAAAATCTTTTATTGCAGCATCTGTATTTTTCATTTCAAGATACAGATCGCCGCGTTTTTCATAAGCATCAACATATTCGGGCTTCATGGTAATTATCTTATCGAAATCTGCAAGAGCTTCTTTTTCTTTTCCCGTTTTTAAAAGGGCTAAAGCCCTGTTGCTGTATGCCGAAAAGTAATCTTTTTTTATTTTTATTGCAGTTGTAAAATCTTCAATTGCCAGATCGTATTTATTTAGGCGGGTATAAGCAATTCCCCTGTCGTGGTAAGCCTCATAATACGTTTTATCTTTATCAATAACATAGGAAAAACTTTTAATCGCTTCCTCCGGCTGATTGCTTTTTAATTTATCAACCCCGCTATCGTAAATATCGTTAACAGATTGTGCAAAGTTGAATTGAAATAATAAACTTACAAATATAAAAATACAGGTTCTCATTCTTTTTTATTTACGAAAAAATACATTTAATTCGTGATTTTAAATGTTTTTGCTGATAATTATTGCAAAAGCTTATAGGTTTAGACTGATGTCTGAAATGTTTAATATATTATTTTAATTTTGTTTTTTACAAATTTAGGTTATTCTCCAAAAATAGTGGAAGACATCGAATTAAAAAAACAAACTTTTTAACAAGTTTATTGGGTTAGCCAGTTTTTAAAGACAATATAACCTGAGCATGCACAAACCTTCAAGGTCTCCCTTGGGATAGCAGACTGAGATCTTGAGGGTTTTGCCCAGCATGAAATCCACTAAAAATGTCTAATAACTAATTTTTTATTTCCAAATCTGACGAATGAAAATAATTTTAATCATATTTTTTCTTTTTACAATAGCAATTACTAAAGCCCAGAGCTACTTTCAGCAAGAGGTAAATTATGTTATCAATGTAACGCTTGACGATGGAAATCATTTTCTCCATGCCGATTTATCATTGGAGTACATAAATAATTCTCCGGATACATTAAAAGAAATTTATTTTCATTTATGGCCAAACGCCTACAAAAATAATGAAACAGCTTATGCAAAGCAGCAATCAGAATTAAGGCGTGATCGGTTTCATTTTGCTGAAAAAAATCAGCGGGGCTATATGGATAGTTTGGATTTTAAAGTAGATGGCAATTCTGTGAAATGGGAATTCGATGCGAAGCATATTGATATTTGTAAACTTTTGCTGCTTGAACCTTTGCTTCCGGGCAAGAAAATAAATATTTCCACTCCTTTTCGTGTGAAACTTCCGTCATCTTTTTCACGACTTGGTCATTGGGGACAACAATACCAGATTACGCAATGGTATCCGAAGCCGGCAGTATACGATAAAACCGGCTGGCACCCTATGTCTTACCTTGATATGGGCGAGTTTTATTCTGAATTTGGAAGTTTTGAAGTATATATTACTGTTCCAAAAAATTATGTTGTGGCTGCTACAGGCAATCTTCAAACCTTGAGCGAACAGCTTTTTCTTGATGATCTTTCTGAAAAAACAAAAGGAAGAAAATCTTTTTTTAAAAATGAAAATTTCGGATTCCCTTTATCAAGTAGAGAATTCAAAACAATTTGTTATAAAGAAAAAAATATTCACGATTTTGCATGGTTTGCCGATAAGCGTTACCATGTAGTAAAGGGCGAAGTAATTCTTCCGCATACCAAGCGAAAAGTTACTACCTGGGTTTATTTCAGCGATATTCAGGCAGAGCTTTGGCAAAATGCAATCCAATATGTGAATGATGCAGTGTATTATTATTCCTTGTGGCTCGGAGATTATCCTTATGACAATTGTACCGCGGTAGAAGGTGCGCTGGGAGCGGGCGGAGGAATGGAATATCCGACAATTACGAATATCGGCTGGGCAGGAGATTCACTTAGTCTCGAAACTGTTATTGCTCATGAAGTGGGTCATAACTGGTTTTACGGCATTCTTGCAAACAACGAACGTGCGCATCCCTGGCTCGATGAAGGGCTGAATTCTTTTTATGACAAAAGATATACGCTTGCAAAATATCCGGGAATAAATGCCTTTCAACTTAGTAATGACAGGTATTTACGCTGGCTGGGAATTGACAAATTTCCTTTTGGTTTTATGGATTATTTTGCATATCTTTTTGTTGCACGTTTGCATATTGATCAGCCTGTCGGAATTCATTCAGAAAAATTCATGGCACTCAATTACGGAGCTGTTCTGTACATGAAATCATCCTATCTTTTTATGTATTTAAAAAAGTACATGGGAGAAAAAGATTTCGACAAAGTAATGAAATTGTATTACGAAAAATGGAAATTTAAACACCCTCAACCAGATGATTTGAAGCAGGTTTTCAAAGAAAATTATTCAGAAGATCTTTCCTGGTTTTTTGAAGATTTAATTGAAACGACTAAAGAAATTGATTACAAAATTGTATCGCTGAAAAAAGGGATGGATCCTCTTAGTTTTACAGGCGATTGCTGGGATGTAACAATAAAAAATTGCGGAGAAATTGCTGCGCCTTTTCCCCTGTCTGTAATACAAAACGATTCTATAATTTCTACACGGTGGGAAAAAGGATTTAACGGAACAAAAACGATTAAAATTCACCGGATAGATTTTGACAAGCTTGAAATTGACGCTATGTGGGAGGTTCCTGAAATAAACAAGCGAAATAACATTATACGAAAAATGGGAATTTTAAAAAAAATTGAGCCATTAAAATTTCAGTTTTTGGGAAGTATCGAAAATCCAAAATATTCTCAACTAAATTTTATACCTGTCGTGGGTTGGAATAATTATAACAAAACAATGGCGGGTTTGTTGCTATATAACAGCGTTCTGCCTGCGAAAAATTTAGAATATCAATTGATGCCCATGTACAGTTATGTTAAGAACGATATAGCTGGTTGTGGGAAAATTAATTACACTGCATATTTTAATGAAAGTTTTATTCATAATATTGATTTTTCAGCTTCTGCATCTCAATATGCTTATGAACATCAAACAGGAGATAATTTTCAAAAATTCAAAACAGAAATTGATTTTACCCTGCAGCCAGAAAGTATGAAATCAACTATTGAAAAACATATTATTTTCAACTCAATTGCGACTTCGGATATTAATTACAAGCAAGGAACTTATAATTTTTTCAATCATATCATTGCAACATACAAAAACAACAGATTCATAAATCCTTTTTCTGTTTCTATCAATAATCAGC
Source organism: Bacteroidetes bacterium GWF2_35_48 (assembly GCA_001769125.1). GTDB lineage: Bacteria > Bacteroidota > Bacteroidia > Bacteroidales > GWF2-35-48 > GWF2-35-48. The sequence continues at coordinate 4,602 of MEOG01000002.1, read as the reverse complement.
ATGGATACTTTGATGGTTATCATTACATCAAAAGCTGGATTGAGACGGAATATAAATTTAATTATAATTCCTTAAAAAAAGGACTCACGATTCGACTTTTTGGAGGTGGATTCTTATATAACAAAACCAATAGAGCAATTTATAACTTCAGGCTTTCAGGTTCCGGAGGTATGGAGGATTATATGTTTGATGAAACGTTTTTGGGCAGAACAGAATTGATTCAAAGCAATCAAAAAGATTTTCTGGCACATCAGTTTGTACGAAATGATGGTGGATTTACGGTTTATTCTCCCTGGGGGCAAAGCAATTCATGGCTTGTTTCGTTGAATTTAACTACAACAATTCCTTCTCAGGCACCTTTAAGAATATTTGTCAATTTTGGTAGTTTCCCTAATGTTAATTACTTTAATTCTAAATTATATTTTGTAACAGAAACCGGTATTGAATTGAGATTGATTCCTGAAATTTGCTCTGCTTTTTTTCCTGTATGGATGACCTCTGACTTAAAAAAAACAACAGAATTGTACGCTCCTGAATATTTTCAGAAAGTAAGATTTACCTTGAACCTGAACAAACTGAATTTGTTTGAGCAAAGAAAAAATCTACCGAAGATGATGTATTAAAGATGTTATGCAAATGGTGGAAGTCGTAGGAGTTAAAAAGTCGGCAGTCGAAAGAGTCGGCAGTCAGCAGTCAAAGAGTTGGCAGTCGGCAGTCAAAGAGTCGGCAGTCTACAGTCGGCAGTCAAAGAGTCGGCAGTCGGCAGTCAAAAAAGTCGGCAGTCGGCAGTCAAAGAGTCGGCAGTCAGACAGAATGCAGAATGCAGACTGAGGACTGAGGACTGAGGACTGAGGACTGAGGACTGAGGACTGAGGACTGAGGACTGTAGACTGTAGACTGTAGACTGTAGACTAAAAAAGCAATTTGAATAACACAAAGCATTAATATTTTTCAGCTCATATTTTTTGTATAAATTTGAACGTTTATTTTTAAATATGCAGGAAAACAAGAAAAACATATATTTTGCCTCTGATGTTCATTTAGGGCTTCCCGATTTTAAAAAAAGCCTTGAACGCGAAAAATTATTTGTATCCTGGCTGGATGAAATTAAAAATGATGCTGCAGCAATTTATCTGCTTGGAGATATTTTTGATTTCTGGTTTGAGTATAGGAATGTTGTTCCACGTGGGTTTACAAGGGTTTTAGGAAAAATAGCTGAACTTACTGATATAGGAATTCCTGTTCATTTTTTCAGGGGAAATCATGATATGTGGGCCTTTGATTATTTACCACAGGAAACAGGCTGCATTCTTCACGATGGTATTTTAAAAATAGAATTTAACGGGAAAAAGTTTTACATAGCCCACGGTGATGGATTAGGTCCCGGAGATTATAAATATAAATTTCTGAGACTTATTTTCAAATCTTCTATTTCACATTGGCTTTTTGCGCGTATCCATCCTAATTTTGGCGTAGGATTTGCGAATTCATGGTCGCATAAAAGCAGAAAACTGCAGGGTGCGCCTTCTTTCCATGGAGAAGATAAAGAATGGCTTATACTGCATGCTAAAAATATTCTGAAAAAAGAACATTTCGACTATTTTATTTTCGGGCACAGGCATATTGTTCTTGAATTTCCACTGTCAGAAAAATCTACTTATTTTAATCTTGGCGATTGGATTAATAACTTTACCTATGGAGTTTTTGACGGAGAAAAAATGATGTTGAAGAAATTTCGGGGAAAATAGATAGGAGTTAGGCGTTGCAGCCTGCCTGTCGGCAGACAGGGTTGCAGGTTGGGAGTGTTGCAGGTTGCAGCCGTAGACTGAGCGGAGCGATGCACTGAGCCTGCCGGAGTGTCGAAGTCAAGGGTGTACATTTTTGAATTAATTATTTTAAGTAAAAAAAAAATTATGTATCTGAAAAATCTTGAGAAATATAACATTATTCTAGCTTCTAAATCACCACGCAGACAACAGCTTTTAAAAGGTCTTGATATTCCGTTTTCGGTTCAGGTTACTGAGGCTGATGAATCATATCCTGAAAATTTATTACCCGAAGAAATTCCAGTTTTTCTCGCACAACAAAAAGCGAAAGAATTAAAAAAGAATATTAAACCCAAAGATTTAATCATCACGGCAGATACAATCGTTTGGCTGCATAAAGAAGTACTTGGCAAGCCTGTTGATCACGATGATGCATTCAGGATTTTAACAAAACTTTCAGGAAATAAACATGAGGTAATAACCGGCGTTTGCATTACAACAAAGCAAACCCAAATAAGTTTTTTTGCTAAAACCGATGTGTATTTTAAGACGCTGGATGATTTTGAAATAAATTATTATATCGAAAAATACAAACCCTATGATAAAGCTGGGGCCTATGGTGTGCAGGAGTGGATTGGGTACATTGGTGTTGAGCGAGTAGATGGTTCTTTTTACAATGTAATGGGCTTGCCTATTATGAGACTATATGAGCACTTGAAAGAATTTTGATTGATTATATTGTAACAACGTCCCATGGGACGTTGCTACAATACCAAACTAAACAAACCTTAATGAAAACCTTACCACACTTTTTTGAAGAACATGTTGCTCTTTTCAGCAACAATCCGCTTATGTGGGAAAAAAAAACAGATGCGTATCAAGCATCTTCCTACAAAGAAATTCAGCAGAAAGTACATCAGTTTGCAGCCGGACTTTTGAGCTTAGGAATTAATAAAGGCGACAGAATAACCTTGATGGCAGAAGGCAGAAATGACTGGCTTATTTGTGAGCTGGGAATGCTTTATGCAGGTGCAGTCAATGTTCCTTTATCTATAAAATTAGTTGAACTTCCTGAAATTAAATTCAGAATAGAACATTCCATTTCCCGCTATATCATTGCATCTGCATCACAGCTTCCGAAGATCAGGGCACTGGCAAAAGAATTCCCCATGGTTGAGCACATTATTGTACTTGATGATGTTGGTATTCTTCAGGCAGGAGAAATTTATTATTCTGAAGTAATGCTGAAAGGACAAGCGTTTCTAAAAAGCAGGTATGCTGATTTTGAAAAAAGATGGAAATCTCTCGATGAAAACGATTACGCAAATATTTGCTATACATCGGGAACTACTGCTGATCCAAAAGGAATTATTTTATCCCATTTGAATTATGTTACAAATGTAGAACAGGCATGTGGATTGATGTACATTCCTGAAAATTTTGTCAATCTTATAATTCTGCCATGGGATCATGCTTTCGCTCATACAGCGGGTTTGTACTGTTTCATTAAAATGGGTGCCAGTATAGCCTCTGTACAGACAGGAAAAACGCCCATGGAAACACTGAAAAATATTCCTGTTAACATTAAAGAAATAAAGCCGGGATTTATGCTCAGCGTTCCTGCGCTTGCTAAAAATTTCAAAAAAAATATTGAAAGCGGAATCGCCGCAAAAGGTCTGAAAGTTGAAAAATTATTTCAAAAAGCATTGAAAGTTGCTTATGAATATAATGGTGATGGATGGACTAAAGGAAAGGGATTTCAGCTTTTTAATAAGATTATGTATAAGATTTACGATAAACTTATTTTTAGCAAAATCAGAGATAATTTTGGTGGCAAGCTCGAATTCTTTATTGGCGGCGGCGCTCTTCTTGACATTGAACTACAGAAGTTTTTTTATGCGATAGGCATGCCCATGTTTCAGGGTTATGGACTTACTGAAGCCGCTCCTATAATATCTTCAAATGCGCCACAAAAGCACAAGCTAGGCTCTTCAGGATTTCTCGTTGAAAATATGGAATTAAAAATTTGTGATGATAATGGAAAGGCTTTGTCCGTGGGCGAAAAGGGCGAAATTGTTGTAAAAGGCAACAATGTTATGATCGGATACTGGAGAAACGAAAAAGCCACAAAAGAAGCATTGAAAAATGGCTGGCTGCATACCGGCGATATGGGCTATCTTGACAAAGATGGTTTTCTTTATGTGTCGGGTCGTTTTAAAAGTCTTCTCATAGCAAATGATGGCGAGAAATACAGCCCCGAAGGAATAGAAGAAACATTGGTAGAGCATTCTCCTTTCATTGACCAGTGTGTGCTTTACAACAATCAGAATCCTTTTACAGTCGGGTTGATCGTACCATCAAAAGAAGCGCTGAAAAAGGCATTGACAAGCCGTGGTATTGCATTCGATTCGGAAGAGGGGAGGAGAGAAGCCTTGTTGCTGCTTCAAAACGAAGTAAACAAATACAAAGAAAAGGGAATGTATGCCGGAACGTTCCCTCAGCGCTGGCTTCCTGCGAATATAGCAGTTCTTGACCAAGCTTTTTCTGAGCAAAATAAAATGATGAATTCCACTTTAAAAATTGTGAGAAATAAAGTTGTGGAAAATTATAAAGAAACCATTGATTTTTTATATAAACCGGAGGCAAGGGATATTTGCAATAATGTTAATATGAAGTTTATGATGAAGTTGTTTAATCTGTGAGTGTGTTCTTGAATACAACCTTTAGTTTGCGCTCGACTTAGTCCTACCGTGTACCCATATCTTTTATTAGCAAATAGCCTTCTAAAATGTAACTAAATCGTTCAAGGCCTCTCCTCAATACAATCAGACCAGGT
>MEOG01000001.1 GCA_001769125.1 Bacteroidetes bacterium GWF2_35_48 | reverse complement strand
AGCATATTCTGTTACCGATGTAGGAGGAGTAACTTACACATGGAGCTATTCCGGCACAGGCTTTACACAAGCTACAGGTGGCACCACCAATTCTATAACAGCTAATTTCTCTGCTGCTGCCACTTCCGGCACACTCACTGTAACACCAAGCAATACCTGCGGAAATGGTACAGCAAGAACTTTTGCCATTGTTATAAGCGAAACACCCACCACTGCTGCAGCAGGTACAGACATAAACCCAGCTTGTGGCGAAACCACCGCAACCTTAGCAGGAAACACCGCCACCGTTGGCACAGGTGAATGGAGCGTAGTCTCCGGCACAGCTACAATAACTACCCCAAGTTCTGCCACTTCGGGAGTCACAGGCTTAGCAGTACCCGGAACAGCCACTCTGCGCTGGACAATTTCCAATGCTCCCTGTGCTGCTTCAACAGACGATGTGGTGATTACAACAACTTACTGTTGTGGAGGAACTTTATCTATTAACCACACTGCTGGTTCTGTAGCGCCAGAAACAAAGTCTGTAAATTATGGTACGGTAGCATCGAGTCTTTCTGGTGCTACTAAATGCTGGATAACCCAAAATCTTGGTGCAGACAATCAGGCAAGTTCAGCTACCGATGCTACCGATGCTTCAGCAGGTTGGTATTGGCAATTTAACCGCACACAGGGTCGTAAGCCAGGACCAATTCCGGCATGGACTACTTCCTCCATAGTAGAAAGCCTCGATTGGCAAGCAGCTAACGACCCTTGTACCATAGAACTTGGTACAGGTTGGCGTATTCCAACTTATACGGAATGGTTAGATGTCGATGCAAATGGTTCATGGAATAATCGCACTGACGCTTATAATTCGGCTTTAAAACTTCATGCTGGTGGGTATCTTGACGTACCAGGTAATGGTCCGCTCCTCAGTAGGGGTGACTGGGGCGGCTTCTGGTCCAGTACTAGGTATTCTGATGACTTTGGCAGGTTGATGTTTATCAAAAGTGACTATAGTCAAACAACCTCGAACGGCAAGGCATTTGGCTATTCGCTTCGTTGTCTCAGAGACTAGCCCCAGCTGGCGTCTTCAGCAAAGCGGCATTTGCAATGCCGCTTGGAAAGCAAAAAACTAAATATTCATTATAGTAACAATACAATTATGAAATCGAAAACAAATGCAAACACAGAGAGTTGACACATATAAATGTTGTTTAAAATGACAGAAACAAAAAATACTCGTTGAAAGCGAGTGTTAGCAGGGGAATTAAATGAAAAAGAAACTTTATTAATAATGGTATTTACAGGAAATAACAATAATAGCATCAGAGGTAATTTGGTAAACGAGGCGGTGCTCCTTTGTAATTCGTCTGCTCCAATATCCTTTAAGCTGATGTTTGAGTGGTTCAGGTTTTCCTATACCCTTAAAAGGGTCACATACTGTTTCTTCAATAAGATTGCATATCTTGTCAAATACCTTTTTGTCTTCTATAGTCCATTGGGCATATTGCTCAAGTGCTATTGGCTTAAAAATTACTTTTCTCATTTGAGAAGTTTTACTTTTCTTAGCTTTGAAAAGCCTGCTTGTTTCCCATTTTTAAGTTCCTTACTGAATTTTTTAAATTCATCAATTGAAAATTCATACCCGTCTTTGCTGGTAATGGACTCCTCCAGCATTTTGCAGTTCGCATCGCTTTGCAAAAGATATTCAGTTTCATCCTGCTCTTCTGTAATAATAATGGAAATAGATTTGCTTTTGAACAGGGCTTTAACGCTTTTTATAAAATTTATATCAAGCGCATTGGTATTGATATGGTATTCAGTGTACATAACATTATTTTTTTTACAAAGATACAAAATATTAAATGAACCACAAACTTTGCTAAGCGGCATTTGCAATGCCGAATGGAAAGCAAAAAACACTTGTTGTAAAACAAGTGTTAGCAGAAAATCAGCATAAATGAAGGATTAAACAGAATGAAAAACAGGATTGGTATTACAATGAATGATGTTATAAATAACGAGATGGTTTTTCACAAGCTTATATACAAAGATATAGTTTTTGTGAAACACTGCGCAGTGGTAATTGCGTTTTGCAAACTGTGGATGCCTGCAAACTGCGTATTTATTAGGAAAGAGGGTAAGAGAGTAAGCGAATTTATAAAGTTTATTACTAAACTTTATAGCTGTTTCAGGGTATCCATTTTCTTCAATATATATAACAATTTTATCAATACTGTCAGATGCCTTCGGTCTGAAAACTACTTCAAACTTTTCTTTTTCCATTGCTCTATGCTTTTTAAAGTTTTTGCTTTAGCTTCTTCCATCGTAAAATATTTGCCCTCGGCTTCTTCAGCATCCATTTCTAAGCAAAGCTGCTCAAACTCCTTATCCGTAGCAGGACGTGTAGGGTTGGTCCAGTTGTATTCTTCCGCAGGTGTTACATTGAGCCCTGAGCCTGTCGAAGGGTCGAAATGTTCCTCTTTCGGGAATGGCTTTTCAATAACAACCTTTTTTACTGATTTAACAGTTCTTAAAAAAGAAGCTAGAAAATTAGCATTGGCTATGCTGTCTGTTTCAATTATTAATCGTTGCATAATATTAAATTTTATTCGTCACACTGAGCTTGTCTAAGTGCAAAAATACAAAATATTCATAATAAATACAAAGGAATTATGAAACAAACGCAAACACTGAGTTGTCACTAATTTATTTATCAAACAAAAAATAGATAAATCACATAAAAATAAAAAATATGAAAAGGAGTTTATATTCTACAGCAGTAATAGCTATTTTATTGACACTGCAAAGCGCCAATATGCTTATAGCGCAACAATGGACGATTAAAACAACCACTTTCCCCAGTTGCTATACTCAAAGTAATGGGTTTTGCGTAATTAACAACAAGGCCTATATAGGTTTAGCAAATTACTATTGCCAGGATTGGTGGGAGTTTGACCCGATAAATAATACAACCACACAGAAAGCATCTTTCCCAATTACAGATTCAACAAATACTAATCCAACTTGTTTTAGTATAAATGGCAATGGCTATATTATGTCATCTACAGGTAGATTTTATAAATACGACCCGATTGCTGATACCTGGACTCAAAAAGCTGCATTCCCTATAAATTTTCCGAATGGGGACTCAATACATTCTACTACTAATTGCAGTTTTGTAATTAATGGAAAAGGGTATCTTGCCGGGTATACTGTTTGTTCCAACGATTACTCTTCTTATCGTGATAATTACGATCTATATGAATATGACCCAATTATTGACAATTGGCAAAACAAAGGACCAATTCTTGATTCTGCCTGGGGTTTTACGGGGTTCACAATAAACAATTTAGGTTATATTATTGGAGGAAATAAATTTTACAATACTCCTCCTTTAGCAGGTTGTACGGTATATGAATATAATCCCCAAAATAATAGCTGGACAAAGAAAACGTCCTGCCCGATGTGGAAAATATTATCCAGAGGTTTTGTCATAGGAACAAAATTTTATTATGGTTCAGGGATTCATTACGACCCTAATGGTTCGGTGTTTACTATGTCTAATATGCACAATCAATTTTATTCCTATGACCAACCATCAGATTCATGGCAGCAACTGGATACCCTGCCAGATCGCTCAATGTGGGACGAAGGAGTGGGTTTCGCAATAAATGGGAAGGGGTACCTGGGTTTGGGCGACTGCTGGGGAATGGGTGTTCCCCCTGTCATGTGTGGTCCGGGTTTCTATTTAGGTATATGGGAATTTGATCCTACGATTAGCAGCATAAGTGAAGATTTAATAAACAGCGCAATAAGCATTTCCCAAAACCAAAGCAATGGCGTTTTTATGATTCAATCTCCAACACTAATTTCAAAAATTGAAATCACGAATATACATGGAAGGATAATATATTCTTCTGAAATAAACTATTTTGAATCAAATATTGATTTGAAGAAAGAAGCAAAAGGTGTATATTTGGTGAAAATTTATCAAGGAGAGAAAATTAAGATAGAAAAAATTATGGTTCAATAAAAACTTGCGTTGAAAGCGAGTGTTAGTAAGAAAAATAAATAAGAAAGAAGCTTAATTAATAATGGTATTTACAGGAAATAATAATAATAGCATCGGAGGTAACTTGGTAAACGAGGCGGTGCGCTGCGCTGCGATGCACAGCGTTGTGTTGCGATGCGCTGAGCTGGTCGAAGCGAGCTTGCCGAAACAAGCCTGCCGAAGTGAGCTGGTCGAAGTGTCGAAATGTCGAAGTACAACGAGTGTTACAAGTATTGCTATTATACTCTGTATGGTATTAAATTTTCAATTATTAGCTCAGGACATAAATTTGAAAATTCACTTGCGCGGAGTGTCTGAAAGTAAAATAACACTGCTGCCTTTAATAGGTGCGAATGCATTAAAACCACTTATCGAAAAACAGGGTATTAAAAATGGTGAAACCGTCACCATTTCTATACCTGATGTATTTGCGCCTCATGGGGCGCATCTGTTACCCGGCGAATTCATTTTGCGTTTCGATTACAAAGAAAAAGAAACCAGTACACCTTATCCTTCCGAAAAACACATTTTTATTTCCAATCAGGATTTAGAACTGTGGGTAAACCCGCCATATTGCAACAATAGCGATAGTACATGGTTCCAGAAAGATGAAAAAGAAAATACGCTGTTTGCCCTTTTTACCAAAGAAAATAGCAAACAAAAAGAGAAATTGGGCTTATTACAAAACTTTTTAATGAATTATGACGATGCGCAATCGCCCTTTTATATGCAGGGAATTGAAGAATATGAAAAAAGGCGCAACAATTACAACCAATGGCTCACAGAACAATCTGTCCTGCATAAAGCCCTGTTTGTAAGCCATGGCTTTCAGTTTCAGCATGTGCCACGGATTGCATTTAATGGCAGCGAAATCGACAGGCTGAAAAATGTAATTGCCCATTATTTTGATGGAATAGATTTTCAGGATACGCTCCTGCTTCACACCAATGAGCTAAAAAGTTTTATTACTACGTATGTAAACATGTATGCTTCTCTATCTAAAACTCAGGCAAATTTAGATTCTTTATATCCTCTTATTGGAAAAAAAGCCATAGAAAAAGCCCGGCTTGGAAATCCAAAAGTGTATGGCTGGATGGTGGACTATTTTTACAATGGCTATGAGAGTTTTAATATGCAGACAGGATTAAAAATGTTGGAGTCTTATATCAATGATACTACTTGCCTCACCAACAAAAGGCAGGCGATAGAAAAACGACTTACCGGAATAAAAACGCTGGTGGTAGGTACTGTTGCCCCCGATTTTATTATTAACCCTGACCTAACAGGTTTTAATAACCTATCAGGTCTTGAAACAGGGTTAACGTTTCACCAATGCAAAACTAATAGCCACTACAAATTACTTTTGTTTTGGAGCGCCGATTGCGGACATTGTAAAGAATTAGTCCATAACCTTTACACCTGGCTTGTAAATACGCCCCATGGAGCGTATCCTCTCGCAGGGGCATATCCTCTCGTAGATGTTTTTGCGCTAAGTCTTGACAATACCGAAACCGAAATTTCAATTTGGGAAAACGCCATAACACAACTGAAAGGATGGAGACACATAAGATGTGAAGGTGGCATAAATAGCAAAGAGGCCAATGCTTATTTTATCCTCTCGGCTCCTGTAATGATACTGGTAGATGCAAGAACAAATAAAATTATTGCATTCCCTGAAAATACCGGTGAAGTAAACAGGTATCTGGAAGAAATGAGTATAAATGGAAAAATATAGATTATTCAAATTAAATACAAAATAATTATGATCCCTAAAACTTGTAGTGAGAGACCTGTACTGAATTTGGTCGAAGTGAGCCGGACAATATTAATCGTCTTGAGTTTAATAACATTAATCTTATATTTTACAACATTAAACTGTTTTGCCCAATCGGCACATTGGATAAATAACAATGTTAAAATTCAAATTAAAAGCGGGACATGGATAGTAGTTCCTAGTGACATTGTTAATCAAAACAACGGAACTTTTGACAATTCAGGCGATATCAACCTTTACGGTAATTGGACGAACAATGCAGGTAATGCTGCATTTATTAATTCAAGTCCTGGTACGGTTTCGCTCAAAGGTGATATGCAGACAATAGGAGGCTCAGATCCCACATTATTCTATAATCTTAATCTACAGGGAACAGGGGTTAAAAATTTAAATATTAACAGTATGGCAGAGGGAGTATTGTCATTAAACGACAGGGAATTGAATACTTCAAATTATTCCATGTCCGTGTTATCTGCTGACACGTCTTCTATCACACGGACGACAGGCTACGTCAGTAGTACGGGAACGGGTTACCTCACACGTGTGACAAATACTCCCTTGCCTTATTTTTTTCCGGTTGGCTCGAACATCGGGATTTTTCGATACAGACCTGTGGCAATAACTCCCACAACTGCAAGTTCAAATTCTTTTTCTGTAAGAATGGCGAATGCAGATGCAACAACAGAAGGATTTGACAGGAGCATTACAGATGGAATAGCCGGAAATATTAATGATTTATTTTATCATAAAATTAATCATATTGCAGGTAGTGACGCAGCATCAATAAGCATATATTTTGACGATGTTGATGACGGAGCTTTTTTCGGAATCGCTCATTGGGATGATACTCCATCAGATCAATGGGAAAATACGGGAACGGTTACTTCAGTAAATAATGCATCTCCTGCTTTAAGCAGTCTGACAATAGCAAACTGGGATGATTTCACAGGTACTCCCCTTGCTTTATTTAGTTGTGTCCCATCTGTTGCGGCTGATTCTGTAACTTTTAATCCCGATCCGGTTTGCGAAGAACAACCTCTTACACTAACAGTACATGGTGGCTCGCTAGGAACAGGTGCCTCATGGGAATGGTACACAGGCGGATGCGGATCAACGTATGTAGGAACAGGAAATACTCTAATTCAAAGTGTTTCCGTAACCACAACATATTATGTTAGAGCTGAAGGTACTTGTGGCATTACTGAATGCAAAAGTGTTATAGTTAAACCGGCTGCCTTAAACCCTGTCAGTCTTACGATCGCACCTGATAATAATCCTGTTTGCGACGGAACAAATGTTACATTTACCGCAACGCCCATCAACGAAGGCGCAAACCCACAATACCAGTGGTATTTGAACGGTACTACAGTTGGAACAAGCAGCAGTACATACTCAAATAATTTGCTTTCTAATACAGATGAAATTTATTGTGTATTGACATCCGATGCAAATTGTGCAACCGGAAATCCTGCTACGTCAAACACTGTTACAATAACTGTAAATCCGAATCTTCCGGTAAGCGTAACAATCGCTGCTGATGCTACGACTATTTGCGATGGTACAAATGTTACATTTACTGCAACGCCAACCAACGAAGGCGCAAACCCGCAATACCAGTGGTATTTGAACGGAAGCGTTGATGGAACAAATAGTAATACATACTCAAATAATTTACTTTCTAATACAGATGAAATTTATTGTGTGCTTACATCCGATGCAACTTGCACAACTGGAAGTCCTGCCACATCAAACACTGTTGCAATGACTGTAAATTCAAATCTTCCTGTTAGCGTAACGATTGCTGCTGATGCGACAACTATTTGCGATGGTACTAATGTTACATTTACCGCAACACCTACCAATGGAGGTGCAAACCCGCAATACCAATGGTATTTAAACGGAAGCGTTGATGGAACAAATAGTAATACATACTCAAATAATTTACTATCAAATGCAGATGAAATTTATTGTATACTGACCTCCGATGCAACTTGCGCAACAGGAAGTCCTGCCACATCAAACACTGTTACAATGACTGTAAGTTCTGATCTTCCTGTAAGCGTAACTATTGCTGCTGATGCGACAACTATTTGCGATGGCACAAATGTTACGCTTACAGCCACTCCAACCAATGGAGGCTCAAACCCACAATACCAATGGTATTTAAATGGTGCAACTGTCGGAACAAGTAGCAGTACATATACTAATGCAACTCTCTCGGATGCAGATGGAATTTATTGTGTGCTAACATCTGATGAAACCTGCGCAACTGGAAGTCCTGCTACATCAAACACTCTTACAATGACCGTAAATTCTAATCTTCCTGTTAGCGTAACGATTGCTGCTGATGCTACGACTATTTGCGATGGAACAAATGTTACATTTACTGCAACACCAGTCAATGGAGGCTCAAACCCGCAATACCAATGGTATTTGAATGGTGCAACTGTCGGAACAAGTAGCAGTACATATACTAATGCAACTCTCTCGGATGCAGATGGAATTTATTGTGTGCTAACATCTGATGAAACCTG